>DASUWU010000087.1:0-105033 GCA_036378315.1 Streptosporangiaceae bacterium | reverse complement strand
TCGGTGAGGAACGGCACGACCGAGATGAGCATGAGGGCGACGGGTTTGGTCAGGTCGAGGGTGGCGTGGAGATCGGGGTGGCTGAGGATGGTGTCGGGTTCGCGCAGGTCGGCGTGGATGTAAGCAGTGGACCCGCCGTCGGGTGTGTTGGACAGCAGCTTGCGTGCGTGGGCGAGGACGATGGGGTCGTTGTCGACGTAGACGACGCGGGATTCAGGCGCCAGCGACTGCGCCACCTCGTGGACGTTGTCGGCGGAGGGGATGCCGGTGCCGATGTCGAGGAACTGCCTGATCCCGGCCTCTTCGACCAGGTAGGTCACCGCGCGGCGCAGGAACCTGCGGTTCTCCATGACGGCGGTGCGGGCCGTGGGGAACGCGGCGACGACGGCGTCGCCGGAGATCCGGTCGGCCTCGAAGTTGTCGGTGCCGCCCAGCCAGTAGTTGTAGCGGCGCGCCGCGTGCGCGATCGAGGTGTCGATCTCGAAGGGGTCTTCCCAGTCGTGCTCCGTCAGTGGGCGGGATTCTGGCGGGCTCACTGACCCTCTCCTTTCGGTCCGCCGTGTGTCAGCGAATGCGGGCGACGGCGCTGTAGTTGGAGACGTCGGCGGCGGAGGGCCGTTGGGCCGGTGGTAGTTCGCTGCGCCAGTCGGGCAGCGCCACGATGCCGGGCGGCACCAGCTCCATGCCGTCGAAGAACCGGGCGATCGCCGCCCGGTCGCGAAATTGTCCTGACTCCCTGCTCCGTGCGGCCTCGCGCCTGGCCATGGCCTCGATCACGGCGGCGGCTTCGGCGGGCAGGAAGTCGGTGGTGCCGTGCGACATGGCCAGATGGCTGCCCGGGGCGAGCGCTCCGGTCAGGCGTGCGACCTTGCCGTGGGGATCGTCGGCGTCGGTGAGGAAGGGGACGACCGAGATCAGCATGAGCCCGACCGGCTTGTCGAGGTCGAGGGTGGCGTGGAGGTCGGGGTGGTCGAGGATGGTGTCGGGGTCGCGCAGGTCGGCGTGGATGTAGGCGGTGGCCCCGCCGTCGGGTGTGTTGGACAGCAGCTTGCGTGCGTGCGCCAGCACGATGGGGTCGTTGTCGACGTAGACGACGCGGGCCTTGGGGTCGATCGCCTGGGCGACCTCGTGGACGTTGTCGGCGGAGGGGATGCCGGTGCCGATGTCGAGGAACTGCCTGATCCCGGCCTGCTCGGCCAGGTAGGTCACCGCGCGGCGCAGGAACCTGCGGTTCTCTATGGCGAAGATGCGGGTGGTGGGGAAGGTGGCGAGGACGGCGTCGCCGGAGATCCGGTCTGCTTCGAAGTTGTCGGTGCCGCCCAGCCAGTAGTTGTAGCGGCGCGCGGCGTGCGCGACCGAGGTGTCGATCTCGAAGGGGTCTTCCCAGTCCTGGCCGGTCGGCGGTGCGGGGTCTTGCCGGCTCACGATCTCTCCTCGCGGGCTCGTGGGGTCAGCGGATGCGAGCCACGGCGCAGTGGTAGGACACGTCGGCGGCGGACGGCCGCTCGCCGGGCGCCACCTCGCTGCGCCAGTCGGGCAGCGCCACGATGCCGGGCGGCACCAGCTCCATGCCGTCGAAGAACCGGGCGAACGCCGCCCGGTCGCGCGGCGTGGCCGGGTCACGGCTGAGCGTGCGGTCGCGTTCGATCTCGACGTCGAGCGCGGACAGCGCCTCGGGCGACAGGAAGTCGACGGTGGCGTGCGACATGGCGAGGTGACTGCCGGGCGCCACCGCGCGGGTGAGCCGGGCCACCCGGCCGTACGGGTCGTCCGAGTCCCGCAGGAAGTGCACGACGGCGAGCAGCATGATCGCGACGGGCCGGTCGAGGTCGAGCGTGGCGCGCAGGTCGGCGTTGTCGAGGATGGCGTCCGGGTCTCGTAGGTCGGCGTGGATGTAGGCGGTCGCGCCGCGCGGGCTGCCGGACAGCAGCTTGCGCGCGTGCGCCAGCACGATGGGATCGTTGTCGACGTAGACGACGCGCGCATCGGGGGCGATCGACTGCGCCACCTCGTGCACGTTGTCGACCGACGGGATGCCGGTGCCGATGTCGAGGAACTGCCTGATCCCGGCTTCTTCGACCAGGTAGGTCACCGCGCGGCGCAGGAACCGGCGGTTCTCCATCGCCGAGATCCGGACGGTCGGAAAGGCGGCGGCGACGGCGTCGCCGGAGATCCGGTCGGCCTCGAAGTTGTCGCTGCCGCCGAGCCAGTAGTTGTAGCGCCTGGCCGGATGCGCCACCGAGGTGTCGATCATGAAAGGGTCTTCCCAGAGCTCGTCGTGCGGCAGGTCTCGCAGGTTCACCGATGCCTCCAGCGCGGCGGTACGCCTCACCGGATCCGGGCGACCGCGCCGTAGGAGGAGGTGTCGACCGCGGAGACGCGCTGATCAGGCGGATCGTCGTTACGCCAGTCGGAGATCGACTGGATGCCCGGCGGCACCAGCTCCATCCCGTCGAAGAACCGGCCGAACGCGGCCTTGTCCCGCATCTGGAACGGGTCGCGGCTGCGGTTGCGCGCGTACGTGGTGGTGATGGCGTTCTTCATGTCGGCCGGCATGAAGTCGGCGGTGGCGTGGGAGATGACGAGATGGCTGCCGGGGGCGAGCGCGTCGGTCAAGGTGGCGACCCGGCCGTAGGGGTCGTCGGCGTCCTCGAAGAAGTGCAGCACCCAGATCAGCATGAGCGCGACCGGCTGGTCCAGGTCGAGCGTGCGGCGCAGGTCGGCGTTGCCGAGGATCGACTCGGGCTCGTGCAGGTCGGCGTGGATGTACGTGGTGACGCCTCCGGCCGGGGTGCTGGCCAGCAGGCGGCGGGCGTGCGCGAGCACGATGGGGTCGTTGTCGACGTAGACAACGCGGGATTCAGGCGCCAGCGACTGCGCCACCTCGTGGACGTTGTCGGCGGACGGGATGCCGGTGCCGATGTCGAGAAATTGGCGGACCCCCGCCTCTTTGACCAGATAGGCGACCGCTCGCCGCAGGAAGTTGCGGTTCTCGATGGCGGCGAGCTTGATCGACGGAAAGGCGGCGACCAGCGCGTCGCCCGAGGCCCGGTCGGCCTCGAAGTTGTCGCTGCCGCCGAGCCAGTAGTTGTACCGCCTGGCCGGGTGCGCCACGGACGTGTCGATGTCGAAGGGGTCGTCCCACGGCTCTTCGGACGAGAGATCCTGCAGGCTCACGGGACCCTCCAGTGGTTCGGACGCGGTGACCACCATGGCGCGCCGAAAGTAAATTATGACAGCGAAACCCTAGTCGGACAGTAAGTAACCGCCGTCAAGTTGCCTGTCAATGTCACCAAGACGCGGTGACCGGGCGCGAAGTGGAAAGGCCGGCAGGGTGGCGGCCCGCGATCCGGCGGTAAGGCAAGCGGGTCAACTCGCACGAGCGACTGCGGCGCTCGCGTTCGCTCCGGCCTCTTCCTCCTCGGCGGCGTACGGCGCGGCGGCGTACGGCGCGGCGAAGGCGTCGAGCGAGCGGTCGAGGTTGCCGGTCCACCAGGCGACGAGGGCGTCGTCACCGGGGGCAGCGCCACCGGGCGGGACGTCGTCGGCCGCCCCGCCGAGACCGAGACCGAGACCGAGACCGAGACCGCCAAGGTCGCACAGCCGCTCCCACCACGCCCTGTGGGCGGCCGCCTGGATCTGCCCGCCGTCGAGCGGGAACGCCGCCGCGTGGCCGCGGACGAACGACTCCACCCGCTCCAGGTCGAGCCCGCGCCCGTCCGGCATGGCGAACAGCAGCACCGCCGCCCTGACCAGCTCGCCCGCGTACGGTCCGACGGCCAGCCGCCCCCAGCCGACGATGGCCGACACCCGGCGGGTCCGTCCGTACAGCAGGCTGCCGGCATGGAAGTCGCCGTGCACGTACCCGACCGTCGCGGTGTCGAGATCGGGCGGCTGGTGGTCGGCCAGCTCCACCAGCAGGTCGCGCCGCTCGCGCAGCGCCGGGACGGCGTGCCCGGCCGCCGCGCCGCCGGCGTCGTCGCCGAGCAGCCGGTCGATGTCCGCCACGGCACGGGCGGCGCGCGCCGTCGGCACCAGCAACGTCTGCTGGACCGGTGGGGTGAGCGCGTCGAGCGCCGCGTGCACCCGCCCGAGCAGCTCGCCGAGCTCCTGGCACTGCGTGAGGGACAGGTCGAGACCGCCGCGCCGCCGTCCGTCCACCCACGGGTAGAGGCCGTACCCGCGTCCTGCGGCGGTCACGAGCGTCCTGCCGTCGCCGGCCGCCGCCGCCCTGGGGGGCGCCGTGGGGATCGCGGTGGGAACGGGGAGCCCCCGGTCGGCGAGGGCGGTCGTGACCCGATGCCGGAAGACGACCTGCCGGCGCCGGACCCCGGCGAACTCCTTCAGCAAGAAGGCCGCCGTTCCGGCGGTCACCCGCCAACTGCGCCCGGCAGGGCCGCGGCCGAGCGGCTCGACCCGCGCGTCCGGGGGGTCGGGCAGGCCCCAGCGGCGCAGCAGGCGCGGCGGGAGTTCGCCGGGCTCCGATGTCGTCGCCACCTCACGCCCCACTGGTCGATCGTGGTCGAACGAATGTTCAATCCGGAACGGTACACGAACGGCGGATTTCCGCGCGAGTGATCCCTGGCGCGTGCCGCCTTCGTATAACTGGCGCAGGACGTCGTGTGATCTCACGAGACGGAGATGTCTTCATGAAACGACTGCCGACCCTCCTTGTCGTCCTCGGGTTGGTCACCAGCGCCCCCGCGGCGGCCGCCGCCGAGCGGACGGCACGGCAGGCTGAGCCGGCATCGCCGGCGGGCGCCGCGCTGTCCGCCCGCCAGGCCGCCTTCCCGACGTCGTTCCCGCTCCCGGACGGATGGCAGCCCGAGGGGATCGCGACCGGACCCGGGCCGTTCGCCTACATCGGGTCGCGGGTCGACGGCTCGATCTTCCGGGTCGACCTGCGGACCGGCGTGGGCACGGTGTTCAGCCAGGGTCCTGGCACCCCGTCGACCGGGCTGAAGACGGACGGGCACGGCCGCCTGTTCGTCTCGGGCGCCAGCGGCGGCGACGCGAGGGTCGTCGACCTTCGCACCGGCGCGATCGTGAAGTCGTATCAGCTCACCACCGCCGCGTCCTTCGTCAACGACGTGGTGCTGACCCTTGGCGCGGCCTGGTTCACCGACTCGACCAACCCGCAGCTCTACAAGCTGCCGCTGCGGCACGGCCGCCTTCCGGCCGCCGCCGAGACCATCCCGCTCACCGGCGACATCGCCTACGCGGCGGGCAACAACGCCAACGGGATCACGCCCACCCCGGACGGCACCGGCCTGCTCATCGTCCAGTCCAACAAGGGCCTGCTGTTCCGCGTCGACCCGAGGACCGGCGCCACGCGCCAGGTCGACCTCGGCGGCGAGACGCTCGTCAACGGCGACGGGCTGCTGCTGCGCGGCCGGACCCTGTACGCCGTCCAGAACAGGGACAACGTGGTCGCGGTGGTGCACCTCAACGCGCGCGGCACGGCAGGGACGGTGGTGCGGCGGGTGACCGACCCGCGGTTCGACGTGCCGTCCACGGTCGCCGCGTTCGGCGGCCGGCTCTACCTGCCCAACGCCCGCTTCACCACCACGCCGACCCCGACCACTCCGTACTCCGTCAACGCCATCCCGCGTCCGCGCGGCTGAGCGTGCGACGGCCCCACGCGGGTCACCTGCTCCCGCCGTGGTCATGTGCGTTCGCTGGAGGAACCGCATGATCACGGCGGGGGCGCCAGGTGATGGTACATTTCGGGCGGGGTGACCGAGGCCCGGGAGGTCCGCCGATATGCTCAGCATCGAGGGTCTGGCGCGGTCCTTCGGCGGCGTGTACGCCGTCCGGGACGTGGACATCGACGTCGCCGCCGGCGAGATCCGCGGCGTGATCGGGCCGAACGGCGCCGGCAAGTCGACGTTGTTCAACCTCATCAGCGGCCATCTGCCCGCCGACCGCGGCACGATCGGCTTCCGCGGCGCGCCGATCAACCGGCTGCCCCCGCACCGGCGCGCCGCCCTCGGCATCGCGATCGTCTTCCAGGGCGCCCGGATCTTCAAAGGCATGACCGCGGCCGAGAACGTCATGGTCGGCGCGCACGCCCGCACCAAACACGGGTTCGCGGCCGCGGCGCTGCGGCTGCCGGCGCACCGCCGCGAGGAGCGGGCGATCCGGGAGCGGGCGACCGCCGCGCTGACCCGGGTCGGCCTCGACGCCTGGGCCGACCGGCCGGCCGAGTCGCTGCCGCTCGGCCAGCAGCGGGCGCTGCAGCTGGCGCGGGCCCTGTGCGCCGAACCCGACCTGCTGCTGCTCGACGAGCCCGCGTCCGGGCTGCGGGCGCGCGAACGCGAGCGGCTCGCCGAGCTGATCGAAGATCTGCGCGCCGGTGGGCTCACCATGATGCTCATCGAGCATGACGTCGCCTTCGTCTCCCGCCTCGTCGACCGCGTCACCGTCCTCGACCTCGGCCGCGTCATCGCCGAGGACACGCCGCAGCGGATCCGCACCGACCCCCGGGTCGTCTCCGCCTACCTGGGGGGCTCATGAGCCACGACGAGAGGGGCGGACGGGCCGCCGGCGCCGCCACGGAGTCCGCGTCGCGCGCGATGGTCGAGGTCGACGACCTCGTCGTCAGGTACGGGCGGTCCACCGCCCTCGACCACGTGTCGCTGCGGGTGGAGCCAGGCGAGATGGTGGCCCTCGTCGGGCCCAACGGGGCGGGCAAGTCGACGCTGGTCAACACGCTGTCCGGGGTGCTGCGGCCGGCGTCCGGCCGGGTCCTGATCGGTGGCCGGCTGGCCCAGGTGCCTGAGGGCCGGCACCTGTTCCGCGGACTCACCGTCGAGGACAACTTGCGTCTGGGCGCGTGGCGTGCCGGCGGCGGCCGGCGCGATGCCCGCGACCCAGGATTGGTGTACGAGGTGCTGCCGGGGCTGCGCGACCTGCGCGACCGCCGCGCCGAGACCCTGTCGGGCGGGGAACAGCAGATGGTGGCGGTCGGCCGGGCGCTCATGGCCCGTCCCGACGTGATCGCGGTGGACGAGTTGTCGCTCGGTCTGGCGCCCACCGTCGTCGCCGACCTGGCCCGGCACCTCGCCGAGCTCAACGCCGACCGCGGGCTGGCCGTGCTGCTGATCGAGCAGAACGCGCGGCTCGCCTTCGAGCTGTGCACCCGCGCCTACGTCCTGGAGGCGGGCCGGGTGGCCGCCGAGGGACCGTGCGCCGACCTGGCGGACGACCCGTCGGTGGCCGGCGCCTATCTGGGCGGCCCGCCCTGACCGACCCTCGAGTCGATAATGTGTGGCGTCCGAGTCAGCTCCGGTAGGTTTGCCGCGTAGGCGAACCCGCGACGGCCCCGCGCGAGCCGGATCGGCCGCGCCCCTCACCGGCGTGCCGCGCGCCGAAGTTCCGCCCGCCAGATATTACATTCGGTTCGCGACCGTAAGAATTTTTGTCACGCGTATAATTTTCCCGTGGTTCATGTTGGGACGGAGCCCGCGCGCAGCAACGCGACCAAGGTCGGGCTGCCCCGGCTCCAGAGCGGCACCTCGCCCCAGCACCTGCTGCTCACCTTGCTGGGTGACTACTGGTACGGCAGGGCCGAGCACCTGCCGTCCGCGGCGCTGGTGGCCATCGCCGAGGAGTTCGGGGTGTCCGCGGTCGGCGCGCGCGCCGCGCTCAGCCGGCTGGCCAGGCGGGGGCTGCTGGAGTCGTCGAAGATCGGCCGGCGGACGTACTACGGCCTCACCGAGCACGCCGCCGAGGTGCTGACCGAGGGCGCCCAGCACATCATGATGTTCGGGGTGCGCACGCTGCCGTGGGACGGCGGCTGGACCGTCGCGGCGTTCTCGCTGCCAGAAGAGCAGCGAGACCTGCGGCACGTCGTGCGCACGAGGCTGCGCTGGCTGGGCTTCGCGCCGCTGTACGACGGCGTGTGGGTCTCGCCGCGGGTCTCGGCCGACGCTGCGGAGCGGGTGCTCGACGAGCTCAACGTGACGGGCGCGACGGTGTTCCGCAGCGCGAGCGGCATCCGCGGGCGCTCGCCCATCGCGGCGTGGGACCTCGCCGACCTGCGCACGGCCTACGAGGACTTCATCGCCAAGTTCGAGCCGCTGCTGACCCGCATCAGGCTGGGCAGCGTCGGCACCACGGACGCGCTGCTCGCGCGCACGAGCGTGATGGACACCTGGCGGGTCTTCCCGGGTCTCGACCCCGAGCTGCCGGCCGAGGTGCTGCCCGCCGACTGGCCGCGCGCCCGCGCCCGCGAGGTGTTCGTGGAGGTGTACGACACCCTTGGCCCGCTCGCCGAGATCCGGATCCGCCAGGTGCTCGCCGAGTTCGCCGCCGATCTCGCCGGGTTCGTCCGGCACCACACGACGAGCAGCGTGTTCGACGCGCCATGAGCGGGGGCCGGCGGGGCCGCCTGACGCGGGACGGATCGACCAAGCCCGTCACGACTACTGTCTTCCTTCACCCCGCCTCCGGCGGCTGGGCCGCCCTGGCGGACGGGCCCGGCCGCCCGCGCGGCCGTTGTTGACGGTCGTGCGGGCTTGCCTAACCATGGCCCTATGGCCACCCGGAGGTGGCCATCACCGCACGAGGGACCAGCCGCACCGATCCCACGGCCGGTGACAATCTCCCCCCGCGACGGGACCGGCGCGCGGCACGCACGCCGCATCCCCGACCGGCCCCGAGCCGGCCATCCCGTCGAACCCGCCCCTCGAGGTCTGCGAGATGAGATTCAGCAACGTGGCCATCCCGCTGGGAGTGGCCTGGTCGTCGCCGTTCTGCCGCTGGCAGGGCCCGTTGGCCGAGATGAGCAGCGTCGATCTTGTCGTGGACGTGACGGCTCGGGCGCTCGGCGCGCGGCGGCTGCCGGCGGCCGAGATCACTCACTACGTCCTGGGCACGACCGTGCCGCAGCTCACCTCGTTCTACGGCGTCACCACGGTCACCAGGCGGCTCGGCGCGCCGGACGCGACGGGCCCGACGATCGCGCAGGCGTGCGCCACGTCGGCCGCGTGTGTCCGGGCCGCCGCGACCGAGGTCGAGCTAGGCGCGCACGAGGTGACGCTCGCGCTGACCACCGACCGGACGAGCAACGGCCCGACCCTGCTGTTCCCCACGCCGTCCGGGGCGGGTGGCGCCCCCGCGGTGGAGCATTGGGTCAACGACCCGATGACCTGCGATCCCACCACCGGCCGGTCGATGCTCGACACCGCGGAGAACGTGGCCGCGGAGGGCGGCTTCACCCGGACCGAGATCGATGAGGTCACGCTGCTGCGCTACGAGCAGTACGAGGCGGTGCGCGCCAGGCCCTACCTCGTGCCCGCGCACGTCCCCGGCCGCAAGGGCGTGACGACCGTGGTCGACGCCGACGCCGGCGTGCACCCGACCACGGCGGAGGGCCTGGCCAAGCTGGCTCCGGTGAAGCCCGGCGGGGTCGTCACCTTCGGCTCGCAGACGCACCCGGCGGACGGCACGGCGGGGATCGTCATCGCCACCCCCGCGCGGGCCAGGGAGCTCAGCGGCGGCGCCGGGGTCGTCCGGCTCCGCTCGGTGGCGTTCGCGCGCGTGGCGCCCGCCATGATGCCCAAGGCGCCGGTGCCGGCCGCGGTCGCCGCGCTGACCGACGCCGGTCTCGGCATCGCCGACATCGACGTCGTCACCACGCACAACCCGTTCGCGGTCAACGACCTGTGGTTCGCCAGGCAGACCGGCTTCCCGCTGGAGCGGATGAACCCGTACGGGTGCAGCCTCGTGTACGGGCATCCGCAGGGGCCGACGGGCGCACGGGCGATCGTCGAGCTGATCACCGCGCTGGTGGACCGCGGCGGCGGGCGCGGCCTGTTCACCGGCTGCGCGGCCGGCGACACCGCCGGGGCGGTCGTGGTCGAGGTCTAACGCCGTCAGGTGGCGTGCGTGGACAGCTCCCCCGGGCGCTGGCCGCCGATGCCGGGAAGCAGCCCGAGCCGCAGCGCGAACGGGTTGAGCTGGTACGGCATCGGACGGGCCGGATCGAGGCCGCCGGCGAGCGGGCGCACCCGGCAGGCGGTGAGCAACTCGGCCAGCGCCGCGGTGCCGAGCACGAGCGACAGAGCGCGACCCGGGCAGGCCATCGGCCCGTGCCCGAAGGGATTGAACGACCAGTCGCCCACGGCGACGCCGCCGGGCATCCACACGTCAGGGGCGAACCTGTCGGCGAAGTCGTGGTACCTGCGGTCGCGGTGATGGAAGGCCGGATAGATCAGGATCTTGGTGTGCGGGGGGACGGCCGCGCCGTTCCACTCGGTCTCCACGAGGCTGATGCGAGAGATCATCGGCGTGGTGGGCCACAGCCGCATGGCCTCCTGCAGGCAGGCGGTCAGCCGCGGCAGGGCGGCGACCGCCTCGGGCGTCGACGCGTCCCTGCCGTCCAGCTCCTTGTGCAGGTGGCGCCGCTGTTCGGGATGCGCGGCGATCAGCGCGAGCGCACGGTAGACGTTGATCGCGAGGGCGTCCTGGATCCCGGACAGCCACTGCGGGAGCTGGCCGACCGGGCAGGTCGCCGCGTCCTGGGGGGCCTGCTCGAAGAGCCCGGCCAGGCTGCCGGGCTCCGCCGCGGCGACGTGGCCGAGGACGTGCGCCATGAACTGGTCGAGCCTGGCCTGCGCCGGGGCCGGCCGGCGCCGCGGAGCCCGGTTGGCGTCCCGCATGAGCTCGCCGAGCAGCAGGCTGAGCTCCGCGTCGCCACGCGCGCCGTCGCCGAGCACGACCCGGCGGGCGATCCGCTCGAAGGTCCGGTGGAACGCCGGCCAGTCGAGGGTCCGTGGCGGCCGGTGCGAGGAGCGCCCGCCCCGTGCGGACCCCGACAGCGCCGCCACCGTGATCTCCTCGACGAGCCCGGCGATCTCTTCGCGGCACACGGCGAGGAACCGCGGCCCGCACTCGGCGAGACCGGCGCCGAGGACGGCGTCGGTGAAGTGCCTGCGGCTGATCCGGTCGGCGCCCCGGGAGATCGCCAGGCCGTTCGGCTGGAACACGGCCATGCCACGCTTCTTGCGCGCCGGGTCGGCGGCGAACTCACGCGCCGGGTCCTCCAGTACCCGCCGTACATCCTCGCGGGAGACGACCAGCAGAGCGGGCTCGCCGAGATGGCGTAGCCAGACGGGCCCCGGACCGTGGTCACGCCGGATCCTGGCGATCCGGTGGACGGCCCGCCGGCCGGCGCCGATCCGGGCCGCCGCCGCGACGACGGCCGGTCGAGGTCCGTAGTCACCCTGCAGCAAGGCCGGTAGCGTGACATCGGCGGTGAACAGCATGTTCTCGGGCGCGGACAGGCGTGGCAGGCCGCGCCGCCGGCGCGCCCGGGTGCGGAAGGGCCGCTGCCGGATGCCGGTCGCCGCGGACGGCGACGACGACGGCGGCGTGGCCGACGATGACGGTGACACAGCCGGTAAGTGCCCTCCGTGGCCACAACATAGCGTAAAGCGATGACGCGGTCTCGGTCAGCGACCGCCCGCGCCGGGCGGCGCTTTACCCTGATATCGACGGAAGGAGACCCGATGGCGCCATCCCCGGTCCACCCGTTCGAGCTGTTCGCGATCGACGGCCTGCTCACCGACGAGGAGCGCGCGATCCGCGGCACCGTCCGCGACCTCTGCGACCGCGAGCTGCGCCCGCGGGTCGCCGACTGGTTCGAGACGGGCAGCATGCCGGCGCGTGATGTGGCGCGGCGGCTCGGCGAGCTGGGCCTGCTCGGCATGCACCTGACGGGCTACGGCTGCGCCGGCGTGAACGCCGTGTCGTACGGCCTGGCCTGCCTCGAGCTCGAGGCGGTCGACTCCGGGCTGCGCAGCCTGGTCTCGGTGCAGGGCTCGCTGTCGATGTACGCCATCTGGAAGTACGGCTCCGAGGAGCAGAAGGAGCGCTGGCTGCCCGGCATGGCGGCGGGGGAGAAGCTCGGCTGCTTCGGCCTCACCGAGCCCGACTTCGGCTCCAACCCGGCCGGCATGCGCACCACGGCCAAGCGGGAACCAGGCGGCGACTGGGTGCTGAGCGGCACCAAGATGTGGATCACCAACGGCTCGGTCGCCGACGTCGCCGTCGTGTGGGCCAGGACGGACGAGGGGATCCGCGGGTTCCTCGTGCCGGCCGGCACGCCTGGCTTCAGCGCCCCGGAGATCAAGCGGAAGCTGTCGCTGCGGGCGAGCGTGACCAGCGAACTGGTCCTCGACGACGTCCGGCTGCCGGCCGACGCCGTGCTGCCTGAGGCGCGCGGCCTGCGCGGCCCGCTCGGCTGTCTCAACGAGGCCAGGTTCGGCATCGTGTTCGGCTCGATCGGCGCCGCGCTCGACTGCCTGGAGACCGCCCTGTCGTACGCGGGGGAGCGCGAGGTCTTCGACCGGCCGCTCGCCGCCTTCCAGCTCACCCAGCGGAAGCTGGCCGACATGGCGGTCGAGGTGGGCAAGGGGATGCTGCTCGCGGTCCACCTCGGCCGGCTGAAGGAGGCCGGCACGCTCACCCAGGAGCAGGTCAGCGCGGGCAAGCTCAACAACGTCCGCGAGGCCATCGCCGTCGCCCGCGAGTGCCGCACCATCCTCGGCGCCGGCGGCATCACGCTGGAGTACCCGGTGATGCGGCACGCGAGCAACCTCGAGTCGGTGCTCACCTACGAGGGCACGAGCGAGGTGCACAGTCTCGTGCTCGGCCGTGCGCTGACCGGCCACGCCGCCTTCCAGTAGCCGCGGGCCGCGGGACACCGGGCCGGCGACACGCGCCTCGGCCATGCGGGGGGCGGCCTGCCGCGGGCGGCGGCGTGGCATACCGTGGGCGAGGCAGGACGGGTTCGACAGTGGAGGCGTGATGGACCTCGGCCGCGTGGGCATTTGGGACGCCGGCATGCGCATGGACGACAACGTCGCCAGCGGCGCCGCACAGGAGGCCGCCGCCGAGCTCGAGGAGCTCGGCTTCGGCGCCATCTGGCTCGGCTTCAGCCCCGGGGTGACCCACGCGACGCCGCTGCTGAAGGCCACCTCGCGGATCGTGGTGGCCACCGGCATCCTCAGCATCTGGGACTACGAGCCGGCCGAGGTCGCCGCCCAGCACGCGGCCGTCACGGCCGAACATCCCGACCGCTTCCTGCTCGGGCTCGGGGTGAGCCACGAGGCGATCGTCAAGGAGCGCTACCGGCGCCCGCTGGCGGCCATGCGGTCCTTCCTCGACGGCCTGGACGGCGCGCCGACGCCGGTCCCGCCCGGGCAGCGGGTGCTCGCCGCGCTCGGACCGCGCATGCTGGCGACCGCCCGCGACCGGGCCGGCGGCGCGCACCCGTACATGGTGACCCCCGAGCACACCCGCCGCGCCAGGGAGATCCTCGGTCCCGACCGGCTGCTGGCGCCGGAGGTCAAGGTCGTGATCGACCCCGACCCGGCGCGCGCCCGCGACATCGCCGGTGGCCATGTCGCGTTCTACCTCCCGCTGCCCAACTACGCGAACAACCTGCGGCGGCTCGGGTACACCGACGCCGACCTCGCCGACGGCGGCAGTGACCGGCTCATAGCCGACATCGTCGCGCAGGACGCGGACACGATCAGGGAGCGCGTCGCCGCCCACCATGAGGCCGGCGCCGACCACGTGTGCGTGCAGGTCGTCTCCGCCGAGCGCGGGGCCATGCCGAGGGAGCAGTGGCGCGAGCTCGCCGCGATCCTCGGGCTGCCGGGGGCGCCGGCCTGACGGGACGCCTTGCCGCGGGTGGGTCTTCTGCCTGACGGGATTTCCTGGAGAGTCGCGGGCCGAGGCGAATATCGTCGGGAACGCGCCGCGGCGACGGAGAGGACGCTTCCGCCTCTCTTGGTGACCGGGCGCGGGTGCGCAGCCGCGTGGAGTACGTATGGCCGAGAGCACGGATGTCCAGGCCCGCGATGCGGCCGGAAGGCCCGAAATCTCCCCGCCCGAACCCGACCTGACGCCGGCCGAGATCGTCGCCCGCGCGCGGGCGTTGATCCCGAAGGTCCGCGCCCAGCAGGACGAGGCCGAGCGGCTCGGCCGGCACACCGAGGACGTGGAGCGCGAGTTCGTCGCCGCCGGGTTCTACCGGATGCTCCAGCCGCGCCGGTTCGGCGGTTATGAGTTCGACGTGCCGACCTTCTGGAAGGCGATGCTGGCCATCTCGACCGGCGATCCCGGCACCGGCTGGGGGCTCACCCTCGGGTCGCACCACGCGCTGGTCGTCGGGGCGTACTTCTCCGCGGCCGGCCAGCGCGAGATCTTCGGGCCGGCCGGCGACTACCGAGGTCCGCATCGCCCCGTGCCGTCGGGGACCGCCCGCCCGGTGGACGGCGGCTACCTGGTCAGCGGCACGTGGGACTACTGCTCGGGCGCGCCGTACGCCACCCACTTCATGGGCAACGCGATGGTGGCCGGCCGCGACCCGCGGGAGCCGGGCGCCAACATCGCCGTCGTCGTCCCCACGGGCCAGTTCACCGTCCTCGACGACTGGGGCGGCGGCCGCATCCTCGGCATGAACTCCAGCGGGTCCAACAGCGTGCGGGTGGACGAGGTGTTCGTGCCGGAACACCGCACAGCGGTGGGCAACTGGACCCGCTTCGAGTACCCGGCGCCCGGGGCGGCGCTGCACGGCAACCCGATGTACGGGGGCCGGATCTACGCGGTCTACCACGCGGGTCTGGTGATCCCGGTGATCGGCGCGGCCCGGGCGGCGCTGGCGGACTACGAGGAGATCATCACGACGAAGGAGACGGCCATCCCGCCGCGGGTTCCGCGCTACACCCACCCGGACTTCCAGCAGCCGTACGGGACCGCACTGGCGCTCACTGACGCCGCTGAGGGTTTGCTGCTCCAGGTCGGCGAGCGCTACATGGAGCTCGGCCGGCGCTGGGCGGCGGCGGGCGAGCCGTTCGCGCGGGAGGAGGACGTACGGCTGTACGCGATGGTCCAGCAGGCCGGGCAGCTCGCGGTGCGGGCGGTCCAGACGATCTTCAGCGCGGCCGGATCGTCGCCGGCCAGGCGCGGCCAGCGGATGCAGCGGTACTACCGCGACGTGTCCATGTACCACGGGCATATCGCCGCGCAGTACATGAACACGGCGCGCGAGCTGGCCAAGGTCCACTTCGGCCTGCCCGACGGCCTCTTCTAGGCGGCGTCCGGCCTTCGGAACGTGGTCGCCACCGCCAGGGTGCACAGGGCGAAGATCGTCGACGCGACGAACGCGTGCGACATGCCCGCCACCAGGGCGTGCTGCGCGGAGGCGCCGTGCGCGGCGGCGACCCGCGTGGCGTGGCCGAAGATCGTCACCAGCACGGCGAGGCCCAGGCTGGCGCCGACCTGCTGCATGGTTTGCAGCGCGCCGCCGGCGGCGCCCGCGTCCCGCGGCGCGACCGTCGACATCACGAGCACGTTGAGCGGGGAGAACGCCAGGCCGACCCCGGCGCCCATCAAGATCATGGGCGCGAGCAGCCCGGTGGCGTACGCGCTGCCCTCGCCCACCTGGGTGAGCCAGATGAGGCCGGCCACCATCATCAACGTCCCGGTCACCGCCATCCGGCGCGGGCCGAGCTTGGGCAGCAGCCGCGGGATGAACCGCGTCATCGTGAACATCACGACGGCCATCGGCAGGAAGGCAAGCCCGGTGGCCAGCGGCCCAAGGCCCATGATCTCCTGCAGGAACTGGGTGAGGAAGAAGAACATCCCGAACATGGCCAGCGGTCCGATGAAGAAGTTGAGGTAGGCCATCGCCCGGTTGCGGTCGGCGAACAGGCGCAGCGGCAGCAGCGGCTCGCTCGCCCGGGTCTCGATGAGCAGGAACGCGGCGATCAGCGCGAGCCCGGCGGCCAGCGTGCCCAGCACCACCCGATCCGCCCAGCCTTCCGTCGCCGCGCGGATGAACGCGTACACGAGGCCGGCCACGCCGCCGGTCGCGGTGAGCGCGCCCGGCAGGTCGAGCCCGGCGCGCCGGCGCCCCCGCCCGCGGCCGGCCCCCGATTCGGCCGCGGGCTCGGGCGCCGGCAGGTGGCGCGGCGCGAGCGCGGTGACGGCGAGGCCGAGGGGCACGTTGATGAACATGACCCAGCGCCAGGAGAGCGCGTCGGTGAGCAGCCCGCCCACGATCAACCCGATCGTGAAGCCGCCGCTGGCGATGCCGGAAAAGATCGCCAGCGCCTTCACCCGTTCACGCGGCTCGGTGAACGTGCTGGTGATGAGGGCGAGCGTGTTCGGCGCCGCGGCCGCTCCGCCGAGACCCTGGGCGACGCGGGCGGCCAGCAGCCAGGCCGCCGAGGTGGCGAGGCCGCCGGCCAGCGAGGCGGCGGTGAACAGGGCGACCCCGCCGACGAACATCCGGCGCCGGCCGAGCAGGTCGCCGGCCCGCCCGCCGAGCAGCAACATCCCGCCGAAGACCAGGGTGTACGCGTTGATCACCCAGGATAGGCCGGTGGGCGAGAAATGCAGGGTGGCCTGGATCCTCGGCAGCGCGACGTTCATGACCGTGACATCCAGCATGATCATCAGCTGGCAGGTGACGATGACGGGAAGGGCGAGGCGCGATCGCCGCCGCGGCCGGCGTTGGCGACCGGCCAGCGAATCCGCGGCGGGCAGGGTCCGCTCGGTCACACGCGACTCCAGGGGGTGTCGAAATAAGTGGAGACAGTCTCCGCTTAACTGACCCCTAGAATATGGAGGGCGTCTCCGGTTATGCAACCTTATTCGGAGAAACCCTCCGGTTCCACTCGTTTATCGTCTAGTCACCCGGAGAGCCGGGAGAGGGGAAGTCCCCATGGCACCGGCCGGGCGTCCCGTCGGGGACGCCGATCCACCGCGCCCGATGCGCGCCGACGCCCGTCGCAACTTCGAGCGCCTCATCGTCGCGGCCCGCGAGGCGTTCTCCGAGCAGGGCGCCGAGGCGTCGCTCGACGACATCGCGCGCCGCGCCGGCGTCGGGCCCGGCACGCTGTACCGGCATTTTCCGAACCGGGTGGCCCTGCTGGAGGCGGTCTACCGCGAAGATGTCACGCGGCTGAGCGGCCGCGTGCGGGAGCTGCTCGCGGAAAAGCCGATCGAGGAGGCGCTGCCGGCGTGGATGCGGGAGCAGGCCGACTACGTGCTGCGCCACCGGGCGCTGGCCGCCATGATCAAGGCGATGCTCGACCGCGACTCCGGGACGCTGGCCTACTGCAAGACCACGATGCGCACGGCCGCCGAAGCCCTCGTCGATCGCGCCAGGGAGGCCGGGCTGCTGCGTCCGGAGGTCAACTCCTCCGACCTGCTCCGCCTCGGACACGCGGTCGCCTACGCGGCCGAAACCGCACCGGAGGACCTCGATCGGCTTCTGTCCTACATGCTCGACGGCCTGCGCCCGCGGCACGGCTGATCCTTCGCCCGACATTCCACCCCCCTTCACGGGTATGTCCCGTCGAATCCCGTCCTGTCGACGTGGCATACGGAGGTGTTTGACGTGTCGCGAATCTTGGTGACCGGAGGGACCGGGCTGCTCGGCCGGGCGATCGTCCGGAGGCTGACCGGCAAAGCCGATATCCGCGTGCTGAGCCGCCGCGCCGCCCAGGTCGACGGCGCGGAGACCGTCCGCGGCGACCTGGTCACCGGCGAGGGTCTCCCGACGGCCGTGGACGGCGTCGACGTCATCGTGCACTGCGCCAGCTACAACCGCGACTACCTGCACCCCGAGCGCGACACCGAAGCGACCCGCCGGCTCGTCGACGCGGCCCGCGCGGGCGGGGCGGCGCCGCACGTGGTGTACATCTCGATCGTCGGCGCTGACCGGATCCCGTTCCGCTACTACCGGGCGAAGGTCGCCGGCGAGCGCGTGATCGTCGAGTCGGGGCTGCCGTGGACGATCCTGCGCGCGACGCAGTTCCACGAGTTCGTGCTGGCGCTGCTGATCCGCGGGGCCAAGGGTCCGCTGGCGATCGTGCCGCGCGGTTTCCGGGCCCAGCCGGTCGAGGTCGACGAGGTCGCCGACCGGATGGTCGGGCTCGCCCTCGGCGAGCCGGCCGGCCGCGTCCCCGACCTGGGCGGCCCTCGGGTCGAACGCCTCGATGACCTCATGCGGGCGTACCTGGCGGCGGTGCGGGCCCGCAAGCCGGTCGTGCCGCTCCCGCTGCCGGGCAGGACGGCCGGCGGCTTCCGGGCCGGCGGCAACCTGCTGACCGACGGCGTCACCGGATCCCGCACGTTCGCGGAGTTCCTGCGGTCGTCCGTCCGTCCCGACGGCACGGTCGCCGACCCCTACGGACCGGGCGGCCGCTGACCCGGCGGCCGCTGACCCCGCGACGCCGGGGGAGGCCGTCAGAGGCCCTCGGCGAGGGCGTCCCAGAAGGCCAGCTCGTAGGCGTGCATCATGCGGGCGGCGTGCAGCGCCTCCCCCGGGTCGTCGCCGGCGGCCAGTCCGGCCGTGACGATCTCGGTGGCGCGCTCGTCGAAGCCGGGCGCCGGCTCGGCGAAGAAGCGGAAGAAGGCGACCGCGTCCTCGGGCAGGTCATAGCGGGCGCGCAGCGCCTCGGCCGCGCGGGCGCAGTAGCCGCCCCACTCGCCGAAGTTGGCCAGCATCGCGAGCGCGACGCCGCTGCGGGTGCCGTACAGCGCGCTCCAGGCGAGGAAGGCGGGGTAGGCCTGCGCCAGCGGCCGCGGCCGGTAGGCCCGCAACTCCTTCTCATCCCAGCCGAACGCGCCGGCGAAGCCGGCCAGCAGCCGCAGCGCCTCGTTCTCGCCGGCGGTCAGCGTCAAGAACACCTCACCGGACGGCGGCTCGGGGAACCGTGCGGCCAGCAGCGCGAAGCTGCGCCGGTCGCTGCCGACGATGTGGTACTGCTCGCCGGCGAGCGCGGCCAGCCGCTCCCTGGGCACCCGGCCGGCCTCGAGCAGGTCGAGGAAACGGTTCGGCGGCGGCGCCGCCGATATCTCCTCCCGCGCCGCCCGCACCAGATCCGCCGCGCTTTGCTCACTCATGGTCATCACGGGATCATCCCCGACCGGGCGGAGTCAATCTCGTCCTCGTATGTCTTCGGCAGTCAGCTGACCCGGTCGGCGGGCTGGGTGAGGAGATGTTGCTCCAGGTAGAGCGCCATCATCTCGACCATGCTCTGCCGGTTCTGCGAGGTGAGCAGGAACGTCTCGACGTCGCCGCGTCTCTTGAGATCGTCCACCCACGGCTCGCTGGGCAGCATGATGCTGCCCAAGAGCAGATTCGAGCCGGCGAGCGCGTCGAGGATGACCTGCTTGAACGACGACGAGTAGAGCTGCATGGGGCCGATCTCGTCGACCAGCAATGCCCGTTCCGGTCGACCTTCGGCAAGGACCGAGCGGAGCTCGGGTACGGCGATTTTGTCGAGAAAGTCTAGATCAACCCCGTACTTTTTGCGGCCGTCGGACAGGACCCGCCCGACGCGCATGTCGCTGGCGCTGTCGATCGAGGCGAGTGGCCCCGAACGCCCGTCCAGCATCTCTATCTGGAAGCCTGTCCTCCTGCCCGCGACCCTGCGCTCGGTCGCGAAGAAACCGGTAAAATGCTCTGCACCGATCCGATCCACAATATGCCGAAGTCCGGTGGTTTTGCCGACCTTCTTCTCCCCCGTTAACAAAAGAGCCCGTGCCATTTTCCTCTCCAGCCGTTCAGATCAGGCGCGGCAGCCGGGCGCCTTGGACATTGCCCCAGAGGATCGGATTTTGCCGTCCACCACTCTGCGCGCGCACGCGTTCATAGATAAGGTCATACAAAGTCGGCAGGCCGATCACGTCCGTGCTGCCGGGTGTGCTCAGCTCCGCCAGTAGATGATACGAGAACAGGCCGTGCCCCAGCCTCGGTTCCTCCCATGCCACCTCGTCGTCGGCGCAGGCCGCCAGGAACACCAGGCCGGCCCCGAGCGGCAGAGCATCGAGCCGTGGCCTGGGGCGATTCAGGCGGCGGCGCTCTTCCAGCCGGGGCCCTGCGATGCCGCGCCCACCCCCATATCCGGAGAAACAAGCATCCAATACGAATAGAACGAGACGGGACGTGAACCGCGCGGCCAGCCTGCCCAGGTCCATCCGTACGTCGATCGCCGTGGAGAGCAGTCCGGCTCGGGTCGTGTCATGACACACCAGGAAACGCGAGAGTCTGTCCAGACCGGGGTGGATTTCCGGTGACCCATGTCCGGCGAAATATATCAGTACTATGTCGTCTTTTCGGGATTGTCCCGGCAGCTCCACGCCAATGAAGTCGATGATGTTCGCCCGCGTTGCGGCGCTGTCCAGCAGGGGGTATGTGACGACGGACGATGCGTGTGCGCTTCCCGCGAGCAGGTCGCGGAGCGCGCTGGCGTCCTGCCGGGCGTACGACAAATCTGGAATCGAGGGATCGGTGTACTTGTTAATGCCGATCAGGACTGCGTGAATCCTCGTCATCGCGACTCTCCAGTGGCGTTCGCGGAGCACTCTCCACGGGCGGTGGAAACTCGCGAAGGTCCCGGAGTCGCGGGGCTGTGTGCGAGATAGTCGCGTACCGCTTCGGCCGCCAGCGCGTCGCCATACCCGACGAGCGCGATCCCTTGGGGCACCGGCCGCGTGGCGGCCGCCGTGAATCCGGACCGTGAAACGGCCAGCTGAAGGTAGTGCTCGGCATCGTGCCACTGCAGAACGGCAAAGGGGACGATGTCCACCAGCGCTTCCGCGGTTGCGTGCATGGCCACCGCAACGGTCGTCTCCTGGGAGGCCGGCAAGTCCAACATCTTCCGGGCGGCCGCCAGGTCGGCGACCACTCCGTCCAATCCACCCAGGACGGACATGACCTCGTGCAGACTCGAAAAGAGTCGGTGAAAGGTGTGGGGCACCAGGTCAAGCAGGATCATCGCGCCCCTGCTCCGGGCGTGCGCCACCCCCTCGATGACGGTCCGGAACCGCGCGGCGTTACGCGACCGCAGGCACATCCCGGACAACCAGCACGCCTTCAACGGGTGGTCGGCGCAAACCGGGCCGAAGTCGACCGACAGCTGGTCGTTCGCGTTCACCGACGAGGTGAACATCAGCCGTGCTCCCATGGCGTCGAAGGCGAGGACGCTCCGCGCGGTCGGTGCTGACGGGCTGCGCTGGATGTGGTGATCCAGGCCGCGTGACGCCAACTCGTTGATGATCAGATCGCCGGCCGGATCTTCACCGACGCAGCCGACGAGCGTGGGCCGGAGGCCGTGCCTGGCCGCTGCCCGGGCGAACTGATACGCGGTGCCGCCGATCCGATCGGCGATCGGCACCTGGAGCAACGGTTCACTGATGGCGGCGGCACCGGACCACGTGATGGGCAGCGGCGCCGACACGATGGTGTCGACGCAGAGATCTCCAAGGACGAGAACGCGTGCGGATGGGTCGAGGCCGCCCAACGTCATCGTCAGGGTCCCTGCGAGACGTCGAGCACGTGACCGTGGGCCACCTTGTCTTCGTAGTATCCGCGTAACTGCGGATGGGTGACGAGATCGACGGCGACCGGCAGCTGCCCGGTGACCGTCACGCCGCTTTGGACGAGCGCGCGCAGTTTGTGGGTGCTGTTGGTCAACAGTCGTACCGAGGCGACCTGCACGTTCGCCAGGATCGCCGCCGCCTGCTCGTAGCGCCTGCGGTCGTCGCCGTAGCCGAGCCGGCGGTACGCCTCGGTCTGGGGGATAGCCTGCTCCGCCGCCAGGCGGACGGCCCGCATGAGGGCGAGATGCCCGCTTCCCCGCCCGTCTTGGTCAAGCCAGATGACGATGCCGCGCCCGTGCTGTTGGATCAGTTCTTGGGCGATCGCCATCTGTTCCCGGCAGTCGCATTCGATGCTGTTGAAAACATGCGCGGAAACGCATGCGGAGTGGACTCGGCAGGGCACGTCTTCCTGGTGGGCGACGTCGCCGTGGACCAGCGCGATGCTCTCCGCCTGGCCGTCGTAATACAGGATTTCCTGCCAGGTACCGAACTTCGTGGTCAGCGGGCGTTCCGCCAGACGGACGATGGCAATCGGCATCGCTACTCCCGGCCATGGTCGGCCAGCTTCAGTCGTGCCTGGTGATCGAGAATCAGCTCTAGAGCAAGTACATGGCTGCACGTTTCGTGGAGCGCGAAGAAGGGACACGTGCAGGACCAGGCTCCGCCCTGGAACGTGATGTTCCGAGCGCCGTGTTCTGAGGTCATGGTGACATCGATCCGGTCGACCGTGAACCGGTGTTGCTCCTGGGCATACCTGGCTGCCTTGTGTCGTTTGGCGGCGATGGATTCGCCAATGCTCGGCATGTCAGCTGCCTTCGTCGGAGGAGGAGGACTGCGTATGCGAGTCGAGCCACTCTTGGATTTCCGCCGTGAGCCCGATGTGCAGCTCTCGGCTTTCTTCAAGTGCGGTGCGGGCCGTGGCCAGCGCGCGGTCGTGGTGCCCGCTGTCCCAGTCCAGGAGCGCCCGACCGAAGCGGGCATGGACGATCCAGACCTGGTCTTCGAGTTCCTCCGAGATCCGCCGGCTGGCGGCGAAGAGTCGTTCAGCCTCGGTCTTGCGCCCCCGGCCGAGGGCCAGCTTGGCCAACTGGAACAGCGTGGCCTGCTCCATCACTGGATCGTTGACCTGGCGCTCCAGGTGAAGCGCCTCCTCGTAGAGCCGTTGTGCCTCCTCGACGCGTCCGGCGGCGTGTTCCACCCTGGCCTGTTCGTGGATCGTCTTGGCCAGGTCGCGCTCACGTCCGGGACGCGTGCGGGCGGCGCGCACCTTCAGCAGCGTCTTGCGGGCCATCTCGAGGCGGTTCTTCCGGTAAAGGATCTTGGCGAGCTGGTGGTCGATGTCGGCAGCGGCCTCCTCGTCGGCGGCCAGCCGCCGGGCATCCTCGTAGACCTGCTGGGCCCCGTCGATGTCCCCGATTCGATACCGCACCTGGCCGATGCCGCGAAGGGCCTGCATGCGCAACTCGGCAGCCTGTGCCGCGGTCGCGAGGCCCGCGGCCTGCCGGTAGGCGGCCGCCGCGACATCGAACGCGGCCAGCCGGTATTCGACCATGCCTCGGATGACAAGAAAACGGGCCTCTTGTTCCTGGTCGGCACATTGCGCCGCCGCGTGGACCGCCGTTTCCAATAGATCGCGAGCCATGGGCCACGGGCCGCGGCGGACAATCGGCAGGCTTTGGTGGCCGACGACGGCGTCGCAGTAGGACAGGATGTCCTGCCAGAGCCCTAAATTCTCAGCAACCTGAAGGGCACGGCGGACGTTGCCGGACTCTTCTGTTGGGTATTGTTCGGCGGCCAGCCGGGTCTGCTCGGCAAGTTGGGCCCGCACAAGTTCGCGCATTTTCTCCTCCGACAACTCGGCCGCATGGCGCCGCCGTAGATGGTCTACCAACAGCGAATGCATGACGCAGCGAACATCACCGCCGTCCGGGTAGCGGTCAATCAACGCGGCGCCGTCCAGCTCCCTGAGGGCGGCATCGAGCATGTTCTTCATGGTTCTTTCACGGTCGCCGGTGGCGCCCGCCAGAGTGCGCCATATCGATTCTCGGGCGCTGTCCTCGATGACGTACCAGGCCGTGAGGAGGTCACGAACCGCCGGCGCGCGTCTCTCCAGCAGGCCGATCACCCGGCCAAGCATCTCGTCGTTCACCGCGAGTGGCCCCTCGTCACCGAATCGTCCAAAATCCCGCCGCATATCAGGCCAGCGCTGTCCGAGCTGCAGCAAGGACGCGGCATGTTCGATCGTTTTCGGGTGTCCCATGCACAACTCCGATGCTTCGGACAATTGGTGCTCGGTCCCCACGGCCAGCCGGGCCTTGTCCTCTCCTCCCAAACAGGCCACCATCAACTCGCGGGACGCATCCGCTGGAAGCTTCGGTACGGTCATCCAGTTGGCCCTTATGATGGACTGAAACTCCGGCCGATGCGAGTAAAAGACGAGAATGGCTCTGCCGCCGAGGCTGGTGTCCCAGGCGTTCAACAGTCCGGTGACCTCGACGATCGTCGACTCCGGCGCGTCGTCCATATCATCCAGGATCAGCAGATGCGTGCCGCGTGACAGGCGTCCGGCGGCATCTTGTACGGTCACCGGATCATCCGTACGGGGCCAGCCGAAGACCTCGGCCAGATTCGACGGCGCGAATCCCCGCCGCATCGAGAAATATCCAATTCCATCCCGGAAACGCCATCCATAGCGCATGGCGCCCGCCCGGACCAGCGTGGTCTTGCCGGTCCCCGGTATCCCGACCAGGCCGGTATAGGGGCTGCTCACATCGTCGAAGAGGAGGCGGTGCAGCTCCCGCAGCTCCGCCGCCCGGTCGATCATCGGCCGATGCTGCGGCGGCATGTTCGCCGGCGGTGCACACGAATAGTAGGTGGGCCGCCCGGTCCCGAGACCCACAGTGAAAAGCGATGAGTTCGCCCGAGGGCCGCGCGCCTGGATCGGCGGGCCGGTGTGCGCGGCCATCCGGTGCCGGAGCACGGCCTGGGACGTGACGTGGGCGATATGCGCCGCTGTGGCCGGGGTGAACAGCAATCCGTAGATCTCATCGACGGCACGCAGCGCGTCGCGGCGGCCGATGTCCCCGGCCAGCGACAGGGTCGTTGTTTCGGGAGCCGCATGGGCGAGGCGGTCGGCGAGGCGTTCCGTCGAACACCCGTTCAGCACGACTAAGCTGCCGTGGTCGGTGACGAAAAGATCGGCGAAGTCGTCTTCGCTGACGGTTATCGCCATGCCTTCCTCATCTTCGAATTCGATCCCGTCGCCGCAATGCGCGGCGATATGTACGATGTCGAATTTTCCGGTGACGATGGCTCTTCTGAGATTGCTGACGGTAGGAGGATTGAGGCGTACGACGTCGATGGGCACGCCGGCCTGCTCCAGTGCGGTATTGACGGCGGCCAACTCGGCTTCGGGATGGAGCCGCCCAGGATCATTGACCGGTGATGGTGTAACGAGGAGCAACCGCAGCGGAGCCTTACTCGCGGCAAGTACCTCGGTCATCGTCACCGGGGCAGCCAACTTCGGCCTCCTCGAGCGCTGGTCCGCGAAGGGATCGACGACACAAATATCAGTGGCTGGCCGCATTTTGGCGGCGAAGTCTCATCGTAGAACATCCGGGCTTGGAAGAACCATCTTTGGCCTGGTCCTCCGGGTTTCCCCTGTTCGGATCACTTCCCTGACGGGGTGATCGGAACCGACTGCTCCACGGCGTTCCAGATGCCTAAGAGAAAAGCCTAAGGATCTACGATGATCTCGATGGGGACGGCGCGCGTGTAGTGGAGGCGGCCGAAGGCGGCCACTTTGGCCAGGGCCCACCAGTGGGCGCCGGGTCGGGCCGTCGCCGCTGCGGCCACGTCGTAGCGCAGTTCGGCAGCGGAGCCGGGTGCGACGGCGAATCCCCGCGCCCGCGGGGTGATGTGGACGTCGGTTCCCCACGTGCCGTACGGGCTGAGCAGCAGTGCCTCGCCTCTGACCTCCCCGCCGGTCAGGTTGCGCGCGTGCAGCACCAGTTCGCCTTGTCGGCCGGGGGCCAGCGCCAGCACGTCGGGCCCGTACTCGACGTCGAGCCACCGCGCGTCGCCATCGGCGGGTCCGACGGTGACCGCGACGACGTCCTCGATGATCTGGCCGAGCCCGTCGCGGATGCGAGCCGCGACGAAGTACGTGCCGGCGGCGATGCCGTCCGCGCGCAGCGGGACAGTGAACGCGGCGTGTCCGCCGGCGGCGAGGTCGTAGTCGAGTGGCGGCGCCGCGGCCGAGAGCCCGGCCGGCAGGTCCAGCTCGATCCGCCCGGCGGCCGGCGAACCGGAGCAGGCGACGGTGATGACGACATCGGTGCCGTCCCCCGGGCCGGCCAGCCGCGCGGAGGCGGGGGACAGGTGCACGGCGACCGGCAGGGATCCGAGGGGCGCCGGGCCCGTGTTGTGCAGCCAGTAGCGGGTGAACACCGGCTCCTCGGCGCCGGAAACCGCCGCACGATCGCGCACGGGCGTGGCGGCTCGCGGGCGGGCGGCGATGGTGCGCACGTCGGCCGGGCCGAGGTCGACCTCCACCGTCGCGTCCTCGGTCACCCGGGGACGCTGGCCCGCCGCTGCGGCCGGCGGATCGTCCTCGACGGCCGTGCTGACCAGCGGATCGGCGAGACCGGTGAACAGGCGGACGCGGGCGGCGGCCGGCCGCCCGGCCGATTCGTACAGCCGCAGCGTGAGGCCGGCCGCCGGGTCGGCGTCGCCGGGCCGCTGCGCCGCCATCGGGTTCCCGCGCGGCTTGAGAGCGCTGAGGATGACGTCCGGCGGCTCCACCGACGCCAGGCTCGCGCGGGGCGGCAGCGGGCCGGGGTGCGGATCGGCCGCGGCGGCCAGCACGGCGTGGTTGTACTCGGCGCCGGCCCGGACGAAACCGGCGTCGCGCCAGTCGCCGGGCCCGGCGACGAGGCTGTAGGAGAAGGTGTGCGTCCAGTGCTGCCAGGCGAAGCTGGAGCCGTCCGGCGCCGTGCGCCGCTCCCCGTCCAGCCAGACCCCGCACGGCCAGGCGCTGCAGGACCTCATCAGCGACAGGTAGAGCGTGCCGTCCGCCGTCGCGACGAAGCTGGGCGTGCCCTGGTTGAGCAGGCCGATCGAGTAGTCGTCCGCCGCCTCGGGCGTCGATCCGTACGGCACCTCGATCGTCGCGTCGGCCAGATCGTCGGTCAGCGCGCCGATCGCCGCCGCCAGGCCCGCACCGTCCGCGGCGCCGCCCCGGGCGACATCGATGATGAGGACGGGCAGGTCGCGCGGCCCGCGCAGGTCGGCGCCCGGCACCCAGGTCGCCGCCGCCGGGCGCGCCGGCGGCACGAGCACCCGGCCGTGCCTGGCCAGCGCGGCGCCGTGCTCGGGTCCCGCCGCGGCCAGCACCTCGGCGGCGAACGCGTTGCCGGCGCCCAGCACGATCCGCAGGTCAGGGAGGTTGGAGTCCACGTCGAGCGCCCCGTACCGCGGCCCGTCGGGGGCGGTGCAGGTGGCGGTCACGCCCTGCCTCGCCAGCGCGGCGACCAGCGCCCGGATCTCCGCGGCGTGCGCGCCGGTGCCGCCGTCCGGTGCGACCACCTCGGCGACCCCGACCGCGTGCCGCCGGCCGCCCGGCAGGGCGAGCCTGACGGGCGCGCTGAGCCCGGCCCAGCGGTGCGCGGGCGCCTCCAGCGTCCAGAGATGCGGTCCGGCGTCGGACTCGGGGAAGCCGAATGACCGGCCGATCGCGGCGAACCCGACCTCGGCGACCGGCTTGGCGCCGGGCAGGGCGGCGGCGAACCTGACCCGCAGCAGGTGGTCCTGCCCGATCGACCCGTCCACGTGCGCCAGGACGTCGATCCGGTCGACGCCGTCCCACAGCAGGAACTCCTGTGTGATCCGCAGGTCGGCCAGCCGCGACTCGGCGACGACGCGGCGGCCGATCGGGCAGCGCTCGGCGCGGACGGACGCGGCCGGCGCCGCGCCGGTGCCGCGGCCCGCGCCCTTGGGCAGCAGGTGCCACGGCCCCTCGCCCCAGACGGGATGGGTCGCGTACTCCTCCTGCAGCACGAGTTCGGCGCCGAGCCCGCCGGCCCGCAGCAGATCTCGCCCGGTGCGCAGGTCGACGATCCGGGACAGCGCGCCGCCGCGCGCGGGATCGGCCTCGATCCGGAAGGCGCGGTTCCGCGCCGCCGCGCCGTCCATGGGGGTCCAGCCCGGCGGCGGGGCGGCGGCGTCCGCCACCTGGTAGACCCGGTATCCGAGCGCCGGGACCGCCCGGGCGAGGAAGGTCAGGGTGATCAGCCGGAGGCTGCCGTCTCCGTGCCGCCGCAGGCCCTCGGCGACGGCCGGCACCGGAGCGCCCGCGTCGTCGCGCACCTCGACACCGGTCGTCGCACCGCGCGGGTAGGCGAGCCGTACCGTCGTGATGCCGTCGCGGGTCCAGGACAGCGTGTTGACGGCGACGACGGGCCGGCCGGTGCCGGTGTCGATGTCGGTGCCGGTGCCGGCGCCGGTGTCGGCCAGCGCGGCGATGCGCCGGATCGCGTCGTCCCGCACCGACGTGCCGAGCTCGTAGGCCTCGCGCCAGCCGCCGAGCAGGTCGAGGTAGACCTGGTCGGACTCGCTGCCGGTGATCGCGTCATGGTGCGCGCCGAACGCCAGCAGCCGCCACGCCCGGTCCAGCGCCTCGCTCGGATACCGGGCCCGGTCGAGCAACGCCGCCAGGGTGGTCAGCCGTTCGCCGTCCAGCACGGCCACCTCGGCGGCGCGCTGGGCCTGCTTGGTGTCGATGTACGACACGTCGCAGCCGGTGTAGACCGGGTTCATGTCCCGGGTCTGCGGGCTGGCCGCGCGGCCGCGCCCGGTGGTCTCGGCCCGCACGGCGGCGAAGAAGTCGCGGGGGAGCCCGGTGCGGAACCGTGGCCAGACGTAGCGTTTCGGCCAGGCGCGGTGGATCTCGGTGCACCAGCGGGACGGCACGACGTGGTCGGCACCGACCGGCAGCAGCACGTTGCGCGTGGCCGCCACCGGCTTGAGCTCGCCGAACTGCCGGTACGCCGCCGCCATGGCCGCGTCCAGCGTCGTGGCCTGGTCCTCGATCTCCCATCCGGCGCCGTAGTGGTTGGCCATGTAGCTGGTCAGCAGCCCGCGGCCGGTCGGCGAGATCCATTCGAACTCGCTGGGGAACTGCATGCGGCGGTTGTCGCCGACGTGCCGGTTCGGGCCCCACATGTGGAACGGGCCGCGCGCCCAGGCGCTGGAGTCGAGCCCGGCGTCTGCCATCAGGCCCGGATAGGCGGGGTCGTGCCCGAAGACGTCGAGCATCCAGGCCGACCTGGGGTCGCCGCCCAGCACGTCGCGCTGGTAGCCGATGCCGTAGACCGCGTTGCGGATCGTGGACTCGGGGTCGGTGAGGTTCGTGTTCGCCTCGTTGTAGTTGCCGCCGACCAGCTCGACCCGGCCCTCGCTGAGGAAGCGGCGCAGGTCGGCCCGGTCTTCGGGATGGGCGTCCCAGTGCGGCTTGAGATAGTCGAGCTCGGCCAGCACGAAGGCGTAGTCGGGGTCGTGCCTGGCCGCGTCGAGGTGGGCGCGGACGAGGTCGAAGGCGGTCTTGACGACGGGCGGACGCAGCTCGTCGGCGGCCGGCAGGTCGTACCAGGTCTCGGTGAACCCGGCCTGGGTGTTCCACCACACAGGGTCGTAGTGGAAGTGCGAGACCATCCACATCGTCCAGCCGGTGGCCGCCACCTCCACCTCGCCTTCGGCGGTGGCCCGCTCGCCGTCGGTCTCCGCGATCGCGGTGACGCGGCGGGCCGAACCCTCGGCGGCCGGCGCGGCCACGGCGACGCCGACCTCGACGGTGCGCTCCTCGCCGGCGGCCGGGCCCGGGACGGTCTCGGGTTCCGGGGTCGTCACCGCCGGCCCCTCGATCCGTACGCGGAGCGGGCCGGTCGCCGGGCCGGCGACGGTCACCCGCACCACCTGGTACGGGTGCTGGGGCGGCCCGACGAACAGGTCGGTGGCCGCGATGGCCGTGATCCGCATCGACACTCAGGCACCTCGATCGGTCGCTTCCCGCCTCGCCCCCGCAAGGATGGCAAATCCCGCCCGCCCATTGACAGCCCCGTGGTCTGGGCGGACGATAACGAGGCTGTTCGATCTTGCTGCTTTCTGTTGGTTAATGTCGAGTGACGGGCGGCGAGGGACCATGTTCGGACCACTGCTCAACAGAGTCCTTGCCGTCGCGGCCGCTTCGGCCTGCGCACTCGCGCTCGGCGCCGCCCGCGCCCAGGCGACGCCGACCCGGCCGGGCGCGCACGATCTACGGAGTGACGTGCTGAGTAACGCGCGAAGCGACGTGCGCAGCCAGGACTTCGACCAGGGCTGGCGCTTCGCCCTCGCCAACCCCGACGGCATCACCGACCCGACCGGCGCGTTCGCGGACGCCGCCCAGCCGGGCTTCGACGACTCGGGGTGGCGGCGGGTCAACCTGCCGCACGACTGGAGCATCGAGCTGAACCCGACGGCCACCGGCACCACGAACAGCGGCACCGGCTTCCTGCAGGGCGGCCTCGGCTGGTACCGCAAGACCTTCACGCTGCCCCGTTCGATGGCCGGCAAGCAGATCTCGGTCGAGTTCGACGGCGTCTACATGGACTCCTACGTCTACGTCAACGGGCAGCTCGCGGGGAACCATCCGTACGGCTACACCGGGTTCGACATCGACATCACCAAGCTGGCGCACACGGACGGCACCACGCCCAACGTCATCGCGGTCAAGGTGCGGAACCAGCTGCCGAGCAGCCGGTGGTACTCCGGCAGCGGCATCTACCGCAACGTGCACCTCGTCGTCACCGACCCGGTGCACGTCGCCAGGCACGGCGTCTTCGTCACCACACCCGACCTCGAGCACACCTACCCGGCCGGCTACGCGACGGTGCACGTCGAGACGAGCGTGGCCGGCGCGGCGCCCGGCCCGGTGGACGTCGTGTCCACGATCAGCGACGCGCGGGGCAGGACCGTCGCCGCGCGGACGGCGAAGGTGGCGGCCGGCGGCGACCAGGCGGCCGGCGACATCAGGCTGGACCACCCGGTCCTGTGGTCCACGAACCACCCGTACCTCTACACGCTGCGCACCGACGTGAGCGCCGGCGGCCGCAGGGTGGACACGACCACCACGACCTTCGGCGTCAGGTGGTTCAGGTTCGACCCGGACGGCGGCTTCTCGCTCAACGGGACCCCGATGAAGCTGCACGGCGTCGACCTGCACCATGACCTGGGCGCGCTGGGCAGCGCGATCAACAGCGACGCCCTCGTCCGGCAGATGACGATCATGAAGAGCATGGGCGTCAACGCGTTCCGCACCTCGCACAACCCGCCCTCGCCGGAGATGATCGACGTCTGCCAGCGGCTCGGCATCGTGATGATGGTCGAGGCGTTCGACACCTGGCGCACGCCCAAGGTCAGGTTCGACTACGGCCGGTTCTTCGACGCCAACAGCGACTCCGACGTCAAGGAGATGGTGAACGCGGCGAAGAACTCCCCGGCCGTGGTGTTGTGGTCGATCGGGAACGAGATCCCGGACTCGACCAACGTGTCCGTCGGGGTGCCCATCGCCAAGCGGCTCATCGCCGACGTGCGGTCGATCGACACCACCCGCCCGATCGTCATGGGCTCCGACAAGTACCGCGGCGTGCCGGCCACCGGCTCGGCGCAGGACCAGATCCTGAACCTGCTCGACGGCATGGGCCTGAACTACAACACGGCCGGCTCGGTCGACGCGCTGCACGCGAAGTACCCGACGAAGTTCTTCTTCGAGTCGGAGTCGTCGTCGGAGACCTCGACCCGCGGCGTCTACCAGGACCCCGACCAGCTCAACACGGGCGAGAACTACACGCCGGGCAAGCGCGGCACGTCCTCCTACGACAACAACCTGGCGTCGTGGACGATGAGCGGGGAGTACGGCCTGAAGAAGGACCGCGACCGGACGTACTTCGCCGGCCAGTTCCTCTGGTCGGGGATCGACTACATCGGCGAGCCGACCCCGTACAACGTCTTCCCGGTGAAGGCGTCCTTCTTCGGCGCCGTGGACACCGCGGGCTTCCCGAAGGACATGTACTGGCTGTTCCGCAGCCAGTGGACGGCCGAGCCGATGGTCCACCTGCTGCCGATGAACTGGACCGACCACAGGTCGGGCGAGCCGGTCCAGGTGTGGGCCTACGCCAACGTCGACACGGTGGAGCTGTTCCTCAACGGCAAGTCGCTCGGCGTCCGCAGGTTCGACCGCAAGACGACGACCGACGGCCGGCGCTACCTGGAGACGACCGAGGCCACCCACGACGACAAGACGGTCACGTCCGGCCCGTTCCCCGGCAGCTACACCAGCCCGAACGGCAGCGCGGGCAAGCTGCATCTCGCCTGGACCGTCCCGTTCACGCCAGGCACGCTCGTCGCCAAGGCCAGCAGGGACGGCAGGGTCGTGGCCACCGACGAGCTGAAGACCGCCGGCGCGCCGGCGGCGCTGCGGCTCACCCCCGACAAGCGGGTCATCGCCGCCGACGGCCGGTCGCTGTCGTTCGTCACCGTGGACGTCGTGGACGCGCGCGGCGTCACCGTCCCCGGGGCGACCAACGCCATCGACTTCAGGGTCGGCGGCGGCGCGCTCGCCGGCCTCGACAACGGACGCGAGGAGAGCGCCGAGAACTACAAGGCCTCGTCGCGGCAGGCCTGGGCAGGGAAGGCGCTGGCCATCGTCCAGTCCGGCGGCCGGCCGGGACGGATCACCATCACGGCCACATCTCCCGGGCTGCGCGGAGGCAGCGCGACGATCGCCGCCACGGCCGCGCCGGGGGCCGCGGTCGCGCCGGCCGATCCGTACCATCCGCCGGCGCCGCCGCCGGTCCCCGAGGCGGCGGCGGACGCGAGCTACTCGGGCGCGCCGCAGACCGTGCCGGCGGCGATGCTGGACGGGAGCACGTCCACCGGCTGGTCGAACTTCTACAACAAGTCGGCCACCGCGCTGCTGCCGGCCATCAGCCTGGCGCACCCGGCCGAGTGGGTCTCGGTCGCGGTGCCGGCCGGCGGGCCGGTCGGCCGGCTGCAGGCCTTCTTCACGATCGACGGCGGCAACGCCATGCCGGCGTCGATCGCGGTCGGCTACTGGGACGGCCGGGCATTCGTGCCGGTGCGGAACCTCCGGGTCGACCGGGCCACCGCGTCGAACGAGGCGACCACGCTGACCTTCGACCCCGTCCGGACGAGCAGGATCCGGTTGGACATGACCAGCCCGGCCCCCGGCACCTCGACCGGGTTCATGCGGATCGCCGAACTCAAAGTCGGATAAATCGTGATTTCCTGGTGGTATGAGCCGCGTCAATGACATCGGCGGCCAGACAGGCTTCGGTGAGATCGTGGTCGAGGCTGACGAGCCGCCCTTCCGGGCCGACTGGGAGGCGCGCGTCTACGCGCTCAACGCCGCCCTGCTCCGCCGCGGGGTGTACAACCTCGATCAGTTCCGCGACGCGATCGAGCGGATGCCCCCTGCGGAGTACCTCGCGGCCTCGTACTACGAGCGCTGGCTCGCCGCGATGGAGCGGCTGGTACCGGAGGAGCGGGATGGCCCGCCTGATGCCTAGCCGGCCGGCCCGGCCGGCGACCGCCCCCGGTGGCGGCCCCGGAGCCGGCACCGGGACGGGCGCGGACATCGTGGCGCTGTTCGTGCCGGGCGACCGCGTGATCACCCGGGCGTACGACCCCGACCACCACACCCGGGTGCCCAGGTACGTCCGCGGGCACGTGGGCGAGGTGGTCGAGGTCCAGGGCACGTGGCCGCTGCCGGACGACCGTGCCCAGGGAGCCGCCGCGCCGTGGGTCGAGCCCGTCTACACCGTACGGTTCGCCGCCGCCGAGCTGTGGGGGACCGGCGACCACGAGGTCACGGTCGACCTCTGGCAGTCCTACCTCGCGCCGGCCCCGCCGGTGCGCGCCGACACGGAGGAGCACCTGTCGTGAGCGACGGTCACCACGGCAGCGGGAGCGCGAACGCGCCGATCGCCGCGCGGGTGCGCCGGTTCGAAGAGCGGCTGAGCGCGGCCGGCCTCGTCGACGATGCCGAGCTCGACGCGATCCTCGACCGCTTCCTCGCCGGCGCCTCCCCGCTGAACGGGGCCAGGATCGTGGCCCGCGCGTGGACCGACGCCGGCTTCCGCGACCGGCTGCTGGCCGATGCGAACGCCGCCCTGCCCGAGGTCGGCCTCTCCATGCGTTCCGGCCTCCAGGAGCAGCGCCTCAAAGTGGTCGCCAACACCGCCGCCCGGCACAATGTGATCGTCTGCACGCTCTGCTCGTGCTACCCGATCGGTCTGCTCGGCCCGTCGCCGTCGTGGTACAAGAGCGAGGCCTACCGGTCCCGCGTGGTCCGCGACCCCCGCGCCGTGCTCGCCGAGTTCGGTCTGCGCCTGCCGCCGGAGGTCGACATCACGGTGTGGGACTCCAGCGCCGAGAGCCGTTACATGGTGCTGCCGGTCCGGCCGGCGGGCACCAACGACCTGACCGAGGCCGAGCTCGCCGGTCTCGTCACCCGCGAGGGGCTGATCGGCACCGCCGCCCGATGATCCGACCACGATCCGACCACGATCCGTCCGCCGCCGGGCGGGTATGCCGATGGCATGCCGGAACTTCCCGACGTCGAAGGCTTCCGCCGCGTGCTCGCCGACCACGCCCAGGGACGGCCGATCGAGCGGGTCAAGGTGCGCGACGCCGGCGTGGTGCGCGGCACCACCCCGCGCCGGCTCGACCGGGCCGTCCGCGGGCGGCGGTTCCGGCGGCCGCGCCGGCACGGCAAGTGGCTGATCGCGCCGACCGACGGCGGGCCGACCGTGCTGCTGCACTTCGGCATGACCGGGTCGCTGTCCTGGCACGGCGGGGACGAGCCGGAACACCGGCACGACCGGGTGGTGTTCGAGCTCGGCGGCGGGGGCGAGCTGCGCTATCGGGACATGCGCAAACTCCAGGGCGTCCGGCTCGCCGGTGACGCGGCGGAGGTCGACAGGGCGCTCGGACGGCTCGGCCCCGACGCGCTCGAGGTGTCCAGGCGGGAGCTCGCCGAGCTGCTCGCCGCCCGCCGCGGCCGGCTCAAGTCGGTGCTCACCGACCAGACGGTCATCGCCGGGCTCGGCAACCTGCTCGCCGACGAGCTGTGCTGGCAGGCCGGGGTCGATCCGGCCAGGGCGGCCGGCGACCTGGACGGCGACGAGTGCGGCCGGCTGCACCGGGCCATGCGCCGCGTGCTGCGCGAGTCGATCAAGGAGGGGCGGGTGCCGCCGCGCGGCTCCTGGCTGACCGGCGTCCGCGATGACAAGGAAGCGACCTGCCCGCGCTGCGGCGTCCGGCTGGCCCGCCGCCGGCTGGCCGGCCGCTCCACCGTATGGTGCCCGCGCTGCCAGCCGGGCTGACCGCAACGGCGCGGTCAGCGGAAGGCCGAGATCACCTTGGCCATGCGTTCGACCGGCGCCGGGTCGGTGAGGTCGGGGAAGCTGACCATGACCTCGGCGGCGCCCGCCTCGGCCAGCTCGCGGAAGCGGCCGATGTGATCGGCGACCGTGCCGGCGTTCACCGCGGCGGCGAACCGCGCCGGATCGCGGCGCCGCGGCCGCAGCCGCTCGACGAGCTCGGCGACCTGCGTGTCATCCGCGCCGACGAGCGCGGTCGACAGGTGGGTGAGTGCGATGTCGCGCCCGGCCGCGGCGCAGTGGTCGCGCAGCACCGCCGCCTTGCGCCGGACGGTTGCGACGTCGCCGAAGACGTTGGCCGCGTCGGCGTACCGGGCGGCGAGGCGCAGCGTGCGCCGCTCGCCGCCTCCGCCGACGATGACCGGCACGTGCTCCTGCAGCGGGCGCGGGTAACACGTCGTGTCCGGCACGGTGAGCCGCCGGCCCTGGAACGCCGGGGCGCCGGGACCCCACAGCAGGGGCAGCAGCCGCAGCGCGTCCTCCAGCAGGGCGTAGCGCTCGGCGACCGGCGGGAAGTCCCAGCCGTAGGCCACGTGCTCGTCCTCGAACCAGGCCAGGCCGAGGCCGCACGTCGCCCGGCCGCCGCTCAGCACGTCGAGCGTGGCCACGATCTTGCCGAGATGCGCCACGTTGCGGTAGGTGACGCCGGTGACCAGCGCGCCGAGCCGCACCCGCGTGGTGCAGGCGGCCAGGTAGGCCAGCGTGGTGTAGGACTCGAGGAAGTCCTCCCAGGGCCGCCCGAACTGGGGGATCTGCCGGAAATGGTCCATGACGTAGATCGCGTCGAAACCGGCCTCCTCGGCCGCAGCGGCGATCTCCCGGAGCCGGTCGGCCATCGCCGCCCGCCATGGGTAGGCGGCCAGGTGCAGGCCGAAGCGCAGCCCGGCCGGCTGTTCGCGCTGGCGCCGCGCGGCCTCCCGCGCCGCGGCGAACGCCTTGGGCACGACCCGTACCGGCCGGGGCGACAGCACGGCGTCGTACCCCTCGGCCGGCAGCGACTCGCCGACCCGGGCCCAGGTGCGCAGCTGGGCCGCCAGCACGTCGGCGGGGATGCGCTTGGACCGTTGCCTGTTACGCGCGCGGCACTCTTCGGCCGGCGTGTCGAAGGCCACGGCCACGCAGGGCAGATCATGCGCTCTCGCCAGGTCCAGCCAGGCCGCCCGCCGCTCCGCGCTCAGCCCGAGCGTGTCGATGACCGTGGTGAGCCGGCGGCGCACCCGTTGCCTGACGATCTCGTCGAGCAGCCTGAACGCGTCCTCGCTGGCGCCGATGTCGTCCTCGGCCGCCCCGATGAGCGCGCGCAGCCGGTCGCTCGACACGATCGCCTCCGGGCGGAAGTGCGCCGCCGCCCAGGTCGACTTGCCCGAGGCCCCGGGCCCCACGAGAACGACGAGGCACGGCGCCGGCAGGTTGAGGCCGTCGTCATCAGCCATGCCCCAAGTATGTGGCGCCCGCGTTGACGCGGTGGCGTCCCCCGGGTCGTCGCGGCGTCCACACGGGCCGGGACGCCAGGCCGATCTGATCATCCACGTGCGGCGGTCACACTCGGGAACGACGACTGGTGAGGGCCGCCGGGAGGCGATGGGCCCGGACGTTTCGAGGTGCGGTGATGGTGGCCCGGCGCGAACCCAACGAGCGGCTGCGCGCGCTGCTCGCCGAGGCCCGCTGGACGGGCGCGGGGCTGGCGCGCGCCGTCAACGCCATCGGCGCCGAGTCGGGCCTGCCGCTGTCCTGCACCCGCGCTTCCGTCTCGCACTGGCTGGCCGGCGTCCGCCCGCGCCCGCCCGTGCCCGAACTGGTCGCCGAGGCGCTCTCCCGCAGGCTCCGCCGCCCGGTCACCGCACGCGCCGCCGGGCTGGCGATGGGCGACGAGAGCGTGACGCCCGACCCCTGGGCGATGGACGACCCGGCGGCCGCGCTGGTCGAGCTGAGCGCCATCGACGCCGACCCGAACCGGCGGGCACGGCTGCGGGAGGTGGTCTACACGCTGACCGAGGCGCAGCCGCCGCCGTGGTCCGGCCTGCCGGCGCCGGCGGGGCTCGCCGGTCCGGCGACGCCTTCGGCCGCCCATCCGGCCACCCGTGCGGCCGGCGGTCCGGCCGGGGATTCAGCGGGCGGGCGGCTCACTCCGACGAGGCAGCGAGGCTGGCCGGCGCAGGCCGACGCGGCCGTCCGGGTCGCCGGATTCTTCGCCGCCGCGGACGCCACCTTCGGCGGCGGGCACGCGCGCGCCGCCCTGGCCGCCTACCTGGCCTCCGACCTCGCCCCACGGCTCAGGGACGGCGGCCGGCGACTCGGGCTCCAGCGCCGCATGCTGACCACGGCGGCCAACCTGGCGTACCTGTGCGGGTTCATGTGCTTCGACGACGACATGCAGGGTGCGGCGCAGCAGTACTACCTGACCGCGCTGCGGCTGGCCGCCGAGTCCGGCGACCGGGTGGCGTACGGCGTCGTGCTGGGGGCGATGAGCGCGCAGGCGCACTACCTGGGTCACCATGTCCAAGCCCTGCGGCTGGCCGAGGCCGCGGCGAACAAGATCACACCCAAGGCCGGACCGATCACGGTGGCGTTCATGCTCGGCCAGCTCGCCGTCGCCAGGGCGTTCGTCGGCGAGCGCGGCGCCGCGCTCGCCGACCTGCGGGGCGCCGAACGCAGGATGGACCGGGCGAACCCGATCCCGGATGTCATCGGCCCCTACCAGCGGGCGTCGCTCGACCACCAGCGCGCCGAGGTGCTGCTGGCGCTCGGTGACCGGCGGGGCGCGATCTCCGCCATGACCGCCGCGCTGCGGCACCGGCGCTCGGGCGAGCGCAGGTCTCATACCGTCACGCTGGCCTGGCTGGCCGGCATTCACCTCGACGCGGGACACCTCGAGGTGGCGGTCGAGACGTGGCACAGGTTCCTCGACGGCTACCCGTACCTGCGGTCCGGCTGGGCCGACGCGGCCTTCGCCACCCTCCGCGCGCGCATCCGCCCGCATCGCGGCAACGCGGCCGCGTGGTCGTTGTGGCGCCGCGCCGCCGAGATGTCCGAACCCGCGGGGCCGGACCGGCAGTGATCCGGGTCGAAGCGGCGGTCGGCGCCGGTCACACCGGCTCGGGCAGCGATGTGAGCGCGGCGATCGCCGAACCGCGGGCGCCGGCCATGTCCAGATCGGGGACGAGGGCGAAGGTCGCCACCTGGGCCTGCTCGGCGCGCAGCACCGTGTTCTCCTTGACCCGGCGCAGGAACCACTCCCGGAAACGCGGCGTGGTCTCGACCACTCCGCCGCCGACGAAGTAGGTGTGCGGGTCGGTGAAGTTGGCCGCGATCGTGAAGAGCCGGCCGAGCGCCATCGCCTGCTGCTCGAAGATCTTGAGCGCCAGCGGATCTTCCTTCTCGCCGTAGCCGCGGACGAGGCGGGCCGCCGTGGTGGGGGAGTCGGCCGCGGCGAGCTCGTGGCCCGGGAACCGGGTCAGCCAGTACGGCAGGAGGTTCCGCTCGATCCCGGTCAGCGACGCGACGCTCTCGGCATCGGCCACGAGGCCGCAGTTGCAGGCCGGCACCGGCTGGCCGTCGGCGAGCAGCCCCTCCATCGGGATCGGGATGTGACCGAGCTCCCCGGCCATCCCGGCGGCGCCCTTGATGACCTGGCCGGCCTCGATCACGCCGCCTCCCAGCCCGGTGCCGACGATCGCGGAGACCGACGAGTGGTCGGCGGCGGCGTCGCCGAACAGGACGTGGTGGGCGTAGAGGGCCGCCGCGTTGCCGTCGTTGTTGTAGACCACGGGCAGGCCGAGCCGGTCCTCGAGCGCGCCGCGGACGTCGAACCCGTGCCACGCCGGCTCGGAGAAGTTCGTGGCGCCCTTCTGGGAGATGACGCCGTCCGCGCTCGCCGGGCCCGGGGTGTCGAGGCCCACAGCGCGTACCGCCGACCTGGGCGTGCCGGTGCGCGAGAGCACCAGGTCGAGCGCGAGGTCCAGCGCCTCCACCGCGGGCCCCGGCCCCTCCCGCACGCGACTGGGCACCTCGACGAGACGGTCGACCAGAAATCGTCCCGATGCGTCGAGCACCGTGGCGTTGTTGCTCGTCCCGCCGTTGTCGAGCCCGACAACGACCCATTCGTCAGCGGCCGGCATACCGCCCCCTCTCCGGACAACCTCGATGATAGGGATCCGGGTCAGGTCGTCGAGCAGATCGTGCCGTTGAGGGTGAACGCGCCGGGTGACGGGTACGCGCCGTCGTTGGCCCCGACGAACCCGACGTCGGTCGTGCCGCCGTTCGCGTCCAGCGTCGTGTTGAAGTCGGCCGGGGTGAGCGTGACGTCGCGGCCGGTCTCGGTCCAGGTGCCGTTCCAGCCGCTGTCGACCCTCTCGCTGCCCGCGGGGAAGGTGAAGGCCAGGGTCCAGCCGGTGGCCGGTTCCGCGCTCCGGTTCGTGATGACGACATCGGCGACGAAGCCGCTGCCCCAGGCGTTGGTGACCCGGTAGGAGACGGTGCAGGCGCTGTCGCTCGGCGTCCCTGTGGTGAACCGCACCGGGGCCGACGGCGCGGACAGCCGCCCATCGTGGTCGCGGGCCAGGACGTTCAGCGCGTACCCGGTGCCGGGCCGCAGGTTGGCGGCGGTGAATGAGGTGCCTGTCGTGGTGCCGAGCAGCTCGCTGGCGCTGCCGACCTGGCGGTACACCTCGTACTTGTCGACCGTGCCGCCCGCGCTCGCGCGCCACGACACCGTGGCCTTGGTGTCGGTGACTCCGGACACCCCCGGCCGGCCGGGCGCGGCCAGCGCGGTCGTGCTTCCGGCGGCCGCGTGCAGGTCGACCGTCACGATCGAGTACGGCGGGACGCTCTGGGCGTCGGCGGCGCCGGCCGGCGCCGAGGTGATCGACGTCGCGTTCCGCTCGTACGACCGTACGGTCGGGGTGGCGCCGTCCGGGGTGAACCCGGTGTAGGCCAGGGACACCGTGTGCGCGTTGTCGTGGTCCTTGTTGATCAGCATGACGCTCAGGTCGCCGTTCGCATGCCGGACGGCGTGCGCGGTGACGAGCGGGTCGGTCGAGCCGGCCCGCACCATGGTGTCGCCGGCCCCGCCCAGCGTGCCGGACATCTTCATGCCGAAGTACGCCGGGAACGGCGTGTTGGCGGCGGGCTCGCACACGTCGCCCGAGCACAGGCCGCTGGACAGCGCGCCGAAGTCGGCGAAGTCGGTGACGCCGTCCACAGTCCCCACCGTGCCGACGCCGTTGTGGGTGTTCCACCAGTCGACGGTGAACACGCCGTTCTCCAGCCACGTCATGGAGTTGTCGGCCGCGAACAGCGCGCTCATCGGCGTGGTCTGCGGGGTGAGGTTGGTGTTCACCTCGGTCAGCGCGATGCCGATGTCGCTCGCCCGGTCGCCGGCGTACTGGTCGAGCTGGCGGCGGAGCTGGTAGAGCGAGTCGGCGACCAGTGACGGCCTGGTCAGCGTGTCGGCAGCGGACGACGCGCTCGGGTACCAGTGCACGCTGACGAAGTCGATCGACCCCGCGACGATGGACAGCACGGTGTGGTTCCAGTCGTTCTGGTCGCCGCTGTTCTGCACGCCGTCCGGCCAGTTGCCCGGCATCGTCAGCACCGCGCCGACCTTGACCGACGGGTCGACCGCCTTCATCGCGGCGGCGTAGTCGAGCACGTTGCGGGCGTACGCTGCCGGACTCTTGTCGGAGTGGGAGTCGGTCTCCCAGGCCGAACCGTAGAAGCCGTTGCCGTACAGCTCGTTGCCGATCTCCCAGAACCTGGCGCCGTACCCCTTGGTGATGTTGGCGTACCGCACCCAGTCCGCGGCCTCCTGCGGCGTGCCAGAACCGTAGTTCGCGATGATGATCGGCTGCGCGCCGGCCGCCCGTACGGTCCCCATGAACGCGTCGAAGTCGGTGCCGGGCGCGACGAAGCCGCCGGTCGCGGTGTTGTCCCGCCAGTGGTAGATGTCGCCGTACGACCCGCCCGGGTAGCGCACCATGCCGACGTTCGCGGCGCGCATCAACGTGGCGACCTCGGGGTCGTTCATGTGGGAGTCCCACACGGCGGCGTTGATGCCGTACCCGGTGCCGGGGATGGCGCCGAGCCCGGCCTTGGCGTCGACCGTCACGGTGGCCGCCGCGGCCGCGGACGAGGCGGCCGCGGCCCGGGCGGCCGGCGCGCCGGAGGCCGGGGCCGCCTGGCCCGGCGTGGTCATGAGTGCTCCCACCGCCAGCACCACTGCCGTGCATGTCACCAGTCGCCGTAGACGCAGGGCCTTCGAATCGCGCATGCGAATCCTCACCGTCCTCGCCCCGTTCCAGCGACGAACCGCGACGACGGAAGCAAGCATGGTCGCACGGTGGAGCGCGGCTCGGGGACCGCGACGCGTGCCGCCGGGCTCGCTAAACCGGCGACCCCACGCCCACGCGGGCCCCGAATGCCCGAACGACCATAACCGTCTGCGGTGGGAGCGCTCCCATAGTCAGAGCACACCCAGTTCGCTGTCAAGCGGCCGTGAAACTCCGGTGCCCGGCCGTGAAACCCTCAGGTGAAGGAGTTGTGCGGCGCCGCGGTGCCCGTCAGCCGGTGCCGGGGCGCCAGGGCGGGGAGGCGATGTCGCCGATGCGGGCGCCGGTGGCGTGGTCGGCCATCGCGACGAGGTCGACCTGCCCGAGCCCGCCGGTCGAGTCGTCGTAGGACCAGACCGCGAGCGCGATGGTGTTCTTGCCGTGGTGGCGCAGGATGCCCTGCGGCAGGACGAACACGTGCTGCGGACCGAGGTCGTTGACGTACTGACCGACGTTCCAGCCGTTCACGAAGATCAGCACCCGGTAGTGGCGGGCGGGGTCGTCGGTGAAGCGCAGGCCCACCGGCACGTCCTGGCCGGCCGGCAGGTCGAGCCGTGCCGTGGTGCGGTACCACGCCACGCCCGGCGTGGTCTCCTGGCGCGGCAGCGTCACCGCCGTCCAGCCGCGGTCGGGGTAGCCGGGCAGCGGGTAGCCGGCCCGCTCGCCGTGCAGGCCGCCGTTGTTCTGCGGGCCGCGCACCGGGTCGGGGCGCCCGCCCTCGATCCGCCAGGTCGCCGCGGGCGCGGCGGGGTCGGCGCCGGTGATGGACGCGGCGAGCAGGCCGCGCGGCCGCTTCTGGTTGTCGTTGCTGCCGCCGTCCTCGTTGTGCCCCATGACCCGGACGAGCACCGAGACGACGTTGTCGGCGCCCAGTCGCAGGACGCCGGCGGGGAAGGCGAGGTTCGCGCTCGAGTTCTGGTCGCCGCCGGCCGTGCCGGTCTTGACCGTGCCGAGGAAGCGCCCGTTGACCCACGCCGACCAGATGCCGGCGCGGCCGGTGCCCGCGGTGAGCGAGATGCCGGTCTCGGCCCCGGTGGCGGTGAAGTGGCCCCGGTACCACACGTCGCCGTAGTGGGCCCCGTAATCGTCGGAGTAGAGCACCGGCAGCGTGGCCGGCTTGGTCGGGTTGTTCGTGGTGGTGTGGTCGGCGACCGTCCAGCCGCCGTCGTCGAAGCCGGGGTCGGCCTCCGGCACGTCCTGGGCGTAGCGCCAGCCGGTCAGCGCGGGCAGGTGCGCCGGCGCCGGCCCGGGCAGGGTCGCGGTCAGCGTGCCGTACGGCGTCCTGGTGGCGTGCAGTGGCCGCCCGTTCCAGAAGACGACCCGCGTGGCGCGGTCGGCGAAGACCTCCAACCCGCCAGGGGCCGCGGTGTCGCCGCGCAGCGTCAGCGCCCCGCCGTGCCGCTCGGCCGAGCGCACCAGGTAGGCGCCGCGGGCGAGCACAGGACCGCCGGCCGCGTCGAGCCGCCAGAACGTCGAGGCGGTGTCGCTGTCGGCGAGCAGCAGGTCGAGCGGCGGCCGGCCGCCACCCGAGAGGCGCACCCGCGCGAGACCGTCGTGGACGTAGTTCAGCCGCAGGTCGCCGCGCGCGGCGTCCCAGGTGGCGGTCACCGTGCCGGCGAGCACCTCGACGCGCGGCTCGCTCGCGTACCGCAGCACGGTCTCGCCCGGCTCGCCGGACCGGCCGTGCAGCAGCGCCACGTCGTGGTCGCCGAGCCGCGCGTGCGTCATGATCTCCGAGGTGGAGTAGACGAGCCGCTGCCGGTCCATGGTGTAGCCGGCGGTGAGGATCTTGAAGTCCCTGCCGTTGATCTGCAGCGCGGTGCCCGGCTGCTGCGGCACCGTGTAGGTGCCGTCGGGGACGTCCACGGTGAACGTGGTCGAGTCGTTCGTGGCCGCCGTGCCGTTGCCGGCGTGCCGGACGAAGTAGAACGTCGCGTTCGTGTCCGGGTTGCGCTTGACCCACACCCGCAACGCCGGGTTGTCACCGGCCTGCTCGCCGATGTCGTCGGTCTTCAGCAGGTCGGGCACGGAGGCGACGAGGTAGGCCTGCTGCTTGAGCACCGGCACCTTCTCGGTGAGCTCGCGCTGCTCGGTGAAGGCCGCGCCGTAGTCATAGGACGTGTAGACCACGTTCGGGTCGGCCTGCCAGCCCCAGTTGGTCCCGCCGTACGTCATGTAGAGGTTCTGTACGGTGAACCCGTTCTCGATGTTGTTGTCGTAGAACATCCGCTCGAACGTCGGCCCGGTCATCCGGCGGCACGCCTGGTATCCGGGCCCGCCCCACGGGTCGAAGGCGCCGCCCTGGAACTCGCCCCAGATGAACGGCCGGTCGCCCACGCCGGGGCGCAGGAAGCGGTAGTCGGTGAGACCGGGGAAGGACGTGCGGTTGCAGTCGAAGCCCGCCGGGTAGGTGTCGGTCCCATACAGGTCGGGCGCGCCGGGGCCGGACGCCCAGCGCAGGTTGCGGCCCTTGTCGTTGTGGAACAGCGGCACCGTGATGCCGTCCGCCCTGGCCGCCGCCTTCAGCTCCTCCATGTAGGCCGCGTCGCCCGCGTCGTACTCGTTCTCGATCTGGTAAAGCACGACGCTGCCCCGGCCGTCGGTGATCTGGTGCCGGGCGATGATGGCGTTGACGTGGTCGTACCAGTCCTCCCAGGCGGCCTGGTAGTCGTCGGCGCTGGTACGGGCCCGGCCCTGGATGGTGCCCAACCACGCCGGGAAGCCGCCGGAGTCCAGCTCGGCGTTGACGTACGGGCCCGGGCGGGCGATCACGTAGAGCCCGACGTCGGCGGCGATGTCGAGCAGCTTGTCGACGTCGCGCACGCCGGTGAAGTCGTACTGGCCGGGCGCCGGCGAGTGGAAGGCCCAGCTGAAGTAGAGCGAGACGGCGTTGAAGCCGGCCGCCTTGAGCTTTTCGAGCTGGTCCCGCCACAGGTCGGGATTGGGCAGCCTGAAGTAGTGGAACTCGGCCGACCAGAGCCACACCCGCCGCCCGTCGATCATCAGCGAGTACCTGTCGTAGGTGACGGCATGGCTCGCCGCGCGGCCCGCGGCAGCGGGCTGCGCCGACCTTGCGGGCGTGGCCGCTGTCAACATCAGCGCGGCGGCCGTGACGAACGAGGTGGCGAACGACGTGACGACCGACAAGACGGTCCGGTTCCAGCGACGCATCGACGCAGCCCTTCGGGCGGGGACGTCGACTCCTCCACCGCTCACCATCGCCCATTCGCGATGATCACGCAATAGCGATCAGCATCCGGCGAACGGCGTGGTCCCCCCGCGGGTCGGTCGGGGAGCCTCAACGGTAAACGGGCCGGTCAGGCGGCCGGTGATCGTACGTGGTGCGCGGGACGGGCGGTCGCGGCCCGGTGCGTGGTGCCGCGGAGCCGGGCGACGGTCTCGCGGAGCATCTGCACCTCGCGGGTCAGCCGTGCGATCGTCTCCCGGTCGGACTGGCCGGGGTCCCGCCCGGAGTCCCGCGCGGGGTCACGCGCGGAGTCATGCTCGACGTCGCGCGGACCGGGCCGCCGGTCGGTTTCCTGCCGTTCGGCGATCTCACGGATCCGCGCGATCTCCTGGTACAGGGCCTCCAGCGGCCCGCGCCGCTCCGGCACGGCGCCGCGTACCGCACCGCAGTGGGGGCAAGTCTCAGATCCGCCCATAGGGCTCTCCCGCCGTTGGTAGACCTGGTTCGCACGCTGTCACCGGCCCGCGGCCAGGATCAACGACGGATGCCCCAAACAACCCGGCGCGTTCCTGTGCCCGGACACAAACGTCCTGGCGAGCTCGCCGGAGCCGGACTCATGGTGCTATCTGTCTTATTTGTGGCCTTCCACAAAGTTTGTGGCTAGATCAGGTAATAAGCTGGGCGGATCATGGCGGATGGGCTGGTGGCACGCGGCCGGGCCCCTAACGTGGCCGGCCCCAAAGACCTGGGGCGCGAGAACAAGGTGCTGCGCGAGCTGGTGACCGTGTACCGCCATCTGTCGGGTCTCGCGCTGCAGAACGCCGACCTGGACAGCCTCGCCCGGCTGCTCGCCGACCGCACGGACGCGACGGTCGCCGTCGTCAACGAGATGATGGACGTGCTGGCCGCCGGCGCACCCGGCGTCGCGCCCGAGCAGGCGGCCGAGACCATCCGCGAGCAGGTGGTGCACCCGCGGCTCGGGCAGGTGCTGCGCGCCTCGCGGCAGAGCCACCGGGCGCTGCGGCTGCCGCGGGTCGGCGACATGCCGGCCGCCATCGTCGCGCCCGTCCTCGTCGGCGACGAGGTGCCGGCCCACCTGCTCACCTTCGACTCCGCCGACAAGAGCCTCGAAGACGACATGAGCCTCCTCGTGACCGAGCACGCGGCCACGATCTGCGGCGTCATCCTCGGCCGCGAACGCGTGGTCGCGGCCGCGTCCCGGCGGGTGCGCGACGACCTCGTCGAGGGGTTGCTGCTCGGGCGCGGCCGCGAGGAGGGCGAGGCCGAACGGTGGGCGGCGCACCTCGGGTACCAGCCGGGCCGCGACCACAGCGTGCTGGTGATCGCGTTCGAGGTGCCTCGGGCCGGCGGGGGCGTCGAGGACGCCGAGGGGCTGCGCCAGCGCGCCCGCGACAGCATCGAGCACTTCTTCACCACCCGGGCGAGCGAGGCGATCATCTCGGCGCGCGAGGACGAGGTGGTGGTCGTCGCCGCGGAGCCGGGGCCGGCCGGGCCGGCCGAGACCGCGCCGCGCCGGCTCGCCGCCGTCTGCCTGAACCGGCTGGCCGAGCTGTTCCCGGACACCAAGGTGATCATCGGGATCGGCGGCTGCTGCCGCGACCCGCAGGAGATCGCCCGGTCGTACGCCGAGGCGCACCGCACCATCGAGACGCTGCGCCGGCTCGGCCGGGCCGGCACGGTCGCCTCGTTCGAGGACCTCGGCATCCACCGGCTGCTGTTGCAGGTGCCCGAGCTGGCCGAGCTGCGCTCGTTCGCCCGCGACGTGCTGGGCAGGCTGAGCGTGCACGAGCGGGAGCACCGCTCGGAGTACCTCGCGACGCTGGCCGCGTACTTCCGCGCCAACAGCAGCCCGCAGCGCGCCTCCCGCGACCTGCACGTCCATCCCAACACCGTGGCCTACCGAATCAAGCGCATCGAGGAGATCACCGGGCTGCACCTGGACGCCTACCGGGATCGCCTCATGGCGCAGGTGGCGCTCGAGATCCTCACAGCTTTGGGGGAATCATGAGGTTCGTCGACGTCGTCGGCACCCGCGTCCTCATCGCCGACGGGGCGATGGGGACGATGCTGCACGCCGCGGGCAACACCCTCGACCGGGCGCTGCCCGAGCTCAACCTGTCCGACCCTTCGCTGGTCGCGACCCTGCACGAGAGCTACGTCAGCTCGGGGGCCGACATCATCCAGACCAACACGTTCGGCGCCAACCGGCTGTGGCTCGGCGACCAGGGCTACGGCGACCGGGTGGCGGAGATCAACCGGGCCGGGGTCCGGCTGGCGGACGAGGTGCGGCGGCGCGGCGACCGGACGGTCTTCGTGGCGGGGTCGGTCTCCCCGGCCGTCACCGCGCAGCAGCGGCACCGCGTCGGCGCCGCCGAACGGATCGACGTCCTGAAGGAGCAGATCGACGCGCTCGTCGCGGCCGGCGTCGACGTGCTCATCCTGGAGACGTTCGGCTACCTCGACGAGCTGGTCGAAGCGGTACGGGTGGCCGCTGAGGCGGGCGACGTACCGATCATCGCGCAGGCGACGTTCGCCGACGACGGCCGCACCCTCGGCGGAGAGACCGCGCACGAGGTGGGCGCCGCGCTGAGCGGGCTGCCGATCGCGATGCTCGGCACGAACTGCACCATCGGACCGCAGCGCATGCTGGGCGTGGTGGAGGACCTCATCAGGTTCACCTCGCTGCCGGTGAGCGCGCAGCCGAACGCCGGCCAGCCGCGCATGCTGGGCCACCGGCGGTTCGAGTTCAACATCGACGGCACCTACTTCGCCCGCTACCTGCGGCGCTTCGCGGAGGCCGGCGCCGGCCTGGTCGGCGGTTGCTGCGGTACGACGCCGACGCACATCGGGGTGGCCGCCGAGAGCATCGCCGAGCTGAACGGCGCGGGCGGCGACGCCGTCGCCCGCCCGGTCACCCGACCGGCGCCGCACCCCCGCATGCCGGCGCCGCCGGTGCGGATCGGGGACGGCGGGCTCGCCGACCGGCTGGCCCGCCGCCGGTTCGTCACCGCCGCCGAGATCGCGCCGCCGGTCGGCGGGGTCGCCGACGCGGCGATGGACGTGGTGGGCGCGCTGCGCGAGCGCGGCATCGCGCTGGTCGCCGTCACCGCCGGCGAAAGCGCGCGGGCCCAGCTCGGCTCGGTCAGCATGGCGCTGCACCTGCAGCAGCACGCCGGCGTCGAGAGCATCGCCACCGTGACCACCTGGGACAAGACGATCATGACGCTCCAGGCGGAGCTGCTCGGCGCGCACGCCCTCGGCATGCGCAGCGTGATCTGCGAGACCGGCAACCCACCGGTGCTCGGCGACTACCCGGCCGTCGACGGCGTCTGGGAGGTGGACGCGCTCGGCCTGGTCTCACTGCTGTCCGCGCTGAACGCCGGGCGCGACTCCAACGGGCTGCCGCTGACGACGAAGACGTCGTTCTGCGTCGGCGCGCGGATCAACCCTGGCGCCGAGGACCTCGCGGACGAGATCGCCAGGACCCGTGCCAAGGTGCGTGCGGGGGCTCAGTTCCTGGTCACCACGCCGGTGTACGAGCTGGAGGCGCTGCGCCGGATCATGGACGCGCTGGCCGATGAGGATGTGCCGGTGCTGCTGTCGGTGGCTCCGCTGCGCGGCTTCGAGGAGGCCGACTACCTCGCCCACGAGGTGCCGGACGTGACCATCCCGGCGGCCACCCTGACCGCCCTGGAGGGCGCGGGCCGCCAGCGCGAGCGGACCACCGGCCTGGAGCTGGCCGCCGCGCTGCTGGCCGAGGCGCGCCCGCTGGTGGACGGCGTGGTGCTCTCGGTCCCCGACGACGACCTCGACGCGCTGGACCCGCTGCTCGCGGCGGTGAGGTGAGGCGTCGCATGACCCTGTTGTTGGCGAGTGATTGTTCTTCGCAAGTGATTGCCGACTCAAGGACCCTTGTGGTCTGATCACAAGCGCGACGTCGGGAAACTTGTCGAGACCTACGGTGAATCGGCGTCCCGCGTCCACCATCGTGACCGGAAGTCAGCGCTTACTACACGCCGGAGGCACAGCACAGTGAGCATCATGGGCACCCGGGTGGTCCGGGTGGAAGACCCGCGGCTGCTGACCGCCGGGGGCACATATACCGACGATCTGCGCGTCCCTGAGCTGGCCGGCGCGGCGTACGTCACGTTCGTGCGCAGCCCGTTCGCGCACGCGCGGATCACGGGCATCGACACCTCGGCCGCGCTCGGGACGGAGGGCGTGGTCGCGGTACTGACCGCCCAGGATCTGGACGACGTGCCGCCGCCCCCAGCCGACCAGCCGATCGCCGAGCCGATGCTGGCCAGGGACACGGTCAGGTACGTCGGCGAGCCGGTCGCGCTCGTGGTGACGGACGGCCGCTACCAGGGCGAGGACGCCGCCGAGCTGGTGAACGTGGACTACGAGCCGCTGCCGGCCGTGATCGACCTCGACGACGCGCTGCGCGGCGACACGCTGCTGTTCCCGGACGCGGGGTCGAACGTTGTGGCCGCCGACGACGGCGGCGCGGCCGACCAGGCCGAAGACCCGTTCGCCGGCTGCGAGGTCGTGGTCGAGCGCACCATCGTCAACCAGCGGGTCGCCCCTGTGCCGCTCGAGACCCGCGCCGCCGCGGCGGCCTGGGCCGACGACCGGCTCACCGCGTGGGTCAGCACGCAGAACGCGCACTGGTCGCGGGACGCCATCGCCGGCGGCGTCGGCCTCGACCCGTCCGCCGTACGAGTGATCACCCCGGACGTGGGCGGTGGGTTCGGCGCCAAGATCGGCGCCGACCGCGAGGCGGTCGCGGTCGCCTGGGCGGCCCGCAGGACCGGGCGCCCGATGCGGTGGGTGGAGACGCGCAGCGAGAACCTCGTGGCGATGACCCACGGCCGTGGCCAGCGCCACACCATCAAGATCGGTGGGACCAGGGACGGCCGGATCACCGCCTACCACCTCGACCTGGTCCAGGACGCTGGGGCCTACCCGCGGCAGGGCGTGCTGCTGGCCACGCTGACCAAGGCGATGGCGACCGGCGTCTACGACATCGCGCACACCAGGGCCGGCTACCAGGTGGTGCTGACGAACACCACGCCGGTCGGCGCGTACCGCGGGGCGGGGCGCCCCGAGGCCACCGCGGCGATCGAGCGGGCGGTCGACCTGTTCGCCGCCGAGATCGGGATGGACCCGGCCGAGGTGCGCCGGCGCAACTTCGTGACCCCGGACAGGTTCCCGTACACGACGCCGGGCGGCATGGAGTACGACACGGGCGAGTACGCCGCCGCGCTCGACCGGGTGCTGGCCGCCGCCGGCTACTCCGAGCTGCGGGCCGACCAGGAGCGGCGCCGCGCGGCCGGCGAGCCGGTGCAGCTCGGCATCGGGCTGTCCACCTACGTCGAGATCACCGGCGGCGTCCCCGAGCTCGGCGAGACCGCGCGGCTCGAGGTCCACGACGACGGCTCGGTGACCGCGTGGACCGGCAGCTCGCCGCACGGCCAGGGCCACGCCACGGCCTGGGCGATGCTGGTGCACGACGAGCTGGGCGTCCCGATGGACAAGATCAGCGTCAAGCACGGCGACACCGACGCCCTCGCCATGGGCATCGGCACGTTCGGGTCCCGGTCGCTGCAGCTCGGCGGCACCGCCGTGCACCAGGCCGCGCTCGACGTGAAGGAGCGGGCCAGGGAGCTGGCCGCCAACGAGCTAGAAGCCGACAAGAACGACCTCGAGTTCGACCAGGCGGGCGGGCTGTGGCGGGTGCGCGGCACCCCGGACATCGGGCTCGACTGGGGACGGCTCGCCCGGCTTGCCGGCCCGGACGGGCTGACCGCGGACGTCCACTTCACCTCCAACAAGGCCACGTTCCCGTTCGGCGCGCACGTCGCGGTCGTGGAGGCCGACGTCGAGACCGGCAAGGTCCGGCTGGTCAGGCACGTGACGGTCGACGACGCCGGGCCGATCCTCAACCCGATCCTGGCCGAGGGCCAGCGGGAGGGCGGCATCGCCCAGGGCGCCGCGCAGGCGCTGCTGGAGGAGGTGCTGTACGACCGGGAGGGCAACCCGATCACCAGCACCCTCGTCGACTACCCCTTCATCACCGCCACGGAGCTGCCGAGCTTCGAGCTGGTCGACATGGCCACGCCGACGCCGGTCAACCCGCTGGGCGTCAAGGGCATCGGCGAGGCGGGCACGATCGGCGCGACGCCCGCGGTGCAGAACGCGGTCGTCGACGCCGTCTCCCACCTCGGGGTGCGTCACATCGACATGCCGACCACGCCGGAACGGGTGTGGACCGCGATCAACGAAGCGAGGGCCGGACAGTGAAGGTGACCATCACGGTCAACGGCGAACCGATCCAGGAGGACGTCGAGGACCGGACGCTGCTCGTGCATTTCCTGCGCGACATCGCGAACCTCACCGCCACCAACATCGGCTGCGACACCACCTCGTGCGGCGCCTGCACCGTGCTGATGGACGGCGAGTCGGTCAAGTCGTGCACCGTCCTCGCCGCCCAGGCCGACGGCGCCGAGGTGACCACGGTCGAGGGCCTGGCCGGCCAGGGGGGCGAGCTGCACCCGATGCAGCGCGCCTTCCAGGCCGAGCACGGCCTGCAGTGCGGCTTCTGCACACCCGGCATGGTGATGGCCGCGGTGTCCCTGCTCAAGGAGAACCCGCATCCCACCGAGGACGAGGTCCGGACCGGCCTCGAGGGCAACCTGTGCCGGTGCACCGGCTACCACAACATCGTCCGCGCCGTGCTGGCGGCCGCCGAGGAGAACTCATGATCCCTGCGTCGTTCACCTACCGCCGGGCCGAGTCGGCCGACCAGGCGGTCGCGCTCGTCGGCGAGTACGGCGACGAGGCGAAGCTGCTCGCCGGCGGGCATTCGCTGCTGCCGCTGATGAAGCTGCGGCTCGCGGTGCCCGAGGTGCTCGTGGACATCGGCCGGGTCCGCGAGCTGTCGTACGTACGCGACGCGGGCGACCACATCGCGATCGGCGCGCTCACCCGCCACCACGACCTGGAGCACTCCGAGCTCCTCGCCGCGGAGCTGCCGCTGCTGGCGCACGCGGCCGGCCAGGTCGGCGACCCGCAGGTGCGCCACCGCGGCACGATCGGCGGGTCACTGGCGCACAGCGACCCGGCCTCGGACCTGCCGGCCGTGGTGCTGGCGTTGGACGCCACCCTGGTCGCCCGCGGCCCGTCCGGCACCCGGGAGATCCCGGCCGGTGAGTTCTTCCAGGGCCTGTTCGAGACCGCCCTGGACCCCGACGAGCTGCTCACCGAGATCCGGGTGCCCAAGCCCGCGACGTCCGGCTGGTCGTTCCAGAAGTTCACCAAGCGCGCCATCGACTGGGCCATCGTCGGCGTCGCGGCGCAGGGCGACGCGGTGGCGCTCATCAACATGGGCGGCACCCCGCTGCGCGCGACCGCCGTCGAGCAGGCGCTCGCCGGCGGCACGCCGGCGGCCCAGGCCGCCGAACTGGCCGCCGAGGGCACCGAGCCGCCGACCGACCTCAACGCGAGCCCCGACTTCCGCCGCCACCTGGCCCGCGTCCTCGTCCGCCGCGCCCTGGAGGAAGCACGCTCCTGAGCTCATCATCCGGTTCATCCTGATATGCCCTTGACGCACCGGTCTGAGGGCGTACGTTGTTGAATCGTCTCCGGCTCGGGGGCCGGGCTGCCTTGCCGTGGCCAGGTGGAGAACGGATCGTTCGCCGCGCCTCGGAAGGGACGCCATGCACATCAGGAGCGCGAAATCGCGTGCGCTGACGGTCGCCGTTTCGGCCTGCCTGCTCGTTCTCGCCGCGGTAATCCCGGGCAGCGGGGGAGCGGTGGCGTCGAGCCGGGCCGCCGACATCGAGTCGAAGGTCAACGCGCTGCTCGGCAAGATGACCGTGGACGAGAAGCTCGCCCAGCTCCAGCAGATGGTGGGTAACGGCACCGACGTCCAGGATGCGGCCAAAGCGGGCAAGGTGGGGGCGGTGTTCGGGGTCACCGACGCCGCCCAGATCGACCAGATCCAGCATCTCGCGGTCGACAACTCGCGGCTGCACATCCCGATCCTGTTCGGGTACGACACCATCCACGGGTTCCGAACGACGTTCCCGATCGGGCTGGCCGAGGCGGCGAGCTTCGACCCGGCGGTGGCGGCCGCCGACTTCACCGTGGGAGCGCGGGAGTCGGCCGCCGTGGGCATCAAGCAGATCTTCTCCCCGATGGTCGACGTCTCGCACGAGCCGCGCTGGGGGCGCATCGCCGAGGGCTCGGGCGAGGACCCCTACCTCGGCGCCGTGATGGCGGCGGCCAAGGTGCGCGCCGGGCAAGGTCGCGACTACAGCGCGCAGGACAAGGTGATCACCGAGGTCAAGCACTTCGCCGCCTACGGCGGGGCAGAGGGCGGCCGGGACTACAACCAGGTGGACATTTCCGAGTCCGACCTGCGCAACCTCTATCTCCCGCCGTACAAGGCGGCCATCGCGGCGGGCGCCGACGGGGTCATGTCGTCGTTCAACACGGTCGCGGGGGTGCCGGCCACGGCCAACCACCACCTGCTCACCGACATCCTCCGCGGCGAGTGGGGCTTCAACGGTTTGGTCGACAGCGACTACACCGCCGTCCAGGAGCTGATCCCGCACGGCGTGGCGGCCGACGGCGCGGACGCCGCGCGGGTCGCGCTCAACGCCGGGCTCGACATGGAGATGGTCAGCACCAACATCGCGGCCAACGGCAAGAAGCTGCTGGCCGAGCACAAGGTGTCGATGAGCCGGATCAACGACGCCGTACGCGACGTGCTCAGGGTGAAGTTCAAGGCGGGGCTCTTCGACCATCCGTACGCGGACGTGGCCGCGGCGCCCGGCAAGACCATGCGGCCGGCCGACGTGGCCGCCTCCCGCGCCGCGGCGGCGCGCTCGATGGTGCTGCTGAAGAACGACGGGGGCGCGCTGCCGCTGTCCACCTCGCTGTCGAAGATCGCGGTGGTCGGGCCGCTCGCCGACTCCAACGACCTGCTCGGCCCGTGGTCGGGCATCGGCGAGCGCGGCGACGTCGTCACCGTCGCCGACGGGATCCGCGGGGCCGTGCCGGATGCCAAGGTGACCGTCACCCGCGGCTGCCAGATCACCGGCGACGGCTTCGACACCCCGGTGAACAACTGCCCGCAGCCCGACGAGCCCGGCTTCGGCGACGTCAAGGACGCGGCGAGCGCCGCCGACGTCACCGTGGTGGTCGCCGGCGAGGCGTCCGGGCAGAGCGGCGAGGCGTCGTCGCGCCAGAACATCGACCTGCCCGGTCAGCAGCAGGCGCTCATCGACGCGGTCAAGTCGACGGGCAAGCCGTTCGTCGTCGTACTGGTCAACGGCCGGCCGCTCACCATCCCGGCGGCCCACGCGGCGGCGCCGGCCATCCTCGAGGCGTGGTTCGGCGGCATCCAGACCGGCAACGCGGTCGCGGACGTGCTGTTCGGCAAGGTCGATCCGGGCGGGAAGCTGCCGGTCACCTTCCCGCGGTACGTCGGGCAGCTCCCGCTGTACTACAACCACACCAACACGGGCCGGCCGGAAGACCCGAACTCCAAGTGGACGTCGAAGTACGCCGACGGGTCGAGCTCGCCGCTCTACCCGTTCGGGTACGGCCTCAGCTACACCACGTTCAAGCTGTCGGACCTCAGGCTGAGCTCGGGGACGATGCGCCAGAATGGCGACATCACCGCGTCGGTCACCATCGCCAACACCGGCTCGCGCACCGGCGACGACGTCGTGCAGCTGTACGTCAACGATCCCGTGGCGTCCATCGCGCAGCCGGTCAGGCGGCTGGCGGGGTTCCAGCGGGTGACGCTCGCCCCCGGCGCGTCCCGGACGGTCCGGTTCACGCTGAACCGCGACAGCGTCGGCTTCTACGGCAACGACGGGACGTTCAAGGTGGAGCCGGGACTGATCAACGTCTACGCGGGCGACTCCTCAGCGGGAAGCCTGACCTCGTCGTTCACCGTTGCGGCCAAGTGACCTGTCACCTATACGTACACGGCGACGACCATGCGCCTGTCATGCGGTAAATAGTGCAAACATGCTCAGATATAGTGAGGGCCATTCGCCGCCGTAGAGGAGAGCGATGCCCGACGCGACTACGCCGCGGACGCCGCGGTTCCGCCAGCGGTCCGCCAAGATGGCCGAGCTCGTGGCGCGGCAGATCGTGGAGGACATCGTCGAGCAGGGCCTGTCGGCGGGGGCCAGCCTGCCGAGCGAGGGCCCGATGCTCGAGATGTACGGCGTGGCCCGCGGCACGCTCAGGGAGGCGCTGCGGATCCTGGAGAACAACGGCCTGGTGCGCGTGCGTCCCGGGCGGGGTGGCGGGCCGGTCGTCGGGTCGCCCGATCCCTACAACTTCGGGCGCACCATGACGCTCTTCCTCCAGATGGGCCGCAGCCGCTTCGGCGAGATCGTCGAGGCGCGCGTGATCATGGAACCGATGATGGCCAGGTTGGCCGCCGTCCGCCGTGACGAGGACCGGCTGGACGAGCTGGCCAAGTCGATGCAGGACCACAGGACCCTCGACACCGACGACCAGGCGCGTTACCTGTCCGTGGTGCAGAACTTCCATGGCGTGATCGCCGGGATGTCGGGCAACGGCGTGCTCGACCTGTTCGGGCGGGCGCTCAAGGAGGTCTACACCGAGCGGGTGATCGCCGCGGAGCGGCCGCCCGCGCGCTGGGCCGAGGTGCGGCGCGAGCACGAGGCGGTCGCCCAGGCGATCTTCGACGGCGACGGCGAGCGGGCCGAGGAGCTCATGCGCGCGCACATGGTGGAGCTCGCGGCCGGCTTCGAACGCAACTACGCCGCCCTCTCCGACGAGATCATCGGCTGGTAGCGGCGCCGCCGTTCAGTTGCCGGCCGGCAGGCAGTACTTCACGCTGGCCCCGCCGTCGATGACGAGGGTTTCGCCGGTGATGTAGCCGGCGAGGTCGGAGGCCAGGAACGTGGCCGCGCGGGCGACCTCGATCGGCTCCGCCAGGCGGCCCAGCGGGATCGCCTCGCGGTAGACGGCGGCCAGCTCCCCCTCGGCGAGGTGCCGGCGGCGCGGCGTGCGGGTGGCGCCGGGCGCGACCGTGTTCACGCGGACACCGTAGGGCGCCGTCTCGATGGCGAGGGTGCGGGCGAGCGAGACGAGACCGGCCTTGGCCACCCCGTAGACGGCCCGCAGGGGCGATGACGCCAGGGCGTTGACCGACGAGATGAACACGAGGCTGCCGCGCCGTGCCTCGATCATCGGCCGCAGCACCTCGCGGGCGACGAAGAACTGGTGGTCGAGGTTGATCTCCAGCACGTCCGACCAGACGCCGTCGGTGATGTCCACGACCGGCCCCGCCGGCCCGCCGTGCCCGACCACGTTGATGACGACGTCCAGCCGGCCGAGCGCGTCGATGGCCTGCCGCACGCCGTGCCTGATGCTGTCCGGCCGGCGGACGTCGCAGACCAGCGCGGTGGCCGCGCCCGGCTCAGGGCGCAGCGCCTCGGCCGCCGCGTCGGCGCGCGCCTCTTCCACGTCGACGCAGGCGACGTTGGCGCCGAGCGAGCAGAGGAGACGCGCGCACTCGAGGCCGATGCCGGGGCCGACGCCGAAGACGATCGCGCCGGATCCCACCAGCCCCGGGTCGAGCCCGATGGGCGTCGACGCGGGCGCCGTGTCAGCGCTCACTGCGTCGCACCGGCGGCGTGCGCGTCGCGGTCGGCGGCCAGCACCCCAGCCTTGGCGAGGTGTTCCTTCCGTATTTCTTCGATCACCACGGTCACGCTCTCGGGCGACACCGAGAAGGCGTCGACGACGCCTGCGGTGATGGCCCGGACGAGACGCCGCTTCTGCTCGAGCGATCTGCCCTCGACCGCCTGCACGATGATCCTCGGCATGCCACGCTCCTTGTCCTTGTCTACTGATCCGGCTCGACGTCTACTGATCCGGCTCGACGGATATCCGGCTATGACAGCGCGCTGGCGAGCACGGTCTCGACCGGACCGCGGTCGCGGTCGACCCGCCAGCTGGTGTCGTCGTCCTGCCACGCCCTGCCGATCGGCGCGACGGCGGGGAGCACCTCGCGCGCGAACAGGCACAGGCTGTCGCGGACCTCGTTGCTGGTCATCTCGCCGGCCTGGTTCATCAGGATGAGGTTGCCGACCCCGGTCGCCTCGTAGAGGCGCTGGATCTGCTTGGCCACGGTGTCCGGCGTGCCGACCAGCATGATCCCCTCGTCGACCAGGCGCTCGAAGCTGTACTTGCGCACCTCGCCGAGCTTGCCGCGCAGCGCCGCGACGGCGGCGGTGGTGGACGAGTAGCCGGGCGGGCTGGCCGCGCCCAGCCGCAACCGTCCCTGCTTCAGGTACCACATGAGCTTCTCCCCTGAGCGCCGCGCCTGTTCCTCCGTGGGGGCCACATGGCAGAAGGCCAGGTAGGCGAAGTTGTCGGGGGAGGGCTCGGGGAGCCCGGCGTCGACCGCCGTCTTCCTGTACAGCCGGAACGAGCTCGCCGTGTCGTCGTAGGTGCCGAGTAGGTTGCACAGCGTGTATCCGTGGCGCGCCGTCCATTCGACCAGCCGGCGCGTGGTCCCGCTCACCCAGATCGGCGGGTGGGGCTGCTGGTAGGGCCTGGGCCAGATGCTGACGTACCGGTAGTGGTAGAAGCGCCCCTCCCAGGAGAACACGTCGTGGCGGGTCCACGCCTCCTTGATGAGGTCGTGCGCCTCGATGAACATGTCCATGTTGTGCGCGGGGTTCTGGTTGGACGGCCACGTCTCTCCCTGCACTCCGCGCACGAATCCGCAGTCGATGCGGCCGGCGCTGATCGAGTCCAGATAGGCCACCTCCTCCGCGACCCGCACCGGGTTCTCGCGGTGCGGCAGCGGGGTGCCGAGCACGAGCACGCGTCCGTTGCGCGTCCTGGCCAGCACCGAGGCCGCGCTGAGCGTCGCCGAGACGTGCAACGTCGAGGCGGACTGGTGGTGCTCGTTGACCATCAGGTTGAGGCCGAGCTCGTCGGCCAGCTCGTACTCGTCCAGATAACGCTGGTACAGCTCGTAGCCGCGGGCCGGGTCGTAGTAGCGGTTGGGCATGAAGTACTTCAGGCCGCGGTTCTCTTCCTCCGCCTCGGGAGAGATGTACGGATAGGGCATCTCGCTGAAGTGGAAGCACTTCACTGGCGGGCTCCAATCTTCCGGTTCGCGGAGATGTCGGATATGAACGACGTCACGGCCCGGCGGAACGCGTCCGGCGTCTCGAGGTAGGGGTAGTGCCCGGCCCCCGGGATCTCGACGTAGCGCGCCCCGGGGATGAGGTCGGCCAGCGCGCTCGAGTGCGCGGGCGCGACCAGCCGGTCGGCGCCGCCGGCCACCACGAGCGTCGGGATCGTCAGGATGTGCAGCCAGCGCCGCAACCGCGGGTCGTGCATGAAGGGCTTCCACGCGTAGCGCGCCAGCGCGGCCCGGTCGGCGAACGCCCGCTCGTTCTGCGCGTCGTCCTGGTGCGCGGGGAAGCCCGGCATGCGCAACCCGTGACAGGCGGCCGGGTCGGCCCAGCCGAGCTCGACGACCTCGGCGGGGTCGAGCAGCAGGATGTCGGCGAACTCCCGCTCGGTCCGGCCGAACAGCTTCACGCCGTACGGCGAGACGAGGATGAGCGAGGCGAACCGGCGCTGCCGGCGGACCGCCATCTCCAGGGCGATCCAGCCGCCGAAGCCGGCCCCCGCGAGGTGCAGCGGCCCTGCGGCGTCGCCCTCGTCGCGCTCCAGCCGGTGCAGGTAGTGCTGGGCGAGATCGGCCACGCAGTCCCAGTCGGCGGCCGCGGCGTCCATGTCCGTGCCGAACCCGGGGTGGCGGGGGACCTCCACGTCGAACTCCGCCGCCAGCTCGCGCAGGGAGCCGAGCGGCCCGGGCAGCACGTCGGCGTCGTGCAGGAACAGCAGCCGTGGAGCGCCGGACCCGTTGGCCTCGGTCACGGTGACCCTCTCCTCCTACCTCGCTGTGCCTCACCGGCCGCCGTCGGCGAGCGGTAGGCCCTTACTTTAATATGATAAACATTATTCTATTTCATTCAAGGGCCCGGTCGGGATCAGGCGATGCTCCCCGTAACCGACGGGCTCGAGGTCGCCCAGCGACGTCCGGAAGGCGCGCTCGATGTCGTCGACCTCCCACGCCGGGCCTTCGACCATCTCCCCGATCGCGGGATGTCTGATGAGGCCCAGCATCCGCCGGTCCCGCCGGACGACCTGACCGGTGATGCCCGCGGCCCGCTCGCTCAGCAGGAACGTCACCAGCGCCGCGATCTCCTCGGGGCGCGCGTGCCCCTCGTGCGGGGGCAGCTTCATGTCGGTGACGGCGAGCGGCGAGATCGCGTTGACCCTGATGCCCGACTCCCGCAGGTCCAGTGCCCAGCCGTACGTGAGCGAGGCGACCGCGCCCTTGGTGGCGCCGTAGACCGCGGCGCCGGGAAAGCCGAGATGGGTGCCGGAGGTGACGTTCACGATGGAACCCGGCCGGCCCTGCTCGCGCATCCGCGCGATCGCGGCCAGCCCGCACTGGATGGTGCCCATGACGTTGACCTCGACCAGCGCGCGTACGCGCCGCGGATCCTCGGCCCACGGATCGGCCAGGTGGAACAGGCCGGCGTTGTTGACCAGGCCGTCGATGGCGCCGAAGGACCTCACGCACAGGTCGACCAGCTCGGCGGCGGCGTCGGGGTCGGCCACGGAGTGCCCGCTGGCCACGCTCGTCCCGCCGAAGGCCCTGATGTCCTGGGCGACCCGCTCGCTCGCCGCCGCGTCGATGTCGTTGACGACCACCGCCGCGCCCGAACGCGCGGCGTGCACCGCGTACGCGCGGCCGAGCCCGCGGCCCGCGCCGGTGACGACGACGGCGTGCCCGTCCAGGGTTTTCATCTCCCCGCCTTTCGCGGCTAACCCGACAGATCGAAGGCGTTGTTCACGCCCGCGATGATCTGGTAGTAACCGACCGTCACGATCAGCTCGAAGACGCCGGCGAGCGACAGCAACGCCACCGCGCGCCCGAACGTCTCGTCCGAGACGCGGTTGTCCACGAGCAGCTCGTGGACGAACGCGTGCGTCACCCGCGCCTCGTCGCCGACCAGGGTCGGCGGGTCGCCGGCCGCCAGCGTCTCGATCGTCACGCCGGGGACGCCGGACGCGCGGGCCAGCGCCTCATGCGCCCGCCACTCGACCTGGCAGCGGCAGTGGCGCGCGACCATCAGGATCGCGAGCTCCCGGACGGCGGGGGGCACGGTCGACTCGTACCTGACCGCGACGCCGACGCGTTCCAGCGCCCCGCCGACGTCCGGGCTCAGCAGCATGGCCCGGTACGGGCCGCTCAGGACTCCGTCGTCGTCAGCCACGGGGAAGAACGTCGCGTGCTCGCGCCGCGGTCCGGTCATGATCCGGCTGTGCAGGGCGCGCTGGTCAGGAGTCAGGTCGTCCGGCTTCAGGGTGGGCAGCCGGCCGGCGCCTGGCCCGGCGCGATCGGCGCCGGCGGCCGGTTCGTTCACCGGCGCACCATTCCTGGGCGCTCGTCGCGGCGCTGCCGCGGCGGGGCTGATGTGGAGAAGAACCGCGCCAGCAGCTCGGCGACGATCTCCGGCCGGTCGATGTTGGGGGCGTGCTTGCTGTCCAACCGCCGGACGGAGACGCGCGGCGCCGCGTCCGCGAAGTGGTCCGTCCAGCCGGGTTCGAGCAGCACGTCGCGGTCGCCGCCCACGACCATCACAGGCACCTGGCACTCGCGCAGGTCCGCCGGCCAGGGCCGGCCGCCGGACGCGCCCGCTGCCGGGATCGGCGCGGGGTGCTTCAACCGGAGCGCCAGGCATGCCTCGACATGGCCGGGCTTTCTGGTGTTGGCGTAGCGCAGCCGGACGTTGTCCTCGAAGCCGGGGAAGTCGTCGACCATGATCGTCAGCATCCGGCGGATGTCCCGCTCCGTCCCGTCGAACCGGCCCAGCTCCTGGGTGGCCGCCGGCGTCCGCCACGGGCCGCCGGAACCCGAGATGCTGACGCCGCTGCGCGCGGGGAGCCGCGGGGACGGCGCGGCGAGGGTCCGCAGCACGAGCGAGCCGCCGAAGGAGTGCCCGGCGAAGTGGGCGCCTTCCGGGCCCACCCCGACGGCTTCGCAGAACGCCGCGAGGTGGTCGATGCGGAAGTCGTACGGCTGCCGGTCCAGGTAGACGACCTTCGCCGAGTCGCCGTAGCCGAGCAGATCGGGGGCGAGGACGCGATAGCGCTCGGCGAGCAGCGGCATGACGCCGCTCCAGCAGGTCCTGGCGTCCGCGCCGATCGCACCCTCGTGCACCAGGACGACCGTCGCCTCAGGCTCGCCCTCGGGAACCGACTCCAGATAGTGCGTGGTGAACCCGCCGGCGTCGATCGTGTGTTCCTCGGGTTGCTTCATATCCGCCTTTCGTCTCTTGGGGCTTTGTCGAGTTCGCCGGTCGCGCGGCCGCCGCGTGGCCTCAGTCGGACTGCCACGGGGCGAGCGTCCTGCCCAGCCGGTTGATGCCGACCGAGACGAGCCATCCGGTCAGGCCGACGATGGTCAGCCCGACGAACATCATCGGGACGTCGAGCACCTGCCACGAGTTCCAGATCAGGTAGCCGATCCCGCCGTTCCCCGACACGAACTCCGTCGAGACGAGGATGATCAGCGCCTGGCCGAAAGCGAGCCGCAGGCCGCTGATCACCGACGGGATGGCGGCCGGGATGGTGATGAGCCGTAGCCGTACCAGCCGGGGCAGCTCGTAGGAGCGCGCCACGTCGTCGTAGATCGGGCTGCTGTAGATGACGCCCGAGGTCGTGTTGATGCACACCATGAAGAACACGCCCAGCGCGATGAGCGCGATCATGCTCATGTTCCCGATGCCGAAGAAGATGATCATCAATGGAAACAGGGTCAGCTTCGGCAGCGGGTACGAGGCATTGATCACCCCGCTCAGTGCGTAGCGGGTGACGGGGTGGAGGCCCATCGCGAGCCCGACCGCGAGGCCGGCGCAGGTGCCGATGACGAAGCCGGCGATCAGCCGGGTTCCCGACTCGCCGAGGTTGTGGAGCAGCTCATGCCTCAGCTGCGGGTCGGTCAGGAACCCGAACGAGTCGGAGATGATCTTCAGTGGCGGCGGGAAGAACCTGGCGTCGAGCACCCCGACGCGGGTGGCGATCTCCCAGATGGCGAGCAACGTCACCGGAGTGAGGATCGCCCACGCGAGCCGCTTGCGCTGTTCACCGGTGCGGCGGCGCCGCAGCCGCTCGACCGAGTCGCCGAAGGCCATGGTCGCCGACTTCACCGGGGTGTCGCGCACGCTCGAACCGGTCGTCATGCCGCACCCGCCTTCGTCGAGGGACCGGCCGGTGACGCGTGGCCGGCCGGTGCCGACGGGCCGGCGGGTGACGAGGATCCGGCGGGTGACGAGGATCCGGCGGGCGACAGGGAGATGCCCACTTCGTCGGCGATCGCGTTCCACAGTTCCACCACGAGGTCGCCGAAGGCGCGTTCCCTGCGCAGGTCGGTGACGCTGGCGCCCGTGGTGGGCGTGGTACGGACCAGGCGCACCCGGCCGGGCCTGGCCGACAGCACGACCACCCGGTCGGCCACGGTGACGGCCTCCTCGATGTCGTGGGTCACGTACACGACCGTCGAGTGGGTCTCCCGCCAGATGTTGATCAGTTCTTGCTGCATGACGATCCTGGTCTGCGCGTCCAGCGCGGCCAGCGGCTCGTCCATGAGCAGCAGGTGCGGCCGGGTGGCCAGTGCGCGGGCGATGGCGACGCGCTGGCGCATGCCGCCCGACAGCTCATGCGGGTAGGCGCGGGGAAAGTCCCGCAGACCGACCAGGTGCAGCACGTCGTGCACCCGCGCGTCGGCCGCGCGGCGGTCCAGCCGCAACCGGCAAAGACCGAGCCTGACGTTGCGCTCGACCGTCAGCCACGGCAGCGTCGAGTCGGCCTGGAAGACCGTCGCGCTGGTCAGCCGGTCCCGCGGCGCCCGCCCCCCGCGGGCGCCGCCGGAGCGGGCGTTGCCGCCGGCGCCGGGTTCGCCGGTGACGTCCCACTGGACGTGGCCCTCGTAGGTCGTGTCCAGGCCGGCGAGCACGCGGAGCAGTGTGGTCTTTCCACAGCCGCTCGGCCCGATCACCGCCACGACCTCGCCGCGGTTCACCTCTAGGTCGACGTCCTGCAGCGCGTGCACCGCCGTGCCGTTACGGCCGAGGAAGACCTTTGTCAGGCCCTGGATCCGGACGGCCGGGTCGTCTGGACTCTTCATGACCAACTCCCTGCTCCCTGCTCTCTGCTCCGGGCTCCTGCGATCAGCCGGTGCCGCCGGAGCCGCCGGCGGCCTTGTACGGTCCGAGCTTCGCGCGCGCGTGGTCGGCGTACGAGGTGTCCACGAGCTTGGAGACGTCGGCGGGCCGGGTGAGGAGACGCTGGCCGACATAGAAGTCCTGCAGCTTCTTCAGGTACGCCACGTCGAGCTGCTGGTCGGGCTCGAGGCCGCAGGGGAAGGTGTTCTTCACCAGGTCGAGTGGCTTGGCGGTCTCCTTGGCGATGATGTCGAAGGCCTTGTCCTTGTCCTTGCCGCCGAAGACCGCGTCGTTGTAGGCCCGTACGCCGCGCATGTACGCGAGCATGAAGTCGTCGCCGAGCTTCTTGTCCTCGATGAGCTTCTTGCCGTACAGCAGGCCGGTCAGCACCTCTCCCGACTGCGGCGTGCCCTCGGTCATGTCGGAGGCCATCTTCACGAGGCCGAGCCGGACGCCCTGCGTGAGGAAGGGCTCCAACATCACCGCGGCGTCGATCGAGCCGCCCTTGAAGGCGCTGATCTGGTCGGGTGACAGCACTGGCACGATCTTGAAGTCGTTCAGGGACATGCCGTTCCTGGCCAGCAGGTTGTTCAGCATGAAGACCTGGATGGACAGCTTGCTGTGGACGGCGATCCGCTTCCCGCGCAGGGCCTGCAGCGTCGCCTTGATGTTGCCCTTGTCGTACTGCGGCTTGACCGCGAAGCGGGTCGCCGAGACGCCGGGCCTGATGCTCTGCTTGTCGCCGACGAGCCGGATGTCGAGGCCGCTGTTCAACGAGGAGAAGACGCCGGGGGCGAGCGAGGCGCCGGCGACCTCGAGGTCCCCGGTGGCGAGCGCGTTCGTGATCGCCGGGGCGTTGGCCAGGCGCACGTACTGCACCTTCAGGCCGACCTTCTTGAAGTATCCGAGATGGTCCGCCATGAAGATGCCGGCGTCGGACGTCACCTTCTCCGAGCCGATCCTGATGACGGTCAGCCCACCCGACTTCGTGGTGGACGAGCCACCGGCGGCCTTGCAGGCGGCCGGCGCGATGAGGGTCGAGCAGAGCGCCACGATGGCGATGAGATGCCGATGAGGTCTGTTCATCGAGAGTCCTTAGATCGAACGGCGGTGCCGCGCGGATCGGGTCGTCAGCCGCCGCTGTGTGGTGGGAGTGGGCTCGGGTCGCCGGCGAAGACGCCGTACCGGCCCGCGAGGTAGATGAGAGGTTCGGTGTCGGCCTGGAAGCGGGCGTGAGACACCAGGCCGCACACGATCCAGTGGTCGCCGCCGCTGTGGATCGCCGCGACGCCGCATTCGAGCACGGAGGTGGTCCCCGTCCGCAGGACCGGGACCTCGGTACGGCCGGTGCCGACGACGCCGGCGAGCGCGTCGAGCCGCCGCCCCCGGGAGGAGAACGCGTGCGCCCACTCCGCCCGGTCGGCGGCCAGGAAGTTGACGCTGAACCTGCCGGCCTGCCGGATCGCGTGCGTGACCCCCGTCTTGTCGTCCACGCATACCACCGCCATCGGCGGATCGGCCGAAAGGGATGCCGCCGAGGTGCAGGTGAGGCCGAGGATGCCGCCGCCTTCGGCGTGGACGAGAAGGACCGCGACCGGAGCGGGCACCCGCCGGAACGCCTGCCGGAAGCGCATCGTCTCGGCCGGCCGTTCGGGTTGGGCGGCGGCGGGCCGTCCGGGCGCCGGCCGTGCTGGTGCGTGGGGCGCCGATGCCGGCCGGCCGGTGGCGGGCATCAGGTGTCCTCTCCGGTCTCGAGGCGCCAGCCGAGGACGTCGGGACGGGCCCCGAGCCGGGACAGCTCCGCGGTGCCGCCGACGACCATGGCCGAGCTCACCCAGTCGGCGCACGCTCCGGTCGTGGCGATGACCGTGGCCCGGGTGATGTCGGATCGGGACGGCCTGCCGGTGCGCGGGTCGATCAGGTGGTGGGCGTCGCTGCCCCAGCGGCGCTTCGCCACGCCGCTGGTGGCGACGCCTCCGTCCTTGAGCAGCAGCGTCTCGCCGGTGGGCAGCGCGATCGGCCAGCCATCGCCGGACGGCCCCGGCCCGTGGCAGGCGACGTCGCCCCCGAGACTGGCCGCCGCGTCGGGTCCCAGCCAGGCCAGGACGTCGTCCGCCCATTTCCCTTTGGCCAGGCCGCCGACGTCCACGGCGTGTCCTGGCGACAGCCGGGCCCTGTCGCGGCGCAGCTCGAGCACCTCGGTCAGCGGCGGTACGGGTGCGGCGGGCGCCTCGGGGAGGACCGCCGCGGCCGGCGCGGGTTGGCGTGGGGGATGGACCGTCCACGACTCGACGTAGCCGGCGTCGAGCAGGCGGGGCAGCATGGCGATGTTGATCAGTCCCCGGCTGGCCACGGCCACGTTCAGGGCATGGCGCAACAGCGCGTACATTTCGCCTGAGATGTCACACCACGTGCCGTTCGACCTGTTGAGCCGCGAGATCTCGCTGTCGGGGCGGAACCGGGAGAAGCGGCGATCCAGCAGCCGCAGCCGGACCTCGATCTCGCCGAACGGGACGAGCGGGGCGCCCAGGCAGGCCAGGGCGACATCACAGTCGAACACATGGCAACGGTGCAGCCGCACCCCGGCGGCGGGCGGCGGTCCGGGCCGTGCCCGGCGGGCGCGCGGCGACCCGCGGCCGTGGGGTACGTCAGGAACGCCTGAGCGCATCGGTAGCGGCCCCAACTCCTTTATCCCGATATTTCTCATTTAACATCCCATTCATGATACGAATTAGCAAGACCTGGGGTTTCTCCGGATTATGGCCGCTGAGCTGGTCAGTCGCCCCGGCCGGGAGCCGGTGCTGCCGCGGCGGCGCGCCCGGCGACGCGGCCGAAGACCATGCCGCGCATGACCGAGGTACCGCCGGGATACTTGCCGTGGTAGATGCCCGTGCACTCGCCGGCGGCGAACAGGCCCGGGATGGGCGTGCCGTCCTCGCCCACGACCCGGCCCCGGTCATCGGTGTCGAGCCCGCCGAAGGTGAACACGATGGCGCACGCGACCGGATAGGCGAGGAAGGGCGGCCGGTCCACCGGCACCGCCCAGTTGCTCTTCGGCGGGTCGATCCCCGCGGCGCGGTTGCCGTCGGGCCGGCGCCAGTCGAGCTCTCCGCGCGGCGCCGCCGCGTTGAACTCGCTGATCGTCCGGCTCAGGCGCTCCGCCGGCAGGTCGAGGGCCGAGGCGAGCTCGCCGACCGAGTCCGCGGTGACGGGTTTGACGCTGGTGAGGATGCCGCGGTCCCGGTCGGTCACCTCACAGAAACGCTGGTCGGTGATGAAGTACGCGATCCCGTCCGGCTGCGACCACACGGCGCGGGCCACGGACTCGTACGTCTCGTCGACGGTGCCGCGCCCCTCGTCGATGAAGCGCACGCCGTGCCGGTTCACCAGGATCCCGTACGGAAACACCATGACCAGGGCCTCGGGATCGGGGGACCGGGGGTCGACGGGTTCGGCGTGGAAGCCGTCCCATTGGCCGGCCCGCCGCGCGCCGGCGGCGAGCGCCATCCTGATCCCCTCACCCTTGTTGAACTCGACGCCGGGCGCGATGGGCAGCAGCCGCCGCGCCTCGGCGCCGAGCGCATCGGCGAGCGAGTCCTGGTCCCCCTCGAACCCGCCCGACGCGATCACGACCGCGGTCGCCGGCAGCCGTTCCTCGCCGTGGTCGCCGGTCACCTCGACGCCGGCCACCCGGCCCTGGTCGTCGGTCACCAGCCGCCGCGCGGTCGTGCCGTAGCTGAACCGCACGCCGAGGCGTTCCGCCGCCGGTCGCAGCGCGTTGAGCAGGCCCTCGCCGCCGCCGACGGGTAGCAGGCGCGGGCGGTTGCTGCTGATGAAATACGTGGGGGACTTCCGGAACCGGGCGCCGTGGCCCTGGATCCACTCCATCGTCTCCGGGAGGTGCCGGGCGAGCGCCCGGGGGTACCACGACGGGGTACGGCCGCCGGAGAAGCCGACCACGTCCTCGACGAACGAGTCGCCGGTCTCGTAGAGGTCCTCCAGGCGGAAGTAGGCCGAGGTCCACCGGCTGTTCCCGCCGGCCTCATGGCGTTCGGCACGGTCGACGACCGTCACCGTGGCACCGGGCGTGTCCGCGAGCTCCTCGGCGGCCGCGACCGCGGCCGAGAGCCCGGCGATCCCGGCGCCGATGACCACCACCTGCGGGGCCGATGGCATCTCCGTTGACATCTCGCCTCCAAACCGTAGGGCCCGGCGATGCTCAGGCTCGGGGGTTGAACGGATCCTTGACGCCCTGTCCGGTATCGACCCAGACGCTCTTTTCCTCGGTGTACTCGCGGAGGGCGTCGGCGCCGTTCTCCCTGCCGAGGCCGCTCTGCTTGTAGCCCCCGAACGGAGTGGCGTAGGACGTCTTGCGATAGTTGTTGATCCACACCGTGCCGGCGCGCAGCCGGCCGGCGACGCGGTGCGCGCGCTGCGCCTGCCCGGTCCATACCCCGGCGGCGAGCCCGAACGGCGTGTCGTTGGCGATGCGGATCGCCTCGTCCTCGTCGCGGAACGGGATGAGCGCGGCCACCGGGCCGAACACCTCGTCCCTGGCGATCCGCATGTCGTTGCGCACGTCGGCGAACACGGTGGGCCGCATGAAAAGACCGTCGGGAAGGCCGTCGACGCGGGCGGCGGTCCCGCCCGCCACCAGGCGCGCTCCGTCCTGAACGGCGATCTCGATGTAGCGGCGCACCTTGTCGAGCTGCGACCGGCACGCGATGGTCCCCATCTCGCTCGCCGGATCCAGCGGGTCGCCGACCGTGATGGCCTCCGCCCGCTCGGCGAGCCGCCGGGTCACCTCGGCATAGACGCTCTCCTGGACGAGGATGCGCGACCCGGCCATGCAGGTCTGGCCGCTGGCGCCGAAGATGCCGGCGACGAGCCCGTTCACCGCGCCGTCCAGGTCGGCGTCGGCGAAGACGATGTTGGGGGACTTGCCGCCCAGCTCCAGCGAGACGCGCTTGAGCGTCCGGCCCGCCTGCACGGCGATCGCCTGGCCGGTCGCGGTCGAGCCGGTGAAGGCGATCTTGTCCACCTCCGGGTGACCGGTGAGCGCCATGCCCGCTGGGCTGCCGAGGCCGGTGACGACGTTGAACACGCCTGGCGGCAGCCCGGCCTCCGCGGCGAGCTGGGCGAGCCTGATGGTCGAGACCGGCGTGACCTCCGACGGCTTGGCCACGACGGTGTTGCCGGCGGCGAGCGCGGGACCCAGCTTCCACGCCAGCAGGAGCAGCGGCGAGTTCCACGGCGTGATCGCGGCCACCACTCCGAGCGGCTCGCGCACCGTGTAGTTGAGCATGTCCCTGACGTGCAGCGGGTTCGTCGTCCCCGTGGGCATCTGGGCGAGGCCGGCGTAGTAGGTGAAGTACTCGGGCATCAGCCTGGCCTGCCCGGCCATCTCCCTGATGAGCTTGCCGTTCTCCTGAACCTGGAGCCTGGCCAGCTCGTCGGCGTGGTCGGCGATGGCCGTGCCGAAGCGGATCAGGAATTTGGCCCGGTCGGCGGCGCGGAACGCCGGCCAGTCGCCACCTTCGAACGCGCGCCGAGCGCTGCGTACCGCCGCGTCGACAGCGGCCTCGGACGCGTTCGGCACGCGCGCCCACACCATCCCGGTCGCCGGGTTGACCACGTCGAGATAGTCGTCGTCCGCCGGGTCCACGAGCTGGTTGTCGATGAAGAGGCCGTAGGTTCTGGCGGACCGCTCCGGGGTGGTGACCGGTGCTGCCTGGGACATCGCGAGCCTTCCCACTCGGGCGACACATGAGCCGGAAACCCAGAGGCTAGAGCTTTGTCCTACAATAGGTCAAGTTTGTAGGACGATTGGGCGATGGGTCGATCGCGTATCCTGGCGAGGTGAAGGTCACGCATGTCGCCGCGCCGGTCCGAGCCCAGACGGTGGAGGCCATCCGAGCCGAGATCATCAGCGGCACGCTGGCACCCGGCCAGAAGCTGATCGAACGAGAGCTCTGCGAGCGGCTGGGCGTCTCGCGCAACACGCTGCGCGAAGCGTGCCGCCAGCTCGAGGCCGAGGGCTTCCTGGTCATCCCCCCGCACAAGGGCCCCACCGTCGCGCGGCTGTCCGATCGGGAGGCGCGCGCCGTCTACGAGGTCCGGGAGGCGCTCGAGTGCTTCGCTGTGCGCCTGTTCGTCGAACGCGCCCCCGACGAGCTCACGGCGCTGCTCAAGAAGACGGTGGCCGAGCTGGAGTCCGCGCATCGCTCCAAGGACGTGTCGCGGATGCTGGAGACGAAGAACCGGTTCTACGAAGTGCTGTACTCCGGAGCTGACAACCCGGTCCTGTATGAACAGGCCCGGCTGCTCAACGGCCGGCTCGCCCAGCTCAGGGCCCGCTCGCTGTCGCGCCAGGGCAGGCCGCGCGCCAGTATCAGGGAGATCAGGGGAGTGCTTGCCAAGATCGTCGAACGCGACGCCGAGGGGGCGAGCGCGCTCTGGCGGCAACACATCCGCAACGCCTCGGCGACCGCGCTGCTCGCGGGCGGCGAGCCTACGGAGACGATCATGTAATGGTTTTCCCTTAGGGATCATTGACCGTTTCCGGACCGGGCCCTGTCCAGCCGTCCTGAGCTGGTGTGTCGTCATGACCGAGGGCGTGGGCAGGGCCATCGCACGCCGGGGCGGTTGCGTCCCGTACCCGAGCACGGACGAGGGACGACGGACGCGACGAGCCCAGGTCACCCGAGGAAACGCGAAGGGAGGACGGACATCGGGGCCGCCGGACCTGCTCCACGCCGACACGGCGAGACGGGGTAGGAGGATACATGCGCAGAGTGCTCGCGCTGTTGAGTGCGGCGGCACTGGTAATGATCACCCTGGGCGTGGCGCCGGCGAGCGCCGGCCCGGCCCGGACCGGTCAGGCTCCGCACGTCAACGCCCGCGGTGGGCTCGACTGCAATGGCTTCAGCCCGCTGCAGAAGACCTTCCGGCAGATGTGGTGTACGGAGATCGCGTCCAACGACGACGAGGGGTTCGTCGACAACGGCCGCTATGTCGGCCATGACGAACCGGACCTCGGCTTCTTCTCCAACAAGCGCGGCTCGGGCAACAGCATGAGCTATCGCGTCGTGCTGCCGAAGGACCCGAACGGCGACGCCAGCAACTCCTTCTCCGGCCCGACGCACGAGTTCCAGCTCACACCGGCGATCTGGTTCGGCCTGGTGATGTGCGACACCGAGAGCTATCCGGAGGGGAAGAAGACCTGCAGGCCGGACAGCGACAGCAACATCCAGGTGCCGCCGCGGCCCGACCACGCGGGCGCGGCCTTCACCGAGCTGCAGCTCTACCCGCCGGGATACACGCCGGCCATCTCCTGCGACCAGGTCCACTGGTGCGCCGCGCTCACGATCGACAGCCTGCAGGCCGAGTTCGGCGCGCTGCACGGGCCCGGCAGCCCGCCGGACGCCAAGGCGAACCCGAACTGCGTCGAGCCGGTCAACTTCGCCTTCCTCACCCACAGCGGCCGGCCAGGCGGCCCGCCCGGTCCCGACCAGCAGACCGACGGGACCTTCACCCCGACCGGTGACACGCTGATGATGAACTCGGGTGACGTGCTCAGGATCGACATGCGCGACACCCCGGCCGGGTACTTCACCGCCATCACCGACGAGACGACGCACCAGCGCGGCATCATGACCGCCAGCGTCGGCAACGGCTTCCGCCACATCGTGTGGGATCCGGTCAACTTCACCTGCGACGGCGCGCCGTACGCCTTCCACGCGATGTACGACACGGCGGCCCCGCCGCTGCGGGGCGGCCAGCCCACCGCGTGGACGACGTGGTCGGCGCACACCGACAACGTGGCCTACGACGTGGAGACCGGGCACTTCGAGGTGCCGGACGCGGCCACCGACCTGGATCCGAACGAGGACGCGCCGTGCTTCACCGGGCCGGTGATCCCCGGCTGCATCGGCTCCGACTCCGACTTCGACGGCATTCCGTATCACGCGACCTGGCCGGACGGCAGCCGGAACACCCCGACGCCGAACTTCCTGACCTCACCGCTCAGCCTGGACAGGAGCGGCCGGTTCGCGAACGAGTACCCGACCGCCCGCTTCGAGACCGACCTGCCGCGGATCGAGGAGGCCGACAACGGCGGCGGCCTGACGTGTGACCACCACACGGGCGCGGGCTGTACGAACCCGCCGCCCGGCGCGTTCTACCCCTGGTTCCACCTGCTCCGCCCGCCGCCCTCGCTCGGCGGCAGGTGCGCCTGGGGGCTGACGAATGACATGCCGCGCCAGCTCAGCGACTTCGGCGGCGAGCAGGCCGCCTGGGGCCCGCTGCAGCTGACCGACTACGGATTCGACAAGCGTTTCCACAACTACGCCCGCAGCGTCCGCAACCCCTGTCCCTGATCCGCGCGGCAGCGGGCCGACGGCCCGTCACGCCGGCCGGGGCGCCAACGCCCCGGTCGGCGCCGCCGCCGCGGCGTCCCGGCTGGCCACGATCGTCGCGTCGGAGCTGTGGTAGGCCGCGGCTGCGGCCAGCTCGGGCGCGTACCTGGCGATGATCTGCCGCACGCGGTGCGCGGCGAGCGGGCCGAGCAGGTCGTAGGTGGTGATGAACAGCTCGCGGGCGGCGCTGCGCGGCCAGGCCGCCGGCAGCAGTTCGTTCGGCAGGTCGGGGTCGAGGGCGGGGAAGGCCCGCCATTCGTCCATCACCTGGGTGCGCGCCACCAGCGCCGCGACCGGGGAGACCCGGCCGGCCAGGATGCGATCGCGCAGCGCCTCGGCCGAGGCGATGAAGTGCTCGTACTTGGCGTGCAGGTTCTCCAGGTCCCAGGCGCGCTGCGGCAGCCCTTCGAGGCTGATGCCGGGCACGGTCGCGGCGCGGAAGGCGGTCGCCGTGGTGATGCCGAGCTCGCCGAGCCGCTGGACGACCTCGGTCGCGTGGTCGCGCGGCGACACCCAGACGCCGTCGTACAGCGGGGCGAAGCCGAGCCACCGCAGCTGCTTGCGCAGCGCGTCGCGGGCCGCCCTGTTGTGCTCGGGGATCGAGAACGCGACGAGACTCCATGTGCCGTCCCAGGGACGCGTCGTGCCGCCGAAGGAGAAGATCCGCCGCGCCCCTTCGTCGAGTATGCGTGCGGCGCGGTCGCTGACCTGGACGAACGTCCGCCGCCCCCGCTTGGAGGTGACGAGCAGCCGGTTGCGGGTGAGCCGGCTCAGCGCCGCCCTGGCCGCCGAGTCGCTGACGCCGAACTCGGCGAGCAGCGCGACGAGCGCCGCCGACGGCAGCGGTTCGGTCTGCTGCCACCAGTAGTCGCCGAGCAGGGTGAGCAACAGTCGCGGCGGTCGCTGGCTGACGCCGCCCGGCGCGACCTCCAGCGCGTCGTCGCCGACCGCCACCGCGACCGCACTGCCCTGCTGGTCACCCGACATGCCATGAGCGTAGCGAATTCGGTCGCTCACCATCTCATACCCAACGAGGCCGGTTCAGGCTGACGCCTGGAACTCGCAAAGCATCCAATTTCCACAAACGATCGCGAGACAAAATGTCATCTATTTGGGCGGGTCGATGTCGAGGAAGCGGAAGCAGTTGTGCCAGGTGATGTTCTCCAGCTCGCCGGCCGGGACGTCGAGGGTGCGCAGCGTCCTGCCCGCCGGCCGCTCGCGCGGGATCGCCGGGAAGTCCGTGCCCATCAGCAGCCGGTCCGCGCCGATCATGTCGATGAGGTAGCGGTACGCGCGGTGGTCGTAGACGAGGGTCTCGTAGTAGAAGCGGCGGGCGTACTCCGACGGCGACCGGGGGAGCGCGGAATGGGTGGGCCCCGCCGGTTTGCCGTCCGGCGGGAGGTGCTCGTCCCACTCGCCGCTCCAGAAGTACTGCGCCCGGGTCAGCATCAGCGGGAAGCCGCCCGCGCCGTGGCTGAAGGCCATGAGCAGGTTCGGGCACTTCTCCGATGTGCCGCTCGTGGCGATCGACGCGGCGGCGAGCCCGATGTCGGTGGCGAATCCGAACGTCGGGAACGCGGCGGCCGGAAGGCGTTCGGCGAAGGTCGGGTTGGCCGCGTGCACGAAGATCGGCACGCGCAGCCGCTCGGCCTCGGTGAAGAACCCGAGGAGGCGTTCGTCGCCGAGCGAGACGCCGGCGATGTTCGAGCCGATCTCGATGCCCTGCAGGCCGATCGCCTTGATCTCGGCGAGCTCCTCGGCCGCGAGGTCGGGGTCCTGCAGCGGCACGGTGCCGAAGCCGTACAGCCGGCTCGGGTCGGCCTCGCGGAGCGCGGCGATCGACTCGTTGACGTGGCGGCACAGGTCGCGGTAGCTCTTGGCCGGCATCGTGTAGTTCAGCAGCGGCGGGAAGGGGGAGACGACCTCGGCGTCCACCCCGTTCTCGTCCATCGCGGCGATGCGGCGCTCGCCATCGAACCACACGTCCCTGGCCTTGTAGCGCACCGGGCCGGCCTCGAACAGGCGGGCGCCGTCCGCGTCGGGCGCGCCCATGCGCGGCCAGGCGGCGTCACCGGCATCGGGGAAGTCGCGCGGTATGACGTGCGCGTGCATGTCGATCAGCATGGGTCGGCCTCCCGGCACCCTAGGCGTCACCGTCGATGACGACCGTCTTCACCTGCGTGTACTCGAGGACCGTGTCCGCGCTCATGGTGCGGCCGAAGCCGCTGGACTTGGTGCCGCCCCACGGCGCCCCGATGACCCCGGCGGCTCCCGGGGCGTTGATGTAGACGTGCCCGGCCTGGACGTTCTTGGCGATCCGCACGGCCCGGTTGATGTCGGTGGTCCACACCGAGGCGGTCAGGCCGTACTTGGTGCCGTTGGCGATGGCCAGGGCCTCCTCTTCGTCGGTGTAGTCGATGACCGACAGCACGGGACCGAAGATCTCCTCCTGCGCGATGCGCATGTCGGGCCGGACCCGGTCGAAAATCGTCGGTTCCACGAAGAAGCCCTTGTCGAACCGGTCGCCGGACAGCTTGCGCCCGCCGGTGACGATCTCGGCGCCCTCGTCGCGGCCGACGTCGATGTAGCCGAGCACCCGCCGTTCCTGCTTCGCGCTGATCAGCGGGCCCATCTGCACCTCCTCGTACCAGGGGCCGATGCGGACCTTCCCGAACGCGTCGCTGATCGCGCCGATGAGGTCGTCGCGCAGCTCGGGCGGGGTGAGCAGTCGCGAGCCGGCCGCGCACACCTGGCCTGTGTTGAGCGTGATGCTCCGCACGATCGCCGGGACGGCCCGGGCGAGGTCGGCGTCGCGCAGCACGATCTGCGGCGACTTGCCGCCGAGCTCGACGTGCAGCGGGATCAGGTTCTTGGCGCAGGCCTCCATGATCTTCGTACCGGTCTCGGGGGAGCCGGTGAAGCTCATCCGCCTGACCAGGGGATGGCGGGGCAGCGCGGCGCCCGCCTCGTCCCCGTACCCGGTCACGACGTTGACCACGCCGGGCGGGATGCCGGCCTCGGTCGCCAGCTTGGCCAGCAGCAGGCAGGCCAGCGGCGCGTCCTCGGCCGGCTTGACGACGATGGTGTTGCCCGCGCCGATGGCCGGCGCCACGTCGTGCGCCATGAGGTGGGCGGGGGAGTTCCACGGGACGATGCTGCCCACCACGCCGTACGGCTCGCGCAGTGTCATGCCGAGCAGCCCGGGCCGCGCCGTCGGCAGCGTCTGCCCGTAGACCTTGTCCACCTGGCCGGCCAGGTACACGATCATGCGGGGCAGCGGTGACGGGCCCCAGTGCGGCCGGCCTACCTCCATCGACTCCAGCGTGTCGAGCTCCCGCTCGTGCTCGCGGATCGACTGCGCCCAGCGGAAGAGCAGGTCGGCCCGCACCGTCGGGCTGGTGTCCCGCCAGGCGGGAAACGCGTCGGCGGCGGCGCGGGCCGCCGCGTCGACGTCCTCGGGGCCGCCGCGGGGGACGCGGAGCAGGACGTCCTGCGTCGCCGGGTTGATGACGTCGATCGTGTCGCCGCCGGTGGCGGGGACCCATTCGCCCCCGATGTAGTGCTTGCCGTCGGCGAGCAGGGCGCCGACGTCGAGCTCACGTCTCGCTGCGTTCGTCGCTGTGCCCGGCATGGGTCCTCCGCCTTCGTCGCTCTTCGCTTTCTTCGGGGTCGTCAGCTTCGTCGGGTCCGTCGGGTCTGTCGGGTCCGTCGGCTCTCCGAGGGTCCCGCGACGGTCAGCCGCGTCCTGTCATGCGGGCGGCCATGTGCTCAGCGATCATGACCACGGTCAGGTGCAGGTTGGCCCGCGGCACGGTCGGCATGATGGAGGCGTCGATCACCCGCAGCCCGTCGACGCCGAGCACCCGGCAGTCCGGGTCGACCACCGTGGTGTCGTCGTCCGGCGCGCCCATCCGGCAGGTCCCGCACAGGTGCACGGTGTCCGTGACGATCTTGGGCAGGTCCTCCTTGGCCGGCAGCTCGGGCTTTCCGTCGAGGATCGCGGTCATGGCGGGGTGGCCGAGCAGCTCGGCGATCCGGTCCAGCGCGTCCTCCATCCTGATCCGGTCGCGCTCGTCGGTGAGCAGGCGATGCTCGATCAGCGGATCGACGGTGGCGTCACGGGAGACCAGGCTGACCTGGCCGCGCGAGAAGACCTGCTCCTGTTGGGCGATCATCATGCCGCTGCGGCGGGTCGGCCCGACCCCGCCGCGCGCCCGGTCGCCGGCCACGGTACGCCCGGCTCCGTTGTTGGGCAGCAGCATCATGTCGTTGCGGCCCGCGCCACCGAGCCCGGACGAGTAGCGCAGGACGACGTTGGTGACCCGGTCGTCCAGGCTGTAGCGGGCGCTTTCCAGGATGGGGATCGGGACCAGCAGCATGCAGTGGTCCTGGAGGTTGCGGCCAACGGGCAGGTCGGCGACGACGTCGATGCCGTGCCGGGTCAGGTCACCGGCCGGGCCGATCCCCGAGCGCATCAGCAGCGGCGGCGAGTGGGCCGCCCCGCAGGCGACGATCACCTCGCCGTCCGCCGCGACCTCTTCCACCTCGCCGGAGAGCAGCCGCACGCCCCTGGCCGCGCCGCCCGCGATGACGATGCCGTCCACGTGCGCGTCGCCGCGGACCGTCAGGTTCGGCCTGCCGCGGGCCGGCTCGAGGTAACCGTCGTTGGTCGAGACCCGCCAGCCGTCCTTGATGTTCATGGCGAACGGGCTGGCGCCGGTCGACTCCGGCGCGTTGTGGTCGGGGTGCCAGGGGTGGCCGAGGTCGAGCACCGCGTCCCTGAACGCCACGTCGGCACCGCCCCAGCCCTCCTCGGGCTCCCGGTAGATCGGGACCGGGCCGCCGCGACCGTGGTGCGGTGCGTCGGGGAAGTCGTGCTCGTCCTCGAGCTTGATGAACGACGGCAGCACCTCGTCGAACGACCATCCCTTGGCGCCCCGCCTGGCCCACTCGTCGTAGTCGTCCGGCGTGCCGCGGATCGCGCACAGCCCGTTCACCGTCGAGCTGCCGCCGACGCCGCGGCCGCGTAGATAGAGGTACGGCTCCTGGGCCGGGGTGCGCCGCGCCCGCAGGCCCGGCCACCAGAAGTCCGGGTTGGAGTCGACCGCCATGTCGATGTTGCGGCGCTGGAAGCCCTTGGGCGTCTCGGCCGTACGGAAGTCCGGTCCGGCCTCCAGCAGAAGGACGTGCGCGTCGGGGTTCTCTGACAGTCTCGCGGCGAGCACGGCGCCGGCGGAGCCGGCGCCGATGATCACATAGTCCCAGGTCACTTCCACCACCGGGGGGCGGGCCCCAAGAGGCCTCGCCTCTCACGGCCGGGCGAACATATGACATTATGCGCGACAGGCGTCATGCAATATCAACACCTAGCCCCGGGTCTCATGTCAAGCGTAGTGTCTCATGAGATGGCGACGAGTTCGTGGAGGCTGATGGCCAGTGAAAACTCAGGCGGCGATCCTCCGTAAGCCGGGCACTCCCTGGGAGGTCGCGGAGCTGGAGCTCGACCCTCCGAAGGACGGCGAGGTCCTGGTCCGCTTCGTGGCGGCCGGGCTGTGTCACTCCGATGAGCACATCCGCGCCGGCGAGGCTCCGATCAGGATGCCCTTGGTCGGCGGCCACGAAGGCGCCGGCATCGTCGAGGAGGTCGGCCCCGGCGTCACCAGGGTGGCGCCCGGCGATCACATCGTCTGCTCGTTCGTCCCGGTCTGCGGCCAGTGCGCGTACTGCTCGAGCGGCCGCCAGGGCCTGTGCGACGCCGGCAGGAACGTCGCGGTCGGGTGCCTCAACGACGACACCTTCCGGTTCCACGCCGGCGGCGAGGACTACGGCGGGATGTGCATGCTCGGCACGTTCTCGCAGTACGCCGTGCTGACCGAATGGTCCTGTGTCAAGATCGACTCGGCTGCTCCGCTCGACCTCGCCGCGCTCGTCGGTTGCGGCGTGCCGACCGGCTGGGGCTCGGCCGTCCGCGCGGCGGACGTACGGGCCGGCGAGACCGCGGTGATCTTCGGGATCGGCGGGGTCGGCATCAACGCCGTACAGGGAGCCAGGCTCGCCGGCGCGCAGTACATCGTCGCGGTCGACCCTGTCGAGTTCAAGCGGCAGAAGGCGCTCGAGCTCGGCGCGACGCACGCGGCCGCAGACGCGGCGGCGGCGCAGGAGCTCGTCACCGAGCTCAACGGTCCCCGGCTCGCCGACAAGGCCATCATCACTGTCGGGGCGCTGACCGGCGAGGTCATCGCGCAGGCCACCTCGATCGTCGGCAAGGGCGGCGTGGTCATGATCACGTCGGTGGGCAACTTCGCCGAGATGCGCATGAGCGACGTCTCCCCCGGCGCCCTGGTCGGGCCGCAACGGACGATCAAGGGCGCCCTGATGGGCTCAGTGAACCCGCTCTACGACATCCCGCGGCTGGTCAACCTGTACCAGTCCGGCCACCTCAAGCTGAGCGAGCTCGTCACCCGGCGCTACCGCCTGGACGAGATCAATGACGGCTTCCGCGACATGCTCGACGGCAAAAACATCCGTGGAGTTTTGGTGCACGACCACTAGGAACAGGGAGCCTCCGTACTCCAGCATCAAAGGGACCGGTGGGCGCGCCGTTCCTTGCCGAGCCGGGCACGCCGCTCGTCGCCGCGGCGCCGGACGCCAGAAGGCACGCCTTGACGACGGCGGGAGGCCCGGCGGACCCCGATGCTCAGGGGCCCGGCGCGTCGGGGCCGGGCCTCCACATCGAACGGAGCAAGCCATGAAGACCGAGGGACTGCAGGCCATCCAGGCGTCGCTCGCGGCGGACGGCTACACCTTGCAGGTGCGGGAAGACGACGGCCGCGTCGCCGTCCGGATCTCCGCCACGCCCGAGGCGTGCGAGGACTGCCTCGTGCCGAAGCCGTTGATGCGCGGCATCCTCGGCCAGGCGCTCGGCGTCGCCGAGGACTCGATCGACCTGACCTATCCGGTCGACGCGAAGTAGCCGGGCCAAAACCTCGCATCGCCCTTTGGTCGGCCTTCAACACCTGATACCGATATTCCAAACCTGATACCGATATTCCAACAGAAACGCGATAGGAGATACCACTATGGCAGCCCGTACCGTGCCACCGTTCCGCGCCGATCACGTAGGCAGCCTGCTGCGCCCGCCGCGCCTGCACCAGGCGCGCGCGGACTTCGCCACGGGGCGGATCAAGGCCGAGGATCTGCGCGCGGTCGAGGACGACGCGATCCGTGAGGTGGTGGAGATGCAGGAGAGCGTGGGCCTGCAGTCGGCCACCGACGGCGAGTTCCGCCGTGCCACCTGGCACATGGACTACATCTACCAGCTCGGCGGGATCAGCTCGGCCGTCGACGAGCAGCTGGAGGTCCACTTCCACAACGCGCAGGGCGACCTCGACTTCAAGAGCGCGGCCCTGAAGGTGACCGACAAGGTGCGGCTGACCGACACGATCTTCGGCGACCACTTCAGCTTCCTCAAGAGTGTGACGACCAGCGCCATGCCGAAGCTCACCATCCCGTCGCCGAACATGGTCCACTACCGCGGCGGCGCGGCGTTCATCGACCCGAGCGTCTACCCCGACGTCGAGGAGTTCTGGAACGACCTGGCCGCCGCCTACGCCGAGGAGGTCCGGCGGCTGTACGACCTCGGCTGCCGCTATCTGCAGTTCGACGACACGAGCCTTGCCTACCTCAACGACCCCGACCAGCGCGCGCTGATGGCCGAGCGCGGCAATGACGCCGACCACCTGCACCTGCGCTACATCAAGGAGATCAACGCGGCGCTGGCGAACAAGCCGGACGACATGTACATCACGACGCACATGTGCCGGGGCAACTTCCAGTCCTCCTGGGTGGCCGCCGGCGGGTACGACTTCGTCGCCGAGGCGCTGTTCGGCGAGCTGAACATCGACGGCTTCTTCTGCGAGTGGGACGACGAGCGCTCCGGCGGGTTCGAGCCGCTGCGCTTCGTGCCGAAGGGGAAGACGGTCGTGCTCGGTCTCGTCACCACCAAGCGTGCCGAACTGGAGACCAAGGACGACATCAAGCGGCGCATCGACGATGCCGCCCGCTTCGTCGACATCGAGCAGCTCTGCCTGTCCCCCCAGTGCGGGTTCTCCTCCACGGTCGAGGGCAACGCGATCACCTACGACGACCAGATGGCGAAGCTTCAGCTGATCGTCGAGACCGCACAGGAGGTATGGGGATAGCATTCCGCCAGGAGCCGGGCGGTTGTGGTGAGAAACTCCCGGGTCTTACCATTCGTAAAATCTCGACGTACGAGCGGCAGTAGATATGTCACGTATCGGGACGTGCTGAGCAACGGGTGACCGGCGGTCCGGGCGTCCCGCCGCGCTATCCCGCTCTCCTCACGTCACGTGCGCGTCTCCACATCGGTCCCGCGCCGGGGCCGGTGCGGCGCCGCCGTACGGCGCGGTGTGCTCGGGTTCCCGGCATGGCACACCGTCCTGGCATCTGGCGGAGGTCCGACAGGATGACGTACGGCACAGATGGACGGAACGCGGGACGCGCCCCGCGGCCACGCCTCGGCGCGGCCGTCGCGGCGGCGGCCACGGTGGCCGTGGTCGCCGCCGGCTGCGGCGGCGGGGGGTCGAGCAAGTCCTCGGGCGGTGGTGCGACCAGTGGTGCGCCGCAGCCGGCCACGACGTCGATCCAGCGGCAGGACAAGCCGGTCACCGACTACCTCTCCTACGTCGGCGGCAAGGCCGGCGCGGCGGGTTCCGGCACGCCCGTCTCCATCGGCTGGGTCAACGGCCAGGGCGGGCAGAACCAGATCCCCGAGGCCACCCTGGGCGCCCAGGCCGCGGTGAAGTACGTCAACGCCGAGCTCGGCGGCGTGGACGGCCACCCGGTGACGCTGAAGACGTGCTTCATCGCCTCCGCCGAGGAGGAGGGCCAAAAGTGCGGCCAGCAGCTCCTCAACGACAAGTCCGTCTCGATCATCGACTACGGCGCCGTCACCACCGGCAACCAGTCCCTCGAGGCCACCGTGGCGGGCAAGAAGCCGATCATGGTCGGCGTCTCGGCCGCGCCGGCCGACTCGACCGCCAAGAACACCTACATCCTCTACGGCGACCAGACGCACGTGCTCGCGCCCTGGGGCACGTACGCGCGTGACTTCGCGCACGCCAAGACGGCCGCGGTGGTCTTCCCCAGCCAGGCCGGCGCGAACAGCGCCGCCGCCGCGGCGAAGAAGGGGCTCCAGGACGCCGGGCTCACGGTCAAGTCGGTGGGCTACGACCCGAACGCCACCGACCTGCTGGGTCCGCTGACCGCGGCCGGCGGGCAGAGCGCCGACGTCGTCGTGCCGATGACCGACGCGGCCGGCTGCGTCAACCTCGCCAAGGCCCTCAAGCAGATCGGCAGCACCAAGCCGGTCGTGTCCAACCCGCTGTGCCTGTCCCCGCAGGTCGCGCAGGGCCTCGGCGACCTGCCGGTGGGCTGGGTCTTCGGCATCGCGCAGATCCTGCCGAGCGACGCCACCCAGCCGGACGCCAAGACCTACGTCAGCACGTCGACCAAGTACGGGCTCAAGCCGGCCGACACCGCCAACCCCTACGCGGCGCTCGGCTGGGACGAGGTGCTCACCACCGTCAAGCTCATGAACCAGGCCGGCGCCGACAAGATCACGCCCGCGACGATGGGCGAGCGGCTCAAGGCCTTCAAGGGTCCGTTGATCATGGGCGCGCCGTCGGTCTCGTGTGGCAAGTACCCCGACGCGCCGGCGGTCTGCAACGACCAGACGACCTTCTACAAGTATCTCGGCAAGGGGAAGTTCCAGCAGGTCTCGAACTGGCTGACGCCGCCCAAGTGACGACGGGCGGCGGCCTGCCGGGTGGCTGACCGAACGGAGACCCGATGGACGTGGTTCTGCTCTTCGCACTGCTCGGCCTCGGCACCGGCGCGTTGACCTCAGGCATCGCGCTCGGCGTGGTGCTGACGTACCGCGGGTCGGGGATCATCAACCTGGCCACCGGTGCGGTGGCGATGGTGGCCGGCTACGCCTTCTGGGCGTTGAAGACCGGCTTCTTCCACGTCACGCTGGGATCCGCCCCGGCGATGGTGGTGGCGCTGCTCGCCGCCGTCCTGGCCGGGGTGCTCACCGAACTGGTGGCGTTCCGGCCGCTGCGGACGGCCTCGCCGCTGGCGAAGCTGGCCGCCTCGCTCGGCGTCCTGCTGACCGCGCAGGCGGCGATGGTGCTCGGCTTCGGCACGGCCGCCAAGCCGGAGCCGTCGATCCTGCCCGACCGTACGGTCTCGGTGTTGGGCGCCACCGTCCCGGTGAACAGGTTCATCCTGGCCGGGCTGGTCGTCGCCATCGCCGTGGTGCTCGCGGCGGCCTACCGGTGGAGCCGGTTCGGTCTCGCCACCCGCGCGGCCGCGGAGAACGAGGGCGCGGCCATGCTCGCCGGGCTCTCGCCCAACCTGCTGTCGCTGTCCAACACGGTGCTGGCGAGCCTCGTGGCGGGGCTGCTGGGCGTGCTGGCCGCGCCGCTCATCCAGCTCGACTCGACGACGCTGCCGCTGCAGATCGTGCCGGCGCTGGGCGCCGCGCTGTTCGCCCGCTTCACCTCGTTCGGCATCGCGTGCGCGGCGGGGCTGCTCATCGGGATGGCGCAGTCGCTGATGTACTACGCCTCCACGCAGAGCTGGTTCCCGACCGACCACGGCGTCGCGCTGCCGGGCATGCAGCAGTTGCTGGTGTTCGTGATCATCGTCGTCGCGATGTTCTGGCGGGGCGCCGGCCTGCCCGGCCGCGGCGAGCTGATCGAAAAGCGGCTGCCGGTCGTGCCGGTGCCCGAGCGGCTGCTGCGCACCGCCTTGATCGCCGCGGTGGTCTGCGCCACGGCGCTGATCGTCTTCCCGTACGACTTCCGGCAGGCGCTGACCAACTCGCTCATCGGCGCGATCATCGTGATGTCGTACATCGTGATCACCGGGTACGTGGGCCAGCTGTCGCTGGTGCAGCTCGCGCTGTCCGGCGTGGCCGGCTTCGCGCTGTCGCACATGCTGACCGACGCGGGCGTCGGGTTCCCGCTGGGCCCCCTGATCGCGGTGGCGGTCGCGACGCTGCTCGGCGTCCTCACGGGGGTTTCGGCGCTGCGCGTGCGGGGTGTCAGCCTGGCCGTGGTGACGCTCGCGGCCGCCGTCGCCATGGAACAGTTCATCTTCGTCAACTCCACGTGGGGCGGCGGGTCAGGGGGCTCGCCGGTGTCCGCGCCGAGGCTGTTCGGCCTCAACCTGGGGCCGACCGCCGCGTTCAAGGGGGTCGACGGCAACCCGCCGAGCCCCGTCTTCGGCTTCGTCGTGCTCGTGGTGACGGTCGCGGTCGGGGTGTTCGTGGCGAACCTGCGCCGCACCGGCCTCGGCCGGCGGATGATCGCGGTGCGGGCCAACGAGCGCGCGGCGGCAGCGGCCGGCGTGCACGTGCGCAACGTGAAGCTGACCGCCTTCGCGCTCAGCTCGGCCATCGCCGGGATCGCCGGGGTGCTGTACGGCTACAACTTCGGATCGGTGAGCGCCACCCGCTTCAGCGCGCTGATGGCGCTCGGCCTGATCGCGTTCGCGTATATCGGCGGCATCACCATGGTGTCCGGCGCGGTCTTCGCCGGGATGATCTCGACGGAGGCGCTGTTCCCGCACGCGCTGGAGAAGTGGTTCGGGATCTCCGGCAACTGGGCTCTGCTCGTCGGCGGGCTCGCGCTGATCCTCACCCTCCGGCTCCATCCCGAGGGCGTCGCCGGCGCCGGTTACGCGCGCCGGCAGCGCAGACGCGCCGCCCGGGACGAGGAGGCGGCGCCGGCCGGTCGGGCCGCGGCCCAGGGAACGGTCGCGGCGGGTTCGAAGGGTTCCGGGCCGCCGACGGGTTCGACGGGTTCGACGGGCTCGGCGGCCTCCGAGGCGTCGGAGGTGCGGCGATGACCGGGAGCGCGGTGCTGCGGGCCGGCGGCGTGTCGGTCAGCTTCGGCGGCGTCCAGGCGCTGGCCGGGGTCGACCTGGAGGTCGGCCAGGGTCGGCTGGTCGGGCTGATCGGCCCGAACGGCGCGGGCAAGACGACGTTCATCGACGCGATCAGCGGGTTCGTCCGCTGCCGCGGCCGGGTCGAGCTGGACGGACACGACCTGTCGGCGGCGCCGCCGCACGTCCGCGCCCGCCGCGGCCTCGCCCGCACGTGGCAGAGCGTCGAGCTCTTCGACGACCTCACCGTACGGGAGAACCTCGCGGTCGCCACCGGGCACGGGCGGCTCTGGGCCGCGATCAGGCGGCGCAGGCCGGCGGAGGGGGGCACCGGGGCGATCCCGGCGGCCGCGACGCCGGCGATCGACGATGCGCTGGAGCTGCTCGGCCTCACCGCCGACGCCGACCGGCTCGCCACCGACCTGCCCCAGGGCAAGCGCAAGCTCGTCGGCGTGGCCAGGGCGCTGGCCGCGCGGCCGCGCCTGCTGTGCCTCGACGAGCCGGCGGCCGGCCTCGACGTCACCGAGAGCGCCGACCTGGGCCGGCACCTGCGCGCGGTGGTCGACGCCGGCACCGCGACGCTGCTCGTCGACCACGACATGGGCCTGGTGCTGTCGGTCTGCGACCATGTCGTGGTACTCAACTTCGGCCAGGTCATCGCGCAGGGCCCGCCCGACGTGGTGCGGGGCGACCCGGAGGTGGTGGCGGCGTACCTGGGCAGCGCCGCCGCCGAGGTTGTGGAGGGAACGCCATGAGCGGTACCGCCGTGCTGGAGCTGGCGGGCCTGACGGCGGGCTACGATCAGGCGCCCGTGGTCCGCGACCTCGACCTGACCGTCGGCGCGGGCGAGGTCGTCGCGTTGCTCGGAGCCAACGGGGCGGGCAAGACGACGACGCTCAGGACGGTCTCCGGCATCGTGCACCCGATGACCGGTCGGGTCGAGTTCGACGGCGCCGATCTGGCGTCCGTCTCGCCGAGCGCCCGCGCCCGCCGGGGGATCGCGCACGTGCCCGAGGGGCGCGGCATCTTCTTCGGGTTGACGGTCGCCGAGCACTTCCGGCTCGGCCATCCCAGGGAACGGCTGGACCAGGAACTGGCCTTCGAGTACTTCCCCCTGCTGCGCGAGCTGCGCGGGCGGCGGGCAGGGCTGCTGTCCGGCGGCGAGCAGCAGATGCTCGCGGTGGGCCGCGCGCTCGCCAGACGTCCGAGGCTGCTGCTGCTCGACGAGCTCACCCTCGGCCTGGCGCCGGTCATCGTCGAGGGGCTGCTCCCCGTCGTCCAGCGGTACGCGGCCGACTCCGGGTGCGGCGTGCTGCTCGTCGAACAGCAGGTCCAGCTCGCGCTGCGGTTCGCCGACCGCGGGTACGTGCTCGCGCACGGACAGATCGTCGTGCACCGGCCGGCCGAGGAGCTGCGCCGCGACCGGGGCCTGCTCATCGCCAGCTATCTGGGCGCGCAGACCGCGGCGGATCCTGGCCAGGACGGGTCGGTCCAGGACGGGTCGGCGCAAGACGGGGCGCCGCGGGACGGGTCGGCGCAGGGCGGCTGAGGCGGCTCGGCCGGCCACGGAAACGCGCCGAGGCCCCTTGTCATGCCCGCCGAGGCCCTTGTCATGCCCGCCGAGCCGCGGGCACGACCGGCACGCCGCGCGGGCGATACATGACACCTGTGGTCAATCCGACCAGCGCTGGTCAGCGGCACACTGTCACGGGTCCGCCTCATGGGAGGCATGACGAACTCATCATCGACACCATGACGGATTCACGGCGAGATGATGAACCCAGTCACTAGAGCCACTTGACTCTCCTTGTAAGGCTCGGTCTGTCAGCCCAGCGCCGGAGGTCGCACCCCACCTTCACCGGGGAGGCCCGCTTCCTACCCGGGCGATCCCAGCCGGCGACCCGACCTCAGAGGACGCCTCGTGGACATGCGGGACGAGCAGTACTGCCTTGCCGGCACGCCGGATCGCCCGACCCAGTGCACCTCCCCGCCACCGAGGACGTGGGTCCCCGCCGTCCCCGTGCCGCGCTCCTCGGTCAGGGCCGTCCCGGCCACCCGCTCCGCGGCGGAGCCGCGGTTCCTGGTGCGGCGGGTGCTGCACGTCTCGCCGGGCCGCGTGGTCTACGCCGCCCAGGACCCGCTGAGCGGCGAGGCCGTCGTGCTGAAGGAGGCCAGGCGGTGCCAGCCCGCCAGGGCCGGGGCCGACGGGGTCACCCGGCTGGCCCATGAACGGTCGATCATGGAGCTACTGGCCGGCGTGCCCGCGGTGCCGTCCGTACGCGGCTATTTCGCCATCGGCCGGCGCACCTACCTCGTCCAGGACCGCGTCGAAGGGACGCCGCTGGACCGGCTGCTGCGCGAGCGCCACCCGCTTCGCGACCCGGTCGCGGCGCCGGCGAGCGAGCCGGCGGCCGGCGCCGAACGGGCGGTGGCGTACACCGCGTGGGCGTTGCGCGTGTACGAACGGGTCGCGGCGGCGGTCGCCCAGGTCCACCGGCGGGGCGTGGCGCTCGGGAGCCTGAGCCCAAGCACCATCCTCATCAGGCCGGACGGCACCGTGGCGCTGGTCGACTTCGCGGCCGCCGCGCGCGTCGGAGCTGCGGGCATCGGAGCTGCGGGCGTCCAGGGTCGGGCCGATCCCGGCTTCGCCGCCCCGCCCGGCCGGTCCGGGTTCGACCTGGACAGGTACGCGCTGGCCTGCCTGCGGCTGGCCCTGTTCCTCCCGCTTACCGCCATGGTGATGGGGTGGCCGGACAAGACCGCCCATCTCGCCGAGATCATCGCCGCGCACTTCCCCGTGCCCCGCGGCTTCCTGGACGCGGCGGTCGCGGAGATCGGGCCGGCCCGCCGCGGGGGAGCGGCGGGAGACGCCGCGCATCCTGTCCTGGAGCCGGGGCCGGCCGGCTGGGAGCGGGCCCGCGCCGGGCTGACCGCGGCCATCCTGGCCAGCGCCACGCCGACCCACGATGACCGGCTCTTCCCCGCGGACATCGAGCTCTCCGGCGCCGGCGCGCTCGCCATCGCCCACGGCGCGGCCGGGGTGCTCTACGCGCTCGACGCGGCGGGCGCCGGCCGCTACCCGGAATACGAGGCGTGGCTGGCCAGGCGGGCCCTCCGCTGCCATCCCGAGGACGGCCGGTTGGGGTTCTACGACGGCCTGCACGGCGTCGCGTACGTGCTGGACCACCTTTGTCGCCGCGACGAGGCGCTGAAGCTCATCGAGCAGTGCATGGGGACGGGCTGGGAGCGCCTCGGCATCGACCTGGGCGGCGGCCTCGCCGGGATCGCGCTCAACCTGCGCCATTTCGGCCGCCAGGCCGGCGAGCCCACCCTGTACGACGCGGCGGTGCGAGCCGCCGACATCGTGGCCGACCGGCTCGGTGACCAGGACGAGGTGGCGGCGAGCGATGAGGCCGGCGGGTCGCACGCCGGACTGTTCGACGGCGCGTCCGGCCCCGCCCTGCTGTTCATCCGGATGTTCGAGGACACCGGCGACCCGGCGTGGCTGGACCGCGCCGCCGACGCGCTCGCCAGGGACCTCCGCGGGTACGCGACCGGGCCGGACGGTGCGCTCCGCCTGGACCGCGGCCGGGGCACGGCCGCCTCTCTCGGCCGGGGCGCCGCGGGCATCGCGGTCGTCCTGGACGAGTACCTCACGCACCGGATGGACGAACGGTTCCGGGCGGCGAGCGCGGCGATCAGGCTCGGGCTGCGGGCCCCTTTCGTGCCCAGGTCGGGACTGTTCAACGGACGCGCCGGGATCCTCGTCTCCCTGGCCGGGCGCTACCAGCCGGGTCGTGCCTTCGCCGATGCCGATGTGGCGCTGCACATCCGCAACCTGGCCTGGCACGCGGTGTCGTACCGGGGACATCTCGCCTTCCCCGGCGACCGCCTGGATCGGCTCTCGATGGACCTCGCCTCAGGCACGGCGGGCGTGCTGCTCGCGCTCGGCGCGGCGCTGCACCACGAACCGGTCGCGCTGCCGCTGCTCGAACCCGGCCACCGCGCGACCGGGACCTGATCGGATCTCCCGTCTCCGCCAAGCCGGTGACCATGACGGATCAGGACCGTGGCCCTCCCTCTGTCAGAGCGGCCGCTCCGTCAGAGCCAGCCCTCCTCGTCGGCGATCCGGACGGCGTCGACCCGGTTGCGCGCGCCGGTCTTGTTGACGATCCGGGTGAGGTGGTTGCGGACGGTGCCGACGGTCAGGCACAGGTCGTCGGCGATGTCGTCGGGCGGGGCGCCGCGGGCGGCCATGCGGAGCACCTCGAGCTCGCGCGGTGTGAGCGGGGTCTCCGGGACGTCGAGCGCGGCGAACGCGAGTTCGGCATCGACCACGCGCTGGCCTCTGGCTACCTGACGGATGGCGTTGGCGATGTTCTTCGGCGGCGTCTCGTGCAGGATCAGCCCGTACGCGCGGGCCGCCACCGCCCGCCGCAGGTCGCCGGCTCGCGGCTGGGCGGCCATGATCAGGGTGTGGCAGTGGGGAACCCGGTCGGCGAGCTGGCGGGCCGCGGTGAAGCCGTCGGTCCCCGGCAGGTGGCCGTCGATGAGTGCGACGTCGGGGAGCTCACCGAGCGCGGCCGGTACGATCTGGTCGCCGCGCTCCACTTCCGCGACGACATCGAAGTCGGCCTCGTGGGAAAGCAGCGCCACCAGCCCGCCGCGGAGAAGCGGCATCTCTTCGGCAACCAAGATGCGTATCGAAGCAGCGCTACCCATCCCCGTCTCCTGTGCCAGGGCCACCAGCCATTCCCGCGGGGACACATACCCCGCGGTACTTCGATATCACCTGCACGCGCCCGCTTATGTTTCTAGTTAACACAACGCTTGGACAGATCGTCAAATTAGTCCCTAAACCTTCGCCGAAAGGATAGGTTCATGATATTACGTTAGGTAGGCAATCGCCCGCCCAACGTACTTTAACAGTCGTTGTTCTCAGGGTATCAACCACCCCTCCTCGTCGGCGATCCGAATGGCGTCGATACGGTTACGCGTGCCGGTCTTCGTGATGGCGCTCGAGATGTGGTTGCGCACCGTTCCCGGAGACAGCCCGAGCAGCCCGGCGATCTCGGCTGTCGAGTTGCCCTCGGCGGCGATCCGCAGCACGTCGACCTCCCGCGGCGTGAGCGGGCTTCCCAGCATGCGAGACGATTCGTAGCCGAGCGTGGGATCGATGACCCGCTGCCCGCCGGCCACCCTGCGAAGCGCGGTGATGATGAGATCCGGCGGCGCGGTCTTTCGGATCAGGCCCTGTGCGAGCCGGGCCGCCGAACGCAATTCAGAACGGTGCCCGATGCGGTCGAACAGCGCCACGATACGACAGTTGGGCAGTGCGTCGCGCAGCCGCGCCAATGCGGTCGGGCTGCCGGACATATCGATGTCGACCACGGCGACGTCGGGCCGCAGCACCCGGGCGACGGGTTCGATGAGGTCACTGCTTTGCAGCTGCGCGATGATTTCTATGTCGGACGGGCGGGAAAGGAGCGCGACCAGCCCAGCCCGGAGCAGACGCACGTCTTCACAAATCAGCGTACGGATCAAGGTCTCTTGCCTCTCTCGGTCACTCACCGCGTGCGAAATACGCCCATCAACGGAGGCGTGTTTAGGTCAATTGCGGATGGTGTGAAGAGGCCCAGCGGCCGAATACCGAAGGAAATTCAAATTCCGATCGGAGCGGGGGGTTGGCTCGGGGCCCGCGGGCGACCGCGATCAGTCGGGCGAGAAAGCGGGCTCGTCAGCCGCGGTGCGGACGGCGGGCGGTCCCACCGGCAAGGCGGGCACGAACACGTCGGTGATCCGCGCCTGCCAGTACACCGGAGCGTCGCCGGCGCCGTCGTTCTGTGACGAGGTGGGCAGCGCCCTGTTGACCGCACCGGACGCGGGATCGGTCGGACCGCCCGGCGTGAACGGGCCGGACCCACCCGTCAGGTGGGTCGGTGGCACGTTGGGCATCCGCGTCGGCGTCGGCCAGAGCCCGCACAGGACGGGCACGGCGTAGGTGCCGCCATCGGCGCCGGACGGGGGCGCGCCGGGGACGGCCGGCTTGTCGGCGACATGGAGGGAGTTCGAGCCGCCGCCCGCGGAGACGGCCTGGCCGGCAGGCAGCGTGGACGTGCCCGGCGGCCATGGGACGGGGGCCGGCGGACCCGTGGAGGGCGGCGAAGAGCCGCGCGGCGGCCCAGTGGCGCCGCCCGGCAGCGGGACGGGCAACCCGCCGGGGAGGATGACCTTGGGGAGCGGGTCGACGATCCGCGTCACCGGTTCGAGCGCCCAACCCAGATTCGACACGAGGCGTCCGGTCAACCTGTCGAGCTGGCCGAGCACGCCCGCGAGCGAGTCGGTGACGACGCCGAGCGGCCCCATGCCCAGCACCTCGGTGAGCGCGCCGCCCACCGGAGCGGTGCCTGGGCTCGCGATGGCGCCCAGCTGTCCGAGCGCGGCGACCGGCTGCCGGACGAGGCCGGAGCCGCCGGCAAGACCGTTGCCGCCGCCGAGGCCGTCGAGGCTCTTGAGGCCGTCAGTGCCTACCAGGCCGCCCAGGCCGGTGACGCCGGAGAGTCCGGCGACGCTGGAAGAGTCGATGACGCCCGAAGCATCGGTGATGCCGGAGACGCCGATGCCGGCACCGCGGTCGCCGAGTCCACCAGGTGGGGCGATGCCGGAGCCGCGGCCGGCCCCGGCCTGCCCCCCCGAGCCCGCGGCGCCGGATCCGCCGCCACCAGACCCGCCGGAACCGTCCGGCGCGCCGGGCAGCGCGGGCAGGCGGCCGGGCAGGTGGGAGGTCACCTGCCCGGCCACCTGCTTGGCTGCGGACCCAACATCGCGGCCGGTGCGCCGCGCCGCGGGCGCGGATGTCGACGACCCGGCGGGCGCCGTCGGGCGCGCCGACGTCGTGCCGCCAGGACGCGCCGAAGCGCCGCGCGCCGTCGCGGCGGCGGGCGGCGGAGCGGGGGGTCTGGACGCCGCGTGGCCGGCGGTCTGCCGTGCGGTCGCGCCGATGGTGCTTAAGGTCTCACTGACCGTGCCCCCGGCGCCGGGCACGGAGGGCGCGGGAAGCGGGCTGGCGGCGGCGTGGGCGGCCGAGGCGAGCCCGGACAGCAGCAGCCATCCGCCGACGAGGATGCCGCCGCCGACGAGGACGCGCCGCGCGCCGGCGCCGGTGGACCGCCGCACGACCCGCCACCCGTGGCCGCGAGCCGTCGACCTGGCCATCCGCCCGCCAGCCGAGCCCGGGGGGTCGGCAGGGTCGCTCGCCGGATCAAGGGTGCGCGTCGACGCGCTCGGCACCTGATGTGCGCGCACCTGGTGCGGCCAATGTCGCACGCGATCTCCTCGGCGAGCCCGGCGACCAACGACATGCGTTCCGCATTGTCGTTCGTTCGGCGTTGGACGACAAGTCTAGCCAACTACTTCCCAGGATCTGGCTCGTTACGCAAACGGATCGGCCCCTCATGCCGTTGGAACGTGCCCACGTGCGGGAAAGCCGGGCGCCGTTTGTGCCAGACCACAAGAGTCCGCAGCACAGGCTTGTGCCGCCAGGCGATGATACGGACCTTCGCCGTCGTCCACAGTGGGAATCGTGCGTACCCATGTCGCGTCCGCGGAGCGCCTCCGAAGCCAGCGGGAGGCGCGCTCCTTCGATGATCGATATCGAGATATAGGGCGGCTGCTGGTCGCCTGCCCCGACCGCCCGGGAATCGTTGCCGCGATCTCGCGCTTCCTCTACGAGAACGGCGCCAACATCCTCGAGTCCCAGCAGTACTCGACCGACCCCTTCGGCGGTACGTTCTTCCTCCGCATCGAGTTCCACCGCGACGGCCTGAGCGATCGCCTGGACGACATGAGAGCCGGTTTCCAGGGCCTGTCGGACGGGTTTTCCATGCGCTGGAAGATGACCCGCGCGGCGGAGCTGAAGCGCATGGCGATCTTTGTCTCAAAGGCAGATCACGTGCTCCAGGAGCTGCTGTGGCGGGTGCATTCCGGTGAACTCAACACGGATATCACGATGGTGGTCTCCAACCATTCCGATCTCGCGGATACCGTGACCACCTGGGGAATTCCCTTCCACCATGTCCCGGTGACAAAGGAGGCGAAGGCCGAGGCGGAGTCGGCCCAGCTCGAGCTGCTCGACGGTGCGGTCGACGTCGTCGTCCTCGCCCGCTACATGCAGATACTTTCCCCCGCCTTCCTGGCCAAGTTCACCGAGCCGATCATCAACATCCATCACAGTTTCCTGCCTGCCTTCAAGGGTGCCAATCCGTACCAGGCGGCCCATGAACGCGGCGTGAAACTCATCGGCGCGACGGCGCACTACGTGACCGCCGAGCTCGACGCCGGCCCGATCATCGAGCAGGACATCGTCCGGGTCGACCACAGGCAGACCGCCGCGGACCTGCGCCGGCTTGGCCGCCACGTGGAACGGGCGGTGCTGGCCAGGGCGGTGGCCTGGCATCTCGACGACCGGGTGATCGTCCACCAGAACAAGACGATCGTCTTCGCCTGACGGCGAAGGACGGAGATCGGGGAGCGGAGGCGAGGTGACCACCATGTCGCGGACGAGCCCGCCGGCGAGCGCGCGGGCGACCAAGGAGAGCGCGCCGACCGACGCGTCGCACGGGCGTCGCGAACAAGGGCGACGGCGCCGCGGGCAGAGTCTGGAACAGCGCCGGGCGCCGCATCCACACCAACCCAAACTCGCCGCCCGCTCGATGTACCGGATCCAGCGGCTGATGCGGCCCAACCCGCTCTATCGCGGCTTCGCCGCCTGGCTGGAGTCGACCCGGCTGCCGCGCCGGCTGTTCACCGCGGCCGAGGAACGGGTCAAGAACGAGCTGTTCGGCTGCGCCATGTGCGGCCAGTGCGCGCTTCCCGTGACCGGGTACGCCTGCCCCATGAGCTGTCCCAAACAGATGCGCAACGGGCCGTGCGGCGGCGTGGGCGCCGACGGCTCCTGCGAGGTCTATCCCGACCGGCGGTGCGTCTGGCTGGAGGCGTACACCCGCGCGGAGCACGAGGGCCGGACGGACGACTTCAACCGGCTGCTGCGCCCCATCGACCAGCGCGCCTGGGGCCAGAGCTCCTGGATCAACTATTGGCAGGGCCGCGACGAGGGGTTGTGGACCGGCCCCGACGAGCAGCGACCCGACCTGCACCCCGAGGGACAAGCGCGATCATGAGTTCGAGACTGCGCAAGCGCCTGGAGGCCGACGGCTTCGCGGTGACCGCCGAGATCGGTCCGCCGCGCGGCGCCGACCTCGCCGCCGTACGGAACAAGGCGGAGATCCTGCGCGGCTGGGTCGACGCGGTGAACATCACCGACAACCAGGGCGCGCACGTCCGGTTGTCCAGCTGGGCGGGCAGCCTGGCCGCGATGGACGTGGGCGTCGAACCGGTCATGCAGCTGACCTGCCGGGACCGCAACCGCATCGCGCTGCAGTCCGAGCTGCTTTCGGCGTCGGCGATGGGCATCCCCAACGTCCTGTTCATGACCGGCGATCACCCGAAGCTCGGCGACCACGCCGAGGCCAAGCCGGTCTTCGACCTCGACAGCATCCAGCTCACCTGGGCCGCGAGGACGATGCGGGATGAACGGAAGCTGATGTCGGGGCGGGAGGTCGACCCAGCGCCTGACTGGTTCATCGGCGCGGTGGAGAACCCGTTCGCCCCGCCGGCCGGCTTCCGCGCGCAACGGCTGGCCAAGAAGGTCGCCGCCGGTGCCGAGTTCGTGCAGACGCAGTTCGTCTTCGACGTCCCGGCGTTCGCTCGCTGGATGGACCAGGTCATCGACCTCGGCCTGACGGAGCGCTGCCACGTCATCGCCGGGGTCGGCCCGATCCGGTCGCTCCGGGCGCTCGACCATATGAGCAACAACGTGCCCGGCCTGCACATCCCCGACGACGTGAGTCGCAGGCTGCGCGGCGTGCCGGCCGACCGGGTCGCCGACGAGGGGATGCGGCTGGCCGCGGAGATCGTCCAGCTGGTCAGGGAGATCCCCGGCGTGTCGGGCGTCCACGTCATGGCGTTCGGCTACGAGCGCGGGATCCCGGAGATCCTCGAACGGGCCGGTGTCGGTGCCCGCGGCGACGTCGCACCGGCGGCGGACCGCGCTGCGGGGGAGGGCGCGGCCGCGGGAGAGGGCGCAGGGGAGGGTGGTCATGCGGATTGACGTGCGCGCGGTGAAGCGGCTGCGCGAATCGGTGGACGCTCCGGCCGTGTTCGGGCCGCTCGTCCAGGCGCTCGGCTCATCGACGGCGGATCTGTCCAGGTTGCGCGTGGTGTGCGACTGGATCCAGTATCGCCAGAACTTCCGCGAGGTCGTGGACTTCCGTCCCGTGCTCGGGGCGTGGGGCGGGCGGCACGAGCACGCCGGCCTGGAGATCGCCGTCGACCTGCGGCGCTGCCCGGACATCGACCTGGCGACGCGGGTCAAGGAGGTGCTCGCCGAAGCCGAGGCCGAGTCCGCGGCCGAGGCCACGGAAGCGGGGCTCGGCGGAGCCGGCGGGGCGACCGCGGCCGCCGCGGTCGCCTCCGTGGCCGCCGTCGAGACCGGGGAAGCCGCTGCGGTGAACACGGATGACCGCGAGCCCGGCGTGGCGCCCGGCGCCGGCCGGGTGCTGCTCGAAGACTGGGTGCCCGGCCGCGACAGCTGCATCTGGCGGTTCAACGCGCTCTACTGGCAGGCGCTCTCGCACTGGGAGAAGGCGACGGGGCGGGAGTACGAGCAGGCGCTGCCAGGCGGGGAGAGCGACGCCCGCAACAAGGAGGCGGTCAGGGAGCTGATCCTGGAGCTGTTCAAGGTCTGGGACGACCTCGACGCGCGGCAGGCGCTGCCGGAGGAGCTGTACATCGTCGAGCTCGGCGTGGGCAACGGCAACCAGGCCCGCACCTGGCTCGACGAGTTCGCCGAACTCGACGTCGCCCGCGGCCGCGACTACTACCACCGGCTGCACTACCTGATGGGCGACTACTCGCCGCACGTGCTGGAACGCGCGAGGAAGGCGGTCGCGCACCACGGCGACCGGGTCAGCGCACTGGTGCTCGACGCCACCAGGCCGGCGCACACGCTCGGCTTCCTGGCCGGCAAGGCGTTCCTGGTCTACATCTCCAACCTCTACGACAACCTCCCGTCCGACGAGGTGGCGCGCATCGACGGCAGGACGTACCAGGTCGAGGTGCGTGCCTACCTGCCGGCCGCGGCCGCCCACCGCATCACCGAGACGTACGGGATCGCCGTCGACCAGCTCGGGACGGTCATCGACCGGCTGCTGCGGCTGGGGCCCGAACTGCTGGGCGTGTCGCTGCCCGACACCTTCCCCGACGTCGACCGGGCGGTGGGGTTCTGGCGCGACGTGTGGGAGGCGCTTCGGCTGCAGGAGCGGTACGTGCCGATGGAGGGGCTCGACCTGTACGAGGTGTGCCCGTCGCTGAGCGGCGAGATCCTCCGTCCGGTGCTCGAGGCCGCCGGCGACATCCGCATGCACGTCAGCAACGGCACGCTGAGCAGCTTCGCCGACACCCTGCCGCTGCTGCATCCGTACGGCCGGCTGCAGTGCCACGACCTCTTCGTGACCGGGCAGCGGCAGTACAGGACCGGCTTCTTCGGCCCGGGCAAGTACGACGGGTCGGTGGTGAACTGGGTGAACGGCCCGCTGCTGCAGCTCATCGGCAACCGGCGCGGGTTCGACGTCCGGTTCAGCCCCTTCAAGCAGCGGCCGAGCGCGAACGTCAAGACCCTCACCGCCGAGGTAAGGGACTGATCGCCATGCCCAGAAAGAAGCAGGTGCCGCTGCCGACCACCGTTGTCGGGTCGTACTCCGTCCCCGAATGGCTGGAGCGGCTGAAGACCGACTACTACCAGCGGCACATCAGCGGCCAGCACCTCGATGAGATCCACGAGATCGCCATCAAGGCGGCGCTCAAGGACCAGGAACGCGCCGGCATCGACATCGTCTCCGACGGCGAGCTGCGCCGCGACAACGACATCGACTACTTCCTGACCCGCATCCCCGGCGTGCACGTGCCGCACCGCGCGAAGACCGACTACTTCGACTACTACGAGGCCGAGGTGACCCGGCCGTTGCCGGAGGACGGCGAGGCGAGCCTCGGGCTCGCCGCCGACTTCTCCTTCACCCGCAGCCAGACCGACCGTCCGATCAAGTTCTCCTTCACCGGTCCGTTCTCGCTGTCGCTGCGCATCACCGACCACGCCTACAAGGACTCGGGCGACCTGGTGCGGGCGATCGCGCGGCGGCTCAACGCCGAGGCCCGCGCCCTGGTCGCCGCGGGCGCCGAGCTGCTGCAGATCGACGAACCGTTCCTGGCGGGTTATAGAGAAGACGTGGAGCTGGCGGTCGAGGCGGTCAACATCGTCACCGACGGCGTGGCCGCCACGTGGGCGCTGCACGTCTGCTACGGCAACCGGTACGCCAGGCCGCTGTGGGAGGGGCACTACGACTTCCTCTTCCCGACCGTCCAGGCCGCCAAGGTCGACCAGCTCGTGCTCGAGTTCGCCCGGCGCGGGCTCGACGACCTCCGGCTGTTCCGCGCGTACGAGTGGGACAGGTCGCTCGGCCTCGGCGTCATCGACGTCAAGAGCGCCGTGGTGGAGTCCCCGGAACTGGTCGCCCGGCGCATCAGGCGGGCGCTCGAGTACGTACCGGCCGAGCGGTTGGTGATCAACCCCGACTGCGGGCTGCGGCACCTGCCCGCCGAGGTCGCGCGGGCGAAGCTGCGCGCCATGGTGGCCGGAACCGAGCTGGTGCGGGCGGAGCTCGCTGCCGAGCAGGCGCCCAGATCCAAGCGCGACCGGCGGCCGTCCGACGACGCCCCCGCCGCCAACGGCACCGGCCGGCGCGCCGGTGCCGCCGACCAAGCATCAGCCCCCGCCGAGCAACGCGCGTGACACCCAGGAGGAGCGACCCATGAGCCAGGACGACGGCTACCTGTTCACCTCGGAGTCGGTGACCGAGGGACACCCCGACAAGATGGCCGACCAGATCTCCGACGCCGTGCTCGACGCCGCCCTGGAGCAGGACCCAGCATCGCGCGTGGCGGTGGAGACGCTGGTGACGACCGGTCTGGTCGTGCTCGCCGGCGAGCTGACCACGCAGGCGACCCTCGACTTCGCCGACATCGCCCGTCGCACGATCTGCGACATCGGCTACGACAGTGGCGAGTTCGGCTTCGACGGGAACGCGGTGGGCGTCATCACCGCGCTGGACAAGCAGTCGCCCGACATCGCGCAGGGCGTCAACCAGTCCCACGACATCCGCACCGGCGCCGGCTCGGACGCCTACGACCAGACCGGCGCCGGCGACCAGGGCATGATGTTCGGCTACGCCACCAGCGAGACGCCGGAACTGATGCCCACCCCGATCGTCCTGGCGCACCGGCTGTCCCGCCGGCTGGCCGAAGTGCGCCGCTCCGGGGCGCTGCCGTTCCTCCGCCCCGACGGCAAGACCCAGGTCACCGTCCACTACGACGGGGAAGGCCGGCCGACCGGCGTGGTGAAGGTGCTCATCTCGACCCAGCACGAGGACGGCGTCGAGGGCAAGCTGCCCGACGCGCTGTGGGACGAGGTGGTGACCGAGGTCCTGCCCGGCGACCTGTACGACCCCGCCGCCCTGCGCGAGGAGTTCTACGTCAACCCGACCGGCCGTTTCGTGGTCGGCGGCCCGGTCGGCGACGCCGGCCTCACCGGACGGAAGATCATCGTCGACACGTACGGCGGCTTCGCCCGGCACGGCGGCGGCGCGTTCTCCGGCAAGGACCCGTCCAAGGTGGACCGCTCGGCCGCCTACGCCGCCCGCCACGTCGCCAAGAACGTCGTGGCCGCCGGCCTGGCCGACCGCGCCGAGGTGCAGGTGGCGTACGCGATCGGGGTGGCCCGCCCGCTGTCCCTCCTCGTCGAGACGTTCGGCACCGAGAAGATCTCGCGGGCGGAGATCGTCCGCCTGGTCAACGAGCACTTCGACCTGCGTCCCGGGGCGATCCTGGACAACCTCCAGCTGCGCCGTCCCGTCTACCGCCAGACCGCGGCCTACGGCCACTTCGGCCGCAACGAACCCGGCTTCACCTGGGAGGACACCACCCCGGCCGCCGCGCTCCGCAAGGCCGCCGGCCTGTAAACCGGCCTGTCTCCGAACTGCCCTGGGACCTGATGCGTCAGGTCCCAGGGCAGTTCCATATGCGGCCGGCTGGAGCGGCGGTGGCCCGATCCGCCTAGTCATCCCAGCGCCGACGACGCAAACGTTGTGGGTTCTGTCGCGCTAGAGAGTTGCATTTTTCTGACGAGCGTCACGAAAATGTCTAGCGTCCAGTTTGGTGGAGATCGTCCGTTGGCAGGGCGGCATCGGTCCGGTGCTGGACCGGGTCTGGAGGACGGGTGCAGGGGACTTCGGTGGACCCCGGCGCGGTAACCGCGATCGACGTGCACGTTCATGTGCACGCATCGGTCAGGGGGACCGCTGTGGCGGGCGATGTCCTACGGGGCATGGCCGAGTACTTCCGCGCGGACGACGTCACGGCTCACACGACCCGTGACATCGCCGCCTACTATCGTCAGCGAAACATGGCGGCAGTCGTGTTCGGCGTCGACATCGTCGGCGACAAGAACCGGGACGCCGCCCGCAGCCTGGCGCCGAGCAACGAAGAGGTGGCCGAGCTCGCCGCCGAGAACGCCGACGTGCTCATACCGTTCGTCAGCATCGACCCGGCGCGCGGCGCCGAAGGGGTGCGCATGGCCAGGGAGCTCCTCGCCGAGCACCCGCAGATCAGGGGCTTCAAGCTGCACCCGAGCGCCCAGGCGTTCTACCCCAACGACCGGTCGGTCTACCCGCTGTACGAGGTGATCGCCGAGCACCAGCGGATCGTGCTGTTCCACACGGGGCACACCGGCGTCGGCGCCGGCACCCGGGGTGGCGGCGGCATCCGGCTGAAGTACGCCAACCCGATGTACGTCGACGACGTCGCGGTGGACTTCCCCGACATGCCGATCATCCTGGCGCATCCCTCGTTCCCCTGGCAGGACGAGGCACTGTCGGTGGCGCTGCACAAGCCGCAGGTGTACATCGACCTGTCCGGCTGGTCGCCGAAGTACTTCCCGCCGCAGCTCGTGCAGTACGCCAACACGCTGCTGAAGCACAAGATGCTGTTCGGCTCCGACTTCCCGATGATCACGCCGGACCGATGGCTCGCCGACTTCGACAAGATCGACATCAGGCCGGCCGTACGTCCGCTGATCTTGAAGGACAACGCCGTTCGCCTCTTCGGTCTCGAGCCGCCAAAGCCTGACGACGCCTGAGCCGGTCCGCCTGCCCGCCTGCCGCGTGTTGGCGCAGGCGGGCCGGTAGCCCGCGGGGAGCCGCCTCGGCGATGCCGCGATGAGTTACCTCACGAAGTCCGCCCGCCGTCCTTCGCCGTACGACCGGGCGCGGCCAGCCAACCCATCTCCGCCTTGCCCGACACGACAGTGCTGGTCAGCGTGCCGATCTCGGCGATCGCGATGACGATCCGGTCGCCGCTCAGCAGGGTGAACGGGAGGTCGGGCACGAGGCAGGTTCCGGTGGCGAGCACCGCGCCGTCCGGGAAGTCGTCGGCGTGGAACAGGTACCGCACGAGCTCGTCGAACCGCCGGCGCAGCTGGCGGGTGCCGGCACGCCCGGTCCACGCGTCCGCGCCGTCGCGGCGGATGGTGAGCGCGATGTCCAGGTCGTAGGGGTCGGGCACCTCCCAGGCCGGCCGGATCGCCGGCCCGACGGCGCAGCCGCCCAGGTAGATCTTGGCCTGCGGCAGGTACAGCGGGTTCTCGCCCTCGATGGTCCGCGAGCTCATGTCGTTGACGACGGTGTATCCCACGATCTCGGCGTCGCGGTTGACGACGAGGCCGAGCTCGGGCTCGGGGACGTCGATGCCCGAGTCGGTGCGCACCGCCACCTTCTCTCCGTCGCCGGTCACCCGCCAGGCCGCCGACTTGAAGAACAGCTCGGGCCGCGCCGCGTCGTACACCTGCTCGTACACGTCGGCCGACCGCTCGCTCTCGACGACCCTGGCCTCCCTGGACCTGCGATAGGTGACCCCGGCCGCCCACACCTCCATGTGCCCGTCCACCGGCGGCAGCAGCCGCAGCGCGCCGATGTCGTGCCGCGGCCCGGCGGCACCGGCGCAGCGCTCGCGCAGCTCGGCCGCCGGCAGCCGCAGCAGCTCCCCGACGCCGGCGACCCCGGTCAGCTCGGTGACGGTCCCCCCGGCGGACACGCCGACCGCGGCGGCGGAGCCAACCTCAGGACGTACGTAGCGGACGATGTGCACCGGCGTTCCTCGCTTTCCGTCGCGGACGCCTTGATCATCGCAAGCGTTCGCTGTGGCCTCGGGGTGACAGGGTCGTCACCGACGGGAGAAGTGATCGTGCGCGCATACGAGGCATGTACGGATTCGAGCATCCCCCGACGGCGGCGGAGGTCCCCGGCATGACCCGCGACGGTTCCAGGCCCACGCGTCCAGCGACCACGCGTCCAGAGACAACAGCGGCAGGGTCGGCCGGGACGGTCGAGGCGGTGCTGGGGGAGCGGACCTTCCCCGACGCCTGCGGCCGGCTGCCCGGCGTGACCGTGCGCGACCTGCCGGAACCGCTGCCGCTGCGCCGCCTGCTCGGCCCCGGTGTCGTGGGCGCCGCCATCGGGCTGGCCTCCGGTGAGTTCATCCTCTGGCCGTACATCTCCGCGCACGCCGGCATGGTGTTCCTCTGGGGTGCGGTGGTGGGCGTGGTCTTCCAGTTCTTCATCAATATGGAGATAGAGCGTTACACCCTGGCCACTGGTGAGACCGCGCTCACCGGCTTCAGCCGGCTGTGGCGGCACTGGACGCCGGTGTTCGTCGTGCTCGCCGTGCTGTCCAACATGTGGCCGGGTTGGGCGACCAGTTCGGCGACCGTGCTCTCATACGCCATCGGCGGCGGCGAGCCGCGGTGGATCGCCGTCGGTGAGCTGGTGCTCATCGGGGTGGTGCTCACCGTCGCGCCGGTGATCTACCGGTGGGTCGAGCGCATCGAGTTCATCAAGGTCGCCGCCGTGGTCGTGCTGATCGGCATCGCGCTGGCGATCGCGGTCACCGCCGACGGCTACCGGGGGCTGGGCGACGCGGTCACCCGGCCGACGCTGCCCGGCGACCTGGGGTACGCGCTCATCCTCGGCGCGCTCGCGTACGCCGGGGCGGGCGGAGCGCAGAACCTCGTGCAGAGCAACTGGATCCGCGACAAGGGCTTCGGCATGGGCGTGCACATGCCCAAGCTGGTCTCGCCGCTCACCGGCGAGCCGGTGGCGAAGCCGTCCACGGGCTTCCTGTTCCCGCCCGACTCCGCGAACCTCGCCCGCTGGCGGGCCTGGTGGAAGGTCGCCAACACCGAGCAGCTCGTGTCGTTCGTGCTCATCACCGTCGTCACGATCACGCTGACCTCGCTGCTCGCCTACTCGACGTTGTTCGGCAAGAACCCGCCGAACGACGTCGGCTTCCTTCGGCTGGAGGGCGACGTGCTGAACGGCCGGCTCGGGTGGTTCGGCACGTTCTTCTGGGTGATCGGCGCGTACTCGCTGTTCGCCGCGGCCCTCGGCATCCTCGACTACATGGGCCGCCTGGTCGCCGATTCGATCAAGGTGGCGTACCTGCCGGGCAACCGGCGGTGGACCGAGGCGAGGTTGTACGTGGCAGTGGTCTGGGCGCACATCGTGGTCGGCTCGGCCATCCTCGTCGGCGGGTTCGACCAGCCGCTGGTGCTCCTCGTCATCTCGGCGAGCGTGGCGGGGTTCATGATGTTCGTCTACTCCGGGCTGCTGATCAAACTGAACCGGCGCGCCCTGCCCAGGGCGATCCGGATCGACGGCTGGCGGCTCGGCGTGATGGGCCTGGTGTTCGTCTTCTTCGCCGTCTTCTCCGTCCTCACCATCATCGATCAGATCAGCAAGAACGTGTGATGCGTCGTCCGGCCGGTCCGGGCTCCGCGGCGTAGCGTGTGAATTGACCCCGGGAGATCGACCCCGGCAGATCGACCCCCGGGAGATCGACCCCGGCAGATTGACTGGGGGAGAAGGCCCACGGGGGAGAAAGGGAGTCGCATCGGCGTGCGCGGCGGACGGCATTTCCTGCAGATCCCTGGGCCAACCAACGTTCCCGACCTCGTGCTCCGCGCCATCGCCCGGCCGACCATCGATCACCGCGGCCCCGAGTTCGCCGAGCTGACGCACGGCCTGCTGCGGCGGCTGCGGCCTGTGTTCGGGGCCGGCGGCCCCATCGTCATGTACCCGTCGTCCGGCACGGGCGCGTGGGAGGCGGCGCTGGCCAATACGCTGTCGCCGGGCGACAGGGTGCTCGCCTTCGAAACCGGGCACTTCGCGACGCTCTGGCGGGCCATGGCCGAACGGCTGGGCCTGCGCGTCGAGTTCGTTCCCGGCGACTGGCGCCGCGGCGCCGACCCCGGCGAGGCGGCCCGGCGGCTGGCCGCCGACACCTCGCACGAGATCGCCGCCGTCATGGTGGTGCACAACGAGACCTCCACCGGCGTGCGCAGCCGCGTCCCGGAGATCCGCGCCGCGCTCGACCGGGCCGGGCACCCGGCGCTGCTGCTGGTCGACACCGTTTCATCGCTCGGCTCGATGGACTACCGGCACGACGAGTGGCGCGTGGACGTCACGGTGGGCTGCTCGCAGAAGGGTCTCATGCTCCCGCCCGGCCTCGGCTTCAACGCGGTGAGCGACAAGGCGCTGGCCGCCGCGGAACGGGGCGGGCTGCCGAGGTCGTACTGGGACTGGGAGCCGATCATCGACGCCAACCGGCGCGGGTTCTTCCCGTACACCCCGCCGACGAACCTGCTGTACGGCCTGGACGCCGCGCTCGCCGTACTCGAGGCCGAGGGGCTGCCGGCCGTGTTCGCCCGCCACGACCGGCTCGCCGCCGCCACCCGCTGTGCGGTCCGCGCGTGGGGGCTCGAGGTGCTGTGCGCCGACGAGCGCGAGTACTCCAGCTCGGTCACCGCCGTGCTGCTGCCCGAGCCGCACGACGCCGACCGGGTGCGCCGGATCATCCTGGACCGGTGGGACATGTCGCTCGGCACCGGTCTTGGCCGCCTGGCCGGACGGGTCTTCCGCATCGGCCACCTCGGCCACCTGGGCTACGTCGAGCTCGCCGGCGCGCTGGCCGGGGTGGAGATGGGCCTGGCGGACGCCGGCGTCCCCATCACCCGCGGCGGCGTGGACGCCGCCCTCGCCTTCCTCGAATCGCCGGCCGAACCGCTCGCCGCATCGTTCACGGAGCCGGCCCGATGAGTCCGCGGCCGCCGCGCCGCGCGCACGGGCACGCGCGCGGAACGATCCCGGGGATCGTCCGATGACGGGCGGCGCCGCCGGCACGGAGATCCGGGCCGCGCTGGCCGAGGCCGCCGCCGGGCTCGACGTGCGGATCGACGGCTACACGCGGCACCTGTACGCCTCGGACGCGAGCATGTACGCGATCGAGCCGCTGGCCGTGGCGTTCCCGCGGGACGCCGACGACGTGTCCGGCATCGTGTCCGCGGCGGGGCGGCTGGGCGCCCCCGTGCTGCCACGCGGCGCGGGCACCAGCCTGGCCGGGCAGGCCGTCGGCCGCGCGATCGTCCTCGACTTCTCCCGGCACATGAACCGCATCCTGGAGATCGATCCGGACGCGCGGCTGGCGCGGGTGCAACCGGGCGTCGTCCAGGACCGGCTCAACCGGGCGGCGGCACCGCACGGCCTGATGTTCGGTCCCGACACCTCGACCAGCAACCGGGCCACCATCGGTGGGATGATCGGCAACAACTCGGCGGGCAGCCACTCCGTCCGGTACGGCTCCACCGTCGACCACGTCGAGACGGTCGACGCCGTGCTCGCCGACGCGAGCCGGGCGCGCTTCGGCCCGGTCCCGCTCGACCAGGTGAGCGCCCGCGCGTCCACCGGCTCCCTCGAAGGCCGCATCTACCGGGACGTACCGCGGATCGTCGAGCGCTGCGGCGGCGCGCTCGCCGGCTACCCGCCGTTCTGGCGGCACGCGGGCGGCTACCGGCTGGACCGCGTGGTCGCCGACGGCCGGTTCGACCTCGCCAAGCTGACGGTCGGCTCCGAGGGCACGCTGGCCGTCGTCACCGAGGCTCTCGTCCGTCTCGTCCCCAAGCCCGCCGCGCGCGCCATCGCGCTCGGGCACTTCACCTCCACGGCAGCCGCGATCGCCGCCACCGCGGACGCGCTCGCCCGCGACGCCGCGTCCGTCGAGCTGATCGACCGCAAGATCCTCGAGCTGTCCCGCACCCGCGTCGAGTACGCCGGGCTCGGCGGCATCATCACCGGCGACCCCGAGGCGCTGCTGTTCGTCGAGTTCTTCGGGGACTCCACCGCCGAGGTGGCCGCGTCGGTCGACGAGCTGTCCGCCGCCTGGGCGGCCGGCGGCCACGGCTACCACACGCTCCGCGCGGTGACCGCCGAGCAGCAGGACGCCGTCCTCAAGGTGCGCAAGGCCGGCCTCGGGCTGCTCATGGCGGCGAGCGTCGGCAGCCGCCGCCCGCTGGCGTTCGTCGAGGACACCGCGGTGCCGCCAGAGGTCCTGGTGCCGTACGTCAAGGAGTTCGCCGACGTCCTCGACCGGCACGGGCTGAGCGCCGGCTTCTACGGGCACTGCTCGGTGGGCTGCCTGCACGTACGGCCGTTCGTCGACCTGCGCCGGCCGGGCGAGATCGCCACGATGCGCGCGGTGGCCGAGGAGATCGCCGACCTCGCCGCCCGGTACGGCGGCGTCAACTCCAGCGAGCACGGCGACGGCCTGGCCCGCTCGGAGTTCAACCGGCGGCTCTTCGGCGACGAACTGTACGAGGCGATGCGGTCGGTCAAGCGCCTGTTCGACCCGGCCGGCCTGTTCAACCCGGGCAAGATCGTCGACGCGCCGCCGATGACCGAGCACCTGCGCGAGCCGGCCCGGCCCGTGCCGCCCGCGCTGCCCACCCGGCTGACCTTCGGCGGCGGCATGTACGGCGCCGCCGACCGCTGCATGAACATCGGCGTCTGCCGCAAGGACGACGCCGGGGTCATGTGCCCGTCGTACATGGCCACCCGCGAGGAGGAGCACTCGACGCGAGGCCGCGCGAACGCACTCGTCAAGGCGCTCTCGACGCCCGACCCCCGGGCGGCCCTCGGCGACGAACGCCTGCACGAGATCCTCGACCTCTGCCTCGAATGCAAGGCCTGCAAGTCCGAATGCCCGCTCGGCGTCGACATGGCCGCGCTGAAGAGCGAGACCCTCGCCCACTACCACGACGCGCACGGCACCCCGCTGCGCTCCCGCGCGTTCGCCGCGATCCGCCGCCTCAACCGCCTCGGCTCCGCCACCGCGCCGCTGTCCAATCTTCTCGTCCGCCTCCCGGCGGCGCGCCTGCTCCTCGACCGCGGGCTCGGCATCGCCCGCCACCGCCCCCTGCCGCGCTTCCACCGCGACACCCTCATGCGCTGGTTCGCCACACGCCCCGCTCCACCCGGCCCGTACCCGCGCGGCGAAGTGGTCCTGCTTGCCGACTCCTTCACGTCCTTCACCGAGCCCGCGATCGGCCGCGCCGCCGTCGAGCTGCTCGAGCGGGCCGGCTGGCAGGTGACCCTCGCCGCGGCCGGCTGCTGCGGCCGCCCGCACATCTCCAAGTGCCTGCTCGACCAGGCCAAGGCCACCGCATCCGCGCTGCTCGACACGCTGGACCCGTACGCGCGGCGCGGCGTCCCGATCGTCGGCGTCGAGCCGTCCTGCCTGCTGACCCTCCGCGACGAGTACGCGTCGCTGCTCCCCGGCGACGACCGGGTGCCCAGTGTCGTCGCCCAGGCGCGGCTGGTCCCCGAGCTGCTT
>DASUWU010000086.1:0-52149 GCA_036378315.1 Streptosporangiaceae bacterium | reverse complement strand
AGGATGGTCGCCGTGCGGCCGCCGGTGCGGTCGGTGGCGTTGGCGCTGAGGTAGCCGGGGAGGCCGCCGTCATGACCCCAGATCGTGCCGCACGGAGTGGCCCCGGTCTGGATGCCGAGCCCGTAGCCAGGCCCGTCCGGCCGCGCCGGATCCTGCGGCACGGTGGTGCGCAGCTGCGCGAGCTGCGCGGCGGGCAGCAGCCTGCCGGACAGCAACGCGGAGTAGAAGCGGGCCCAGTCCGGCGCGCTGGACACCACTGCCCCGGCGGCCCCGGCCCATTCCGGGTCGTTGCCGGAGACGTCCACATGACCATCGTGGTGCACCCCGGCGACGTCCCTGAACTCGGCCGGCACCTCCGGCGGCATGTGGGCGGCATCCGGCTCGTAGCCGTGGGCGTGCGGGCCGCGCCAGGCGGAGTCCACGGCGTAGTAGGTGTGCCTGAGGTGGAGCGGGCGGGCGATCCTGTCCCGGACCAGCTCCGCCAGGCCGGCCCCTGTGACGCGCTCCAGGACGGCGCCGACCGCCGCGTAGTCGGTGTTGCTGTAGAAGAACCGGGTGCCGGGCGCGAACAGCGGATCGTGCCGCACCCCGACGGCGAGCAGCTCGGCCGACGTCCACCGCCGCCGATCCTTGCCGAGGATCGACGGCAGGAGCGCGGCGTCCTCGGTGTAGTCGAACAGGCCGCTGGTGTGGTCCAGCAGCATCCGCAACGTGATCGCCTCGCCGCCCGGCACCAGGCCGGGCAGCCACTTGTCCACCGGATCGGTCAGGGCGATCCGGCCTTCGGCGACCAGCTCCAGCACGAGGGTCGCCATCATGGTCTTGGTGTTGGACCCCATCCGGAACTCGTCATCCGGCTCGAGCACGTGATCCGGCCTCGTCCAGGGGGCCTGCTCGGCGATCTCCACAGGCCGGCCGCGGCCGGCGTCCACCCGCACGATCACGCCGGGCGCCCCGGCGTCCACGAGCTTCCGCGCCAACCGGTCAAGCTGGGCGGCCGGAGTGGCGGCCGCGTCCGCCGGCCGGTCGGGCGCGACGGCCAGGCCGGTCATGGCCACGAGGACGGCCGTGACGATGAGGCCGGTACGGGGCCGGCGGCGATCGGGTCGCCGTCGGGGCTGGTCTCGCGCTGCCGTGTGCAGTGGCGCTGCTGTCATGCCGACCACCGTTCCGCACCGGCGGCGCCCGGTCAGCGGAGTACGCCGGACACTTGGTGGTGGGGCTGGCCCTACCCAGGGGCAGGGGGGCGGCTACGTGCCGGGGGAGGAGGACGGGTCGGGTTCCGTGGGGGTGGGCGTCGGGGTGGGGGTGGCGGTGCGGGTCTTGGACGGGGTCGGCGCCGGACGGGTCGACCGCGGGGAGCCGGCCGTGGGGGACGGCAGGCCGGCCGGGGTGCGCTGCACGGTCGGCACGGCGGTCGGCGTGCGGCGTCGCGGCGCCGGTACGGTCGGGATCGGCGCGGCCGGCGGCGGCTCGGACGCATCCGAGATGTCGGTCGAGTTGGGGGCGCTGGTCGGGTTGTTCACGTGCCGGATGTTCGGCGGCGGCGACTGGGCGAGCACGTAGGCGGTGCCGCCGACCGTGGCGGCCACCGCGACGATCGCCGCGGTGGTCAGGGCCACCCCCCTTGCCCGGCCATGGCGGACGGGCGGCTCGGCCGCCTCCGCGGACGGCGCGGGCGCGCCGGCCTCCCAGCCGGTGTACCCGGGCGGAGCCGTGGACCCCGCGTCGGCGAAGCCGGCGTCCGCGAAGCCCGCACCGGCGAAGCGGGGATCGGAGCGCGCCGGGCGCCGGTCGGCGGCGGTGTCGGGTCCGGCCGGAACGTCGGGCCTGGCGGTGGCCTCGGCGATCTTGACCAGGATGGCCGCCGGGTCGCCACCCTCGGCCGGCACGGGGGCACCGGAGGGCGCGGGTGCCGCGTCCTCCTGCCCCAGCAGGCGCATCAGCAGTTGCCGCGCGGCCGGCCTGGCGGCCGGCTCCTTGGCGAGGCACTCGGCAAGCAGGCCGCGCAGCGGCTCGCCGACGTCCCCGAGATCCGGCTCCTCGCCCAGGGTGCGCTGGATGACCGCGGGGATCGAGTCGTTGCCGAACGGCGGCCGGCCGGTCGCCGCGTACACCATCGTGGCCGCCCAGCAGAAGATGTCGGCTTCCTTGCCGAAGTCCTGGCCGCGCATCTGCTCAGGCGACATGAACGCGGGTGTGCCGACGACCCTGCTGGTCATCGTGTTGTCGCCGTCGAACAGCCGGGCGATGCCGAAGTCAATGACCCGCGGGCCGCCGGGCCCGATCAGCACGTTGGCGGGTTTGAAATCCCGGTGGATGACCCCCGCCTGGTGGATGGCCACCAGCGCGGTCGCCGTCCCGATCGCCAGCCGGTCGAGCGCCCCGCCCGAGATCGGGCCTTCCGCGTGCACGAGCTGCAGCACGGAAGGGCCGGGGACGTACTCGCTCACCAGGTAGGGCCGCTCCCCCTCGATGTCGGCGTCGATGATCTGCGCCGTGCAGAACGACGCCACTTGCTTGGCGAACTCGATCTCGCGCAGGAAGCGGATCCGGGCCATGTCGTCGCCGGTCAGCTCTCGATGCAGCAGCTTGATCGCGACGTCGGTGCCGTCCTCGGCTCTGCCGTGGAAGACGACACCCTGGCCACCGTCGCCCAACCGCCCGACGAGGTCGTACGATCCCAGCCGCTTCGGGTCACCCGGCCGCAAAGCGTCCGTCTGCATGTACGGACCGCTCCCCTCCTGAGTTGATCGCGATGTGATCGCGGGTGAGCGCCGTCGCACCCTTCATTTCCGGAACATCAGCACCCTATGGCCCAAGAATGATCGCCTCTACCGGAATTTGTGACGACCTGATCACAGTGGGCGGTTACGGAGCGTGCATATCGTAACCGTACGTATACGCCGTGCTGCTCATGGGGCCATCGAAGCGCAAAGTGGCAATTCCGGACGCCGCGCCGGACGCGTGGATTTCGCGTGAGCAATCCGGGTACGGACAGTGACGCTCAGTGATCATCGCGGGAGGACCGACGATGTCTGTTCAATTAAGAGTCGCCGCGTGCGCGACCGCCCTGACGCTCACGCTGACGCCCGAAACGACCCGACCGCCGGTCGCCGTCGCCGGAACGGCGGCCATTCAGGTCCAAAATCATGGTGAGGGGTTCCGGTACAAACACGAGGAGTTCCGCTACAAACACAAGGCGCGCCATCGGCAGCGGGCGCGCCATCGCCGGCAGGCGGTGCTGCTGCGGCAGCGCCGGCTGCACCACCGAAGGCACCTGGCCCATGTCGCCCTGCTGCGGGCGCGGCGGGCGGCGCTGATGCGGCGGGCCAGGATGTTCGCCCGCTGGCAGACCAGGGCCAACCGGGCCGTACGGTTCGCCTACCGCCAGCGCGGCAAGCCCTACCGGTGGGGCGGGACCGGGCCGCGCGGCTACGACTGCTCCGGCTTGGTCCAGCGGGCCTGGCGGGCGGCCGGGGTGTCGCTCCCGCGGGTGACGTACGGGCAGTACCGCAGCGGGCCGCACATCGCGCGGCGCCGGCTACGCCCTGGTGACCTGGTGTTCTTCCACGGTCTCGGCCATGTGGGCATCTACGTCGGCCATGGCCGCTTCATCCACTCGCCGCACACCGGGACCCGGGTGCGGATGGAGCGGCTGGGCGGCTACTACCGCCGGGCGTTCGCCGGCGCCGTCCGCCCCGCCTGGACCGGCCACCGGGCCCACAAGGCCCGCCACCACCACAAGCGCCACCATCACAGGCGCCGGCACCACCACAAGGCCCGTCATCACCACCACGCCCACGCCCACAAGGCCCGGGTTCACCACCACGTCCATCGAGCCCACCATCGTCGGTGCCACCACCGCCACCGGGCTCACCACGTCCACCGGCACCACCGCCACCGGCGCTGACTCCCGCTCCCGGGCATGGCCCTGCTCGGGAGCGGGTCAGTCCGTGGTGCGCGGGACGTAGTGTTCGAGCACCTCGGGGTTGGCCATGGCGCCGGGGTTGGCCGCCTGGTCCAGCGGGGTGCCGAGCAGGATCTTGCGCACCGGCACCTCGAGCTTCTTGCCCGACAGCGTGCGCGGCACGCCGGGCACCTCGTGGATCTCGTCGGGCACGTGGCGGGGGGACAGCGCGGTGCGCAGCGCCGTGCGCACCCGCCGGTCGAGGTCGGCCGACCAGCGGGCGCCCTCGGCGAGCTGGACGTACAGGATCAGCCTGCCGTCCTGGCCGAGCTGCCCAGTGTCGATCACCAGGCTGTCGACGATCTCGTCGAACGTCTCGACCACACGGTAGAAGTCGGCCGTGCCCATCCTGACGCCGCCGCGGTTGAGGGTGGAGTCGGACCGGCCGTAGATCACGCACCCGCCGTCCGGCAGCACCTTGATCCAGTCGCCGTGGCGCCAGACCCCCGGATACAACGCGAAGTAGGACTCGCGGTAGCGCTCGCCCCCCGGGTCGTTCCAGAAGTAGATCGGCATCGACGGCATCGGCTCGGTGATGACCAGCTCGCCGACCTCGTCCACGACCGGGCGGCCAGCGGGGTCGTACGCCTCGACCTTGGCGCCGAGGCCGCGGCACTGGATCACCCCCGCGCGCACGGGGAGCAGCGGCGACGGCCCGACGAAGCCGGTACACAGGTCGGTGCCGCCGGAGAACGACCCCAGCAGGACGTCCTTGGACACCGCGTCGTACACCCAGGTGAAGCATTCGGGCGGCAGCGGCGAGCCCGTCGAGCCGATCCCCCGCAGCCGCGACAGGTCGTGGTCGCCGGACGGGCGCAGGCCCTGCTTGAGCGAGGCCTGCAGGTACGGCGCGCCGACGCCGAAGTACGTCACGCCGGACCGCGCCGCCAGGCTCCACAGGTCGCCAGGCGCCCCGTCGTACAGCACCACCGTCGCGCCGACCAGCAGCCCGCCGACGAGGTAGTTCCACATCATCCAGCCGGTCGTGGTGAACCAGAAGAAGACGTCACCGGGGCCGAGATCCTGGTGGAAGGTCAATGCCTTGAGGTGTTCGAGCACCACGCCGCCGTGGCCGTGCACGATCGGCTTGGGCAGCCCGGTGGTCCCCGACGAGTAGAGCACCCACAACGGATGCTCGAACGGCACCTCGTCGAACGCGAGCTCACCCTGGCCGCCGGATTCGAGCAGCTCGTCGTACGGCGTCCCCGCGACGCGCGGCGCCGACCCGGACGACCCGGACGACTCGAGGTAGGGGACCACGATCGTGTGCCGCAGCGACGGCAGCGCCGCCTGGATCTCGGCCACCACGCCGGCGCGGTCGAACGCCTTGCCGTTGTAGTGGTAGCCGTCCACCGCCACCAGCACCGCGGGCTCGATCTGGGTGAACCGGTCGATGACGCTGGCCGAGCCGAAGTCGGGCGAGCACGACGACCATACGGCGCCGAGGCTCGCCGCCGCGAGGAACAGCACCAGCGCTTCGGGGATGCTGGGCAGGTAGGCCACCACCCGGTCGCCGCGGCCGACGCCGAGCCCGGCGAGCCCGGCCCTGGCCCTGGCCACCTCGCGGCCGAGCTCGTCCCACGTCAGGCTGCGTTCCGCGCCCCGCTCGTTGTGGAAGATCACCGCCGTACGGTCGCGGAAGGCGGGGTCGGTCGCGCGGCGCAGCGCGTTCGCCGCGTAGTTGAGCGTCGCCCCGGGGAACCAGCGCACCCCCGGCATGGTCGTGCCCTCGCGGACCGGCCCCGAGCCGCGGGTGCCGCGGACGTCGAAGTAGCTCCAGATCGAGTCCCAGAACGCGTCGATCTCGCCCACCGACCAGCGCCACAGCTCGTCGTAGGACTCGGCGAGCACGCCGCGCTCCCACAGCCAGTGCATGTAGCGGGTCACCTCGGCCCGCGCCACCGTCTCGTCCGACGGCTCCCAGAGCGGCCGGCCCTCCTCGTTCGCCGTGCCGCTCACGCCGCGGAGTCCTCGGTCAGGTCATCGACGGCGCGCACGACGGCGCCCGTGTCGTCGAGGGCCGGCAGCACGACGTCGGCGCCCGCGGCGCGCAGCTCGGCCGCGGTCGCGGTGCCGGTGGCGACCGCGATGATCGGCACCCGCGCGATCTTCGCCGCACGGACGTCGCGGACGTCGTCGGCGACGAGCAGCGTCGTCGGCTCCACGACCACCACTCCCAGCTTCCTCTCCACGTACTTCCTCGTCGCGTTGGCCCTGGCCAGCTCGATCAGCGCCGCCTTGGAGAACACCTCGGAACCGTAGCCGCCCACCTCGAAGTCGAGCCAGCGGTCCAGGCCCAGCTCGGTCAGCTTGACGACGGCGTTCTGCTTGATCGACCCGGTCAGCACCGACTGTACGACGCCCGGCAGCCGGCCGACCGCGGCCAGGGCCTCCCGCGCTCCCGGCAGCACCCTGCCGTGCTCCCTGACCTGCCGGCGGCGAGCCGCGAAGGCGTCGGCGAGGGCCTTGGTGAACTCGGGCAGGTGGTGGTCCTCCGTCGTGATGTCGTTGATGGCGAGCGTATCGAAGATGATCTCCGACTCGGTGCGTCCTGCGGTCGGGGCCGGGCGGACAAGGGGCCGGCCCGTCACCCGCTGGAACGCCTCGGCGTAGGCCTCTCGCGTCACCCGCCCGACGTCGACCAGGGTGTGATCGACATTCCACAGCGCCAGCCGCCGAACCGCTTCCATGAAGATCGCCGTTCCTATGTTCAAGTGTTCAAGAGACGGACATCCGGGCCCCGGGTACGTTCCGAGCCCCGGGCGACCCCATCGTCCGGCCTGCCCCCTGTTCCCCGCAACCTCACCGGACGCCGCCGCACGGTCGGCTTCAGGGCAGCGGTCAGCTCCAGGGCAGCGCGGTGCGGGCCGACCAGTAGCCGGCCGGCGGGGTGGCGAGCGCGGCGAGCTCGGCGCGGTCGGCGTCGTCGAGAGACACTTCGAGCGCGGCCAGGTTGGCCCGCAGCTGCGCCACGCTCACTCCCCCCAGCAGCACCGTGCCGGCCCACGGCCGGTCCAGCGCGGCCGCCACCGCGACGGCGTCAGGACCCACGCCGTACCGCTCGGCCACCCTGGCCAGCGGCCGCGGCGGATCGACCGCCAGCCTGCCGTTGGCCAGCGCCTCCTTGGCCAGTACGTGCAGGCCGGCGTCGCGCGCCGCCCGCAGGGCCGGCTCAACTGACGGCTCGAGCGGGTTCCACGTCGACTGGACGGCGCTGAACAGCCGCCGGCCGTCGACTTCGATGTCGAGCGCCCGCCGTACGGTGTCCGCCTGGCCGGGGCCCGTCGTGGAGAACCCCATCGGCAGGCCCCCGGCCGCCGCCTCGGCCAGCGCGCACTGCAGCTCGATGTCCTCGAACAGCGGGCTGTCAGCGGTGAGCGAGTGCACCTGGTACAGCTTGACGTGATCGCCGAGCAACTCCCTGGTCTCTGCGAGCTGGCCGCGGAACCGGTCCGGCGAGTGCTCCTTGACCTCGTGGACGCCGGCGTCGGTGCGCCATCCCCCGACGTAGGCGTACCCCCACTTGCTGGACACCGTCACGTCGCGGTGGCCGCGGCCTGCCAGCCAGCCGGCGAGGAACTCCTCGGCCCGCCCGTACGAACGCGCCGCGTCGACCCAGCGGATCCCCGCCTCGTACGCCGCGTCGAGCACCTCCCAGGTCGCCGCGCGCATCGCCGCCACCGTGCGGTCGGCCGGCAGCTCGTCCGCCCGGCCGAGGTTGATGTACGCCGGCCGGCCGAGCGCGGCCAGCCCGATGCCCAGTCGTTCGATCGCACTCATCCCCCCAGGCTCGCAGACCGGCCATGGGGACGCGGTCAGGGGTGTCTCGGGGTAGATCGGGGTCGGGTCAGGGCGAATCCCTATGGTGGGCGGCGCCCGCGCGGGGCACGATCGATGACATGGAACAGAACACGCATACCAGTACCGATACCGATACGATGACCGGCACGGACAGGGGCAGCGACATGGGCAGCGGGACGAGGCCGCGCGAGCTGCGGCGCACGCGCAAGGGACGGATGATCGCCGGAGTGTGCTCCGGCGTGGCCGAGTACTTCGACATGGACGCCAACATCATCCGGCTGGCGCTGGTCGTGCTCACCCTGTTCACCGCCGGCACGGCGGCCGGCGTGTACGTGGCCGCCTGGCTGCTCATCCCCGAGGAGGGTGAGCGCAACTCGATCGTTCAGGATCTCCTCGACAAGCAGCGGGACAAGCGCGGTCAGTGAGCGTCGGGGTCGGCGCGACGCTGAGTGGCCGCGATCACGCCGCCGCGCACCTGGGTCCAGGGGAGGGCGAGCATCGTGGCGGCCGTGAGCCCGCACATGCCGGCGAGGGCGACCACCGGTTCCGGCCCGATCACCTGGGCGAGCGCCCCGCCGGCGAGGATGCCGAGACCCTGACCGGCCATGATGCCCGACTGCGCGAGCCCGAACGCCTGGCCGCGCCCGGCGGCCGGCACCGCGGCGACGAAGGCGGCGTTGGCGGCGACCTGGTAGGCGCTGCCCACGCCGGACAGCGTCCACAGCGCCAGGACCGCCCACAGCGGGGGATGCAGGGCCGAACCGATCAGCGGGGCACAGGCCAGCATGGACATCCGGCCCATCGCGCGGATCCGGTCGCTGGGCCGGACGAAACGGCTGATGAGCACCGCGCCGACGACCGTGCCGACCGGCATGGCCGACATCAGCAGCCCGACCGTGACCGCGCCGCCGCCGAAGGTCGCCGCGTACGGCGCGGCCAGGCCCTCGGGCAGCACGTAGAAGCCGCACAGCCAGGCGAATGACACCAGCGACCGCAGCGTGAGGTCGCCGAAGACCAGGCGCGCCCCGGCCCGCGTCTGCCGCCACAGCGACCGGCCGGCCCGCCCGCCGGCCGCCGGGGCCGGGCGGCGGCGCAGGCCGGCCAGCAGGATCGCCCCGGACGCGGCGAAGGTGAGCGCGTCGATGCCCAGCGCCTGCCGGGTGCCCAGCGCGGCCACCAGCGCCCCGCCGGCCAGGAAGCCCAGCATCTGGCTGGCCTGGTGGGTGATGTTGTTGATCGCCGCGCCGGCCACGTACGTGTCGCCGGGCAGGACGTCGGGCAGCAGCGCGGCCCGAGCCGCTGAGAACGGGGCGCCGAGCAGCACGGCGGCGCACACGAGGGCGCACAGGCCGCCGAACGGCATGGCCGCGACCGCGATGAGGCAGATGATCGCCGCCCGCAGCACGTCGCAGACCACCATGACGCCGCGCCGCGGGAACAGGTCGGCCAACCCGGACAGCACGGGCCCCCCGACGATCGGCGGCAGGTATGTCAGCGCGTACGTCACGGCGGTGAGCAGCGGGGAGCCCGTACGGTGGAAGACGAAGACGGCGAGCGCGACCTGGGTGAGCTGGTCCCCGATGTAGGAGAGCACCTGGGCCAGCCACAACGTACGAAACTCGCCGATGGCGAAGGCCTCACGATATGTCGCTTGTCGTTCCGGCGGACGCCGATGCCGCCCCGCCACGCGCGTTCCGATGCCACGCTCGCCGGCGTTGTGAGGGCGAGCGACCATGACCCAAGTAACTCACACTCGGTGGCCATTCCGTGACGGAACGTGCACAAACTACCAGCCGAGTTCGTGCAGCCGCTCGTCGCCGATGCCGAAGTGGTGGGCGATCTCGTGCACGACGGTGACGCGCACCTCCCGGACCACGTCCCGCGCCGATTCGCAGATCTTCAGGATCTCGTTACGGTAGATGGCGATGCGATCGGGCAGGACGCCGGCGTACCAGTCGCCCCGTTGGGTGAGCGGTATGCCGTAGTAGAGGCCGAGCAGGCCGGGCTCGGGGGCGTCGTCTTCGACGACGATGACGACGTTGTCCATGAGTTTGGCCAGGTCTGGTGGGATGGTGTCGAGGGCCTCGGCAACAAGATCCTCGAACTCCTGCCGCGGCACCTCGATCACAATAAGTATTGTGCGGCAACCCGAGGAGCGTGGGAATACGCCCATGGTCATCGCAGCGGTCAGGAGCGTACGGAGCCGGCTGCCCAGCGAGCGGACCCTGCGGATCGCCGCGGTGATCATCGTGGGCTTGGTGGGCGGCTGGCTCGGCATGCTCGCCGGCGGCCGGGCGCAGACCCCGGTGGGTCCGGCCGACGTCCAGATGTCGCTGCGCCCGTCCTGGTCGGGCGGCACGGTGGTGGACATCCCGCCGCTGGGCACGCTGCGGCTCGACACCCACCGCGGCCCGCTCCGCCTGGACGCGCAGGTCGCGCGGCTGCGGCCCGAGGCGTCCCGCCACCTGATCGAGCATCCCGACCAGCTCGACGAGCTGACCTCGACGATCGGCGGCGAGGTGCGGCACGGCGTGATCATGGTGGCGCTGCGCGGCGCCGGGCTCGCGGTGGGCTGCGCCGGTCTCGCCGGGTTCATCGTGTTCCGGTCGTGGCGCTACGCGCTGTGGACAGGGGCGGTCGGGATCGTCGGCGTGGGCCTCGTCGGCGCCCTCGCCACGGCCACCTTCGACCCGCGGTCGATCGCCGAGCCGCGCTACACGGGCCTGCTCGCCAGCGCGCCCCAGGTGGTCGGTGACGCGAGGAGCATCGTGCGCCGCTTCGACACCTACCGGGACCAGCTCGCCCAGATCGTCAGCAACGTCTCCCGGCTCTACGCCGCCACCTCGTCGCTGCCCGTGTACGAGCCCGACCCGAACACGCTGCGGGTACTGCACGTCTCGGACATCCACCTGAACCCGGTCGCGTGGAGCGTCATCCGCTCCGTCTCCCAGCAGTTCCAGGTCCAGTTGATCATCGACAGCGGGGACCTCACCGACCACGGCACCAAACCCGAGGAGAAGTTCGTCTCCCAGATCCACAAGCTGAAGATCCCGTACGTCTTCATCCGCGGCAACCACGACTCGGGTGACATCCAGCAGGCGGTCGCCGGGCAGAAGAACGCCGTCGTCCTGACGGGCACCATGAAGGTGGTGGACGGGCTGCGCATCTGGGGCGCCGGCGACCCCCGATTCACCCCCGACAAGACCACCCGGGACGACAACGTCGGAGCCGAGGCCATGGTGCAGCAGGGCCAGCGGCTGGCCACCGGCGTGCGCGACTCCCGGCTCGACCCCGACATCGCCGTGCTGCACGACCCGGTCGAGGCGCAGGCCTTCGACGGCGTCGCGCCCCTGATCCTGGCCGGCCACGTCCACCAGCGCTCCACCCGGCTGCTGCCCTCGGGAACGCGGCTGTTCGTCCAGGGATCCACGGGCGGCGCCGGCCTGCGCGGACTGGAACACGAACAGCCCACCCCCATCGAGATGTCGATCCTCTACCTCAACCGCGTCACCCACCGCCTGCAGGGCTGGGACGACATCACGATCGGCGGCCTCGGCCAGAAGTCGGCCGAGATCAAGCGCAGCCTCGAACCCAACCCGGACCGTACGATCAGCTCGCCCCGGTCCCCGACACCGCCGGCCTCGCCGTCCGGCTCCGGGTCCCCCACCCCGCCGGCCACCGTCTCGCCGGACGGGGGTCAAGGTCTCGGGCCCCGCCGCCCTCGGTAGCCGGCACCGCTACCATGGAAGCGCGCTGGCCCCCTTCGTCTAGCGGCCTAGGACACCGCCCTTTCAAGGCGGCAGCGCCGGTTCGAATCCGGTAGGGGGCACCAGGCGGTCAGCAGTGTGGGTGATCAGCGCCCGGGCTCGTGGAGTTCGAGCTGGTCCAGGACGGCTCCGCACAGGCTGGCGATGCGTTCGGCTTCGTCGCCGAGCAGCGTGCGTTGCCTGCCGGCCAGGGCGACGAACGCTCTCACTGGGCTGTCGGGCCGTCCCCAAGCCGCCCGCTACCGGGCCGTCTCCGCCCGCGCCGGTCGCGGTCGGTGGGCTAAACGGGCGTCCGGCGAAGCTGACAGACTCCGGGCCGCATTCTTGACCGTTCATCAGGCTGATTCGCATTCTGTTGACGAGTAACGGATCTGACCAGCGGTAAGCCGGCCCAGGAAAACTATCGACCGTTTATCGATGGCCGGTGGCTGCCGCAGGTAATCCGACCGATCAGGCTGATGGGAAAAACGGTGACGGCAACGCACTGCCCGTACTGTTCGCTGCAATGCGGCATGGAACTTGTCGCCTCGCCGGCCGGCATCCAGGTGCGCGGCCGCGATTTCCCCGTCAACAACGGCGGGCTGTGCAAGAAGGGATGGACCGCCGCCGACCTGCTGCGCGGCGACCGGCTCACCACGCCGCTGGTCCGGTGGCAGCGCGACGGGCCGCTGCGGCCGGCCTCCTTTCCCGCGGCGATCGATGCGGCCGCCACCCGGATCCGCGCCACCCAGCAAAAGTACGGGCGGAACGCCGTGGGCGTGTTCGGCGGCGGCGGGCTGACGAACGAAAAGTGCTATCTGCTCGGAAAATTCGCCCGGGTGGCGTTGCGGACCAAGAACATCGACTACAACGGGCGTTTTTGCATGAGCTCGGCGGCGGCCGCGGCCCAGCGCGCGTTCGGTGTCGACCGCGGGTTGCCGTTTCCGCTGGCCGACATCGCGGAGACCGGCCTGGTCGTCCTGGTGGGCAGCAACGTCGCGGAGACGATGCCGCCGGCCATGCAGTGGCTGGCGAGGCAGCGCGCGGCCGGCGGCGAACTGATCGTGATCGATCCGCGCCGCACCGCGACCGCCGAGGGGGCGGACCTGCATCTGCAGCCGGTGCCCGGCACGGACCTGGCCCTCGCCGCCGGGCTGCTTCACCTGCTCGTGGCGGACGGCGGGGTGGACGACGACTTCGTGGCCGCTCGTACGACCGGGTTCGGCGAGGTCAGGCGGCTGGCCGCCGCGTGGTGGCCGGAGCGGGTGGAGCGGGTCTCCGGCGTGGCCGCCGGACGGCTGCGCGAGGCGGCGCGGCGGCTGCGGGAGGCGCCCACCGCGATGATCCTCACCGCCCGCGGCGCCGAGCAGCACTCCCACGGGACCGATACCGCGTCCGGCTGGATCAACCTCGCGCTCGCCCGCGGCCTGCCCGGGCGCGCGTACAGCGGGTACGGCACCCTGACCGGGCAGGGCAACGGGCAGGGCGGCCGCGAGCACGGCCAGAAGTCCGACCAGCTCCCCGGCTACCGCAGGCTCGCCGATCCCGCGCACCGCGCGCACATGGCCGCCGTCTGGGGGATCGAGCCCGGCGACCTGCCCGAGCCCGGCCCGTCCGCCTACGAGCTGCTCGGCGCCCTCGGCTCGGACGTGCAGACCCTGCTCGTGGCGGGATCCAACCCCGTGGTCAGCGCGCCGCGGGCGGCCCGCGTGGAGGCGGGGCTGCGGGCCCTGAACTCGCTGATCGTCTGCGATGTCGTCCTGTCGGAGACCGCTGCGCTGGCCGATGTGGTCTTCCCGGTCACCCAGTGGGCCGAGGAAAGCGGCACGATGACCAACCTGGAGGGCCGGGTGCTGCTGCGGAGACGGGCGACCGCGCCGCCGCCGCGGGTCCGCACCGATCTGACGGTGTTGAGCACGCTCGCCGGGCGGCTCGGCGTCGCCCGTGGCTTCCCCGATGACCCCCGCGAGGTGTTCGACGAGCTGCGCGCGGCCAGCGCGGGCGGCGTCGCCGACTACTCCGGCATCACCTGGGAGCGGATCGAGGCGGAGGACGGTGTCTTCTGGCCCTGCCCGGCGCCCGACCACCCGGGCACGCCGAGGATGTTCGCCGACGACTTCCCGACCCCGGACGGCCGCGCCCGCTTCCAGCCGGTCGAGCCGGCGTTCCCGGCCGAACAGCCGGACGACGCCTACCCGCTGTGGTTGACCACGGGCCGGCTGCCGGGGCAGTACCAGAGCGGCGCCCAGACCCGGCGGATCTCCCGGCTGTGCGGCCGCGTCCCGCGCGTCGAGGTCCACCCGTCGCTGGCCGCGGCGCTCGCGCTGGCGCACGGGGAGACCGCGCGGATCGTCTCGCGCCGGGGCAGCGCGGAGTTCGCGGTCTCGGTCTCGGACGCCATCCGGGCCGACACGGTGTTCGTCCCGTTCCATTGGGGCGGCACGGCGCGAGCCAATTCCCTGACCGACCCGGCGCTCGACCCGACGTCGGGAATGCCCGGCTTCAAAGCGTGCGCCGTACGTCTGGAAAAGCCCGAGAAGCCGGAGAAGTACGAGGAGGGCACCGGATGAGGGTCGTCGTGGTCGGCCACGGGATGGCCGCGACACGGTTCGTCGAGGAGCTGACCGGAAACTCCGCCGGCGTCGAGGTGACCGTCCTCGGCGGCGAGCCGCGCGGCAGCTACAACCGCGTCCTGCTGACCAGCGTGCTGGCCGGCGACTACCCCCGCGACGGCATCTGGACGCACGACGCCGGCTGGTACCGCGACCGCGGGGTGACCGTACGGGACGGCATCCAGGTGACCGGAATCGACCGCGCGGCATCGCTCGTCACCGGCGCGGACGGCAGCCGGTTCGGCTATGACCGGCTCGTGCTGGCCACCGGAGGCGTGCCCAACGTCCCGCCGGTGGCCGGCCTGCGCGCGGACCGCAGCGGCGGGTTGCTCGCCGGCTGCCACACGTTCCAGACGCTGGCCGACTGCGAGGCGCTGCTCGCCGACGCGCGCCACGCCAGGCGCGCCGTCGTCGTCGGCGGCGGGGTCCTCGGCCTCGAGGTGGCGCGCGCGCTGTCCGAGCGGGGGCCGACGGTACGGGTCGTGCACCGTTCGGGGGCCCTGATGGACGCCCAGCTCGACCCCGACGGCGCCGCCGTGCTCCGCCGGACCGTGGACGAACTCGGCATCGGCTGCCACCTGTCGACGGTCGCCCGCGCCGTCGCCGGCCGCGATCGGGTCACCGGAGTCGTGCTGGACAGCGGGAGCACCCTGGACTGCGATCTTCTGGTGGTGGCCTGTGGGATCAAGCCGGACACGGCCCTCGCGACCGGGGCCGAGCTGGCCACCCGCCGCGGGGTGCTCGTCGACGACGCGATGCGCAGCGTCACCGATCAGCGTGTCCTCGCCATAGGCGACTGCGCCGAGCATCGCGGCCGCGCGTACGGGCTCGTCGAGCCGGCGTTCGAGCAGGCGGCGGTCGCCGCCCGTACCGTGCTCGCCGGCGCGCCCGGCCGCTACTCGGGGTCGAGGACGGTGACCCGGCTCAAGGCGCGCGGGGTCGAGCTGGCCTCGATGGGTGAGGTCGCCCCCGAGCCGTACGACGAGGACGGCGTGGAGGTCGTCAAGCTGATCGACCCGGCGCGTGGCCGGTACGTCAAGCTCGTCATCAGGAACGGCCGGCTGGTCGGCGCGGTGGCGCTCGGCGACGCCGACGTCGCGGCTTCGGTCACCGTCGCCTACGACCGGCGGTCGATCCTGCCACCGGACCGGGTACGGCTGCTGTCCGGCGGCGAGCAGCCGGGCACCGATCCGGCCGACCTCTCGGACGCCACGGCGGTCTGCCGCTGCAACGCCGTGACGGCCGGCCAGATCCGTACCTCAGCCGGTCGCGGTGCCCGCAGCGTCGCGGCGGTCGCGCGGGAGACGAAGGCCACCACCGGCTGCGGCAGCTGCCGCTCGGCCGTTGCCGCCCTGCTCGCCGCCCGGCCGGCGCAGCGCGCCGCCCCGAACCGGCGCAGATGCACCCTGTCGGACGACAGGTGCGATGAGGAACGCGTTCCCGGCGGCCGGACCTGATCCGACCGGTCCTCGTGCATGGAGACGACTCGGGCGGGAAGGCGGATCCCCAGCGACAGCCGTCGCGGACGGCAGGACACCGAAGGGGAAATCGGTCATGCATCCACTGGCTCGGGGACTGCTTGCGGGCGCCGCCGGCACGGTCGCCCTCAACGTGAGCACCTATGCCGACATGCTGGTGCGGGGGCGGGGCTCGAGCGGCGTGCCCGCCGAGGTGGCGGACCGGCTTGCCGACCGCGCGGGGATCACTCTCGGCGCGCCGGAGCAGAAGTCCAACCGTGAACAGGCCGCCGGGGCGATGATGGGGTTCGTGACCGGGCTGGGCACCGGGGCCGCGTACGGGATGATCTCCGGGCGAGGCGGTTCCCCGCCGGCCTGGCTCGCCGGCCCGCTGCTCGGCGCGATCGCCATGGCCGGAAGCGACGGGCCGGCCGCCGCCCTGGGGGTCGCCGATCCGCGGCAGTGGAGCAGGACGGCGTGGCTGTCGGACATCGTCCCCCACATGGTGTACGGGATGGTCACGGCGGTGGCGTACCGGGCCATGCGCTGACCGCGAGCCCGGGGCTCAGCTCGGGCGCTCGTCGCGGTCGGTGTCCCCCGCCGTCCGCCGGGCACGGGCCGACCAGGCGCGGCGCCCGATGACGGCACCGCCGGCGATGGCGATCACCGACAGCACGATGAGTAGGTTCCGGCCGTACGGGAGCGGGAGCTGGGACGGGTTGGCCGAACTCCTGCCGAACCCAAGCACGAGCGGCAGCGACACGAGGGCGAGGATCCCGCCGATCACGGCGGCGGCTCGGGCCGGCGTGCGGTACCTGGCGGGCGCCCGCGTCAGCAGCGCGGCCAGCGCCAGGACCGCCGGCACCAAGACGAAGTCGTGCGCGATCACGACGCCGGCGAACCACGCCAACCAGCCCAGCGGACGGGTGTCGGCCGCGTGCGCGAGCAGGCCGCCGAGCCCTACCGCGACGAGCGCGGCGCCGAGCGCGTACGCTGCCGCCTTCATGTGATCGTCAGCCTCGCGAGCCATTTCGTCTGCATCGCGCCAGGACGGTCGGGGGCGATCAGCCGGCACGGGTAGCCATGATCGAGCGCGAGCGGCGCGCCGCCCAGCTCGATGGCCAGCAGCGTTCGGGGATCGTGCCAGTGCGGCCAGTCGAGCGGTGAGGTGCGGTAGCGCCCGCCCGGCTCCAGCGATTCGACCGTGATGCGGGCGTGCGGGTCGGCGCCCGCCATCTCGAGGACGTCCCGTACCCGGACCCCGGCCCAGGTGGCCTCCGCGCTCCAGCCCTCGACGCAGGAGATCGGCAGCCGCACCTCGTGCCTGGGCATGCCGCGCAGGTCGGCGAGCGACAGCGACAGCCCGCGGATCGAACCGCCGGCCACGGCGAGCCGCCAGCCCGGGTCGAGCGCGGTCCTGGTCACCCGCGCGGCGGTCGCCGTCTTGTTCACCGGCAGGTGCTGCGGCCCGACGCCGGGCCGGCGGGGGGCCAGCACGGCGAGCCCGGCGAGCGGCGAGACGGTCTCGCCGACGGTCACCGCCGCCACCGCCCCTGACGCGCCCGCCACGACGGCGAACAGGCCACGCCGCGTCAACCCCCCGCCGGCGTCGCCGGTGGCGCCGGCGGGGGCGCGGCCCACCGACCGGCGCACCGCGGACGCCTGGTTGACGATGTGGATGATCAGCGCGCCCGTCACGATATAGGCGGTCCAGTAGTGCGCCGCGGGGAAGTTGAACGGGAACGGATACCAGTAATCGATGTTGAGGACGCCGGTGACCAGCTCGAACAGCGACCCTGCGACCAGGAGGGCGACGAAACCGCGCTCGATGGCGTGCCCGAGCGACCGGAGCGGCGGCCACTGCCACAGCTTCGGGTAGGCGACCCACAGCTTGGCGAGCAGCAGCGGGACCGTGGCCAGCCCGCCGATCACGTGCACTCCCTGGGTCACCCGATAGAGGTTGACCGGGCGGCTGGGCCATACCAGCCAGCCCGCGGGATGCTGCATGAAGTGGCTGATCAGGCCAGTCACGAAGGCGGCGGCGAAGCTCGCGCCGAGCCAGATGCCAAGCCAGGCCGACACCCGCTCGTCGTGCAGCCGGCTGGAGAACGAGCGGCCGATCAGTTCAACGCGGCGAACCATCGTCCCCCCGCCGTCCAGATCTCCTCGATCGCGAGCCCGGCACCGCCGGCCACCTCCTCGATCGCGTCCACCCCGACGTACGCCCACCGGAACCAGGGCCCGGCGCGCCGTCCCGTCCGCAGCCGCACGATCTCGAACCGGGCCGGCGAGCCCGGCGGCCGGACTTCGACGAGCGCGCGCCCGCGCACCCCGACGAGCTGGGCGACCCGCCGCAGCAACGCGCCGGGGTCGCCGCCGATGCCGACGTTGCCGTCGGCGAGCACGACCGTCCGCCACCGGCCGGCGCCGGGCACCCGGCCGAACACGTCCCGCCGCAGCGCCAGGCCGCCCGCGGCGCGCGTCAGCTCGACGGCGTACGGCGTGATGTCGATGCCGAGCGCGGGGAGCCCGCGTTCGGCGAGGGCCACGGTGAGCCGTCCTGGTCCTGAGCCGACGTCTAGGGTGGGACCGGCGCACCGGTCGAGCAGCGTGTCGTCGCCCGGAATGGCGCGGAACCACCGTTCGACCCGGAGCGGCGCCCGGCGGCCGTCGGCGTACTCGATCTCGGCGCGGAGGAGCCCGGCGAGGGCCCTCTCGTACACGTCACCGATCACCCCGAAACCCTCCCGTACCGCCCGAAGACCGGCCCGCTGGAAACGGCCGAATATCTGCGCACGCCGCGACCGTATATCGCGCGGAGGCACAAAAACCCTTACGAAGCGATGACGCCGGAGGCGCGATACGCCCAGTTCAGAAGGTCACGCGGCGATGAGCCGCCCACCGCGGGCCATCGCGATCTTGCCGTCGGGGCTTGGACGGTACGGGCCGCCGCAAGAAGGGAAGTATGGCGGGGTAGGCCCATGTGACACATGATGAAGGAGGCCATGGTCGGCGACCGATCTGTGCCGCCGGTCGTGCTTCGAGTGGAGTCGGGGTCCGAGGGTGGCGGAACTGCCTCGACTGGCGTGCTCCGCCCCGCTGGAGGAGGCTGAGATCGTCATGGCGAGTGCGACGGAAAGGCTGTTTCCCCGCAGCACACCTTTCCTGCGATTGCGGGCCACGCTCGGCGGGGAGATGCTCGCCGAGTTCTTTGGCACCTTCATCCTGATCCTGCTCGGCGACGGATCGGTCGCGGTGGCGGTCGCCGGCCTCCCCGGCTCAGGGCGGCAGACCCTGAACGTCGACCCGTTCGGGCCGGGCAACTGGCTCATCATCGCCTTCGGCTGGGCCTTCGCTGTCACCTTCGCCGTGTACGCGGCCGGCGGCGTGAGTGGGGCGCACATCAACCCCGCGGTCACGCTCAGCTTCGCGGTGCGGCGGGGCTTTCCCTGGCGCAAGGTGGTCCCGTACTGGGTCGCCCAGGTCGCCGGCGCGCTCGCCGGGGCGGCGGTGGTGTACGCGACGTACTCGGGCGCGATCAGCTGGTTCACGAGCACCCACCACACCCCCAAGAGCGGATCGCTCGACACCTTCGCGATATTCGCGACATTCCCGGCGAAATATTGGAACGGAGCGTGGCCTGGCCCGTTCGTCGACCAGATCGTCGGGACCGCGATCCTCGTTGCGCTGATCGCCGCGTTGATCGACGGGCGCAACCTGGCACCGAAGGGCAACGTATCGGCGCTGCTCATCGGGCTGGTCGTGGCGGCGATCGGGCTCTCGTACGGCACGAACGCCGGATATGCGATCAACCCGGCCCGTGACCTCGGGCCGCGCCTTTTCGCCTACGCGGACGGGTGGGGCTCGATCGCGTTTCCCGGCAAGTTCCAGTGGTTCGACAACTACTGGTGGATACCGATCGCGGGGCCCCTGATCGGCGGGTTGCTCGGCATCATCATCTACGACCTCCTCATCGGCCAGGTGCTGGGCGCGCGTGAGCTGCAGCCGGTCGAGGCGGAGCCCGAGCCCGGCAGGGTTCCGGAGTCCCCACCCAAGGAGACGCACAGCGGGCCGCCCACCGAGCCGCCGCCGGGCCGCGAAGGGAATCCCTGAACGACCAGGGGCGCCCCGCGATCACCGCGCGGGCGCCCAGCGCCCCCGATGCCGCCGGCCCTGACGACCGGGCCGGCGGCCCTCGTGGCCGGTGCGGCCGAGCCGGGCGGGCAGCGCGATCGCCCCGGCCACCGCGGTGACCAGGAAGACGGCCGCGCCGGTCGCGAACGCGGCGGTGTAGCCGGCGGTGCCGGCGGCCCGTTCGGCGGCACCTGCGGCGGGGCCGGCGGCACGGGCGGCCGCGATCGTCTCGAGCACCGCCAGGCCGAGCGCGCCGCCGATCTGGCGGGCGGTGTTGAGCAGCCCGCCGGCAAGCCCTTCCTGGTGCGCCGCCACCGACGTGGCGGCCACGGTGACCGGCGCGAACATCAGCCCACCGCCCAGCATCGCGACCGTCGCCGACACGATCACAAACGGCAGCCCGGTGCCGGGCGACAGCCTCGCCAGCCCGGCGAGGCCCGCCGCGGCGGTTAGCCCGCCCGCCGCGAACAGCGCCCTGGCGTCCAGCCGCCGGATCAGGCGGAACCCGGCCTGCGCGCCGCCGACGACGGCCAGCGACAGGGGGAGGAACGACAGCCCGGTCCGCGGCGGGGACAGGCCCAGCTCGCGCTGCAGGTAGATCGTGAGGAAGAACCAGGTCGCCGGCACCGGGAGGAACCCCAGGAGGGCGAGCAGGTTCCCTGCCCAGACCGGGCGCGCGCGGAAGATCGCGAGGGGCACCAGCGGCGCCGCGGCCAGCCTGGCCTCGTACAGCACGAACCCGGCGAGCAGGACCGCGGCAAGCGCGAACGCGCCGATCACCTCCCCGGCTCCCCAGCCGGCCGCGGCCGAACGGATCAAGCCCCAGACCAGCGCAACAAGACCGCAGGTCACGGCGATCGCCCCGGCGACGTCGAGCCCGGGACGGTCCGTACGGGGCTCGACGTCGCGGGGCAGGCGGCGGGCCGCCGCCGCAAGCAGCACGGCGCCGATCGGGACGTTGACCAAGAAGATCCACCGCCAGGAGAGCACGCTCGTCAGCAGTCCGCCGAGCAGCCCGCCGGCCGCGCCGCCGCCGATCGCCACCGCCGTCCAGACCGCCAGCGCGCGGTTGCGCGCGGCGGGCGTACGGTACGTCGACGCGAGGATGCCCAGCGTGGTGGGGGCGAGCAACCCGGCGCTGAGGCCCTGCACGGCGCGGGCCGCGACCAGCGTCCACGGCGTCCCGGCCAGCCCGCAGGCGAGGCCGGCGAGGCTGAACCCGCCGAGCGCGGCGAGGAAGACCGGCCGCCCGCCGAAGAGGTCGCCGGCCCGCCCGCCGAGCAGGAGGAAGCCGGCGAAGGCCAGCGCGTACCCGTTGACCACCCACTGCAGCGAGCCCTCGGTGAAGCCGAGCTCGTCCCTGATCGCGGGGAGCGCGACGTTCACGATCGACAGGTCGAGCGTGAGCATGAACTCAGCCGCCGCGAGCAGCGCCAGCGGCCCGCGCGCGGTCCTGCGGGGGGTCACCGGCCCGCGCCGGCCGGCGCGGTCGCGGCCGCTGGATCGGGGGCCGCGCGCAGCCGTTCGGCCACCCTGGCCAGCCGCTCGCCCTGGCACCGCGCGGCCGCCAGCGCCTCTTCGCCAGGCCGGCCGGCGCCCGAGGCGTGGGCGGTCCCGTAGGGGTTGCCGCCGGCGGCGCTGAACGCCTCGTGCGTGTAGCCGGGCGGCACCACGATCGCGCCCCAGTGGTACATCGTGTTGTAGAGGGCCAGGAGGGTCGACTCGTTGCCCCCGTGGCGGTTGATCGCGCTGGTGAACGCCGTCACCGGCTTGTCCGCCAGCTCGCCCGCCGCCCACAGCGGCGCGGTCGTGTCGATGAACTGCTTGAGCTGCGAGCTGACGTTGCCGAAGCGAGTGGGGGTGCCGAACGCGTAGGCGTCGGCCCAGCGCAGATCGTCGTGGGTCGCCTCGGGGATGCCGGCGACGGCGGCCAGATGCGCGCGCCAGGCGGGATTGCGGTCGATCGCCTCGGCGGGCGCGAGCTCGGCCACTCTGCGCAGGCGGACCTCGGCTCCCGCCGCCGCCGCGCCCTCCGCCAGCGCCTCGGCAAGCGCGTGCACGTTCCCGGTCGAGGAGTAGTAGATCACGGCGATGTTCGCCATCGGGCGCCTCCCATCGGACGATTGGAACTATCCACTGTGTGTACTTCTGGAGTTGAAGTATACGACGTGTACACTTCTTGTCCATAGCCGATGGGCACCTCTTCAGGACTTGGAGGACGTCTCTCCGATGCCGAGCCAGCCGGGCCGGCCGCACCCGCCGCCCTCGATGGTCCCGGCGAACGCCCGCAGCCGCCGGACCCACGCCGCGCTGCTCGCCGCCGCGCACGACATCCTCAAGCAGCGCGGCTTCGAGGCGCTGACCGTGACCGCTGTCGCCGAACGCGCCGGCGTGACGCGCCGCGCGGTCTACATGCACTTCCCCGGCCGGGCCGAGCTGATCGGGGCGATCTTCGACCACATCGCGGAGGTCGAGGGGCTCGCCGAGTCGCTCGGCCGGGTATGGGCGGCTCCCGACGCGCTCGCCGCGCTGGATGAGTGGGCGGCTCACCTCGCCCGCTACCACCCGCACCTGCTGCCGGTCGATCGCGCGTTGCAGCGCGTCTGGCAGGCCGACCCCGACGCGGCGGCCCACCGCGAACGGGTCGTCGCCGAAAAGCTCGGCAACGCCCGCCGGCTGGCCCGACGGCTCGCCGACGAAGGCCGCCTCGCTCCCCCCTGGACCGCCGAGTCCGCCGCCGACATGCTCTTCGCCCTCGCCACGTCGGACGTGATCGAGGCGTTGATCGTCGACAGGGGTTGGTCGCCCGAGCGCCTCGCCCGGCACCTGGGGGCGCTGTTCCGCGCGACCTTCACCGCGCCCGCCGCGTCGTGAAGGTGCCGGCCCGCCCAGAACTGGCGGCCCCGCGCAACCCTGGGCCTTTCGCGCGAAACTTGACTACCGGTTGAGTTCGGATCAATATCCAGCCGAACCCTCCGGCACACGCCCCGCTCCGGTGGCTCCGGCGGGTGTGGTGGGTGATCGGATTGCGGTCTGTCGGCATGCCGTCCGTCCGCCGGCTGGGCGGCCTGCCGGCCGCTCTCGCGCTGCTGGCGGCGTTGACTTTCGTCGCGGTGAACCACGGCTCGGTGGCGGGAGCCGCCACCACGATCACGATCAACGGCACCGGCGCCGGCCGTACGTTCGACGGCGTGGGCGCCATCAGCGGCGGCGGCGGCAACAGCCGGCTGCTGATCGACTATCCGGAACCGCAGCGCGGCCAGATCCTCGACTACCTCTTCCGCCCCGGCTACGGCGCGGCCATGCAGATCCTGAAGGTCGAGGTGGGCGGCGACACCAACTCCACCAGCGGGGCCGAGCCCAGCCACCGGCACACGGCCGCCGACCTCAACTGCAGCCGCGGCTACGAGTGGTGGCTGATGGAGCAGGCCAAGGCGCGCAACCCGAACATCAAGCTGGTCGGGCTGGCCTGGGGTGCGCCCGGCTGGATCGGCAACGGCAACTTCTGGTCGACCGACATGATCAACTATCTGGTGGCCTGGCTGGACTGCGCCAAGAACAGCCACGGCCTGACCATCGACTACCTCGGCGGCTGGAACGAGCGCGGCCACGACAAGACGTGGTACGAGAACCTCAAGTCCACCCTGGTCAGCCGGGGATACGGCAACGTCAAGGTGATCGCGGACGACACGAGCTGGGCGGTCGCCGACGACGCCGCCGCCGATCCCGCGTTCGCCGCCGCCGCCGACGTCCTCGGCTCGCACTACGTCTGCGGCTACCGCAGCGCGCAGTCCACCTGCCCGAGCTCGGCCAACGCGCTGGCGACCGGGAAGACGCTGTGGGCGAGCGAGAACGGCTCCGACGACTACAACGCGGGCGCGCAGGCGCTGGCCCGCGGCATCAACCGCGACTACATCGACGGCAAGATGACCGCGTACATCAACTGGCCGGTCATCGCGGCGATCCAGCCCAACATCCCGTTCCCCACGATGGGCGTCGCGGTCGCCGCGCAGCCATGGTCCGGGACGTACGCCATCGGCAAGAACGCCTGGGTGATGGCCCACACGACGCAGTTCACCGCGCCGGGCTGGCGCTACATCGACGGCGCGTCGGGCTACCTGGGCGGCAACCGGGCGAACGGCAGCTACGTGACGCTGCGGTCGCCGGCCACCGGCGACTATTCCACGGTGATCGAGACCATGGACGCCACCGCGGCGCAGACCTTCACGGCGACGGTGACCGGCGGGCTGTCGAGCGGCACCGTGCACGTGTGGTCCACCCGGGTCGGCTCGACCAACCCCGCCGACTACTTCGTGCACGCCGCCGACCTCGCCCCGTCCGGCGGCACGTTCTCGCTGACGCTGCAGCCGGGGTTCGTCTACACGCTCAGCACCACGACGGGCCAGGGAAAGGGCACCGCGACCGGGTCGGCATCGGCGCCGCTGCCGCTGCCGTACGCGGACGGCTTCGACGGGTACGCGGTCGGCGCCGAGGCTCGCTACCTGCAGGACCAGCAGGGCGCGTTCGAGGTCGTGGCGTGCGGCGGCGGGCGGAGCGGCCGCTGCGTGCGGCAGATGACGCCGCGAGCGCCGATCACGTGGGACTCGCTCAGCGACCCGTACGCCCTGATCGGCGACCTCGGCTGGTCGAACTACAAGGTGTCGTCCGACGTCATGCTGGAGCAGGCCGGGTACGCCGAGGTGATCGGCCGGGCCACCTTCCAGCACTCCTTCGGGCCCGCCGGGCTCGACGCGTACTACCTGCGGGCGAGCAACACCGGCGCGTGGTCGCTGCTGCGCAACGACACCAACAACGCGATGACGACGCTGCGCGGCGGGACCGTGTCCGCGCTCGGCACGGGCGGCTGGCACAACCTGGCGCTGACCTTCTCCGGCAGCACGATCACCGCGCAGATCGACGGCACGACGGTGGCGACCGTCACGGACACGGCGTGGAGCGTCGGCCAGGTGGGCGTCGGCACGAGCCAGGCCGAGACCGCCCAGTTCGACAACCTGAGCGTGACCGCCGTCGCCGGGCCGCCGCCGCCGGCCTCGGGGCGGCTGGTCGGCGCAGGCTCGGGACGTTGCCTCGACGTGCCCAACCAGTCGCAGACCAACGGCACCCAGGTGGAGATCTGGGACTGCAACGGAGGCGCCAACCAGCAGTGGACGCAGCTCGCGGACGGTGCGCTGCAGGTGTACGGCACCAAGTGCCTCGACGTGCAGAACCACAGCACCGCGCCCGGCGGCGTCGTGGCCATCTGGGACTGTACGGGCGGCGCCAACCAGAAATGGACGTTCAACGCCGACGGCACGATCGTCGGCGTCGAGTCCGGGCTGTGCCTGGACGTCACCGGAGCCGGCACCGCCAACGGCACCAAGATCGAGACCTGGACCTGCAACGGCGGCGGCAACCAGCGCTGGACCCGGTAGCCAACGCGACAGGAACCCGGCAGGGGCCGGGATGCGAACACGACACGAGGAGGAAGACGGCCGATGCTTGGGACCGCGATGGGTCGTTCGCTGCGGAACGCGATCCGGCACGCCATGGTGCCGCTCATGGCCCTGGCCATGGTGACCGGCGCCGCGGGCGGGGCCGCGGCCGGATCCGCGGCCGGGTCCGCGGCCGGGTCCGCGGCCGGGTCCGCGGTCGGGTCCGCGGCCGGGTCCGGTGGGGCCATCGTCCTGCCGGGCGCGACATCGGCGGAGGGCATCGCCGCGGGTCCCGGCGGCACGTTCTACGCCGGCGACCTCTTCGCCGGCGACATCTTCCGCGGCGACATCAGGCGCGGGACCGCGGCACGGTTCATCGACGTGCCGGACGGGCGCATGGCGGTCGGCATGAAGTTCGACCGCCGCCACGGGCTGCTCTTCGTGGCCGGGGGCGGCGGCCACGCCTACGTCTACGACACGCGGACCCGCACCAGCGTGGCCGACTACCAGGTGGCCGACCCGGCCGCCTCGTTCGTCAACGACGTCGCCCTCACCCCGCGCGGCGCGTGGTTCACCGACTCGCTGCGGCCAGCGCTGTACTTCGTGCCCGTCGACCGGCGCGGCGTGCCTGGGCGGGAGCGCGAGCTGACGGTCACCGGACCCGCCGCCGACCTCACCGGGGACTTCAACCTGAACGGCATCCAGGCGACGCCCGACGGCAGGACCCTCATCGTCGCGCACACCGCCGACAACGCGCTCTACACGGTCGACCCGGCCACCGGCGCCAGCGCGCCGATCACCGGTCCCGCGCTGGCCGGACCGGACGGGATCGTGCTGCGGGGCGACCTGCTGTGGGTGGTCAACTCCAACAAGGTGAGCCGGATCCGGCTCAGCCGCGACCTCACCACCGGCGTCGTCGAGAAGGTCATCACCAGCGACCTGTTCGAGACCCCGTCCACGGTGGCGGTCTTCGGCCGCCGGCTCGGCGTCGTGAACGCCAAGTTCGACACTGGGCTGCCGCCCACCGCCGACCAGTACGAGGTGATCGTCGTTCCGGCGTAGCCGCTCGACAGAAGCGGGCCGCTCACAGGGAGCGGTAGACGACGAACGAGATCGCGATGTACTGGGCGACGTAGGCGGCGATCGTGAAGGCGTGGAAGACCTCGTGGAAGCCGAACCACCGCGGGGAGGGATCGGGCCGGCGCAGCCCGTACACCAGGCCACCGGCGCTGTAGAGGAGGCCGCCGGCGACGACCAGCGCGAGCGCCGCCACCCCGGCTCCGTCGAGCAACTGCGGCAGGAAGCCGGCGGCGACCCAGCCGAGCCCGATGTACAGCGCGGTGTAGAGCCAGCGCGGCGCGCGCGTCCACAGCACCCGGAAGGCGACCCCGGCGGCGGCTCCGGTCCAGATCACCGTCAGCACCACGATGCGGACGGTGCCGTGCAGCGCCAGCAGCGCGAACGGCGTGTACGTGCCGGCGATGATCAGATAGATGTTCGCGTGGTCGAAGCGGCGCAGCCATGTCATCGCGCGGTCCGACCAGTGGCCCCTGTGGTACAGCGCGGAGACCCCGAAGAGGAGAACCGAGGTGAGCGCGTACACGGCGGCCGCCAGCCGCGCGGTCACCGTCGAGCCGAGCGCGACGAGCACGAACCCGGCGATGAGCGCGGCGGGGAAGGCCCCCAGGTGCAGCCAGCCGCGCAGCTTGGGCTTGACCGACTGCGCGATCTCACCGACCTTGCGCACCGGTGCGGCCGCGTCACTCGCCATAACTCCCCCCTTGGTCGCCTGGGCGGACCCCTTTCGATGGCCACCCTTATTGTGGCCACACCGGTCGCGACTTATGCCTGCGAAGTGACGAAGGTCATCGTCGATCCGTCAGGGGGCCGTGGCGGCGAACCTCCCGGGTGGCCACTTCCGGCCACAAGGCCCCCGCCGTGCCCTTGGGTGACGGGCGACGCCATTCCGCGAGGGACGGTTCTGGCCACCGGTCATTGACACGATCCCTTGTCCTGGGGACGTGGTGATCAAAGACGCCGGCCACGCCAATTCCCGGAAATATCTAGGTTCGTACGATTTGGGACCGGTTTTCTCGATGGCCCGCGGCGTCCCGGGCCATCGCGCCATTTCCCGTCAGGCGTCCGCGGGCGGCGCCCCTTACGGTGCGCGACGGTCCGCGCACCGAGTGGGGGGCCTGGGCGGACGTCCGGCGCCGGGCGCCGGCCCAGCACCGAAGCCCCGCGAACGCGGCCATGCGCGCTCCTTTCGGCCCCGCCGCCCACCATGGCCGCCGAAAGCGCGGCGGAACGCCATGTACAGGCTCGGCTGCCGCCCGTGATAGAGGTTCCGGCGCGTTTGACATTTCCGCGAATGTTTTTCCATTCGTCGTTCCACACCGAGCCGCCATTGCCGCGCGGGCGGCGGAGCGGCCCCGCCGGCTCGGCCAGTCGCCGGCCGGATATTTCCGGTACGACGCCAGGATCCGACGTTTATCTTGAGACGGATGCCATCCCGGGGGAGGAAGCATCTCGTGAACGTCAGCCAATCAGGTGCGGTCGCGCACACCGCCGACGTACTCCAGCAGATCGCGTCGTCCATGCTCGTCCCGCTGCGGGTGTGGGCGCCACCCGACGTGAGGTTCCGGGCGTACGTCGAACGGGCCGACGTCGGCGCCGCGGTCGTGGCCCGACTGCGGAGCACCCAGCACACGGTGGACAGGGACGCGCATTCCATCTCGTCCGGCGACCGCGACCTGTTCAAACTGATCCTGCATCTGAGCGGGGATCTCGCCGTACGCCAGGACGGCTACCAGGCGCGCATGGCGCCCGATCACCTCATCCTCTGTGACACCGCGCGGCCCTATCAGCTGGTCGCGCCAGGCGCCTGCGACGTCGTCATCGTCGGCCTGCCGCGGTCACTGTTCGGGTCGAGCGCCGACCTCATGTGCCGCATGACCGCCAGGTCGATGCCCTCCGACCGGGGCACCAAGGCGGTCATCGCCGCCTTCCTGACCGGGCTGGCCGACAACATCGACGACCTGCCGGGGCCCGCCGGCGTCCGCCTCGCCGACGCGCTCGTCTCCCTGGTCATCGCCGCCTTCACCGAGATCACGCCGGGACGCCGCGATGCCGGCACCGAGCTGGTCGACCGCATCCTGGCGTTCGCCTCGGCCAACCTGCACGATCCGCTGCTGTCCGCCGAGTCGGTGGCCCGGCGGCACGGGATCTCCATCCGGCACCTGCACACGCTGCTGCGGCCCCGCGGCGTGACCTTCGCCGCGTGGGTGCGGACGGAACGCCTGAGGCGCATCCGCGGAGACCTGCTCGATCCCGCGCTCGCGCAGCGCACGACGGCCGCGATCGCGGCTCGCTGGGGACTGCACGACCCCGCTCACCTCGCCCGCGCGCTCAAGCGCGAGTTCGGGCAGACCGCCGCCGAGATCAGGCAGACCTCGGCGGCGGCCGGTGAGCCGGCGGCGGCGGGCTACGCGAGGCCGAACATCTCCGTGTAGCGGCCGGTGAACAGCTCGCCGCCCTTGTACTGGGCCGTCGTCTCCGCGCCGAGCACCCCGCTGCCCGGGAGCTGCGAAGCCCCGCCGGTCGGGCCGAGCGGCAGCAGGATGAGCGGCGGCGTCGGCTCGTACGCGGTGAGCTCGCTGCCGCCCTCAATGAGCGCCTTGACGTTGGCGACGACCACCTCGGCGTGCCGTCCGGCCGAGCCGCCGCGCTTGGGCTCGGGGAGGTTGGTGACGTCACCGACGGCGAAGATCCGCTGCTGCCCTTCGAGCCGGAGCTGGGGGGTCACCTTCAGGTAGCCGTCAGGCTGCCGGGCCGCGGCCAGCTCGGGCGCCAGGTAGTCGGTGTTCGGCGCGACGCCGTAGCAGCGGAACCAGATGTCCGCGGTGATCTCCCGGCCGGAGCCGGTGGTCACGGTGAAGGTCTTTGCCTCGCCCGGCCGGCCGGGCGGCTCGGCGGCCAGCGACGTGCCGAGGACGAGCTCGACGTCCATCTCGGCGAGCTGGCGGCGCAGCTCGGCGCGCAGCTCGGCGTCGTAGTCGCCGGCCACGATGTCGTCGAGCGGCTCCACCAGGGTCACACCCTTGTCCGGCCACACCGCCTTGATCTCGCCGGCCAGCTCGAGCCCCACCGGCCCGGCGCCGAGGAGCAGCACCCGGCCGGCCTCCTGCAGCGCCGCACGGGTGTCGCGCAGCTTGGCCTTGGCCGCCGCCGAGTCGTCCACGTCCATCTTGGCCGGGTACGGGTAGTCGGAGCCGGTCGCGAGCACGATGTAGTCACCGGTGACGCGGTCGCCGGAGCCGAGGGTGACCGAGCCGGCGTCGACGCGGGCGGCGCGGTCTCGGATCCACCTGCCGCGCCCGAGCAGTCCGCCGTAGGGGAAGAACACGCGATCGGTCCATTCCGGGTCGACGAGGCCGCGCAGGGCGGCGATGTTGTGCACGAAGGCGTCTCTGGGCTCGACGAGGATGACGTCGGCCACCTCGTCGAGCCCCTTGGCGGTCGCCGCGCCGCCGTACCCACCACCGACCACGATCACGGTCGAGCTCATATCACTCCTTGGTTCAAGCACCGCACGGTACGTTGCGTGCACCAAACTAGTTCGTAGTACGAACTAGAGCAACAAACTGACATAATGGGCGATATGACGGGGCAACAGTTCGCGGCCGTATTGTTGCGGCTGTCCTTCCTCGTCCAGCACGGGTACGGCGAGGTCAGCCGCGAACACGGCCTCACCCCGCAGCAGGCGCAGCTGCTGTGCATGCTGCTCGGCGGCCCGGTGGGCATGGCCGAGCTGGGCGGCTGGCTGCACCTGGAGAAGTCCAGCCTGACCGGGCTCGTCGACCGCGCGGAGCGGCGCGGACTGGTCATGCGGGTCCGCGACGCCCGCGACCGGCGGGCGTGCCAGGTCGCCCTGACCGACCGGGGCACCGAGCTGGCGTCCCGCTTCCACGACCATGTCTCGCGGAGCGTCGCGGGGCTCGGCGGCGACCTCTGCGCGGCCGACCGGCAGCGGCTGGCGTCGACCATCAACCGGATCCTGGCGTGTCACGGCGTTCCCGTGGTCGCCGCCGGCCGGGCCGACGATGCCGAACCGGGTTAGCCGGGCGCGCGGGCCGGCGGCGGGGCGGCCACCGAGGCCAGCCCGGCCAGCGCCGCCGGCAGCGGCTCCGCGTGCACCACGCCGAGCCGCCGGGTGGCGCGGGTGAGCGCGACGTAAAGGTCGTTTCGGCCGCGCGGCGACTCGGCCAGGATCCGCGCCGGCTCGACGACCACCACCGAATCGAACTCAAGCCCCTTGGCCTGCCGCACGCCGAGCACCACGACGGCGCCCTCCAGATCGGCGCGTTCGCCCACCGTCGCGTCGGGGACGGCGGCGACCACCGCCCGGCCCAGGTCGTCCAGGCGGGCCGCGGGCACGATCACGGCCAGCCGGCCGTCCCGCAGCCGGCCGAGCTCGTCCACCACGACGGCGGCCAGGCGCTCAGGTAGCCGTGCGGCCTGGGCCGCGACGCGCCACGGCCGGACGCCGGTGTCACGTACCGACCGCGGCGGCCGCAGCCCCGGCTCGAGCTCGTCGAGCAGCCGCGCGGCGACCGCCATGATCTCCGCCGGCGTCCGGTAGTTGACGGTCAGCTCGGCCAGCCGCCACCGGTCGCCCGCGTACGGCTCGAGCACCCGCCGCCATGACGACGTGCCGGCCACGTCGCCGGTCTGCGCGAGGTCGCCGGCGATCGTCATCCACCTGGTGGGACAGCGCCGCATCAACGCCCGCCACGCCATCTCCGACAGCTCCTGCGCCTCGTCCACGACGACGTGCCCGTACGTCCATGTCCGGTCGGCCGCCGCGCGCTCGGCCGTGGTGCGCGCGTCCCGGCTCTCGTGCCGTTCGGCCAACGTGGCGGCGTCCAGTAGATCGGCGGCCAGCAGCGTCTCGGGATCGGAGTCCTCACCGCGGGCGAGGATCTCCAGCACGCCTTGGGCGTAGTCCGCGCGCCGGCGCCGGTCCCGTGCGGCGCGGGCCGCCGACGCGTCCCCCGCCGTACCAAGCAGTTCGGCCGCCTCATCCAGCAGCGGTACGTCGGCGGGTGTCCAGCCGGCGTCCGGCGCCCGCAGCAGCGCCGCCCGCTCCGCCGCGGTCAGCCCGGGAGCGGCGGCGGCCAGCCGCGCCGGCGAGGAGAAGAGGTCGGCGAGCAGCCGCCGCGGGGTCAGCTCCGGCCACAGCGCGTCGACCGCGGCGCGCACGGCCCGATGGCCGCGCAGCTCGGCGCGGATCACCTCGACGTCCGCGTCGTCGAGCAACGACGTGCCCTCCCCCGGCGCGTCGTCGCCGCCGAGCGGATCTCCGGCGTACGGGTCGTGGCCGAGCCGGTCGGCGAGCTGCCGGGCGAGCGCGTCGACGACGGCGGCCGCGACGATCGGGCGGGCCAGGTTGTGCGGCGTCCGAGCCAGGCGCGCGCGCTCGCGGATGCGTAGGCAGGCGCGCCGGGTCAGCCGCAGCACCTGGTTGTCGATTTCGACGTCGAGTGCGTCGTCCGGCACCCACTGGCGGTCGTGTACGGCCGCTGCGACGACCTCGGCCATGACCGCCCTGCCCTTGGTCGCGGCGGCGAGCGGCGACTCCGCCCGGTCGGCGGTCACGCCTGGGTAGAGGTCGGCGATGGTGGACAGCACCACGGACGTCTCGCCGAGCGCGGGCAGCACCTGCTCGATGTAGCTGAGGAACGTCGTGTTGGGTCCGACCACGAGCACGCCGCGCTTCGCCAGCAGGTCGCGGTAGGTGTAGAGCAGGTAGGCCGCCCGGTGCAGGGCGACCGCCGTCTTGCCGGTGCCTGGGCCGCCCTGGACCACAAGCACGCCGCGGTGGCCGGCCCGGATGACCCTGTCCTGCTCGGCCTGGATGGTGGCCACGATGTCGCGCATCCGGCCGGTACGGCCCTCGCCGAGCGTGGCCAGCAGCGCGGCCTCGCCGATCAGCCCGGAGCCCGCGGAGCCCTCGTCGGCGGCCAGGTCGAGGACCTCGTCGTCGAGCCCGACCACGGTACGGTGGCGGGTCCTGATGTGGCGGCGCCGCCTGACGCCTTCCGGCGATATCGCGGTGGCGACGTAGAAAGGGCGCGCGGCCGGGGCGCGCCAATCCATGAGCAATGGCTCGTAGTCACCTGACTCGTCGAGAATGCCGAGCCGGCCGATATACCGACGGTCGCCGTCGCGGAAGTCGAGCCGGCCGAAAACCAGGCCGCTTTCCGCCGCGCTCAACTGGGCGAGCCGCCCGGCGTACCTGGCGCCCGCGTCATCGCGCTCGACCTGGGCCTGCCTGGTGCCGCTCGGCTGGCGCAGCACGTCGGCCAGCCGGGCCGCGGCCCGCTCGCGAAGGTCGTCCAGCCGGTCATAGACCATGGTGACGTACTGCTGTTCCCGAGCCATTTCTGCGGTTGACAATGCACCGTCCTTTTCGCTATAATGGCCACAGAAGTTTAGATATACGAGGTGCGCGGACAAATGGCGAAAACAGCGTACCTCGCTTTTTGTTTCTCGAAGGTCTCCGGTCGACCATGGACTGTCGGACCCGGTGGCTAGGCTCGCGCCGTCACCGCAGAAGGAGCCGATGCCGATGGTCACCGTCGACGACGTGCGCCGCGTCGCGCTGTCCCTGCCGCGCACCGAAGAGCACCTGATCAGAGATCGCGTCAAGTTCCGGGTGGGCCGCATCGTGTACGTCGCGTTCTCCCGTGACGAGCAGATCATGGGGTTCGGCTTCCCCAAGGAGGAGCGGGCCGCGCTCGTCGCCGCCGAGCCCGACAAGTTCCTCATGCCTCGACCGTCCGACCTGCGCTACCAGTGGGTCTGCGTCCGGCTCGCCGCGATCGACACCGCCGAGATGCGCGAGCTCGTCACCGACGCGTGGCGGATGGTCGTCCCCAAACGCGTGGCCGCCGCCCACCTCGACGGCGCGGCCGGCCGGTGAGCGCGGCGACCGCCGGGATGTCACGGGCGTTTGCGTTCCCCGTCCACCGCGAGCTCGACGGCCGTGGCGAGGTCGGCGGCCACCTCGTCCGTCACCGCGACCTCCTCGGGTCCGGTGCGCGGCGTGGGCACCAGGATGCCCCTGGCCCCGGCCGCCAGCGCGGCGGCCACGTCATCGCCGACATCCGCGATGACGACGCATTCCTCGGGGGCGACGCCGAGCGACGCCGCCGCCCGTGTGATCAGCCCCGTCTCCGGCCGCCGGCAGGTGCAGGTGTCGGCCGGCCCGTGCGGGCAGACCTCCCACACGTCGAACGGGCCGAGCAGCGCTTCGACGCGGTCGTTGACCTTCGCGTCCTCGCCAGGCTCCAGGGCGTGGCCGTTCACGCTCGGCCGGCTGGTGAGGACGCCGACCGGCACGCCGAGGTGCCGCAGCCGGGCGAGCGCCTCGCGCGCTCCCGCGGCGGCCGCGATCGCGTCGACGCCCCCGTTGTTCGAGACCCGGTCGATGAGCGTCCCGTCGCGGTCGAACAGCACCGCCGCCGGCAGCGGCCGGCGCGCCCGCCGCGCCCGCACCTCGCCGCGCAGCCGGTGGGCCACCGCGACCGGCGGCACCACGACACCGGCGGCGAGCATCCTGACCACCTCGGCGGGGGTGCGCGGGCCGGGCCCGATGCGGGCCATCGCGTCCGCGCCGGTCAGCCCCGTCCAGAGCGCGAACGCCGCCGCGGCGACGAGCCGGCCGCCGGCCGCGAACCCGCCGGCATGCCCGCCGCCACCGCCCGGGTGGTCACCGCCCGCCGTGGCCGCCACGATCCCGGCGGCGCCGGCGACCGCCGCCCCGCACGTCCATAGGTGGCGGGTCAGGCCAGGCCCGGCGGCCGGGGCGGCCGTCCGCGCCCGCCACGCAGGGCCGTGCACGCGGCGCATGAGCGCGTCGTCGGCGTTGGCCGACTGCGCAGCGATCATGGTCCACAGCCCGTCCCCGGCGGCCGGCCCGGTCACCTCTCTGCCGCCGCGCACGGTCCGTAGGCCGGCCGCGCGCAGCCGTACCGCCAGATCCTCGTCCGCGCGCGCCACGTCACGGAAGCGCTCGTCGAAGCCCCTGGCCGCCACCAGCGCCGACCGCCGGTAGGCCACGTCGGCGGCCAGCCTGCCGCCGCGGGCGCGGTCGGCCACGTCACGCTCGCCGTAGGTCGGGCGGCGGTCGGCGGGAAGCGGCACCCGGACGGCGGCGCGGCAGCCGGCGACGTCGGCGGGCAGGCCGGCGAGGTCGGCCTCGAGCCGAGTCCGCCAGTCGCCGGGAAGCAGCACGTCATCGCCCAGAAAGACGATCCATTCCGCGCCGGCCGACCGCCACCCCGCGTTGCGCGCCGCCACCGTGCCGTCCCGCGGGGAGCGCCGCCTGCGGACCGGCACGCGCGTCTCCGGTAGGTCGAGGGGGCCGCGCGTCCCCCGCGGCCGGTCATCGATGACCACGATCTCCGCGGGGGGCGGGCCGTCGCCCGCGTCGAGCGTCGTCAGCAGCCGCGCGAGACCATGGCGACCCGTCGCCGGGATGACAACCGCGTACGACAGCACGACATACCTCCACACCCACACCCCGGCGCGAACCGGCCGGCCGACCGGGCCCCGAGAAACCAGCCCCCGGAGGCCGCGAAGACAAGACCCCTTACTGGGTGTACGGCCGCATGCGCGAGAAGGACTCACGCGGCCAGGTGCGGCCAGGTGCGGCCAGCGCCGCCGGATCCGCCATGGCCGGGGCGCGGCCCGGTATGTCCCCGGCACGTCCTAAACTCCGGATCGTGCGACGGTTGAACAGCACGCTCGTCGTGATCGCCGGCGAGGGCGCCGACCGGGTCGTGGCCGGGCTCGACGGCCTGCACAACGTCCGCGCCGTCGTGGCCGGCGACCGGCCGGCGGCCGAGCTCACCGAGATCGCGACGAGGGTCTCGGCCACTTATGTGGTCCATGACGGCGACCCGCTCGCCGAGGTCGGCGACGCGTGGGTGGACTACTTCGACCAGACGGCTCCGGTGGGCGGGCTGGAGGTGGCGATCGAGGGGGCGATCCGCGTCCTGCGCGCCGAGGCGGCCGTGCTCCCCGACTACTACATCGTGCTCGACCCGGAAAGCATGCCACCGACCCGGCGGCACTGGTGGCTCGGCGTGCTGGCCGGGGCGGCGCCGGCCCGCGTCGTCCCCTCGCCCGCCACGTCCGACGCCGTACGCGCGACCCTCGCCCACCTGGCGGCGGGGCGCTGGTGGCCCGAGCCGGCGGACGGCTGGCTGCGCGAGCTGCCGCGTACCGTCCCCGACCGCGCCGGCCTGCCGTCCGGCTGATTCCGGTCGCCCCAGGCATCGCGGACGTGACGGTGAGGGCGTTCGCCGCCATAGATTCTGATCCGTGGACTTCGGCATCCTGGGCGCGACGGAGGTGCGCGGCCCCGGCGGGCGTCCCGTGGCCGTCGGCGGGCCGCGGGTGCGCGCGCTGCTCGCCCTCCTGCTGCTTGACGCGGGGCGCGTGGTTCCCGCGGAACGGCTGGTCGCCGGGTTGTACGGCGCGGATCCGCCGGCCGGCGGCGCGGCCAACGCGCTCCAGTCTCAGGTCTCGCGGCTCCGCGCCGGGCTGGCGCGCGGCGTGGACGGCGGCGCGGCGCTGGTGGAGTTCCATCCCGCCGGGTACCGGCTCGCCGTCGATCCCGATGCCGTCGACGTCCACCGCTTCGGCCGGCTGGCCGACGCCGGCCGGCGCGCGCTGGCCGCCGGGGATCCCGCTCGGGCGGCCGAGTCGCTGCGGGCGGCCCTCGACCTGTGGCGGGGTCCTGCGCTGGCCGACGTCGCCGGCGCCCCGTTCGCCGCCGGGCAGGCCGCCCGCCTCGAAGAACGGCGGCTGACCGCCGTCGAGGACCACGCCGAGGCGGCGCTCGCGCTGGGCGAGCACCGGGTCCTGATCCCCGAGCTGCGCGACGTGGTCGCCGCGCATCCGCTGCGCGAACGTGTTCGCGCCCTGCTCATGCGGGCGCTGTACGGCGACGGCCGGGCGGCAGAGGCGCTGGAGGTCTTCGCGGACGCCCGCCGCGCGCTGGCCGACGAGCTCGGCGCCGATCCGTCGGCCGAGCTCGCCGAGGTGCACCTGGCCATCCTGCGCGGCGAGCCGGCCGTGCCGGCGAAGGCCACCGCCCCGACGAGCAGGACGCCACAGGCAGGGCCGGTCGGATCCGTACGATCCGGGCTTCCGGCCCAGCTCACCAGCTTCGTCGGGCGCGAGGACGAGCTGGCCAGGATCGGCAAGCTGCTGGCCGCCGGACGGCTGGTCACGCTGACCGGGCCCGGCGGGTCGGGGAAGACCCGGCTGGCGATCGAGGCGGCCGCCCGCGAGGTGGACGGCGAGGTGTGCTTCGTCGAGCTTGCCCCGATCCGGGACGGGGCGGCGATTCCCCGGGAGCTGCTCGGCGCCCTCGGCGTGCGCGAGACCGGCCTGCTGCCGTCGGCACCCGGCCGGGCGGAGCCGTCCGACCCGGCCGCGAAGCTGATCGCGTCGCTCGCCGGGCGGCGGCTGCTGCTGGTGCTCGACAACTGCGAGCACGTCGTCGCCGACGCGGCGCGGCTCGTGCACCGGCTGCTCGCCTCCTGTCCCGGCCTGCGCGTGCTGGCCACCAGCCGCGAGGCGCTCGGCATCACCGGTGAGGCGCTGTGCCCGCTGCCGCCGCTGCCGTTGCCGCCACCCGGAACCGCCGCGCTCGACTCGCTCGGCTATCCGGCCGTACGGCTGTTCGCCGACCGGGCCGCCGCCGTCGCGCCCGACTTCGTCGCCGACCCGGCGGCCGCGCCGGTGATCACGCGGATCTGCGCCGAGCTCGACGGGCTGCCGCTCGCCATCGAGCTGGCCGCGGCGCGGCTGCGCACGCTCACCCCCGGCGAGATCGCGGCGCGGCTGACCGACCGGTTCCGGCTGCTGTCACGCGGCGACCGGACGAAGGCGGAGCGGCACAGGACGCTGCGCGCGGTGGTCGAATGGAGTTGGGACCTCCTCGATGAGGACGAGCGGATGCTGGCGCGCCGGCTGACGGTATTCACCGGCGGCGTCACGGCCGAGGCGGCGGCCGCGGTGTGCGGGCCGCTCGGCGCGGACGCCGACGAGCTGCTCGCCGGGCTCGCCGAGAAGTCCTTCGTGCAGCGCGACGGCGAGCGGTACCGCATGCTGGACACCGTCCGGGCGTTCTGCGCCGAACGGCTGGCCGAGGCGCCGCGGCCCGAGCACGCCGCGGCGGTGCCCGAGGACCAGCGGGTGCGGACCGCGCACGCGGCGTACTTCCTCGACCTGGCCGAAACCGCCGAGCCCTACCTGCTGCGCGCCGAACAGCTCGAGTGGCTGGCCAGGCTGGGCGCCGTGCACGGTGACCTGCTGGCCGCGCTGCGCTGGTCCGCCGGTGCCGATCAGGCGGCGGCGCTGCGGCTGCTCGCCGCGCTCGCGCCGTACTGGTGGCTGCGCGGCGTCCGTGGCGAAGGCGTGCCGGCGGCGCTGGAGATCCTCGACCGCCTCGGCCCTGAGCCGCCACCTGGCATGGACGAGGAGTACATCATCTGCGTGCTGATCGCCTCGTACGGCGCTCCGGCGCGGCCCGACGAGATTCACCTGCGCCGGGCCGAGCGGGCGATGGCCGAGCTGGGCCGCCCCTACCGGCGCCCGGTCGCGATCGTGCTGCGGGCGCTCGCGACGGGTCCGCCGGCGGCAGACGCCGAGCTGCAGGAACGGCTGATGGGCGACGAGCCGTGGCCGCGGGCGCTGCGGCACTTCGGCACCGGCTTCCAGGCCTGGTTCGCCGGCGATCTGATCGCGGCCGAGGCCGACTTCGAGGCCGGCCTGGCGGCGTTCCAGGCGCTCGGCGAGCGGTGGGGCATGTCCGGGACGCTGGCCGAACTGGCCAGGCTGGCCGGCTGGCGCGGCGACCGCGACCGGGCGCGGGCGCTGGCCGGCGCGGCGCTCGAGCTGTTCGAGCAGCTCGGCGCCGCCGAGGACGTGGCCGACCTGCTGTGCCTGCGGGCCGACGGCCTGGTCCGGGACGGCGACCTGGCCGGGGCCCGCGCCGAGTACGAGCGGGCGGCCGGCGCGGCCCGCAGGTCGGGCGCGCCGGAAAAGGTCGCGTCGGCGCGGCGCGGGCTCGGCGACGTGGCCAGGCTGGCCGGCGACCTGCCGGCGGCGCGGCGGCTGCTCGACGCGGCGCTCGATGAGTGCGGGACCGGGCCGTTCGCGGCCGAATGGGCTCGGGCGCAGGTGCTCACCGCGCTGGGCCGGCTCGCCGCCGCGGGCGGCGACGCGGCGGGCGCCAGGCTCCGGCACCGGCAGGCCCTCGCGCTGGCGCTCGACCGGCGGATCCTGCCGGTGGCCGCCGAGGCGGCCGAGGGACTGGCCTGGGTCGCGGCGCTCGATGGCGCGGCGGAGCGGGCCGCGCTGCTGCTCGGCGCGGCGGTGGCGCTGCGCGGGACGGCCGTGGCCGGGGATCCCGACGTGGCGCACGTCGCGGCGCTGGTGAGGGAGTCGATCGGTGCGGCGGCGTTCGCCGGCGCGTACGAGCGCGGCACGGCGCTCGACCCGGCCGGCGCGCTCGCCGCCGTACGGCAGGAGGCCGGCCTGCGCTGACGTCCGGCCGACGTCCGGCTGGACCCTCACTGGAGCCGGGCTGACGTCCGGCTGGTGCCTGGTTGGTGCGTGGATGGTGCGTGGCCGGTCAGCGGGGGCGCCGACGCTGTGGCCATGAACACGTCACAGCACAGCTCTCCCCGCCCGGCTCCCGCGTCGGCACCGGCGTCCGGCCGGCTGTCGCGGGCCCGCACGTGGGGAACCTTCGGCATCGCCTGCCTGCTCGCCGTCGTGCCCAACATCGACCTGACCGCCCTGAACCTGGCCATCCCGCACCTCGTCGATGACCTCCACCCGTCAGCGACGCAGATCCTGTGGATCGCGGACGCGTACGGCTTCGCGCTGGCCGGGCTGCTCATCACGATGGGCGGCATCGGCGACCGGATCGGTCACAAACGGCTGCTGCTCATCGGGACCGCGGCGTTCGCCGCCGCGTCCTTCGCCACCGCGTACGCCGGCAGCGCGGAGCTACTGATCGCGGCCCGGGTGCCGCTCGGCGTGGCCGGCGCCACGCTCATGCCGACGTCGCTGTCGCTCATCCGCCGGGCCTTCCCCGAGCCGAAGGAACGGACGATGGTGATCGGCGCGTTCACCGGCGTCGGCGCGCTCGCGGTCGGCCTCGGCCCGGTGCTCGGCGGGGTCGTGCTCGACCACTTCTGGTGGGGCTCGGTCTTCCTCATCAACGTGCCGATCATGGCGGTGGCCTGCCTCGCGGGTGCCATGGTGCTGCCCGAGGCGCGCAGCCCGCACCCGGGCCGGCTGGACTTCGTGAGCGTGCCGCTGTCGGTCGCCGGCGTCCTCGGGGTCGTCTACGCGGTCAAGGAGGCCGCGGCGCACGGCGTCGCGCACGCCAGGATCGGCGCGGCCACGGCGGTCGGCGTCGCCGGTCTCGTCCTGTTCTTCTGGCGGCAGAGCCGGCTGGCCGATCCGCTGATCGACATCGCGCTGTTTCGCCGGGCCGCCTTCTCCGGATCGGTGGGTACGAACCTCTTCGCGATGTTCGCGCTGGTCGCCCAGTCGTTGATCTTCTCGATGTACTTCCAGCAGGTGCTCGGCTGGTCGCCGCTGCGGGCCGGTCTCGCCGGGCTGCCGGGCGCGCTCGGCGCCATGGTCGGCGGCGCCGCCCTCGCCCCGCCGCTGATCGGCGCCCTGGGCCGGGCCCGGGTCGTGTCCATCGGTCTTGCCGCCTCCGCTGTGGCCTTCGCGCTGTACCTGCCGGCCGGCGTGCGGTTGAACTACCTGGTGCTGGTCGGCCCGATGCTGCTGGCCGGGATGGGCATGGGGCTCGCGCTCGCCGTCACCGCCGACACCGTCGTGGCCTCCGTACCCAAGCGGCGTACCGGCGCCGCCTCCGCGATCTCCGAGACGGCCACCGAGTTCGGCGCCGCGCTGGGCATGGCGGTGCTGGGCAGCGTGCTGAACGCCGTCTACCGCGGCACCGTCGACGTCCCGGCCGGCCTGCCCGCCGGCGCCGCGCACGCCGTACGCGACTCGCTCGGCGCGGCGCTGCGGGTGGCCGCCGGGTTGCCATCTGGGCACCTCGCCGAGCAGGTGGCGCACTCCGCCCGGCTGGCGTTCGTCGACGGGATGCACGCGGCGCTGCTGTGCAGCGCGGTGCTGGCGGCGCTCGTGGCGCCGGCCGCGCTGCGGGCGCTGCGCCGGGTGCCCAAAGTGATCGCCGACGACACCGAGGTCGAGGCCGTGCACGGCGACGGCCCGCCGGCAGCAAAGGTTACTCACCGCCAGCACCCTTGACCGGGAACTTATCCACATGTGTGGTTTGTGGTGGTGTTATTTCGGATGGGATTCCCGTCCGGATTCCACGGGAACCAGATCTAGGCCCCCCTGATGGCTGACATCCCGCCAAGACCTGGCATCATTAGTGATGATGAGTAAGACAAGTTCTACGCGTTTCCCAGTGACCGTTACGCGCCTTCCGGTCGTGCGCTGCGAGATTTGCCGACGGACGGTGGCATACCGGCCCGGCCAGGCCAGCAGCGTCCTGACCGAGCACTACGCCAAAATGCATCCGGGTGCCCTCGGGCAAACGCCCCAGCGTTAGCTCCTCTAGGGCACCGGTTTTGGCACCGGCATTGGGCTGTATTTCACCGTCCGCCTACGGACGGTGTTGAGCCTGGCACGGCTCGTCGAGCCAGGTCATCGGCCATCTGATGGCCGGTCGTCGAGTTTCGCGCGGCCGGCCGCCGGGCCACGGGCGATGAGTTTCGCCGCTTCGGCGGGTCCGTCTTTGTGACGGCATCCGTACGACCCGAGAGCGGTGATGTGATGCGCCACACAGCGGAAGTCCGCCCGACCGGTCATCTCGGCGTGACGAAAGCCACGTCTCCGGCACTGAACGTCACGTACAGTCGGGTCAAACGGGGTGGGCCGCGAAAGGTTGCGGAAATGCCGAACAGCGACGACTTCCAGCGTCTCGCCGACCCCTTCAGGCGGGAGTTGCTGGCACATTGTTACCGGATGCTTGGCTCGGTGCACGATGCGGAGGATCTGGTCCAAGAGACGTATCTGCGGGCGTGGCGCGCCTATGACAGATTCGAGGGCCGGTCGTCGCTGCGCACCTGGCTCTACAGCATCGCCACCCGCACGTGCCTGACCGCGCTCGAGCAACGCGGCCGCCGCCCCATGCCCACCGATCTCGCCGAGCGCAGCGACCGGCCGGACGGGCCGCTGACGCAGTCGCCCGAGGTGGCCTGGCTGGAGCCCATCCCCGACGCGCTCACCGGCTCGGCCCCGGCGGCCGATCCGGCCGAAATCGTGGCGTCCAAGGAGAGCCTGCGGCTGGCCCTCGTCGCCGCCCTGCAGCACCTGCCGCCGCGGCAGCGTGCCGTGCTGATCCTCCGCGACGTGCTGAAATGGCGGGCCGCCGAGGTCGCCGAGCTGCTCGACACCTCGACCGCCGCGATCAACAGCGCGCTGCAACGGGCGCGCGCCCAGCTGGAGGAGGTCGCACCCAGCGAGGACGAGGTCGTTGACGCCACCGACCCGCGGCAACGGGAGGTGCTCGACCGTTACGTCGCGGCCTTCGAGAACGCGGACGTCGCCGCGCTCGTGGAACTGTTCAGGCAGGACGCGGTCTGGGAGATGCCGCCGTACCTCTCTTGGTACCAGGGGCGGCGCGACATCGGGGTGCTCGTCGCCAAGCAGTGCGCGCCCGGCCCGGGCGATCTGCGGCTGGTCCCGACCCGCGCCAACGGCCAGCCCGCGTTCGCCCTCTACAAGCGCGGCGCCGGCGGCGTCCACGAGGCCCACTCGCTCCAGGTGCTCACCCTGACGCCGGACGGCATCGCGCACGTCGGGGCGTTCTTCGACACCGCCCTCTTCCGTACGTTCGGGCTCCCGGACGTACACCAGAGGTCGTCCACGCCGGCGCGGCGATGAGCGGCGCGGGCCATGGCATTTCCGTCCGACGGCGTCGGGCTGCTGGAGCGCGCCCTCGGTTACGCGCTCGCCGGTCTCGACGCCGTCACGCCCGACGCCCTGCCCGGCCCCACGCCGTGCCGCGGCTGGGACCTGCGGGCGCTGCTCGCCCACCTCAACGACTCGCTCGCCGCCCTGGGCGAGGCCGCGGACGACCACTGCGTCGACCTTGAGGTCGTTCCCTGGACCGCCGCCCGGAACGACCTCGACGCGGTGGCGCGGTGCCGGGACCGCGCCCGCCGGATGCTCGGCTCCTGGGCCGGCGAGGCCGACCGCGCCGGCGACCGGGACCGCGTCGTCGCCGTCGGCGGCCGCCCGATGCGCAGCACGATGGTGGCCTGCGTCGGCGCCGTCGAGGTGGCCGTGCACGGCTGGGACATCCAGCGGTCCTGCGGCCGGCCGCGGCCGATCCCGCCGGCGCTGGCCGCCGAGCTGCTGGAGATCGTCCCGATGCTCGTGACCGGGGCCGAGCGCCCCGCCAAGTTCGCCGCCCCGGTACCCGTGGCGCCGTCCGCACCGCCCGGCGACCGCCTGGTCGCCTTCCTCGGCCGCGACCCCCGCTGAACCAGTGAATTCGCTACAAGAGCCCGGGGGCTTGGACGGGCAAACCGACCGAACGGGCGACATCGAGCATGCGCTTGTCGTAGGTGATCAGCGCATCAAGTGCTTCCCCGAGAACCTGCGCGCTCGCGATATGGACGGCATCAAGCGTCCTTACCCCTGCCGGCAGATGCGCGGCCGCGTCTCGAATGTCGTCGGTGAGGAGGACTTCGGTGAAACTGCGGAGCAGGTCCTGCATCGCCGAGGGAAAGTTGCCAATGCGGTCAAGTGTACGGACGGTCTCGATCAGGCCGACCGTACTGGTCGCTTGCGGGACGTCCGGCCTGCTGTCGAGATAGTCGCTCAGGTGCCCGGCGTACGAGCGTCCGGAGATCAGCGTGACGATGGCCGATGCGTCCAGGTAAATCACCGCTCGTCTTCCTCGCGTTCGGCAAGAAGAATGTCGAGAGGCGATACGTCGGCGGGTATGTCGTACTGCCTGAGCCGATCAAGATCGCTGGATGTCGTCATCTTCAGTCGTATGATGCCGCGAGCCACCAGGGATGAGTAGCGGTTCAGCGGGCCTGAGGCCGGCAGCAGCATCGCGATGACATTGCCATGCCTCGTGACCTCGATAGCCTCACCCTGTTCGACACGGCTGAAGATGGCACTGGGGTTGTAGGAGAACTCCCGAACGGACACGGTGCTCACGCCGCCACCTCCCCGACTGTGCCTACATCGCCGTCATTGTACCTACAATATCCTGCGCGTTGCCGCGCGCGGCGCGAGTGACCATCGTCGCTTTTCCGGCGGCGCCGCGCAGGGAACCACGGGGGCATGGCGGTGATCGACGAATTCGTACGGAACGCCGAGCAGTACGCGACGACGTTCCACAAGGGCAACCTGCTGTCGCCCCCCGGACGGCGGGTCGCGATCGTGGCATGCATGGACGCCAGGATCAATCTGTTCGGGCTGCTCGGCCTGTCCGAGGGCGACGCGCACATCATCCGCAACGCGGGCGGCAGTATCACGGCGGACGGGATCCGGTCGCTGGCGATCAGCCAGCGGCTGCTCCGCACCGAGGAGATCATGCTGATCCACCACACCGACTGCGGGATGCTGTCCTTCACCGACGAGGAGTTCCGGGCACGGCTGCGGGACGACACCGGCGTCGAGCCGGACTGGGACGCCGGCGCCTTCCGCGATCTCGAGCAGGACGTACGGGAGTCGATCGCCCGGATCAGGGCCAACCCGTTCATCCCGCACAAGAAGGTCGTACGGGGATTCATCTATGACGTGCAGACCGGCGCGCTGCGCGAGGTGCGGCCGTGACGCCGTGACCCGCGACCGGATCACCGAGGACTTGGGCGTTGCCGGACGCGCCGGTCCGTGGTGTCATCGAGCCATGATGTCGGGACCGGGCGCGCTGCTTGACGTCTTCTGGCGGACGCGCCGGCTCGACCTCTTCGACCAGCTCTGTCGTTAGGCCCGTGTCCCGCGCCGGAACGCCGACTGGCCCGGGCGGCGCGGGCGGCCTCCCCCAGCCCTCATCCCCAGCGACGACCGGAGCGACGCATCATGTCAGTCACCGACGAGCTACTCCAGAACGCGCAGCACTACGCCGCCGCCTTCGAGAAGGGCGATCTGGCCCTGCCCCCGGCCCGCGGCATCGCGATCGTGGCGTGCATGGACGCCAGGATCAACCCGTACGGGCTGCTCGGCCTGGCCGAGGGCGACGCGCACGTCATCAGGAACGCCGGCGGCGTGATCACGGCGGACGAGATCAGGTCGCTGGCGATCAGCCAGCGGCTGCTCGGCACCCAGGAGATCATGCTGATCCACCACACCGACTGCGGCATGCTGACCTTCACCGACGACGCGTTCCGCGACCAGGTGCTCGCCGACACCGGAATCAAGCCGGAGTGGGCCGCCGAGGCCTTCAACGACCTCGAACAGGACGTCCTGCAGTCCATCGCCCGGATCAAGGCCAGCCCGTTCATCCCGCGCAAGGACTCCGTACGCGGCTTCATCTACGACGTGAAGAGCGGCTCCCTCCGCGAGGTCACGTCCTGACCTCACGAAGGGAGCCGCGGCGTCAGGACAGGACCGGCACGCCGCCCGGGCAGCCGCCCCGCACCCACCGGTGCGCCGAGCCCTGCCCGTCCGCGGACGGGACTTCGTAACCGGCGCCGGTGTGGTTCAGCGGGACGCACAGCGTGGGGTTGTGCACCGAGCCGCTGGAGTGGTTGCCCTGGTTGTAGATCACGACGTCGTAGTAGCCGCTGCCGTCGAGGTTGCCGGCGTTCTCCCAGGAGTGGTCGTTGTTGCAGGGGCCGCCGTGGTAGCACCAGTCCAGGTCGTCGCCCTGCCAGGCCCATGTCTGGCCGCCTGCGTCGCCCCAGATGTAGTCGGTGAAGACGCAGAAGTCACCCGCGTCGCAGGAGTGGTCAGGACTCGTCTGCGCCGCCGAGGCGGACGTGGCCAGGCCTGCGGCGAGGACGCAGCCAAGCGTCAGCGCGCCGAGCACCGCGGCGGTCTTTCTGGCGAGGGTTCCCAGCATGAGTTTGCCTCCTTGGGCGATGGAACTTCGATGGATGGGATTCGGGTGATCAGGGGCCGACCAGTGCGTCCGCGCGGCGCAGCGCGTCGGCGCGCAGCCGGCGGAAGGTGTCGATGGTTCCGCGGAAGCGCGCCTCCACCTCGGCGGTGTATTTCGCGTCGAGCCGGCGGCTGATCGGTCCGAGCCCGCTCGACCTGGCGCAGGTCGCCTCGGCGACGGCGAGGGTGATCTCGGCGCGGTGCGCCGCCGCCGGATCGGCGCCCGCCGCCGTACGGTCAAGGTCGTCGCGGAGCCGGTCGGGGTTCGCGTACGCATGGCCGGCCCGGCGCATGCAGCCGGCCCAGCGTCCGGTCGCCGCGCCATAGGCTCGGTCGGCGCGCACCTCGGCGCTGATCTCGGGCCAGAGGTTGTCGACGATGACCTGCGCGCGGTCCCAGGTGGCGAAGTCGCCGTAGAGCCGGGCGCCGGCCGCGGCGATGCATCCCTTGCCGCTGGTCCGCAGGGTGTATCCACGGGGGGTACGGACGGTGATACTTCCTCCGGCCGACGGCGGCGGGCCGCGCAGCGTCAGCTCGTACGCGCCGCGGCGTCCAGGGGAAAGGCTCCGCGCGTACCTGAGGTTCGGGTCGTTCCGGACGAGGCGGGCATGTTCGTCGCCGGACATCTCCGCCGTCCTGCCGTAGCCGTTCGCGCGTGCCCAGGCCACGTCGTCGATCACGTGCGGAAACCGCCGAGCCGGATCCGGCGCGGGCACCGGGGCCGGCGGCGGCACCCAGTAGCGGAAGCCGTGCGCCGACATGCAGGCGGAGATGAGGATCTGTTCGGCTCGCTCCAGCTTCTGGTCGGCCGACAACGACGGGCGGACCTGAGGGTGGCTCGTACCGCAGCCGGCGACTCCGAGGAACGCGGCGACGAGCAAGGACATGAGGTGTGCGGCGTGCCGCCGGCATGGTCCGGATACCGCTTTCACGACGGCGTCGAGCGCCGGCCGTGGAATGGCATGCATCGATCCTCTTCCCCCGTGCGAATTCCCCCGTGCGAACCGGACGGCCGGGGGACCGCGACGACGCCGCGGTGAAACACGCCCCGACCGCTTGTCCGGCACCTCCGACCGGGCCTCCCCCACGAGGCGCGGCCATGCGGATCCCCGAACTGTGCCGACCCTTCAGGACGGCCACGAGAATCCTGCGAGCCCGGTCAAGGCGAGGGCAAGACGATCGGCCACTTCCGGGACGTCCCAGGGACGTCCCGATGCGTCCCCGCACGGCCATGCGACATCACGCGATGAAGGACGAGACGTCCCTGATGGCGGATCGCCCCTGATGGCGGATCGCCGGCTCGACGGCTCAGCGGTCCGCGCGCGCCGATACGGGGAGCGGCCGGTCGTCGACGATGCGTTTCATCACGATCGTCGAGGTGAGCCGCTGCACCCCGGGCAAGGTGGCGAGCTTCTCGTCGCGCAGCGTCTGGTAGGCGGTCAGGTCGGCGGTCGCGACGCGGACCAGGTAGTCGGGGTCGCCGAACAGCCGCTCGGCGTGGCGCACCTCCGGTATCTCGGCCAGCGCCGTTTCGAAGGCCGCGATCGTCGCCGCGTCCTCCCGATCCATGGTGACCTGCACGAGCACCTCGAAGCCGAGGCCGATCGCCGCGGGGTCGACGATGGCGCGATAGCCGCGGATTACTCCCGCCCGCTCCAGCTCGCGCAGCCGCCGGTGGCACGGCGCCACGCTGAGCGAGACCCGCTGGGCGAGCTCGGTCACCGTGAGGCGACCCGCCACCTGGAGCTCGGCAATAATCTTTCGATCAATCGCATCCACGCTTTCTGATTATTGCGCTCCTACGCCCTGCACGGCATAGATAGGCAAGAAATGCGCTCGGAAATCGGCGTAAGTTTGCCGAGGAGACGCATTTCGATAAGGGGGCCCTGCCGTGCCGCACCTGCTCGACGACATTCCGATCGCCGCCGCGGTCTTCGCCGTCCCCCAGTTCCTGCCGCAGATCCGCAAGCTCGGAGCCACCGGGGACAGCGCCGGCGTCTCGTGGTCGTGGGCGATGCTGACCAGCGTGAACAACGCCGCCTGGGTCGGCTACTTCGTGCTCGCCCGGTACTGGACCGCCCTCGTCCCCTCCACGTCGGCGACCCTCCTCGCCGGGACGCTCGCGATCATGCTCGCCCGCCGCGGCCGGGCGACGACCCGCCCCATGATCTTGATCGGCACGTGGGCGGCGGCCCTCGCGGCCGCGTTCGCCGTCGCCGGCCGCGCCGGTCTCGGCGCCCTGCTCACCGCGGCGTTCGTCCTGCAGGTCGCCCCGTCCCTGTGGACCGCCTACCGCACCACCCGACCCACCGGCGTCTCGGCCGGAACATGGACGCTGATCCTCGGCGAGCTCACCTGCTGGCTGACCTTCGGCCTGCACAAGTCCGACCCGCGGCTCATCGTGCTCGGCGCGACCGGAGCCACCGCCAGCGTGCTCATGCTCGCCCGAGCGAGCCGGCTCCGCTCCTTCCCCGTGCCCAGGCGCGGCGCGGCACATGACTCACGTATCTAGCGGCGGATGTTTCACGTGCCCCTGTCAGACGAGGCGGCGGGCGGCGGCCCAGCGGGACAGCTCGTGGCGGTTGGAGAGCTGGAGCTTGCGGAGCACGCTGCTCACGTGCGTTTCCACGGTCTTGACCGAGATGTACAGCTCGCGGGCGATCTCCTTGTACGCGTAGCCGCGGGCGATCAACCGGAGCACCTCGCGCTCGCGCTGGGTGAGCTGGTCGAGCTCGGGGTCGATCGGCGGCGCCGTGGTGGCGGCGAACGCGTCGAGCACGAAGCCGGCCAGCCGCGGGGAGAAGACAGCGTCGTCGTCGGCCACCCGGCCGATCGCGGCGGTCAGCTCGGGCCCGGAGATGGTCTTGGTCACGTAGCCGCGCGCCCCGCCCCGTACGACGCCGATGACGTCCTCGGCGGCGTCGGAGACGGAGAGCGCGAGGAAGCGGGCGGCGACGTTGCCGTGCAGCCGGCGCAGCACCTCGATGCCGCCGCCCCCGGGAAGGTGAACGTCCAGCAGCACAACGTCGGGCTCGGCCGACTTGATCACGTCCACCGCCGAGTCGACGTCGCCGGCCTCGCCCACGACCTCGATGCCGGGGCCCAGCTCGGCCTTGACCCCCGTACGGAACATCTGGTGATCGTCCACCAGCACCACGCGTGTCATGATCGCGTCAACTCCAGCCGTACCTCGGTGCCCTCGCCAGGGGCCGTACGGACCGTGGCCTTGCCGCCGTTGCGCTCCATACGTCCGATGATGGACCCTCGTACGCCCATCCTGTCCTCCGGTATGGCGTCCATGTCGAAGCCCTTACCTCGATCCCGGACGTAGATGGCGACGTCGTCGCCGGCGACCTCGGCGTAGACCGACACCGACGGGGCCTCCGCGTACTTCGCCGAGTTCACCATCGCCTCGCGCGCCGCCTGCAGCATCGCGCCGAGCGCCGCGGTCAGCGGGCAGTCGCCCACGCACACGACCTCGATCGGGACGCCGTGGTCGTCCTCGACCTCACCGGCGATCTTCTGGACGGCGGCGGCGAGGGTCTGGTCGGGATCGGCGCGCGGCGCGTACAGCCAGCCGCGCAGCTCGCGCTCCTGCGAGCGGGCGAGGCGCTGCACCTCGCGCGGGTCGTGCGCGCTGCGCTGGATGAGGGTGAGCGTGTGCAGGACGGAGTCGTGCACGTGCGCGGCGAGCTCGGCGCGCTCCTGGGAGCGGATGCGCTCCCGGCGCTCGGCGTCGAGGTCCTGCCACAGCCGCATCAGCCACGGGGTGGCGATGACCGCGGCACCGGTGAGGATCACCGCGGTCGCGATGAGCACCTCGCGCGCCTCGGTGGCGTCGACCCGCTGCGCGACGAAGCCGCCGATGCCGCCGATGACGAGGAAGGCGCCAAGCAGGCTGCGCAGCCACATCCGCCGCAGCGGGACCGTGGTGCTGCGCAGCCAGCGCTGCCGCTGGCTGCCGTCGGCCTGCTGCCACAGGACCGCGGCCCCGATACCGCCCGCGACCAGCGGCCACAGCGCCGCCTTGGCCAGCCCGGACGCCCAGGTGAGGAAGGACAGGCCGAGGATGAGCGCGCCGTAGGCGGCGAACTGCGTCCAGTCGCGCCGCCCCTTCTCGTCGCGGCGCGGCACGAGGATCCACAGCGCGACGTACGCCGCGATGCCGACGCCGCCGGCCACGATCAGCAGCGAGAACGCCAGCCGGACGATCACGACCTCGAGGCCGAGGTGGTCGGCGAGGCCGCGGCACACGCCGGCGACGAGCCGTCCGTCGGCCCGCCGGTCCAGCCGGGGCGTCTCCTCGACGCTCGTGGTCGTCTCGCTCATCCAGATCGCTCTCGGGTGCTCGGAGGCTTCGACCGCCTCGGATACTCACATGTCGTTGAATGCATGGTCACACGGCCGGGACGGGCTTCGCATCGGGGCGGGTCCCCGGGAGTCCTGGCCCCCTCCTCAGGGACGTCTCAGGGGTGTCCCGGATACCGGGCGCCGGGTGCGGGCCGGGAGGATGGTGTCATGCCCGAGAACCGACGGCTGGTGCGAGTGCACGAGGGCCGGGTCCTGGCCGGGGTGTGCACCGGTCTGGGCCGCTACACGCGCGTCGACCCGGTGGTGTTCCGGGTCGGCTTCGCGGTGCTCACGCTGGCCGCGAGCGGTTCCGGGATTCTCCTTTACCTCGCCGCCGCCCTGTTGATGCCGGCCGACGAGGACGCGCTCTCCGTGGTCGAACGGACGATCAAGCGGCGACTCGACGGCGACGCGATGCTCGCCGCGCTGGGCGCGCTGCTGACCGCCTGCGTGCTGTTCAGCGTCATCGGCGGCGGCCTGGGCGGCCGGGCCACCGGCCCGCTGACCGTGGTCACCGTGTTCGCGCTTGCGCTGCTGGTCGCGCACGCCCGCGGGGTGAATGTCGTCAAGGTCGCGAGGACGCTGCCCGACCGGTTCCAGGGCACGCCGATCAGGCCGGACGAGCGGCCGGCCGCCGCGCCGCCGCCCGACCCGGCGACCATGGTCGACCTTGCCACGCTGAACACGCCGGCGCGCGGCGCGGTGCGCCGTGACGTCGCGGCGCGCGACGCGACCGATCACTCCATCACCCGGCCCCTGCCCACCCGGCCGCTGCCTCCGGAGCCCCGGCAGGCCCCCGAGGAGTCGACGCCGGCCGCTGGGCCGCCGCCGTCACCGGCCGAGCCGTTCGTCGACACGTCCCCGACCGAGCCGCTGCCGCCGCTGCCCGAGTCCGGGGGCCGGCCCCGCGTGGGCGGGCTGACCTGGCCCACCTTCCTGACCGTTCTCGGCGCGGGCGCCGTGACGGTCCCCCTTACCTCACATCATCCGGTCACCACCAGGGTGTCGATCGCCATCGCGGCCGGGCTGGCCGTGCTCGGGGTCGCGCTGATCGTCTCGTCCTGGTACGGCCGCGGCCGCGGCCTGGTCTCCTTGGGAGTCGTCTTGTGCCTCGCACTCGTCGCCACATCCGCCGTCGGTGAACTGCCGAGCGACGGCCGCTGGGGCGATGTCCACTGGCGTCCGGCCACCGCGCGGGCCGAGCAGTCGTACCGGGTCATCATCGGCGAGGGCAACCTCGACCTGACCGCGCTGCCGCTCGACAACGGGCAGCGGGTACGGGTGCGGGCCGCGGTGTCGTTCGGCGAGCTGCGGGTCACCGTGCCCACCATGGTCACCACGGAGGTGCACGCGTCCAGCTCGCTCGGCGACGTCAACGTGGCGGGCCGGGTCACTTCGGGTCCGCGCGCGAAGGTCGACGTCGTCCTCCCCGCCGAGGCGGCCGACGGCAAGCGCGACGGCCACCCGCCGGTCATCGAGTTGTTCCTCCGCGGCCGTATCGGCGACGTGGAGGTGCGCCGTGTCGCCACCTGACGGCACGGACGGCGGCGAGCGGCTCCGGCACCGGTTCGAGCCCGCCCCGTTGCTGGCCGGGTCGCTGTTCGTATCGGTCGCGCTCTGGTTCGGCGCGGCGGCGCTGGCGGGCGAGCACGTGCTGCTCACGGTCGCCGTGCCGACGCTGCTGATCGGCCTCGCGATGGTCGGCTTCGTCCGGGTCGCCACCCGCTCCCGCCGGCGCTGACCGCCCGCCACCCCTAGCGCGTGTCTCAAAGTCTCGCTGACTTTGAGACACGCCCTAGCCGCGGGCCGCGTGCAGGGTGATGGCGTAGGTGAAGCCAGGGTTGTGCAGCTCGGGGGCCTGCCGCGGCGGCGTGGCCGCCCCGCGCACGCGCACCCGTCCGGCGTGCAGGGTGCGTTCGGCCACGCCGGACGGCCCGATCGTCACCTCGCGCAGTTCCCCCGCGATCAGCGTGCTGACCTCGGCGCCTCCGTCAGCGGCCGGGGCGGCGCGATGGCCGGGCGGCCACGCCATCAGCCAGAGACGGGTCGTCGCGACGTGATCCAGCCGGGTTCGGGTCGGCCGGGTGGGATCGAAGCGGACCAGCGGCCACCACTCGGCCGGGCGTTCGGCGAGGGCCCGCAGCCGCCAGGCGAGCTGCCCGACGGTCGGCGGGCGCGACCCGGCCTGGCCGCGTCCGTGCGGGTCGTCGTGGCCGCGCATGGCGAGGTCGGGAACAATGTCGATCTTCAAGAGGAGTCCTTCGTGTACGCGCGGGCGGGCGGTCACGAGCCCGCTCGCGGGGCGGCCGGAGTCGGTTCAGCGACAGCGACACGAAGGACACAGCGCGCTGGCCACGCGGCAGTACACCACGTGGTCACGAGAGGCGGAGCGCGCTTGCATGCGAATAGCGAACCCTGATCACCGAGCGTTGTCAAGCCGCACGG
>DASUWU010000085.1:0-30993 GCA_036378315.1 Streptosporangiaceae bacterium | reverse complement strand
CTCCATCTGGCGGACCACAGCCGTGCTGGGCGCCACGGTGGCGGCATCGGCGGCCTTCGCCGGTACGGGGGCGGCCGCCCCGCCCGCTCCCGCCGTTCCACCTGTCGACGGCAGGGCCAAGCACAAGGTCTTCTGGGTGCGATGCCACACGCCGCCGGTGAACCCGCCGCCCACCTCCCCGAACCCGACACCCACACCAACGGTCAGCGCGACGACGTCGACCTCACCGTCGCCCACACCGTCCCAGACCCCGTCGGAGGGAGCAGGTCAGCCGGGTAACTCCACCTCGCCGCCGCCCGCGCATCTGGCCCAACCGGTGAGGAGCAGTAGCGGGCTGCCCTTCACCGGTTTTGCCGGGCGGCTTCTCGCCGCGCTGGGCGCGGCGCTTGTCCTCGGTGGCGCGGGGGTGATCTTGATCGCCAACCGCAGGAGGGGACGCCACGCGAGCACGAGTAGCTGATCAGCAGCCGACGGGCACCAGCCGGTGGGCCGATTTGTCACCTCGGAATCGGCCCACCGGCTAGCTGTGTCCGCGAGAAAGTACTCAGCTCGCGATAGTTCTTCCCGAACAGTCATGTTTCTGGCGGAGGCAGGCCGCATGATGTGGCGCATGGACAGCCTTGAAGGAAGGTCGGGCATCCCTGCGGCCCAGCCGCGGGTCACGGGCGCTTCGCGGGACCCGGCGGACCCGGAGGTCGACGAGGCGATCCGGGCCGCGCAGGCCGGGGACGAGGCCGCCTTCCGTGTGCTGTTCCGCCACCTCCAGCCACGCCTGCTGCGCTACCTGACCGGCCTCGTGGGCACGGACGCCGAGGACGTCGCGGCGGACGCGTGGCTGCAGATCGCCCGCGACCTCGGCTCCTTTCGCGGCGACGCCGACCGTTTCCGCGGCTGGGCCTCGCGCATCGCGCGCAACCGCGCCATCGACCATCTGCGCTACCTGAACCGCCGTCCGGTGTCGAGCCTCCAGGTGGACGACCTCATCGAGCTGGTGAGCAACGACGACGTGGAGATGTCCGCCCTCGACCGGCTGTCCACTGACAAGACCATCGCCATGATCTCCGCGCTGCCGCGCGACCAGGCCGAGGCGGTGCTGCTCCGCGTGGTGATGGGCCTGGACGCCGCGACGGCGGCGCAGGTGCTCGGCAAGCGCCCGGGTGCGGTACGGACCGCTGCCCACCGGGGCCTGCGCAGCCTGGCCAAGCGCCTTTAGACCGCGACCATCCGGCTGCCCCGTCCAGCGGTCCCTCCAGCGGCCAGCGGTCCCTCCAGCGGCCCGGTGCAGCGGCCCCGTCCGGCGCCGCGCACGGGAGATTCCTCTTCTTCTCCTTCTTCTCCGCACACAGCGAAATATCCGCCCTAGGTGTGACAGGAGCGGCGAGGTTGACGCTGAGCACAGTGATGAGCAGATACCCCCGCAAGATCGGCCGAACGGCTGCCGAGCGCCTGTTGCGCGGTGAGCCGGCCGATCCGCGGCATCCCGATGACCTCCTCGCCGCGCTGCTCGCCACGGCCGCCGCCCCGGCCCATAGTGGCGAGTTGGCCGGCGAGGAGGCCGCCGTCGCGGCGTTCCGCCAGGCGAGGGCGGCCGGTGCGTTTCGGAGTCTCGACACGGTGGCCCGTGCCGGGACAGCGCGGGAACGGCCGTGGGATCCGGCGCGGGCGCGCGGCTGGATGCGCCACCCGATGCGCGTCGTGCTCGTCGCGCTGACCGCCACCACGGCCGGCGGCGTCGCGCTGGCCGCGAGCTCGTCCGGCTGGTCCCACGATGGGGCGGACCGCACGTCGGCGGCACCGTCGGCGGCCGCCTCCGGGACCTTCAGCGCCCCGAGCGCCGGCCGCGCGCCGGATCGCACGCCCGCCGCCGTACCCCACCCGGCAACGGTGGGCCTCTGCCGTGCCTACCGTGCCGGAGCCGGTGACGCGCCGGGAAAGGCCACCGAGGACCCCGCGTTCACGTCGCTCATCCGGGCCGCGGGGGGCAGAGAAAAGGTCGCCGGCTACTGCGACGCGGTGCTCGCCGCGGAGTCGAAGCGGCCGAAGAGCCCGAAGAAGTCCCATCCGGCCGGCCAGCCCACGCCATCGAGCAAGTCCCACGAGTCTGGTCACTCCGGTGAGCCCGGGTCCAGTGATACCGGTTCCAATGAGCCCGGGTCCGACCGAGCCGCCCCGTCGAGGTCCCCCGGAAATGAGGCGCGTCCGTTCGCGTCCCCCGCCCCCACGTCCACGCCCAGCACCGACCTGTCACGCGGCACGGCGAGTCCGCAGCCGCTGGAGCCAAGCCCCAGCGAAGCGGCGGTGGCCCGGCCGTGATGGCACCGAGCGCCGGCGGGCGGCAGGCCCCACCCCCGTGGTCGGCCGCCCGCCGGCCCCAGCCGGACCGCAGGAACAGCGAGGCGACCAACAAGACAGCACACAGGGCGACAAGCAAGACGACAAACATGACGACTAGCAAGGCCCCGGCTCGGCAGCCGGGTTGAACAGCCACCGGCGGGCGGCCAATCCCACTCCCGTGATCACCCGCCCGCCGGTCATCAAAGCCATGCGCCGTGGCCGCCGGCGGGTGGTCGGTCCGCCCCCGTGCCGACCGCCCGCCGGATCTTCTCGGCTCAGGCGAGCGCGGCGAGGACCTGCCGGCGTACGTCGCGCAGCGCCGCCGGGTCGGCCAGCGGGTAACCGCTGCCGTCGACGACGTAGAAGACGTCGACGGCCTCGGCGCCCAGCGTGTCCACCTGCGCGTTCCGCACCTGCAGTCCGCAGGAGCCGAGCGCCTGGCCGATCCGCCAGAGCAGGCCTGGCCGGTCGTGCGCCCGCACCTCCACCACGGTCGCGGTATGGGAGGCGTCGTCGACGATCGTCACCCTGGGCGGCGGGACCTCGATGCCCGGACGTTCGCGCACCGACCTGGCCCGCCGCTCCAGCCGCCTGGCCACATCGAGCCGGCCGGCCAGCATACGGCGCAGGTCGGCTTCGAGGGCTGCCGGATCGGGCGGGCTGCCGTACTCGGGTACGGCGGTGAACTCGATGACCGCCGTGGCGCCGTCCACGGGCGAGCTGCCGGAGATCCCCCGGGCCGTTCGGACGACGAGACGATGCATGGCCAGCACTCCCGCCGCCCGCCACAGCAGGCCGGGCCGGTCGGGCGCGGCCACGGTGACGCGCAGCGGCGAGGCGCCGGAGCCGGTGCCGGTCACCCGCGAGCCCACCACCCTTACGGCGCCGCCACCGTGCCTGGCCAGCGCGAGCTGCGCAGCGGCCACATTGGGCGGCGACCGCGGCGCCTCACCGGCGAGCAGCGCGTCGGTGCGCCGCGTCAGCTCCGCGACCAGGCCGGCCTTCCAGGACCCCCAGGCGGCCGGGCCCGTGGCGTGCCCGTCCGCGACCGCCAGCGCGGCCAGCAGTTCGAGCAGCGGCCGGCTGCCGACCGCCTCGGCGACCGTCTGGATCGTGACCGGATCGTCGAGGTCGCGCCGCGTCGCGGTCTCGGGAAGCAGCAGGTGGTGCCTGACCATCGCTTCGAGCATGTCCACGTCGCCGTCGGCGAAGCCCATCCTGGCGCCCAGATCGCGGGCCACGACCGCGCCGCTGCGGGAATGGTCGCCGGGCCAGCCCTTGCCGATGTCGTGCAGCAGCCCGCCGACCAGCAGCAGGTCCGGCCTGGCCACCTCCCTGGTCAGCGCGGCGGCCTCCGCCGCGCACTCCACCAGGTGGCGGTCCACGGTGAACCGGTGCACCGGGTTGCGCTGCGGCCGGTTCCTGACCCGTTCCCAGTCAGGCAGCAGCCGTACGATCATGCCCGCCTGGTCGAGTGCCTCCCAGACGCCGATCGCGGACGGCCCGGCGCCGAGCAGCGCGACCAGCGCGTCCCTGGCTGCCGCCGGCCATGGCACCGGCATCGGCGGGGAGCTTTCCGCCAGCCGTCGCACGGTCGCCGGCCCCATCGGCCGCCCCGCCTGGGCGGCGGCCGCGGCGGCGCGCAGCACGAGGGCGGGATCGTCGGCGGCGTCGACCCCCCGGGCCAGCACGACTTCTCCGTCCTGTTCGACGACGCCGTCGGCCAGCGGGCGCCGGTCGGCCCGCCGTCCCCTGCGCGGCGCGCAGAACCGGTCGACCTGCCGCCACACCTGGTCGGCGGCGAACGTGACCGTACGGGCGGCCTCGGCGATCGTGCGCAGCAGCACGTCGGCGTCGAGGAGGCCGAGACCGCGGGCCACCGCGTCCTGCTCCTGGAGCAGCAGCCGGTCGGCGGCGCGGCCGACCGTCACGTGCAGGGCGTGGCGGGTGTCGAGCAGCAGCCCGTACGCCTCGCGGACCGGCCGGTCGGGGGCGGAGGCCACCCACGAGGCGGCCACCGCCTGCATGACGTGGACATCACGGAGCCCGCCGCGCGCGTCCTTGAGATCGGGTTCGAGCAGGAAGGCCAGCTCGCCCTGGCGTTCCCAGCGGGCCCGGGTCAGCGCGGCCAGATCGGCCAGCCGGCGCCGGGCGTCGGCCCGCCAGTCGGCCAGCACCGTGGAACGCAGCTCGTCGACCAGCGTGTGGTCGCCGGCCACACGGCGGGCCGACAGCAGGCCGAGGGCGGCCTTCAGGTCGGCCCGCGCGACCGTGCGCGCCTCTTCGACGGTCCGGACAGAGTGGTCGAGCCGCGTCCCCGAGTCCCATACCGGGTACCAGACGCGGTCGGCGACCGCGCCGACGTCGGGCCGGCCGCGATGCACGAGCACCAGGTCGAGGTCGCCGCCCGGGGTGAGCTCGCGGCGGGCGTGGCTGCCGACCGCGATCAGCGCCACGCCGGGCTCGGCGCCGAGCAGCCCGGCGAGCCAGCGGTCGAGCTCGGCGGCGCGGGCGGCGCGGGCGTCCGCGTACTCGCGCCTGGCCCGCTCGTGCGCGGCCGGGACGGCGGCGTCCTGGCCGTGGCCCGGGGAAATCTGGCCCGGGGAAATCTGGCCCGGGGAGCTGTGCCCCTGGCCCGAGGAGGCCGGGCCCTGGCCGGATGTACGCGGCATCTCGCGTCCCGCTCCGCCCGCCCCGTCGTCGTCGGAGTGGAACGCGAGATGCCGGTCTGGCCTGCGCGGCACTGCGGGCTCTCCCCGGGTCGCCGTCTCGTGTCCTAGACGCTCACAGGGCCTCGGCGCCGACCTCGCCGGTGCGGACCCGCACCACCGTCTCGACCGGTACGGCCCACACCTTGCCGTCTCCGATCTTGCCGGTCTGCGCCGCCTTGACGACGACGTCGATGACGTCATCGGCGTCGTCGTCGTCGACGAGCACCTCGACGCGCAGCTTCGGCACCAGGTCCACCTGGTACTCCGCGCCCCGGTAGACCTCGGTGTGGCCCTTCTGCCTGCCGTAGCCGCTCGCCTCGCTGACCGTCAGCCCGCGCACGCCGAACGTCTCCAGCGCCGCCTTGACGTCGTCGAGCTTGAACGGCTTGATGACCGCAGTGATCAGCTTCATGCCTCCGCCTCAACCTTCTGTCCGGCCTTGGTCCCGTCCGGCCGCGTCGCGACCGCCGCCGCGGCGAGCGACCCGGTACCGGTGCTCGCGGGAGTCAGATCGTAGGACGTCTCGGCGTGCTCCACCGCGTCGATGCCGGTGACCTCGACCTCCTCGTCGACCCTGAAGCCGATCGTCCTGTCGATGATCTTGCCGATGGCGAAGGCCATGATGAACGAGTAGCCGCCGATCACCACCGGACCGAGCGCCTGCAGGCCGAGCTGCTTGAGCGAGTGGTCGCCGTAGAGGACGCCCTGGCTCTGCTGGTCCAGGAACGGGTACCGGGCGATGAAGCCCAGCGAGAAGGCGCCGATGGCGCCGCCGACCAGGTGCACGCCGACCACGTCGAGCGAGTCGTCGAACCCGGCCTTGTACTTCAGGCCGACCGCGTACGAGCAGCCCGCGCCGGCCACGAACCCGAGCACGATGGCCGCCCACGGGTCGACGAAGCCACAGGCCGGCGTGATGGCGACCAGGCCGGCGACCGCGCCGGACGCGACGCCGAGCGAGGTGGGCGCGCCGTCCCGGTACTTCTCCACCAGGATCCAGGCGCCGGCGGCGACAGCGGTGGCGATCTGGGTGTTCATGAAGGCCAGCGCCGTGGTGCCGTCCACGCCGATCTCGGAACCGGCGTTGAAGCCGAACCAGCCGAACCACAGGATCGCGGCGCCGAGCAGCACGAACGGCAGGTTGTGCGGCCGCATGGGTTCCTTCGGCCAGCCCCTGCGGCGGCCGAGCACCAGCGCCAGCGCCAGCGCGGCGGCACCGGAGTTGACGTGCACCACCGTGCCGCCGGCGAAGTCCTCGATGCCGAGCTTGTTGAGCCACCCCGTGCCCCACACCCAGTGCGCGACGGGGAAGTAGACCAGCGTCGCCCACGCGACCGAGAACACGACCCAGCCGCTGAACTTCGCGCGATCGGCGATCGCGCCGCTGATCAGCGCCACGGTGATGATGGCGAACGTCAGCTGGAACGCCGAGTACACCAAGGTGGGGATGTTGGTGCCGTTGGCGGTCCCGGTGGGCGTCGTCGCGTTGATGATGCTCTGCAGCCCGATCGCGCTGCCCCCACCGAAGAACTTGTTCAGGAACGAGATGCCGTTGTCGGTGAACGCCAGGGAGTGGCCGTAGATGGCCCAGGCGACGGTCACTGTGACGATGGCCGTGAAGGACATCATCATCATGTTGAGTACGCTCTTCGCCCGGGTCATGCCCCCGTAGAAGAAGGCCAGACCTGGCGTCATGAACAGGACGAGCGCGGTGGCCGCGATCATCCAGGCGGTTGCCCCGGTGTCAATCTTCATCTCGGAGAGAGCCCCCTCCTAGGCACGGAACATGGTTGTACGACGGATTGCGTAGAGGTTCCGGCCTGGTGGTTTCACCCGAAAGGCCCCTGTGTTTCAGCAGTGTGAAACCCGACGGCCAAGTGTTTCGAGCGTGTTTCGGACTCGAAGTCTGGCCTGTTGTCAGAGGTGAGAGCCTATTTTGTGACGCGAAGAAACCGCGAAATCACGTCCTGACGGCCGTCCGGGCGTTCCGGACCGTCACGCGTCGCCGATGATGGCGTCCACGAACGCCTCGGGCTCGAACGGCGCCAGGTCGTCCGGCCCCTCGCCGAGCCCGACGAGCTTGACCGGCACGTCCAGCTCGCGCTGCACGGCGATGACGATGCCGCCCTTGGCCGTACCGTCGAGCTTGGTCAGCACGATGCCGGTGACGTCGACCACCTCGGCGAACACCTGGGCCTGGCGCATGCCGTTCTGCCCTGTCGTGGCGTCGAGGACGAGCAGTACCTCGTCCACCTCGGCCTGCTTTTCGATGACGCGCTTGACCTTGCCCAGCTCGTCCATGAGCCCGGTCTTGGTGTGCAGGCGCCCAGCCGTGTCGACGATGACCGTGTCGACCTTCTTGTCGATGCCGATGCGGACCGCCTCGAAGGCCACGCTGGCCGGGTCGGCGCCCTCGTCCTTGCGGACGACCTCGGCGCCCACCCGCGAGCCCCACGTGGCGAGCTGGTCGACGGCGGCGGCGCGGAACGTGTCGGCCGCGCCGAGCAGCACGCTGCGCCCGTCGCCGACGAGCACCCTGCCGAGCTTGCCGCAGGTCGTGGTCTTGCCGGTGCCGTTGACCCCGACGACCATGATCACCGCGGGGCGGTCGCCGTGCGGCTCGGTGCGCAGCGCCCGCGGCAGGTCGGGGTCGACCTGGCGGAGCAGCTCCTCCCTGAGCAGCTCCCTGACCTGCTCGGGGGTGCGGCTGCCCAGCACCTTCACCTTGGTGCGCAGGTCTTCGACGATCTGCCGGGCGGGCCCCACCCCGACGTCGGCGCTGATCAAGATGTCCTCGATCTCGTCCCACGCCTCGTCGTCGAGCACGTCGCGCGACAGCAAAGCGAGCACGCTCCTGCCGAGCGCGGTCTGCGACCTGGCCAGCCTGGCGCGCAGCCGCACGAGCCGCCCGGCCGACGGCGGCGGCAGCTCGATCTCGGGTGCCGGCGGCGCCACTGTCGTCGCCGGCGCCTCGGCGGGCGCGGGTGGTGCCTTGTCCTCTTCGAGTACGCCGGTGCCGCGGGCGGCGGTCTCGGACGGCGGGGCCGCCGGGCCGCGGGTGCGGCGGCCGGGCCGCAGCAGGAGGGCGCCGGCGGCGACGACGGCGAGTACGACGACGACGATGGCGAGGATCACGTATTCCATAGCGCCATCCAGTCTCGCAGACGACGCGCGATGCCCGGCCGGGCGCCGCCCGCGAATTTAGACTTGCCTAAACATTTAGGTATAGCTAAGATTGCGGCATCGGGTCCGTACGGGAGGATCCGAACGGGAAAGATCCGCGACACGACGCGGTGAGCGCACCGAACGAGCAGGCGGCCGGCGCTGCCGCGGCGGGAGAGGGCATCCCATGGCAGGTCGGCGGCATGGGCGTGATGCCCGAGGATCCGCGCTCGGCGGTGCCGGCGTGGCCGGTGACAGCGCCGACAACGGCGCGGCGGTGGATATGTCCTCCGAGGTCGTCGACGAGATCACCTGGTACATGCGCGAGCACAAAGTCAGCCGCGCCGATCTGGCGAGCGCCCTCGGCGTCCCGCCGGGCCGGGTGAGCCAGATCCTGTCCGGGGGTGAACGCCTCACCCCGCGCACGCTGGGCAGCGTGCTCACGGCCCTGGGCGCGCGCCTCGAGATCAGCCTGACCCCGGCGACCGAGCACGCCCACGGTTAGGGCCCGGCGGCGCGCCAGGGCGGATCTCCGGGCAGGCGTCGATGCAGGCGTCGAGCAGCGCGAGCAGCCGGCGTTCGGCCTCGGGGGTGAAGCTGACCTGCGCGATGGCGAACGCCACCTGCAGCGCGGCGTCGTACGGGTAGACCCGCTTGAGCAGCCCCACCCTGTCAAGCAGCCAGATGGCCGCCCGGACCTGCCACGGGCAGCGCACCCGGCCGGCCGCCGACCCGCGGGCGAGAAGGTAGCGGGCCGTGCGCCGGGCCGCGGTGAGCTCCTGCCACACCTCGGGCGGCATCCGGAGCGTGGTCTCCGGTGAGGTCGCCGGTGAGGTCGCCGGTGAGGTCGCCTGGGTCAGCGCCGCTTCGGTGCACAACTCGACGATGCGCGCGCCCGCCAGCCAGTCCGCTCCCGCGGTGCCGGCCAGCCGGGGGGCCAGGTCGACCAGGTACTGCCGGCCCGCGTCGCTGATGCGGTCGTTGACCGCCCTGGCCGCGGCGGCGAGCACGGGCTGGACACATCGGGGATGATCGCTCCATTCTTCCTCGTTGAGGAAGGAAACGAGCTCCATGACGCAGGCCTCGTGGCCGGCGACCTTGTGACGGCCTTTTGCCAAGCGAGGCAGGGGTTCTTGCATACAGTCTCCCGTATACTAAGTATCGCCATGTCTCTTTCCAGTCACCCCATCCGTCCGGTGGAGCGCCCGCTGCCGCTGCGCCAGACGGTCTACGACGCACTCGTCGAGCTCATCGTGAGCGGCACCCTGCAGCCCGGTCGCCATCTGGTGGAGGCCGAGCTGGCCCGCCAGCTCGGCGTCAGCCGCCAGCCGATCCGCGAGTCGCTGCACCGCCTCCAGGCCGAGGGGTGGGTGGAGCTGCGGCCCGGCCAGGGCGCCTTCGTGCACACCCCGACCGAGCAGGAGGTCGACCAGCTCCTCGACGTCCGCGGCCTGCTCGAGGGCGAGGCCGCGCGGCTGGCCGCCGTCTCGTCCACGCCCGAGGACGTGGCCAGGCTGCGGGAGCTGTGGCGCGAGGGGGTGGCCGCGCTCGACATCGACGACCCCGACCGGCTCGTCGCCGCCAACGCCGCTTTCCACGCCCAGGTCACCTCCATGGCCGGCAACGTCGTGCTCGCCGAGTTGGCCGGCCTCGTCGACCGCCGGGTGCGCTGGTACTACGGGCGGGTTGCGCGCACCCGGGGTCACGAGTCGTGGGAGGAGCACGGCGCGCTGGTCGACGCGATCGCGGCCGGCGACGGCGCGGCCGCCGCCGGCATCGCGCGTCGTCACAGCGACCGGACGAAGCAGACCTACCTCGCCCGCGCGGAGGTCTCCTCCCCGGGCTCGGCGCCGCCCGCTGCGCCGTCCTCGGCCTCCTGAGGAGCCCGAGGGCGTCCACCACCTAGGGGAACGGCTCAGGGCGTCACCTCCACCGTGCCTTCGGCGATCGGCGCGACCTCGCCGACCGCCTGCCTGACCAACGGCCTGATGAGGAACCACGTGAGGATGGCGGCCAGCGCGCTGCAGCCCGCCATCGTCCACAGCACCGGCATCCATTCGTTCGCGCCGCCCGTGAGGCCCGCCAGCCAGGCGGCTCCCGGCGCGGCGAAGAAGGCGGCCATGCCCTTCGATGTGTAGAGCATCCCGTAGTTGGTCGTGGCGTTCGCCCGGCCGAACAGGTCTCCGCACGTCGCGGGGAACAGCGAGTAGATCTCGCCCCAGGAGAAGAACGCCAGCGCGGTCAGGAACACGAACGCCACCGGATGGGTGATCGTGGCGATCCACGCGATGATGATGACGGCCTGGAACGTGAAGGCGAGGGTCAGCGCGACCTCGCGGCCGATGTGGTCGGAGATCCATCCCCAGAACGGCCGGCAGACGCCGTTCAGGATCCGGTCCACCAGGACCGCCAGGACCAGGGCGCTCGTCCCGAACGCGAGCACGCCGTTGTCCATCCCGTAGTCCTTGCCGATCGGCTTGAGCTGGGCGGTCATCACCAGGCCTGTGAAGGCCATCAGCGTCATCACCAGGTACATCGCCCAGAACGGCGGCTGGCGCAGCGTCTCCCGCCAGCTGAAGTCGCGGGTCGACATGCGCACCCGGGACCGGATCTTCGCCTCCTTCTCCGCCCAGCCGGCCGGCTGCCAGCCGGTCGGCGGCCGCGCCACCGCCAGTGCGGCGACCAGCACGACGACGCCCTGGATGATGCCCCACACGATGAACGTCGACTGGTAGCCGGACGAGTCGATCATGCGCGAGATCGGGATGATCGTCGCCGCCGTGCCGGCGCCGTACCCGCCGGCCACCAGGCCGGCGCACAACCCCCGATGGTCGGGGAACCACTTCAGCGCGGTCCCGACGCAGGAGCCGTAGATCGCGCCGGCGCCGACGCCGCCGAGCGCGTAGAAGAGCACCAGGACGGCCACGCTGCCGGCCAGCCCGGCGCCGACCCAGGCGATCCCGACCAGCACCGCCCCGGCCATCATGATCACCCGCGGGCCGACGCGGTCGACCAGCCAGCCCTCGAACGGCACCAGCCAGGTCTCGAAGAAGATGAACAACGTGAACGCGAACTGCACGGCGGCCAGCGACGCGTTCAGATGATCCGTCAGGTGGTCGGTGAACAGCGTCCAGGCGTACTGCAGGTTGGCGATCGCCATCATGGACACCACCAGGGCGACGAGGACGCCCCAGCGGCCGAGGGTGAGGCCGCGGACCATCTCCCCCTCGCGTCGAGCGGGCAGTACCGACATGCCGGCCTCCTTCCTGCCCACCGGCACTGCAGGTGCCGCACCTGCCAGCGGTGATGCCGGTGAGCTCCGGCTCTATGGCAACCGGACGAGGCTCACGGGATCGGGCGCCCCCGGGTCGTTCGCATTGTCGATCAGCTCGATCTCGGCCCTGTCCGAGAGGATGTGAAAGGAACCGTCCGCGTGGTACGCGCGGATGATCACTACGGTTCCGTCGCGATGGGTGTAGCGCTCCTCCGTGTAGAGCGGCGCCGAGTTCTTCTCCGCCGAGACGGCCGGCTCTTCCTTCCAGACGAAGCGGTACGGGGCGAGCGGCAGGCGAAGCTCGTACGGGTAGGGCCGGGGATCCATTCGGGCGCCTCCCTTCCGGTCCTCGCTGCCGGGCTCGGCGCCGGCCGGCCTGCCCCTAGAGGCCGATCGCGCCGAAGAGCCGCTGCCTGGCCGGGCCTTCATCGGCAGCGGCGATGAGCTCGTCGAGCCCCCACCCGGCCTCGTCCAGCAGGGCGCACGCCTGGTCGAACAGCGGCGAGCGCCGGTCAGGCGGCACCTTCTCCAGCACCAGATGCCGGACGACCTGCACCACGGCCGCCTTCATCGCCGCCGGATCGCGCGCGCCGGTGGTCCGTACGGTCAGTGGAATGATCTTGGCGCCGGGACGGACGACCGGCTGCCCGTTCAGGCGACCGCTGCCGCGCCCCGGCCCGTCACCAGCGCCCGCGCCGCCCGAGCTCATCGGGCCGTCCTCATTCATCGGCGGGCTCCGGCCGCTCGGCGTCCAGCTCCGCGCGGATGCGGTCGTACTCCCCTGGGCTGCTGACATCGAGCACGCCGGTGAGCTCGAACCGCCGGCCGCCGGGCGAGCCGTCAGCGAGCAGCAGCGGCTCCCCCTCGGCCCACACCTCGAAGCGCGGGTCGGCCGCGCGCGGGCCGATCGACAGCACCGCCCGCAGCACCGCCGCCCGGTCGGGCAGGTAGCGCTGCTGCCGGCCGCCGTCGAAGCGCAGCTGGTAACTCATCACGCCCTCACGATGGGCTCATGGCGGGCTCATGGCGGGCTCATGCGCCGATGCCACGGTTCAGCGGCATGGCGTACTCGGTGTCCCGCAGGTTCTTGTGGCGCTCGGGGTCTTCGAGCTCGCGCAGCTCGCGCGGGACGTCCATGCCGATATCCGCCCAGTTCTGGTTCGCCGCGCGCTGCGTGGCGGCCACGTGCTCGGGCAGCATGTGGCCGAACCGGCCCTGCATGGCGAGGTAGTCGGTCACCGGGCGCTGCACCGGCGGGTGGAAGTAGTCGTACTCCCGCGTCTGCGGGTCGTACTCCCACACAGGGAACAGGCCCGACTCGACCACCCGCCGGCTGATCTCGACGGTCATCGAGGTCTGGTAGACCCAGCCTTTCTGGCACGGCGTGTAGCAGTGCAGGAACGCGGCGCCCCGGTGGTTGAGGCCCTTGCGGGTCTTGTTCATCAGATCGACCGGGTAGCCGACCGTGGTCGTCGCCACGTACGCGTGCGGGTGGCCCTCGGCCATCATGTTGGCGAGCTTCTTCGGCGGCAGGGTCTTGCCCTCGGGAATCGCCTTGCCGAACGGGGTGAACGTCGTCATCCCCGCGTACGGCGTGGTCGGCGAGGTCTGGATCCCGGTGTTGGCGTAGCACTCGTTGTCGTAGCAGATGAACAGCGCGTCGTGGTTGCGGTACAGCGCCCCGGAGATCGACCCCAGGCCGATGTCGGAGGCGCTGCCGTCGCCGGCCATCGTGATGATGTTGGGGTACTCGCCCTGGTAGCGGCCCTTGCGGATCATCGCCTCGTACGCCGCCGCCATCCCGGAGGCGAACGAGCCGCCGCTGGCGATCGGGGTGTGCGCCCACGGCACCGTGTACGGGGTGCACAGGTACGTGGAGTTGGCGACGTACATGCAGCCGGTCGGACCGGCCATGATCGTGTTCTCGCCCGCGGCCTTCAGCGTCCACCGGTACTCGATGGCCGGGCCGCAGCCGGCGCAGGTGCGGTGCCCCGCCTGGTACGGGTCCTCCTCCGGCAGGTCGGGAAGATAGTGCAGGTCCCGGCCGACGTCGTCGGGGACGGCGGCGCCCCGGCCCTGCTCTTCGAAGAGCGGCAGGTGCTGCCTGACAACCTCTCTCGAAGCCGGCCCGCCCGAATCCGGCGCGATCGAATCCGGCCCGATCGGATCTTGCTGCGTCATGTCTGCATCAGTCCTCGAAGTTGACCCAGTGCGTCGCCTTCTCGACCCGCCCGGCCTCGATGGCGCCGGCGAGCTTGCCCGCCATCCAGTCGAACTCGGCCATGGGCACGGTCTCGCCGCCGAGCCCCGCCATGAACGAGGTGACGAGCGGCCGGTTGTGCGGGGTGTGGTACATCGCGGTCGTCACGTCCAGGGAGAGGATCCCGCCGTAGCTGGCTCCGCCGAGGCCGAGGTTGGTCTCCACGACCCCGACGGCCTTGACCCCTTCCAGCGCCTTCTGCAGGTCCTCGGTGGGGAACGGGCGGATCCACAGCAGGCGGGCCATCCCGGCCTTGATCCCCCGGGCGCGCATGCGGTCGACGGCCGCGCGGCAGGTCACCGCGTGGCCGCCGGAGATCACGAACGCCACGTCCGCGTCGTCGAGCCTGTACTCCTCGACGAAGTGGGGGTAGCGGCGGCCGAAGACCTCGGCGAACTCGTCCGTGCGCTGCCTGATGATCGGGATCGCGGTCTCCATCGCGCGGGCCCGTTCGAGTTGCAGCGGCGGGCCCTGTTGCGGGTGGATCTGCGCGCCGTGCGAGACCGGGTGCGCCGGGTTCAACGCGAACGGCAGCTGGTAGGGCGGCAGGTAACGGTCGACCTGCTCGATGGTCGGCATCTCCACCTCGCCGGCGATGTGGGAGACGAAGTAGCCGTCCTGGCAGATCATCTGCGGCAGCAGCACCCGCGGATCCTCGCCGATCGCGTAGCCGATCAGCGTCTTGTCGAACACCTCCTGCGGCGTGGCCGCCCAACCCATGAGCCAGCCCATGTCCCGCGTGCACAGCGCGTCGGTGTGCTCGGAGCCGAAGTCGCCCGGCGGGTCGAGGGTGCGGTCGGCGATCGCCATCTGGATCGGGATCCGCGCCCCGGACGTGATCGAGTACATCTCGTAGCCGTACGTCACGCCGACCCCGGACGACCCGGTGTACGCCCTGGCCCCGCACGAGCCGGCGCCGAACGCGGCGGAGATCTGGGAGTGCTCGCCGTCGGCGTGGAGGTATTCGGCGTCGAGGATGCCGTCGGCGATGAACTGCGACAGGTTCATCATGATCGCGGTGTACGGGCGGATGGGGTACGCCGAGATGACGTCCACGTTGGCGTACAGCGCGCCGTACGCGGCGGACGCGCAGCCGTTGAGCCGTATCCGCCGGCCGGCGAGCTCGTCGAGGAACCGCTTGCCTTCGGGAGTCCGCACCGCCTTGCCAAGCTGGCCCGGGCGGGCGCCTCCCTCGATGTGAACCGTGCTCATGGCTCCTGGGCTCCGTTCTGCGCTCGGCCGCCGTCTCCGTTCGGGCCGCCGTCTCCGTTCGGGCCGACGGACTCGCGGCGAGCCGCGTCGTAGGCGGCGATCTGGTCCTCGATGAGCAGGGCGATCGGGGCCGACTGCTCGGCATGCGCGCCGTCGTACGGGGAGAACGCCGTCTCCATGCGGACCACCGCGTCCGGCTCGTCGAAGTCGAGCTCGGGAGCCTTCTCCAGGCAGCCGGTCGGGCACTCCTGCACGCAGACCAGGCAGCCCTTGCAGTACGGCAGCCTGATGTTGTAGTGCCCGTTCTCCCTGGCGTCCCGCTGCACGCTGACGTCCGGGCAGACGATGTAGCAGTTGTCGCAGCCGTTGCAGACACCACAGCTCATGCACCGGTCCGACTCGGCCATGGCCTGCTCGCGGCTGTAGGCGAGCGTGACCTCGACCTTCTGGTCGCGCCGCCGCTCGGCGGGCGGGGCCAGCGGCGCCGGGATCCGCGGCGCGTGCGGGAAGTACGCCTGGTTGAGCCGCTCGTACGGCATCACCTCGACCGGATCCGGCGGCGCGAGCTCCTCGGCGCTGAGCAGGATGTCGATGCCGTGTGCGGCGCGCTTGCCGTCGCCGAGCGCGTCCACCACCATCGCCGGGCCGCGCGTCACGTCGCCGCCGACGAAGACCCGCTCGCCGACCCGGCCGTACGCGTCGGTCCTGATCAGGCCGCGCTCCACGAACTCGTCGGGGAGCCAGTCGAGCCGCTGCACCTGCCCGATCGCGATCATGATCGTGTCGCAGGACACCTCGTACTCCGTGCCCGGCACCAGCTCGGGCACGACCCTGCCGTCGGCGTCCTTGCTCAGCCGGGCCTCGCACAGGACGGCGCCGGTGACGACGCCGTTCTGGCCCAGGACGCGGACGAGGGAGGTGTTGGTGACGAACTCGACGCCCTCGTCGCGGCCCTGTTCGAGATCCTCGTCGACGATCAGCAGCTCGTCCGGCGCCTCGAGCGAGACGATCCTCGCCCGGCCGCCGCCGATCCTGATCGCCGACCGCGCCGCGTCGGACGCGGTGTTGCCGCCGCCGATGACGAGCACGTCCCTGCCGGCCTTGACCGGACGGCCCATGCCTGCCTCGCGCAGGAACTCCAGGGCGCCGACGACGCCGCGCAGGTCCGCGCCCTCGACGTCGAGGCGCCGGCCGACGTCCTGGCCGAGCCCGATGAAGACGGCGTCGTACTCGCCGACCAGGTCGTCGAGGCACACGTCCTCGCCGACGCGCACGCCGCAGCGGATCTCGATGCCGCCGAGGTCCTCGATTTTGGCGATCTCGGCGTCGAGGATCTCCTCGGGCAGGTGCCAGTGCGGGATGCCGCCGCGCAGCATGCCGCCCGGCTTCTCCATGGCCTCGTAGATCACGCTGGCGTGGCCGCGGCGGCGCAGGTGGTAGGCACAGGCGAGCCCGGCGGGGCCGGCCCCGATGATCGCCACCCGGTTGCCCGAGAGCTCGGGCAGCGTCTCCTTGATGGGGTTGTCCGGCAGGTTCAGGCCGAGGTCGCCGAGGAACCGCTCGACCCCGCGGATCCCTATCGGCTCGTCGTGGTCACGCCGGTTGCAGGCGGTCTCGCAGGGGTGGTAGCAGACCCGGCCGGTCACGGACGGCATCGGGTTGTCCTGGAGGATCGTCAGGTAGCCGTCGAGGAAGCGTTCGTGCTTCACGAAGTCCAGATATTTCTGGATCTGCTCGCCCGTCGGGCAGGCGTTGTTGCACGGTGGCGTCTTGTCGCGATAGACGGGCCGGAACGACCGGAAGTTGCCGGTCGGGAACAGCCGCTGCCCCTCCTTCTCTGTGGGCGGCGGCGTGACCCCCGCGATCGGCAGCCGCAGGTGAGCCGGTACCCGCGTACCACGGACGGACATCGATGCCTCCTCGGGTCGGTTACGCGTGGGCGGCGGACGGTGCGGACGGCGCGGGCGGCACGGCGGGCGCGGGGCTCACCTCGAGCACGCGGTGGTCGTCCACGCCGCGCAGCATGGCGTCGCGGTCGGCCACGACCTTGGCCACTTCGTCGACCGGCAGCACGCCGGTCGCCGCCACCAAGGCGCCGATCACCGGCGCGGCGATGCCCATGCCGATGGCCAGCCGCTCGACCGCGCCCTCGGTGGACATCCGGTCGAACGCCAGCTCGGACAGGTCTCTGATGAACATCCAGGGGCTGGAGCCGCGCTGCTCGGCCAGCCGGACGGCGTCGACCACGACGAGCTTGTGCAGCTTCTCGCGCATGTGGCCGGGCAGGAACTTGAGCAGGTACTCGGGGTCGCGCCCGGAGTTGATGACGAGCACGCCCTCGCCCGGGCGGGTGCCGCGGAGGAAGTTGACTCCCTTGACGATCGTCTCCTCGATGAGGACGACCCAGTCGGGATGCGGGTTTTCGTAGACGAACCGGTCTTCGATGGGCTTGTCGCCGAAGCGCGCGTACCGCCGAACCATGCAGTTCGTCCGGTCGGGGTCGTCGACGTAGTCGCTGACGTTCTCGGCGTGATACCCGAGCGCGCGCGCCGCGGCCGCGACGCAGGAGGACACGTCGCGCGCCTCCTTGTCCATGATGATGCCCCGGGACCAGACCGTCAGCTCGTGGTACATGGCGCTCCTCCCGACGGTGGGATACGGGACATCGTATACTGTGTCCCGGTGCCTGAGAACCCGCCGGAGCTGGGAAATCAGGTGCGGAACGGGCGGAGCGCCCTAGCCGGCCGGCCCCGTCAGGCGGGTTCGTGTTCGCGCAACCGCTGGCTGACCACCTGGGTCACCCCGTCACCCCGCATGCTCACGCCGTACAGCGCGTCGGCGCCCTCCATGGTGCGCTTCTGGTGCGTGATGATGATCAGCTGGGACGACTCGCGCAGCTCCTCGAAGATGCCGAGCAGCCGCTGGGTGTTGGTGTCGTCCAGCGCGGCCTCGACCTCGTCGAGGACGTAGAACGGGGACGGCCTGGCCTTGAAGACCGCCACCAGGATCGCGATGGCGACCAGGGACCGCTCGCCGCCGGACAGCAACGACAGCCGCTTGACCTTCTTGCCGGGCGGCCTGGCCTCGACCTCGACGCCGGTGGTCAGCATGTCCTCGGGTTCGGTGAGCACCAGCCGGCCCTCGCCGCCGGGGAACAGCCGGGAGAAGATCGACTCGAACTCCCGCGCGGTGTCCTCGTACGCCGCGGTGAACACCTGCTCGACCCGCTCGTCGACCTCCTTGACCACGGTCAGCAGGTCACGTCTGGTCTTCTTGAGGTCTTCGAGCTGGGAGGTGAGGAAGGCGTGCCGCTCCTCGAGCGCGGCGAACTCCTCGAGCGCGAGCGGGTTGACCTTGCCCAGCTGGTTGAGCTGCCGCTCGGCGGCCTTGGCCCGCTTCTCCTGGACGGCACGATCGTACGGCTCGGGCAGCGTGCCCTCATCGGCCTCTGGTCCCGGCGGCACCGGCTGGTCGGGACCGTACTCGCCGATCAGCGCGTCGACCTCGAGCCCGAGCTCTTCCAGCGCCCTGGTCTCGAGCTGCTCGAGCCGCAGCCGCTGCTCGGCGCGGGCCACCTCGCTGCCGTGCACGGCGTTGACCAGCTTTTCCATCTGGGTGGCGAACTCCCGTACCCGGGCGCGGACGACCCGCAGCTCCTCCTCGCGCGCCGACCTGGCCTGCTCGGCCGACTCGCGGGCGGCGACCGCGGCGGCGAGGGACAGCTCGATGCGCTCCAGGGCGGCCCCCGCGCCGAGCGCCACGGCGCGGGCCACCCTGGCCTGCCGTTCGCGGGCGCGGCGCAGCCGCTCCGCCCTGGCCCGTTCCGCCCGCTCGCGTTCGGCGCCGCGCTCGAGCGCGTCGGCCCGTCCCGCGATGGCGGCCACCCGCTCCTCGGCGGTACGGACGGCCAGGCGGGCCTCCATCTCGTCGGCGCGCAGCCGCTCGCAGTGGTCGGACAGCTCCTCCCGCCGGTCGGTATCGGTGTCATCGTCCATGGGCGCGGTCTCGGCGGCGGCCAGGCGCTCGCGCATCTCGGCGAGCCGGGCCGCGTCGCGGTCCCGCGACTCAGCGGCCTCCTGTGCCGCCCTGGCCAGCCGGGCGACCTCGTCCCTGGCGCCGTGCGCCGCCGCGCCGAGCCTGGCCAGCCGCTCGGCCTCCTGGGCGGCCTTGGCCTCGGCGGACCTGACCAGGGCGCGCACCCGGTCGAGCGCGGCCTGGGCGTCGCCGACCGCGGCCTGTGCCTGGTTCGCCGCGGCCTGCGCGGCGTCGAGCCCGGCCTGCGCGGCGGCCTCGGCCTCGGCCGCCGCGTCGAGCGTCGCCGCGGTCGCCGCGGCCCGCTCGCGGGCCTCGGTCAGCGCCGAGACGGTCTCGTCGAGCGCGGCCCTGGTGCGCAACGGACCGTGGCCGTCGTCCCCGCCACCGCGCGCCCAGTGCGCGCCGATCAGGTCGCCCTGCCTGGTCACCGCGCGCAGTCGCGGGTCGGCGCGCACCACGGCCGCGGCGGCCGGCAGGTCGGCCACGACGACCACGCCGTCGAGCAGGTGATGGACCGCGGCGCGGATCGACTCGTCGGCCGTGACGAGGTCGACGGCGCGGACGGCCCCATCGGGCAGCCCGTCCAGGGCGTGCGCCGAAGCTCCACCGTCCCGCGCCGCGCCGGGCCGCACGTCGGATGACGGGCCCTGTGGCGCGGGGCCGTCGGCCACCACGAGCCCGGCCCGCCCCGCGTCCTGGTCGCGGAGCAGGGTGAGCGCCGCCTCGGCGGCGCCCAGCGAGGCGACGGCGGTGGCCTCGGCGGCGGCACCCAGCGCGGCAGCGATGGCCGCCTCGGCGCCCGGCCGCACCACCAGCAGGGCGGCCATCGGCCCGAGCACGCCATCGAGCCCGGCGCGGGCGAGCGTATCGCCGCCGTCGGCGGCGTTCCCGACGGTCAGCTCGAGTGCCTCGACGCGGGCCCGCAGCGCGGCGACGTGCTGCTGGGCGGCCTGGTCGGCGTCGCGGGCGGCGGCGACCGCCTGGCGAGCCGCGGCGAGCCGCTGCCGCGGCTCGGCCACCCCCGCCTTGGCCTCCTCGGCCGCGGCCTTCGCCTCGGCGAGGTCGCGCTGGGCGCGGTCGTGGTCGGCGGCCAGCTCCGGGTCGGCCGCCTCCTGGGTGCCGGCTGCGGCGTCGTAGTCGGCCTGTGCGGCCAGCGCGCGCTGCTCGGCCTCCGCCCGGGCCGCGGACAGGCGGCCGATCTCGGCCTCGCCCGCCTGCACCTTGCTGCGCAGCGCCTCGACGTTGCCGCGCAGCCTGGCCAGGCCCTCGCGCCGGTCCGCCGCGGCCCTGGCGGCCGCCGCCAAGCGGCGTTCCTCGGCCTTGAGGACGGTCTCGGCCTCGGCGCGCTCGCGTTCGGCGTGGCCAAGCCCGGCGCGCGCCTCGTCGAGCTCGCCCCGCAGGGTCTCTTCCTGCTCGCGGACCTCCGCCGCCTCGCGTTCCATGTCTTCGGGGTCGCGGCCGCGGCGCTCATCAGGGCGTGCCTCGGTGGCGTGCCTGTGGCGTTCCAGCGCGAGCTCGGCGACGCCCTTGAGCCGTTCCTTGAGCGCGGACAGCCGGAACCAGGTGTCCTGGGCGCGGGCGAGCACCGGCGCCGCCGCGGCGGACTCCGCCTCGAGGTCGGTCTCGCGCCGCTGCGCGGCGGCCAGCGCCTTGTCGACCGCGGCGCGCCGCTCCCGTACCGCGGCCTCGTCCGCGGCCTCCTGCTCGATCTTCGTGCGCAGGGTGAGCAGGTCGTCGGCCAGCAGCCTGGCCCGCGCGTCGCGCAGCTCGGCCTGGATGGCCGCGGCGCGGCGGGCGATCTCGGCCTGCCGGCCGAGCGGCTTGAGCTGGCGGCGCAGCTCGGCGGTGAGGTCCTGCACGCGGGTGAGGTTGGCCTGCATCGCGTCCAGCTTGCGCAGTGCCTTTTCCTTGCGCTTGCGGTGCTTCAGGACGCCGGCGGCCTCCTCGATGATGGCGCGCCGGCCCTCGGCGCCGGAATTCAGCACCGCGTCGAGCTGGCCCTGGCCGATGATGACGTGCATCTCGCGGCCGATGCCCGAGTCCGACAGCAGCTCCTGGACGTCGAGCAGCCGGCAGGGATCGCCGTTGATGGCGTACTCGCTCTGCCCGGACCTGAACATCAGCCGGCTGATCGTCACCTCGGTGTAGTCGATGGGCAGCGCGCCGTCGGAGTTGTCGATGGTGAGGACGACCTCGGCCCGGCCGAGTGGCGGCCGGCTGGCCGTCCCGGCGAAGATGACGTCCTCCATCTTGCCGCCGCGCAGCGACTTGGCGCCTTGCTCGCCCATCACCCAGGCGAGCGCGTCGACGACGTTGGACTTGCCGGAGCCGTTCGGACCGACCACGCAGGTGATGCCGGGCTCGAACCTGAGGGTGGTGGAGGACGCGAAGGATTTGAAGCCGCGCAGCGTCAGGGTCTTGAGGTACACGCGCGCGCTCTCCCTACCCTCGCCTTCGCCGGTACGGCTGACTTGGCCCCGCCCGTGAACAGGCTTCTGCCCACGGACAGTCGAACGATACCGGCCGGCGACCGTTACACGGGCAATCCACGCCGCTACCTACCAATCTGCCATGACGGACCGGGTCGGCGCGGGTGCTCGCACTGATGGTCTTGGTGAAACTCGGCTGGTCTTGGCGAAACTCGGTGGGCCTTGGGGAAACTCGGTCGCGGAGGGTGATCCGAAAACGCGCCGATCCCCCGCACCCTGTGTACCTGCGGACTCTCCGGTAACCGACCCTTGTTAGACGATCGCTTTTGCGCGCGTATAGGGACGGGGCCGGGAGGCAAAGAATCGGATTATCGCGGCAAATATGCTGAAAACAAAAGGGACGCCTGAGCGGCGTCCCTATGTGTAAGGTGTGGGCGCAGACGCTTAGGTCAGCGCCGGTTCGCGGTCCGACGAACCCAGGGTAACGAGACCATCCTGAGTCGTGGCCAGAGCGTCGTTCTCCGCCTGGAGCCGTACGAGCTCGGCCTCCAGATCCCGGACGCGCCGCTGCAGACGCCGCATCTCCGCGACCATCCGGGGGTCGGGACCGCCGACGTGGCCGAGTAGAGCCTTCGCCATGATTGAGGGTCCTCCACGCTGAGTAACCAGCAGGATCGCGCACGGATCAGTCATAACGTGCGCGTATCAACTAGAGTCGCACCGGCCAGAGTGCCGGTCAAGACGGACATCACAGGCCGGTAACATCCTTGCAGTAGAAGTTTAGCAGGTGCGAAGCGCTTTCCCCTACCCCTTGTTCACCGCTCAACGAAATCGGATAGGTCACCTCGGGGCGCTCCCCAACGTTCGGTAACGCCGAAGACACGTCCTGGAGTGGCCGATCCCCGCAGCTGCTCGAGCAATCGTTTGCACTGGACACGGGGCCCTTCGGCGACGACTTCCACCCGCCCGTCGAGCAGGTTCGTCGCGGAGCCGGAAAGGCCGAGTTCGAGCGCGCGGGCGCGCACCCACCACCGGAAGCCCACGCCCTGGACGTGCCCGCGCACCCACGCGGTGAGCCTGACCAGATCGTCATCGTCCACGGGCCCCGATATTAGAGCGGCGTCCGGCGATGCGCGGCGTAGGCGCGGCGTACGGTCCCACGGCGCGCTCGCCCGTGTCACATGTGCCGCCGGCGCGGCAGCGGCTGGCACGAGGGGCAGCTGTAGGACGAGCGGTTCATGAAGGCGTCGCGGCGGATCGGCGCGCCGCACCGCGCGCACGGCTCGTCACGCCGCCCGTAGACGTTCAGCGCCCGGCCGAAGTAGCCGCTCTCGCCGTTGACGTTGACATAGAGGCTGTCGAACGAGGTGCCGCCCACCGCAAGCGCCGCGCCCATGACCTCGCGCACGCCGGCCAGCAGCCGCGCCACCTCCGCCCTGGTCAACGTCTCGGTCGGCCGCGCCCAGTGCAGCCGGGCCCGCCAGAGCGCCTCGTCGGCGTAGATGTTGCCGACCCCGCTGATCAGCGACTGGTCGAGCAGGGCGCGCTTGATGCCGGTGTGCCGCCGCCGCAGCGCGCGGAAGAAGGCCGCGTCGTCGAAACCGTCCTCGAGCGGGTCCATGGCGATGTGCGCGATCGGCTCCGGCACTCCGCCGACCAGGTCGGCCAGCATGAGGTGGCCGAACGTGCGCTGATCGACGAAGCGCAGGTCGAGGTCGTCGCCGGCGACGGGCGGCGGCCCGGCGTCGACCTTGGCGGACAGTGCGAACCGCACGCGCAGGTGCGTTTCGTACGGGCGGCCCGGGTCGGCCAGCAGCAGTTGCCCGCTCATCCCGAGATGCGCCAGCAGCGCCTCGCCATCGCCGGTGGCAGCGCCGTCGCGGCCGGCCGGCGGGTCGCCGAGCGGGATCCACAGGTACTTGCCGCGGCGGCGCGGGGCCTGGAGGGCACGCCCGGTCAGCCGGGCGGCGAAGTCGTCGGGGCCGGCGACGTGCCGCCGGATCGCGCGGGGATGGAGGACGGCGACCGCGTCGATCCCGCGGCCGGTCACCCAGCCTTCGAGGCCGCGCCGGACGACCTCGACCTCCGGCAGTTCGGGCATGGTGGCCGGCCTTCAGGCGCCGGACCGCATGCCGCTCCCGTCGCCCGCGCGGCGGGCGGTCGAGAGCTCGCGGATCGAGGTCCAGGCCGCCTCGGCGGCGTTCTGCTCGGCCTCTTTCTTGCTCCGGCCCTCGCCGGAGCCGTACACCTTGCCGCCGACCCGGACCGAGGCGCGGAAGGTCTTCTGATGATCCGGCCCGCTCTCCGCCACGTGATATTCAGGAACGCCGAGCTCCTCGGCGGCGGTGAGCTCCTGCAGCGAGGTCTTCCAGTCGAGCCCGGCGCCGAGGCTGGCCGACCGGTCGATGAGCGCGTCGAACAGCCGGTGGACCAGGTCGGACGCCTCGTCCAGCCCGCGGTCCACATAGACCGCGCCGATCAGCGCCTCGACGGTGTCGGCGAGGATCGACGACTTGTCCCGCCCGCCGGTGCCCTCCTCGCCACGGCCGAGGCGGATGAACTCGCCGAGCCGCAGCGACCGGCCGACACCGGCCAGCGCGCGCATGTTGACCACCGCGGCGCGCAGCTTGGCGAGCTGCCCTTCCGGCAGCTCGGGGTGGCCGTGGTAGAGCGTGTCGGTGACGACGAGCCCGAGCACCGAGTCGCCGAGGAACTCCAGGCGCTCGTTGGTCGGCAGGCCGCCGTTCTCGTAGGCGTACGACCGGTGGGTCAGTGCACGTTCCAGCAGTTCCGCGTCGAGCTTCACGCCCAGCGCGCGTTCGAGCTCCGAACGGTCCGGCCCGGCATCGCCAGACTTCCCGACCACATGTCCTCCTCGCGGCGGGGCGGCCGCACCCGCGCTCATGGGCCCGTCGCGTGGGCGGGTGACCCAAATACGGCACCCGGTGCATGTGCACCGGACGAGGAGTCCGCGAGGACGAGGTGCACGCCGGCCGGTTGTGTCCGGCGTACACCACGGCCTCGGGCGCGCTCGGCCACCATCCGACGAGCCCTGTCCGTTGGGGTTCCAGCCTACTGCGTGATGGACCTCACACTCCGAAACCCGCCGAGGCCGGCGAACGGTCCTGGACCGTTCGCTCGGCTCCCGGCGGGCGCGCGGCGGTCGGGCGGGTCTTACGCCGACGGCTCGATGACCTGGCGCCGCTTGTAGGTGCCGCAGGTCGGGCACGCGGTGTGCGGCAGCTTCGGTTCGCGGCACTGCGGGCACGTGACGAGCATCGGCCGCTTGGCCTTCCACTGCGCCCGCCGGTGCCGGGTGTTGCTGCGCGACATTCTCCGCTTGGGGACGGCCACGTCAGGCCTCCTGGTCGTTGTGATCGGTTGCTGAGTCTTTCGGGCGGTCGGCGCCTTCCAGGTGGTCGGCGCCGTCCATCACGCCCCGCAGCGCCGCCCACCGTGGGTCGACGGCGTCACCGTGGTCGTGACCGGGGTCGTCCGCCAGCCGCACCCCGCACTCGGTGCACAGGCCCGGACAGTCGTCCCGGCACAGCGGCGACAGCGGCAGGTCGAGCACCACCGCGTCCCTGAGCACCGGCTCGAGGTCGACGAGGTCGCGCTCGGCCCGGCGTTCGTCCTCGTCGGCGTGCCCGCCGGAGCGGGTGTCGTCGTAGACGAACAGCTCCTGGAACTCGACCTCGACCGAGTCGGAGATCGCGCTCAGGCACCGGGCGCACTCCCCCGCCACGGGGACCTGCGCGGTGCCGGAGACCAGCACGCCCTCCATGACCGCCTCAAGCCGGACGTCCAGCCGGATGTCGGCGCCCTTGGGCACGCCCACCATCCCGACGCCGAGCCCCTCGGGAGCCGGCACGACGAGGCTCTCCGCGCGCATGGACCCGGGTCTGCGGCCCAGCGCGCGGGTGCTCAGCACGAGCGGGTCGCGGGGATCGATGGCGGTCAGCGGAGTCCTGCTTTCGTGGGGCATGGCGGGTCGACGGCCTTCGGTCGAGGCCAGCTAGCGAGGATACCGAACGGATCCGGTCGTCCCCAACTCGTCAACTCGTCACACGTCGCGCAGCCGCTGCGCCAACCGCTCCCCGATGGCGTCGGGGACGAGACCAGAGACGTCGCCGCCGAACTTGGCGACCTCCTTCATCAGGCTTGACGACAGGAAGGAGTACAGCGGGTTGGTCGACATGAACATGGTCTCGATGCCGGCCAGCCGGTGGTTCATCTGCGCCATCTGCAGCTCGTAGTCGAAGTCGCTGACGGCGCGCAGGCCCTTGACGATGACCGGGATGTTGTTGTCGCGGCAGAAGTCCACGAGCAGGCCGTGGAAGCTCTCCACCCGGACGTTGCCGTACTCCTTGGTCACCTCGCGCAGCATCTCGAGGCGCTCGTCGACCGTGAAGAGGCCCTGCTTGGACTCGTTGATCAGTACGGCCACCACGACCTCGTCATACAGGCGCGAGGCCCGGCTGATGATGTCGAGGTGCCCGTTCGTGACCGGATCGAAGGAGCCCGGACAGACAACACGACGCACGAGGCGCACCCCCCGTCTTGGGGTCGTGGACGGTCGGCGGGGCTTTCGCCCCGGCGCGACCGTACCAAAGAGGTCAGTTTCGGTCGCGTGACGGGTCGCGGCGGGCGTACCACAGCGTGGCCTCGCCGTACCTGCGGTCCCTGTCGGGGATATACCCGGGCGGCCACGCAGGCGCGGGACCGCGGGTGGCCCGCTCGACCACGACGAGGGCGCCGGGGGCGGCCCAGCCGCCGTCGCGCAGGGCCGCCAGCATGGCCGTCACCTCCGCCTCGGGGGTGGCGTACGGCGGGTCGGCGAAGACGAGGTCGTACGGCTCGGCCGGCGAGCCGCGCAGCACGCGGTCGACCCTGTCGGCCACCAGTTCGGCGCCGTCGATGCCGAGGGCGTCGATGTTGGCCCTGATGGCCCTGGCGGCGCGCGGTCCCGACTCGACGAGCAGCGCGTGCGCGGCGCCGCGCGACAGCGCCTCGAGACCGACGGCGCCCGAGCCGGCGAACAGGTCGGCCACCCGCAACCCGTCGAGCGGGCCGAGCAGCGCGTGCACCGTGCCGAACAGCCCCTCACGCGCGCGGTCGCTGGTCGGCCTGGTGTCGCGGCCGGACGGGACGACGAGCCGGCGACCACCGGCGACGCCCGCGATGACACGAGTCACCCGGCCCATTCTCCAGATTCGCCCGGGTTCCGCGCAGCCCGACACCGACTGACGGCCCTGCGGACGAACATGTGAACTTCTGCCCAAAATCGTGGTCAACTCTTCACCATGGCTACGTCTCGTGACAAGGTAACTGCTGGCGGTGCCTCATGTGGAGACGGGGAGGACGTTGATGCAGAAGCGCGCGAGACTGGCGACGACGGCCGGCGCGACCGTGCTGACCTTCGTCGCGCTGGGTGGGGTCGCCCAGGCCGATCCGCTCGGCGACGCGACCGACGGCCTGACCGACACGCTCGGCGGGGTGGTCAACACGGTCACCGGCGGCGTGGTGAACCTCTCCACGCCGACCTCGACCTCCGGCTCGAGTTCGACCTCGACCTCGAAGTCGAAGACGGCGTCGCGCTCGTCGTCGGCGTCGAAGGCAGGGTCGAGCGGCGGTGACCCGTCGCTGAACATCGGGCTGAACGGGCCGGTACACGCGAACACCAGGGTCAAGGCCAACTCGAGCCCAGGCAACGGGACGCAGGCCAGCGTGTCGGTCAACGCCGGCGTGCGCGGGCTGAACGGGCGCGGCGACCTGCTCCGCGCGTCCCTGAACGTCGGCGTGGACACCTGCGGATTCGCGCCAGAGGAGTGCGGGCAGACCGGGGCGCCCCCGCCCGTGGTGCCGCCCGGCTCTGGCCCGCCGCCGTCCACGCCGCCCGGCGTCACCGGGCCGCCTGGGGCCGGGCCGGCCGGCACCGGGGCCACCATCCCCGGCGTCGCGGCGCCCGCGCCAAGCACGATGAAGGAGAGCCTGCCCTTCACCGGCGGGCCGCTCGGCGCGCTCACCGGTATCGGCGTGGCCGCGGTGCTCACCGGGGCGGCCGCGGTCGGCGCCTCCCGTGTCCGCGTCCGCCGCGACCCGCACTGACCGGCCATACCGGCCGGGCCACCGGCGCGACCGCGGACAACAACCGCGGCCAACAGATGCGGAAGATGAGGGCTGAGCCGGGGCGACCAGCGCCCCGGCTCAGCCCTTCTCCAGATATTCGGCGCGGTCGTCGTCGACGAGCGCGGCCAGTTCGGCGGCCAGCACCGGATGCCGCGTCAGGTCGGGATCGCCGTCGATCAGCGCGTTGGCCTCATCCCTGGCCGTACGGATCAGCTCCTCGTCCTTGAGCAGGGTGAGCAACTTCAGGCTGCTGCGGCGGCCGGACTGGGCCGCGCCGAGGACGTCGCCCTCGCGGCGCTGCTCCAGGTCGAGCCTGGCCAGCTCGAACCCGTCGGTCGTGGCGGCGACCGCGTCCAGGCGTTCCCGTGCCTTCGTCCCGCCCGGGCTGCGGGTGACGAACAGGCAGAGCCCGGGCAGCGCGCCCCGGCCGACCCGGCCACGAAGCTGGTGCAGCTGGGAGACCCCGAAGCGGTCCGCATCCATGATCATCATCACGGTGGCGTTGGGCACGTCGACCCCGACCTCGATCACCGTGGTGGCGAGGAGCACGTCGAACTCACCGGCGGCGAACCGGCGCATGGTGGCGTCCTTCTCGTCGGCGGGCAACCGGCCGTGCAGCACCCCGATGCGCAGCCCGGGCAGCCAGTCCTCCTCCAGCCTGGGCAGCACGTCGGCGACGCTCCATGTGCGCTGCTCCCCCCCGTCCTGCGCGAAATCGTCCTGCGCGAAATCGTCCTGCGCGAAATCGTCCTGCGCGGGGTCGTCCTGCGCGAAATCGTCCTGGCCGGCCGCCCCGGCACCCTCGTCGACATCTCCGTCGATGAGGTCCTCGTCGATGTCCTCGTCCGCGCCTTCCTGGTCGCCGATGCGCGGGCACACGACGTAGACCTGCCGCCCGGCCGCGACCTCCTCGCGGATGCGCTCCCACGCGCGCCGCAGGTAGTGCGGCCGCTCCGGCGGCACCACGTGCGTGCTGATCGCCGCGCGGCCGTCGGGCAGTTGGGTCAGCGTGGAGGTGTCGAGGTCGCCGAACACGGTCATCGCGACCGTCCGCGGGATCGGCGTCGCGGTCATGACCAGCACGTGCGGCCGGCCTCCCGCCACCTTCTCGCGCAGCGCGTCGCGCTGCTCGACGCCGAACCTGTGCTGCTCGTCCACGACGACCAGGCCAAGGTCGGCGAACTGGACGTGCTCCTGGAGCAGGGCGTGGGTGCCGACCACGATGCCGGCGGCGCCGGACGCCGCGTCCAGCAGCGCGGCGCGGCGTGCCTTGGCCCCCTGCGAGCCGGTGAGCAGCACCGCCCTGGTGGCCTCGTCCGCCCCGCCGAGCTGCCCCGCCTGGGCCAGCGGGCCGAGCAGGGTCATGATCGAACGGTGGTGCTGCTGCGCCAGCACCTCGGTGGGGGCGAGCAGCGCGGCCTGCCCGCCGGCATCCACGACCTGGAGCATCGCGCGCAACGCCACGACCGTCTTGCCGGCCCCCACGTCGCCCTGGAGCAGGCGGTGCATGGGGTGCTCGGCGGCCAGGTCGGCGGCGATCTCGGCGCCGACCGCGAGCTGACCCGCGGTGAGCCGGAACGGCAGGCGGGCGTCGAACGCGTCGAGCAGCCCGCCCTCGACGCGGGCGCGGGGCCGGGCGGGGAGCGTGGCCGCGGCCCGCCGCCGCCGCGCCAGCGCGGCCTGCACGACGAAGGCCTCGTCCCATCTCAACCGTTCGCGCGCCCGGCGCGCCACGGCCAGGTCGGCGGGCCGGTGGATCCCCTCGTACGCCTCGCGCAGCCCGATGAGGTCGTGCCGCCGGCGGATGGGCTCAGGCATCGAGTCGGCGCCGATGTCGACGGTGTCGAGGATCATCGACACGCATCGCGCGATCCGCCACGACGTCATGCCCTTGGTGGCCGGATACACCGGGATCAGCTCGTCGGCGAACTCGCGGGCCGCGGCGAGGACACGCGTCCCCGCGCCGCCGGTGCCGCCCGCGTCCGCGCCGCCGGGCAGCACGTGGTACTCCGGGTGGGTGAGCTGGCGGCGCCCGCCGTACGTCGAGATCCGGCCGGCGAACATGCCGCGGAAGCCGGGCTTGAGCTCCTTGTCCGGCTCGTGCACGCCGCGGCCGAAGAAGGTGAGGGTCAGCCGGCCGCGGCCGTCGGTGACGACGACCTCGAGGATGTCGCCCTTGCGCTGGCGCATCCTGCGCCGGCGTGCCGTCAGCACCTCGGCCAGTACGGTGACGTCCTCGCCGTCGGACAGCCCGGCCAGGTCGGTGAGCTCACCGCGGGTCGCGTACCGGCGCGGGTAGTGGTGCAGCAGGTCGCCCGTCGTGTGCAGCCCGAGCCCGTCGGCCAGCACCTTGGCGGTGCGGTCGCCCACGACGGACCGCAGCGGCTCGTCCAGTGCGGCCGGTTTCACCAACCTCAGCTTCGCCACCGTCCCATTACACCGTCTTCGCCGCCCGGTGACCGCCAATGCCGGCCGGACGGGCGCGAATTAGCCGGGCGGTCAGGGCGAGATCACTCGACGCGGGAGATCACTCGACGCGGGGAGATCACTCGACGCCGACGAGCAGCGGGACGCCGTCCTGGCCGCCGTCGTAGCGGGTCACCTCGGCTCCCGGATGCTCGGCGCGCAGGTGGTCTTCCAGCGCGGCACCGAGGTCGGCGCCGGCGCCGGCGCCGAGGACGAGCGTCACGAGCTCGCCGCCCGCGGCCAGCATGCGGTCGAGGAGCCGCCGCGCCACCGCGGCCGTGTCGGTGCCGCGCCCGATCGCCTCCGCCCCGACGAACGCGACCACCTCCCCGGCGCCGGCCACCTCGAGCCGGCCGTGGCGGGTCGTCTCGGCGGCCATGATCATGCCGGCCACGTCGTCGTCGAACGGGCCGGCCGGGTCGTGCACCGCGAGCGCGGCCAGGCCCTGCACCGACGCCTCCGTCGGCACCACGGCGACGCGCATTCCCCGCTCGCGCGCCGGCTCGGCCGCGGCCTCGGCCACCGCGATCATGGTGGCGTCGTTCGGCAGCACGACGGCCTCGCCGCCCGCCTCGAGGATGCGGTCGAGCAGCAGGGTCGGCGGGGGCAGCGACCCGCCGCCCGGGTCGGCGGTCACCACCAGGGCCCCGGCGTGCTCGAACAGCGCGGCCAGGCCGGGCCCGGCGGTGACCGCGACGACGGCGCGGCCCGCGGCCGCCCGGGCCCGGCCGCCGTCCGCGCCCGGCCGGCCCGCGCCGGCGGGCAGGTACGTCACCCGGATCCGGTGCGGACGCCCGGCGGCCAGCGCCGCCTCGATGGCCGCCCCCGCGTCGGCGACGTGCACATGGACGTTCCAGAGGCCGCCCCCGCCGACGACGACCAGCGAGTCACCGAGGCGGTCCAGCGCCTCGCGCAGCATCGGCATCGCGTCATCGGCCGCGTCGATGAGGTACATGACCTCGTACGCGCCGCCGGCCGCCG
>DASUWU010000084.1:0-32417 GCA_036378315.1 Streptosporangiaceae bacterium | reverse complement strand
TCGCCGAGGTGCACGGCATCAGGATCTTCGCCGACCTGATCGGCAGCAGCGTCGTCGACGCCGAACACGACACGGCCGAGGCGCTCGTCGCGCTGGAGTCGGCCGCATCCACCCACCCTGTCCTGTCCGACCTCGGCAGCCAGCTTCACCTCCTCGCCGAGCGGGCCGGATGACGGGTAGCCGGATGACGGGTAGCCGGGCGACGGGCGGGCCGGACGTGGCCCCGAGCGCGTAGCACGCGGCCGGCGCCGGCCGCGCGGCCCCGGGAGCGGAGCGGATGAGTAGAAAGCAGCAACTGCCGAGGCCGGGGCCGCAGCCCGGCCCGCCGGGCGACGACACGGGATGCCCGATCCTGCACGTCGACATGGACGCGTTCTTCGTGAGCGTCGAGCTGCTCGACAAGCCCGAGTTGCGCGGCAAGCCGGTCGTCGTGGGCGGCGCGGGCGGCCGTGGTGTGGTGGCCGCCGCGTCCTACGAGGCCCGCGGGTACGGCGTGCACTCGGCGATGCCGATGACCCGCGCCCGCCGGCTGTGCCCGCAGGCCGTCGTGCTGCCGCCCGACCACGACAAGTACGCCCGTATGTCGGCGGCCGTGATGGAGGTCTTCCGTTCGGTCACCCCGCTGGTCGAGCCGCTCGCGCTGGACGAGGCGTTCCTCGACGTGTCGGGCGCGCGGCGGCGGCTGGGCCGGCCGGCCGAGATCGCCCGGCTGATCCGCCAACAGGTCGCCGAGCAGCAGGGCATCACCTGCTCGGTCGGTGTGGCCGCCACCAAGTTCGTCGCGAAGCTCGCCTCCACCCGGTGCAAGCCGGACGGGCTGCTCGTGGTGCCGGTCGCCGACACGGTGCCGTTCCTGCACGCGCTTCCGGTCGCCGCGCTGTGGGGCGTGGGGGAGCGCACGGAAGAGACGCTGCGCCGGCTGGGCCTGCGCACGGTCGCCGACATCGCCGCCATCCCCCCGGCCACGCTGCAGCGCGAACTCGGCACGGCGCTCGGCGCGCACCTCCACGACCTCGCCTGGGGCCGCGATCCGCGACCGGTGGTGGCCGCGACGCCCGACAAGAGCATCGGCGCCGAAGAGACCTTCGAGCACGACACCGACGACGCCGAGATGATCAGGCGGGAGCTGCTGCGGCTGTCGGAGCGGGTCGGCGCGCGGCTGCGCGCGGGCGGGCATGTCGGCAGGACGGTCAGCGTCAAGCTGCGGATGGCCGACTTCAAGACCATCACGCGCGCCCGCACGCTGCCGGAGCCGACCGACCTGGCACATGTGATCTATGCCACAGCGTGTGCGCTCTACGCGGCGGCCGGCCTGGACCGCGTACGGCTGCGGCTCATCGGCGTCCGCGTCGAGAATCTCGCCCCGGCGAGCGAGGCCGCCCACCAGCTCGCGTTGGGCGAACCCGAGGTCGGGTGGCGTGAGGCGGAACGCGCGATCGACCGGGTGGCACGGCGGTTCGGGCGGGGCGCCGTCCGTCCCGCGGCGCTCGTCCGGCCGGCCGAGCCCAAGGAAGGGAGTGACGAAAGTGAGCCACGTGACAAGAGATGATGATCGTCCATTGCGACATGTCTGACGAGTTGTCCCTGGGTGGACGTTTCCTTTCGTCCGGTCGTCTCGGCTCGTATCCTGTGGGCAGAAGTGTCAGTTCCCCGTCCGGCACCGGAGTTCCCGTCACGGGGTTGTCGTTGGGAGGCGCCGTGCCGCTCTCTGAGCACGAGCAACGCATGCTCGACCAGATCGAGCGTGCGTTGTACACCGAGGATCCGAAGTTCGCCCACGCGGTCCGCTCGACCGATCCGCAGGTGCACTACCGACGTCGGATCGTCAAAGCCGTTCTCGGCTTCGTGCTGGGCGTGTGCGCGCTGATGGCCGGCCTCGTCGTCAACGCCATGCCGATCACCGTTATCATCAGCGGCGCCGGATTCCTCCTCATGACCGCCTGCTGTGTCTGGGCGCTGTCGAGCTGGAAGAGGATGAACGGCGCCCCCGAGCCGAGCCCCCAGAAGAGCTCCCCGCGCCGCTCGCGCGCCGGTTTCATGGAACGTCTCGAGGAGCGGTGGCGGCGGCGCAACGAGGAGCGCTGACCCGGCCCCGCCCCGGCCCCCGACATCCCCGAGCCCAACCCGAACTCCCGGACGCATCCGTACCTCTGGCCCTCGCCCCGGGGCCCGCTCCCACCGGCGTCTCCCGCCACATCCGCGGCCCCGCGCTGAGCGCGAGGCGGGCGGTCAGCGTCGCCCGGGGCCGCAGCGCCGTTCGGTGAGATCCCTTCTGAGCGAGTTCACCGCGTGCCGGTGCCGGCGCGGCGGAGCGCTCGGGCGTTGAAAACCAGCTTCTCGAAGCGGTCGAGCACGTCGAGCAGGCGCCCGAACGCCGTCCGGTAGACGGCCATGGTGGAGCGGGGCAGCAGCCGCGCGCGGACCCGCGTCCAGCGATCGGCCGCGGCGGCGAAGGCCTGCCGCATCACGCGGGAGTCGGCGCGCAGCGTGTCCGTGGGACCGGGCGCCGGCGCATAGCGGGCGCGTTCCTCGGCCATGGCGATGCGGGTGAGCGCGTCGGCCGCCGTGCCATCGAGGTTGAGCTGCCCGGCGAGCCGCTTGGCCACCGCGCGCGGGCTCTCGGCCGGGCGCCAGTCGACCCCGTAGTCGATCGCGTCGGCGCGCAGCTCGGCCCACGCCGCCCGCGCGGCTGGTGCGGAGCGGTAGCCGGCCACCGCCGCTCCGGGAACGGCCGGATCGGCATGACCCACGGCGCCGGCCGCGTCCGCGCCGGCCCGGGCCCAGCGGCGGCGTCGCGTGACGAGCCGCGTGGTCATCGGGGTCAGCAGGATGAGCACCACCACCGCGACGCCAACGATCAGGCCGTACGGGATCCGCTGTCCGGCACCGCGGGTCGCCCCGGTCGCCGAGGAGATGTTGTCGGGGTCGCGCGGCCGCGGCACCGACGCGTCGGCGGACGCGGCAGTCGACGGCTGCGGCACGGGCGCGGTGGCGCCGGCCGCCCCCGCCGTCGACCCCGGCGCGGTCGCCGCCGGCACGGTGTAGAGCGGGACGGTCGCGCTGCCCTGCCCGGCCGGCCCGGCCGGGGTCGGCTCGAACCGCACCCATCCGACACCCGCGAAATACAGCTCGGGCCACGCGTGCGTGTCGCGGGAGCGGACGACCCAGTTGCCCTTGCCGTCCGGTGTGCCGGTCGTGTAGCCCATCGCCACCCGAGCCGGGATCTTGAGCTCCCTGGCCATCAGCGCCATCGACGCGGCGAACTGCTCGCAGTAGCCCGTCTTGCTGACGAGCAGGAAGTCCAGCAGGTCGTTGGCGCTCTTGGGCGCCGGCGCCTCGAGGCTGTAATGGAAGTCGCCGTTGGTGAACCACTCCTGCAACAGCACGGCCTTGTCGTATGGCGTGCTCCCCGAGCGGGTCACGTTCTCGGCGATCTCCTTGACCTTCTCCGAGACGTTCGACGGCACCCGCGTGAACTGCGTCATGACGTCGAGCGGCGGAGCGCCGGCGGTCTGGAGCTGCTCGGCGCTCGGGCTGACCTTCAGGCTGTTCACCGTGTAGTCGCGGCCGCCTGCCGCGTCGCGCAGCGAGTACACCATCAGCGACGGCGCGTGCACCCGCCAGTCGCCGTCGATGTCCACCTTGGTCGGCGGGTAGGGCATCGGCAGGAACTTCAGGTCGACGTGGTCGCCGATGGCGATCTTGGTCGTCGTGACGCCGGCGGCCGGGATCGTCAGCCCGGGAGCCGGCGGCAGCGACTTGCCCTTGATCTTGTCCCGCCGGGAGCTGGACAGCTCGCTGTAGGTCCAGCGGTCGCCGTCGAACCGGTCGAGCGCGTACAGCCGCAGGTAGTCGGGCTGGGGGTCGGTGGTGCGGAACGTCAGCACCACCGAGTCGTCGGTCCTGGTGAGCGAGCGCTTCAGGCTCACCAGCGGGTCGAGCGTCGTCACCGTCCTGGCGCCGTGTCCCTGCCCCGACGTGCCGCCGCCCATGCCGAAGAACCCTTTCGGCTGGATGCCGGGCACGATCGCGGGCAGCAGCACCGCGGCCACGACGGCGGTGGCCCCGATGCGCCGCCCGGTCAGCGCGAGCGCGCTCGAGTTCGCCTGGTCGCGCGGCTGGGCGTCTGACCAGCGGCTGGTGAAGACCGGGCGGCCCCAACTGCTCACCTGCACCCGGGCGTCGGCCAGGAGCAGCCACAGGAATCCGGCGGCGCCGATGCCGAAGGCGAGCCAGCTGATGCTCTCCTCCCGGATCGCGGCCGGCACGCTGTACATCGCCAGCAGCGGCAGACCGGCCGGCGCCGCCCGGCGCAGCCGTACGGCCAGCAGGTCGACCAGCGCGGCGACGAGCCCGATGCCCAGCGTCGAGAGCAGCGAGATGCCCGGGATGAGCGGCACGGGGGCGGCGTAGGTGTTCGCGGCGTGCCAGCCGTCGACCACCAGGTCGCCGATCCGCGCGAACGAGGCCGGGGTCGGGATGACGCCGAGGAACGCCTGGTCGGCCGCGTAGACAACGGTGACGTACACGTGCAGGGCGGCCAGCCCGCCCGCGAGGTTGACCACCGCGGGAAGCCGGTGGCGGCGCACCAGCGCGCCCGTCCCGGCGACCGCGAGCACGGCGCCCAGGCCGGTCCAGAACCAGCCGCCGGACACGAACAGCGGATACAGCCCGATCGAGCCGCACAGCGTGGCAACGGCGGCCACGATCGTCATCCGGCCTCTCATCTCGCGGCCTCTCATCTCGGTCGCGCCCGCCTTCTCGTTCACCGCTCCCGTCTCACCGCCATCGCGTCGTGGCCGGCACAGGGGCGCCGGTCAACACAGTCATACGCCCACACAGTCATACGTCGGGGGCGGGATCAGCGGATGCCGCCGGACCTGTGGCCGGTGCCGCCGGCCCCGGCGGCCCGGGTGAACCCGTCGACACCCTGGGAGCCTGGACCTGCTGCCCGCCGGCCCGGCCGCGTGCGGCCGTGAGCTCGATGTCCTCGGCCGCCTGGTCGGCATAGGCCCACGCGGTCGCCAGCTCGGCCGCCGAGCGGATCGTCACCACCCGCCAGCCGGCCATGCGCAGCACGCGGGCGGTCCCGTTCGCGCCCTCGGGACTCCCGGCGACCGCCGCCCGCGCTCCGGTCCTCGGGGATGTCGCGTCCCCCCAGTCGTTCACCGGCGCCGTCTCGCCGGCGGGACCGACGACGTCGACGATGACGGCGACGCAGCTCGCGGTGCCGCGCCTGATCGCCGAAAGGGCCCGCGCCTCGTCGACGCTCAACCGGCTCAGCACGGCGATGACCAAACCGTCGCCCTCGCCGCCGGAGCCCACGGCGCCGCGCAGCGCGCCCAGACCGGGCTGCAAGGCGTAGTTCTTGGACCGGCGCACGACCGCGAGCGTGTCCAGCAGCGCGCCATGGAAGCCGCTTGAGGGCGCCAGCGCCTCGCCGCCGTCGGTGACGAACCGCAGGCCGAACCCGGCCCGGCCGAGATGGACGCCGATGGACGCCGCCGCCGAGACGGCCTGCTCGAACGACGACTCCGCGCCCTCGCCCACGTGGACGCGGGACCGCGTGTCCAGGAAGAGGGTGCCCCGGCTCTGCCACTGCTGCTCCTCGCGGCGCACCATCAGCTCGCCGTACCTGGCGGTCGAGCGCCAGTGCACGCGGCGCAGGTCGTCGCCGTGCCGGTACTCGCGCGGCGCCACGTCGTCCTCGCCGGCCGTGGCGACCGTACGGGCCCTGCTGTCGCCGCCGCCGGTCCAGGCGCCCATGAACCGTTCCGACGGCAGCGGGACGAGGGTCGGCGTGACGGTGAGCGTGTCCGTCACGCTGAACGACCTGGCCAGCTCGACCAGGCCGAACGGGTCGGCCAGGCGCACGGAAAGCGGCCCCACCTGGTACCGGCCGCGCAGCTCTGAGCGCACCCGGTAGCTCAGCTCGCGGGCGCCCTGCGGTTCGATCCTGTCGAGGACGAAGCGCGCGCCGCCGGCTCCGGAGAGCCCGCCCAGCGCGTACGGCACCCGGTCGGAGAGGAGCAGCAGACCGGTGGGCAGCCGCGAGACGTTCTCGAGCCGCAGATCGACGTGCGCCTCGTGCCCGACCGGCAGCCGGGACGGGTCGAGCCGGCGCGCGCAGGCCAGCCGGTAGCGGGTGCGCGACACCGCCAGCGCCGACAGCAGCGGCAGCGCCAGCACCAGCACCCCGGCGCGCAGGAGGTCGCGCTCGCCGAGGACGAACGAGCACACGATCGCGGTCACCCCGGCCGCGACGAACGAGCGGCCGCGCGTGGTGAGCGCCCTGAGCGTCCTGAACATCGAACGGCCGGTCAGGAATGCCGCCGGTCGGGCACCGGTAGCCGCCGGACCAGCTCGGCGACCACCTGCTCCGGCATCCGGCGTTCCACCTGGGCGTCCGGCGTCGGCAGCAGGCGGTGCGTCAGGACCGGGATCGCCAGCTCCTGGATGTCGTCGGGCAGCACGTAGTCGCGGTCGTCCATGGCGGCATGCGCCCTGGCTGCCCTGACGAGGTGCAGCGTCGCCCGCGGCGACGCGCCGAGCCGCAGGTCCGGGTGCTTGCGGGTGGCGGTGACCAGGTCGATCGCGTACTGCCTTACGGCCGGCGCCACGTGCACCTTGCGGACCACCTCGATGAGGTCGCGGACATCGGAGGCGTGCGCGACGGGCTCGAGGCCGTCCAGCGGCGAGGCCTGCCCGTGCACGTCGAGCATCTCGAGCTCGGCGCTCGGCTCGGGGTAGCCCATCGAGATCCGCGCGGTGAACCGGTCGCGCTGGGCCTCGGGCAGCGGGTAGGTGCCCTCCATCTCCACCGGGTTCTGGGTGGCGATGACCATGAACGGGCGCTCCAGGCCGTACGTCGTGCCGTCGACCGTGACCTGCCGCTCCTCCATGCATTCGAGCAGCGCGGACTGAGTCTTGGGGGAGGCCCGGTTGATCTCGTCGCCGACGACGATGTTCGCGAACACCGGCCCCTGCTTGAACTCGAACTCCCGCCGCTCCTGGTTGTAGGCGCTGACGCCGGTGATGTCGCTCGGCAGCAGATCGGGGGTGAACTGGACGCGCCGCACCGAGCAGTCGATCGACCGGGCCAGCGCCTTGGCCAGCATGGTCTTGCCGACGCCCGGGACGTCTTCGATCAGGAGATGGCCCTCGGCCAGCAAGACCGTCAGCGCGAGCCGCACGGCGGTGGGCTTTCCCTCGATGACCGACTCGATCGCTGCGCGGATCTTGTTCGCGATCTGTGTGAGCACGTCCAGACCGCGGCCGGCGTCGTCGTGGGTGCTAATCGCCACTAACCCTCCTCAGCCACCCGGTGGCCGCCGCCCCGGCGTCACCCGACCGCGCTCGGGGGGAGTCGCGGTGGCGCGCGACCCCTGCGGACGGGATACCACCCATATTGTCTGCTTCCCGACAGTACGTCGTCATGCATCGCCGCATTGATACCTCAGCGGCCTGATGTGCGGCGCGTGACGTCCGGCGCGTGGAGTGACGTCGTTGCCGTGCCGCCGCCCTCCACTCTGCTCCACTCCCGCCCGCGGCTCCACCCTGACGGTTCAGTGTCCGCCGCGCGCCCATCCCTGGCCCGCCTTTGTCCTTTGTTTGGTTCGTGCCGGCGCGAGCGCCCCCGAACCGCGCTCCACTTCACTCCACCCACCCTGACCTGCGGATTCGGGCCGTGATGCGGTTGGGGGAGAGGTTGTGATAGTTGACGGTGGGGAATAGTGGAGTACAGTGGAGCGCCGTGGGGATAGTAGTAGCACCCCGCGTGGCACGGGGAGGTGGGGCCGATGTTCCTCGGCACCCACTCGCCGCGCCTGGACGACAAGGGACGGCTGTTCCTGCCGGCGAAGTACCGAGAGGAGCTGTCGGGGGGATTGGTGATCACGAAGGGCCAGGAACGCTGCCTGTACGTCTTCCCCATGGCGGAGTTCCAGCGCATCACCGAGGCGCTTCGTGCCGCGCCGGTCACCGCCAAGGCCGTCCGCGACTACAGCAGGGTCTTCTTCGCCAGCGCGTCCGACGAGCTCCCTGACAAGCAGGGGCGGATCACCATTCCGCCGGCGCTGCGCGCCTACGCCGGTCTCGACCGCGACTGCGCCGTCATCGGAGCCAACACGCGCTTGGAGATCTGGGACGCCCAGGCCTGGGAGACCTATCTCGAACGCAGCGAGCAGGACTTCTCCGATCTGTCGGAGGAGGTGTTGCCCGGAGTCCTTTGACGTTCGACCCGTCGGCCGGGCGGCCCGCCGTTCGGCGAGGTCTCCACCCGCTCTCCGCGCCAGCTGGCGCACCTTCCCCGGTGCCAGGTGGCACCCCTGTACAGGCAGGGGCACTTCCCCTGGGCAGCGGATGGGGACCTGGCCGGACGAGGCCGCCTTTCCGGCTCGCCACCGCCGCGTGCGACACGCGCGCGGGGACGTGGCGGAGCTCAGGCCCGGCGGCGCCACATCCGCGAGCTTGCGGTCGCGGCCCTCGTGGGCGGGGTCGTGACCACACGGTGGCAGCACATGGGGGTGACATGAACACGGGTGACGCCACGCCGCGCACCGGTCACGAACCGGTCATGCTCGATCGCGTTCTGGAGTTGCTCGACCCATCGCTGCGCGCCCCCGGCGCCTGCCACGTCGATGCCACGCTGGGCATGGGCGGCCACGCGGAGGCGCTGCTCGCCGCCCACCGAGAACTGCGCCTGGTCGGTCTCGACCGCGACCCGGTCGCGGTGGAGCGCGCCGGCCGGCGCCTCGCCCCCTTCGGCGCCAGAGTGACCGTCGAGCGTGCCGTCTACGACCAGATCCCCGACGTCCTCGCCAGGCTCGGGCTGCCCGACGTGCAGGGTGTCCTGTTCGACCTCGGCGTCTCCTCACCCCAGCTCGACGAGGCCGCACGCGGGTTCTCCTACGCCCAGGACGCCCCGCTCGACATGCGCATGGATCCGGGCCAGGAGCTCACCGCGGCCCAGGTCGTGAACGACTACCCGGCCGCCGAGCTCGCGAGGATCCTGCGGGAGTACGGAGAGGAGCGCTTCGCCCGCCGCATCGCCGACGCGATCGTCAGGGAGCGGGCCCGCGCGCCGTTCACCTCCACCCGGCGCCTCGCCGAGCTCGTCCGCACCGCGATCCCGGCGGCGACCAGGCGCACCGGCGGCAACCCGGCCAAGCGGACCTTCCAGGCGCTGCGCATCGAGGTGAACGGAGAGCTGACCATCTGGCGGCGGGCGCTGCCGGCCGCACTCGACACCCTCGCCGTCGGCGGGCGGCTGGTCGTCCTCGCCTACCACTCGCTCGAGGACCGCATCGCCAAGCAGATCTTCGCCGAGCGCACGACGGACACGACACCGGTGGACCTGCCGGTGTCGCTGCCCGGCAACCAGCCGCGTTTCCGGCTGCTCACCCGCGGCGCCGAGACCCCGTCCGGCCGCGAGACCACCGACAACCCGCGGGCCGCATCGGCCCGGCTGCGCGCCGTCGAGCGGATCCGGCGCGAACCAGACGACCGTGCGCGCGACCGCGAGCCGGCGGCCGAGCGGAGTAGGAGACTCGCATGACCACCACGACGCCCACCCGCCCGCGCCGCCGCCCGACCCGCCGCCCGGCAGAGCGGCCGGCCCGCCAGGCGCCTCAGGACGGCGCCGCCGGCTCGGCCGGTCGAGGTTCCACCGATACGGCGTCCCCGGGAGCGGCCGGTAAGGCCCGAGCGGCCAAGACCCGACCGGCCAAGACCCGACCGGCCGGCAAGACCCGAGCGTCCGGTTCCGCGGGTTCCCCCGAATCGGTCCGGCGGCGATCGGCGCCGCGACCCGCCGACCGCGCGGCGCGGCGGCCGGCCCAGCGGCCCGCGCGGCCGGCCGCGCCGCCGCGCACGCCCTTCGTGCTGCTCTTGGTCGGGTTGCTCGGCGGGGCGCTGGTGAGCCTGCTGGTGCTCAACACCGTCCTGGCGCAGGACGCGTTCACGCTCACCGAGCTGCAGCGCGGCAACCAGCAGCTCAACCAGCAGCGGCAGGCGCTGCAGGAGGAGATCGCCAAGGAGGAGTCGCCGACGCGGCTCGCCCCGCGGGCCAAGGCCCTCGGCATGCGGGAGCCGCACCAGCCGGCGTTCGTCGACGCGCGGACCGGTCACGTGGTCGGTCCCAAGGCGCGGCCCGTGCCCTATCCGGCCGCGGCCGGTGCGGCGGCCGCCGGCGTCATCGGCCTGCCTGGGGCGATCGTGCCGGGAGCCGGCGGCTCCGGCGGCACCCGGTGACGACCCAGCGCGGCCGCGGGCCCGGCGGGCGCTCGCCCGGGCGGCCGGGCCGCGGCCCCGGCCAGGCCGGGACCGGACCCGCCCGCCCATCGGGGCGCGGCCGGACCGCCGGCGGTGCCGGCGCTGGGGGCGGTGGCGGTGGCGCTGGCCAGGCGCGGCCGGCGCGGCGCCGCGACCCAACCCGTGACCCCGCCCGTGACCCTGCTCGCGAGCCCGCCCGTGACGCCGGCCGCGACCGGATGCGCGACCGCCCTCGTCCCTCTTCTCGCGTCCCGTCCCCGGCCGGGGCGCGCGGCGACCGGCCGGGGCGGCCCCGCCGGCGCCGCCCGCCGCGGCGCCTCCTCATGCGGCTGCGCGACCCCGTGCGCCGGCTCAACGTCGGGCTGCTGCTGGTCGCGTTCGTGCTGTCGCTGTTCGCCGGCCGGCTCGTCCAGCTGCAGGGCATCGCGTCGGACGGGTACGCGCGCGAGGCGATGCGGCAACGCCTGGTGAAGATCGACCTGCCGGCCGTCCGCGGCGAGATCACCGACGCCGATGGCGTGCCGCTCGCCATGACCGTGGACGCCCGCGCGATCTACGCCGACCCGTCCCGCATCGACGCGGCACGGCGCCCGCGGATGGCGCAGACGCTGTCGTCGCTGCTCGGCCTGAACCCCGCCTCCGTGCTCAAGATCCTCAGCACGCCGAACACCGAGTTCAGGTACATCGCGCACGGCGTCAAGCCGGACGTGGCCAGGATGGTGACCGCCCTGGACTTTCCCGGCATCGGCACACTGCCCGAATACCGGCGCATCTACCCGAACCAGGGGGTCGGCGCGAACGTCGTCGGTTATGTGGGAAGGGACGGCAACGGGCTCGGCGGCCTCGAGTACACCATGAACGGCATGCTCGCCGGGCGCGGCGGCTGGCAGCGGGTCGAGATCAGCCGGGACGGCCAGCACATCCCGATGGGCGAGGACCAGACCCTCAAGCCCGTCCCCGGGCGGGGAATCCGCCTCACCCTGCTCCGCGACCTGCAGTACAAGGCCCAGGCCGCGCTGCAGCGGCAGGTCAGGGCCACCCACGCCAGGAGCGGCAGCGTCATCGTCATGGACCCGCACACCGGGCAGATCCTCGCGATGGCGACGGCGCCCGGCTTCGACCCGAACAACCTGAGCCACGCCGACCCGCGCAACCTCGGCGACCGGGCCGTCGAGGACGCGTTCGAGCCGGGCAGCACCAACAAGGTGATCACCGCGGCCGCGGCCATGGAGAAGGGCGGCGTGACGCCGAGCACGGTCTTCGCCGTCCCCGACCACATCACCAGGCTGGGCCGCACCTTCCACGACTCCCATCCGCACGGCCTTGAGCGGCTGACGTTCGGCGGGGTGCTCGCCACCTCGAGCAACGTCGGGACGATCATGGCGAGCGAGCGGATCAGCCGGCAGACCCTGTACGACTTCCTGCGCGGCTTCGGGTTCGGCGCCCCGACCGGCGTCCACCTTCCCGGCGAGACCCCCGGGCTGCTGCGCCCGCCCGGTCAGTGGTCGGGGACCGACCGCTATCCGATCGCCTTCGGGCAGACCGTCTCGGTGAACGCGCTGCAGATGGCCAGCGTGTACGCCACCATCGCCAACGGTGGCGTCCGCGTGACCCCCACGATCATCGCCGGCACCGTCGACGAGCACGGCGGCTTCGTCCCGGCCGCCGCGCCCGACCAGCGGCGGGTGATCAGCGCGCGGACGGCCGGCGAGATCATCCACATGCTGGAAGGGGTCACCACCCGGGAGGGCACCGCACCGGAGGCCCAGATCCCCGGCTACCGGGTGGCCGGCAAGACCGGTACCGCCCAGAAGGTCAATCCCGCCTGCGGCTGCTACCGCGGCGGCGGGTACACCGCGTCGTTCGCCGGTCTCGCGCCCGCCGACGACCCGCAGCTCGTCGTGCAGGTCGTGCTGCAGGATCCCAAGGGCGCCCACTATGGTGGCGTGGTGGCGGCTCCTGTCTTCAAGGACGTCATGTCCTTCGCCCTCCAGACCAGGAAGATCCCGCCGACCGGGAGCAAGTCGCCGAAGATCCGTATCTACGCCGGTCGCTGACGACGGAGGGGTAGTCTCTCGCCGTGCCGCAGCCGCCACCGTTCCACAGCGTCCATAGCGAAAGAACTCCAAGACCTCAACGAACCGGAAGAACCATGATGCGCCCGACCACCAACCAGCCCCGCCCGCTGTCGGGGCTCGCGCGGGTGCTCGACGTCCCGGGGGACTGGGGCGACGTCGTGGTCACCGGCATCACCCACGACTCCCGGCAGGTGCTCCCCGGCGACGTGTACGCGGCGCTGCCCGGCACCAGGGCGCACGGCGCCGACTTCGCCGCGCAGGCCGCGGCCGCCGGCGCCACCGCGATCGTCACCGACCCGGCCGGCCACCGGCGGGCGGCGGCGACCGGGCTGCCGGTCCTCGTCGTCAGCCGTCCCCGCGACGTGCTCGGCCGGGCCGCCGCGTGGGTGTACGGCGAGCCGGCCGGCGGCGTCACCCCCACCGGCGAGGCCCTGCCCGCCGCCGACCTCATCCTGATCGGGGTGACCGGCACCAGCGGCAAGACCACGACCGCCTACCTGCTGGAGTCCGGGCTGCGCGCGGCCGGGCTGCACACCGGCATCGTCGGCACGGTCGAGACCCGGATCGGCGACGCCAGGCTGCCCAGCTCGCTGACCACGCCCGAGGCGACGGACCTGCACGCCATCCTCGCGATGATGCGCGAGCAGGGCGTCGGCGCGGTCGCCATGGAGGTCTCCAGCCACGCGCTCGAGCAGGGACGGGTCGGCGGCGCCCACTACGACGTGGCGATCTTCACCAACCTGTCGCAGGACCATCTCGACTACCACCTCACCATGGACGACTACTTCGCGGCGAAGGCACGGCTGTTCACGCCGGCCTACAGCCGCGTCGGCGTCGTCAACCTCGACGACGAGTACGGCAGGCTGCTGGCCGACAAGGCCGACATCCCGGTCACGACCTTCTCCGCGGCGGGCGACCTCGCGGCCGACTGGCGCGCGGAGGACGTACGGCTGGGCGCCGACGGCAACACCTTCCGCGTGGTGGGTCCTGGCGGCGTCGAGACCGACGCCACCATCCAGCTGGCCGGGGCGTTCAACGTGGCGAACGCGCTGGCCGCGATCGTCGCGCTCGTCGAGGCCGGCATCTCGCTGCCCGCAGCGGTGCACGGCATCGGCGCCCTCGCCGGCGTGCCGGGACGGCTCGAACGCGTGGACGAGGGCCACGACTTCGTCACGCTCGTGGACTACTCGCACAAGCCGGCCGCCGTCGAGGCGGTGCTCACCGCGCTGCGGCCGGTCACCGAGGGCCGGCTGTTCGTCGTGCTCGGCTGTGGCGGCGACAGGGACAGGGGAAAGCGCCCGCTCATGGGCGAGGCCGCCGCCCGGCTGGCCGACGTGGCCGTCTTCACCGACGACAATCCCCGGTCCGAGGACCCCTTGGCCATCCTCGCCGCTATGGTCGAGGGCGTGCTCAAAGTGCCCCAGAGGGATCGGGCGCACGTGGTCGTGGAACCCGACCGGGCGGCGGCGATCGGGCTCGCCATCGGCCGCGCCCGCCGGGGCGACGTCGTCATCGTCGCGGGCAAGGGACACGAGCAGGGGCAGTACGTGGCGGGGGAGGTCATCCCGTTCGACGACCGCGATGTCGTCAGGCGGGCCCTACGGGCGCGGCGCGAGCCGCCGGCCTGCGGCCCCTTGGCGGCAGGTGAGGACCGCGCGTGATCCCGCTCTCGCTGGCCACGATCGCCGAGATCACCCGGGGCGCGCTGACCGGGGCGGACGGCGCCTGTGTCGTCACCGGCGCCGTCCTCATCGACTCCCGGACCGTCGAGCCGGGCGCGCTGTTCGCCGCCGTCCGCGGCGAGCGCGTCGACGGCCACGATTTCGCGGCGGCCGCCGTCGCCGCCGGAGCGGTCGCCGCCCTGCTCGACCGGCCCCCGCCCGACGGCGAGACGGTGCCGGCCATCGTGGTCGACGATGTGGTGGCCGCGCTCGGCCGGCTGGCCCGCGGCGTATTGGACCGCCTGCCCGAGCTCACCACCATCGGCGTCACCGGCTCGTCGGGCAAGACCTCGACCAAGGACCTGCTCGCCCAGGTCACCGCGCGGCTCGGGCCGACGGTCGCGCCCGTCGGCTCGTTCAACAACGAGATCGGCCATCCGCTCACCGTGCTGCGCGCCGACGAGAGCACGCGCTACCTCGTGCTCGAGAACAGCGCCCGCGGCATCGGCCACATCGCCTACCTGACCGAGATCGCGCCGCCCGACATCGGCATCGTGCTCAACGTCGGCTCCGCCCATCTCGGCGAGTTCGGCAGCCGCGAGGCGGTCGCCAGGGCCAAGGGCGAGCTGGTCGAGGCGCTCACCGCGGACGGCGTCGCCGTCCTGAACGCCGACGACCCGCTCGTCCGGGCCATGGCCGCCCGCACCCGCGGCCGGGTCGTCACCTTCGGCAGGGCGCCCGAGGCGACGGTACGGGCCGCTGAGGAACGGCTGGACGAGCGGGGCCGTGGGCGGTTCACGCTGGTCACGCCCGAGGGCGCGGCCCCGGTGACGCTGCGCCTGCACGGCGCGCACGCGATCGGCAACGCCCTCGCCGCCGCGGCCGCCGCGCGCGCGCTCGGCATGCCGCCGGCCGAGATCGCCGACGCGCTGTCCGCCGCGACGCCGGCCAGCCGCTGGCGGATGGAGGTCGGGGAGCGCCCCGACGGCGTCACCGTCGTCAACGACGCCTACAACGCCAACCCCGAGTCGATGCGCGCGGCGCTCGACGCCCTCGCGCACATGGCGCGGGGCCGCCGCTCGTACGCTGTGCTGGGTGGCATGGCCGAACTGGGCGCCGCCTCCGCCGAGGAACACGAGAAGATCGGCCGGTACGCCGCCGAGCATGGCGTGTCCGGGCTGGTCGTCGTGGGGGAGACCGCGGCGCCCATCGTGGTGGGCGCCAAGCAGGTGGGGTCATGGACGGGAGAGTGCGTGCACGTAGCTGACACCGCCGCTGCGCTGGCCGCGCTGGCCGAGCGGCTGCGCCCGCGAGACGTTGTGCTGATCAAGGGGTCCCGGGTGGCCGGCCTCGAGCGGGTCGCCCAGGCCGTCCTCGCCGCCGGCCCGGATTCCGGCACCGGCCCGGGCGCCGGACGGGAAGGCGGGGCCGACGCGTGAGGAACATCCTCGTCGCCGGCGCGGTGTCGCTGATCATCAGCATGCTCGGCACCCCCTTGTGGATCCGGCTGGTCACCCGCCTCGGGTACGGCCAGATGATCCGCGAGGACGGCGTGGAGACGCACCTCAGCAAGCGCGGCACGCCCACCATGGGCGGCGCCATCTTCATCGTCGGCTCGCTCATCGGATACGCCTTCTCCCATCTGGTCACGGCCACCAGGCCCACCATCTCGGGCGTGCTGGTGCTGTTCCTGATGACCGGTCTCGGCGTCGTCGGCTTCGTCGACGACTACATCAAGGTCTTCAAGCAGCGCAGCCTGGGGCTGCGCAGCGGAGCCAAGGCGGTCGGCATCGTGCTCGTCGGGGTGGTCTTCGCCGTCGGGGTGCTGAACTTCCCCAACGGCTACGACGTGACCCCGGCGACCGACCAGCTGTCGTTCCTGCGCGACTTCGGCCCGCACATCGGCCCGTACCTGTTCGTCATGTGGGCGCTCATCCTGATCCAGGCCACGTCGAACGGGGTCAACCTCACCGACGGCCTCGACGGCCTGGCCAGCGGGCCGGCCGGCATGGTGCTGGCCGCGTACGTGATCATCGGTAACTGGCAGCTGCGCAACAGCTGCTACGACTTCGGGCTCGCGCCCAACTGCTACAGCGTGCGCGACCCGCTCGACCTCGCCGTCGTGGCGGCCGCGGTGCTCGGCGGGCTCTTCGGCTTCCTGTGGTGGAACGCGCCGCCCGCCAAGATCTTCATGGGCGACACCGGCTCGCTCGCGCTGGGCGGCGTGCTGGTCGGGCTCGCGATCACCACGCGCACCCAGATCCTGCTCGCCATCCTGGGCGGCCTGATCGTGATCATCGTGCTGTCGGTGATCATCCAGGTCGGCTTCTTCAAGGTCACCCGAAAACGGGTGTTCAAGATGGCCCCGCTGCAGCATCACTTCGAGCTGTCCGGCTGGGCGGAGACCACCATCGTCGTGCGGTTCTGGCTGATGTCCGCCCTCTTCGTCGCCATGGGTCTCGGCCTGTTCTACCTGGAGTGGATGCCCAAATGACCAGGCGGCCGGGGCGGGGGCCGGCCACGTTCGCCGGTCGTGCGGTGTGCGTCGCCGGCGTCGGGATCTCCGGGCGGGCGGCCGCGCGGGCGCTGGCCGACCACGGCGCGCGCGTCACGGTCGTGGACGCCCGCGACGGCGCGGCCGAACGCGAGCACGCCGCGGCGCTCGCCACGGGCGGCGGGGAGATCGGCGGCGGGGAGACCGGCGGGGAGACCGGCGGGGAGATCACCGTGCGGCTCGGCGACGGCGAGACGCTGCCGCCGGGCACCGACCTCGTCGTGACCTCGCCCGGCTGGCGGCCCGATGTGCCGTTGCTCGCCGCGGCCGCCGACGCGGGCGTCGAGATCATCGGTGAGGTCGAGCTCGCGTGGCGGCTGCGCGGCCCGGGCGCCGCCCCCTGGCTGGCGGTCACCGGCACCGACGGCAAGACGACGGCCGTGCGCATGCTGGCGTCCATGCTCACCGCGGCCGGGCACAAGGCGCTCGCCGTGGGGAACGTCGGCACCCCGATCGTGTCGGCCGTCCACCCGACGGGAGAGGCCGCGAGCCATGACGTCCTCGCGGTCGAGCTGTCCAGCTACCAGCTGCACTGGTCGAGCTCGCTCGCCCCGTACGCCGCCGCCCTGCTCAACATCGCGCCCGATCATCTCGACTGGCACGGCTCCATGGACGCGTACGTCGCCGCCAAGACCAAGATCTTCGGACCGGGCACGATCGCCGTCTACAACGCCGACGACGAGCGGGCCACGGCGGCGGCGACGGCGTCCGGCGCCGCGCGCCGCGTCGGGTGCACCCTCGCCCCACCGGGCCCCGGCCAGCTGGGGGTGGCCGGCGAGGCCCTGGTCGACCGGGCGTTCGGCGGCGCGGCAGGTCGGGGCGAGGAAGCCGGTGCCGAGCTCGCCGCGCTGACCGACGTGCGGCCGTTCGCCCCGCACAACGTCGCCAACGCCCTGGCCGCGGCGGCGCTGGCGCGGGCCTACGGGGTGGCAGCCGAGGCCGTGCGGGACGGCCTGCGGGCCTTCGAACCCGACCCGCACCGGATCCAGCACGTGGCCGACATCGACGGCGTCGCCTATGTCAACGACTCCAAGGCCACCCAGCCGCACGCCGCGGCGGCGTCGCTGGCCGCCTACCCGTCCGTGGTGTGGATCGCGGGCGGGCTGCTGAAGGGCCTCGACGTCGACGAGCTCGTGCGCTCGCACGCGGCCAGGCTCCGCGGCGTGGTGCTGATCGGCCGCGACCGGGGCCGGATCGCGGAGGCACTCGGGCGACACGCGCCGAATGTCCCTGTCGTCGACGTCCCGGACACCGACACTGGGGCCATGGACCGCGCTGTGAGACACGCCGCCCGCCTGGCCGGCCGGGGCGACACGGTGCTGCTGGCCCCGGCGGGCGCGTCGTTCGACATGTTCGCGAACTACTCCGGCCGCGGCGAGGCCTTCATCGCCGCCGTGGGCCTGCTGCGCGCGGGGGCACGATGAGCGGCCCGGCCGGGCGTCGCCCCGCGCCGGCGCGGCCGTGCCCGCGCGTGCCGCCGGGCGGAGCGAGGCCGTGAGCGCCGAGGCGATCGCGGACGTCGCCGAGGTCGACGATGCCGGCGGGGCGGGCAGGCGCGGGACGCGCTCGCACATCGTGCACCTGGTCAGCCTGCTCGACCGGCCGCTGACCTCCTACTACCTGGTGCTCGGCTGCTCGATGCTGCTGCTCGCGCTGGGTCTGGTGATGGTGCTGTCGTCGTCGAGCGTCGACCAGATGGACAAGTACGGCTCGCCGTACGCGCTACTGCAGAAGCAGGCCATATGGGTGGGCGTCGGGTTGCCGCTGATGTGGCTGGCGTCGATGCTGCAGCCCAAGGCGTTCCGGGCGATGGCCTACCCGCTGCTGCTGCTGTCGGTCCTCGCGCTCGTGCTGGTGCTCGTTCCCGGGCTCGGCAGGTCCCACGGCGGCGCCACCCGGTGGATCAGCTTCGGCGGGCCGTTCCAGCTGCAGCCGTCGGAGCCGGCCAAGCTCGCCCTCGTCCTGTGGGGGGCCGACCTGCTCGCCCGCAAGGAAAAGCTGCGCATGCTCACCGAGTGGCGGCAGCTGCTGATCCCGCTGCTGCCGGGGACCGGGCTCGTGGTGCTCCTGGTGATGCTGGGCAACGACCTCGGCACGACGCTGGTGCTGCTCACGATCTTCCTCGCGCTGCTGTGGGTGGTCGGCGCGCCAGGACGGCTGTTCGTCGGGATGAGCGGGCTGATCGGCGTGCTCGTGGGCATCCTCATCGTCGTCGAGCCCTACCGGCTCAAGCGCCTCACCGGCTTCCTCGACCCGTCCGGCGACCCGCTGAACACCAACTACCAGGGCCGGCAGGGGCTGTACGCGGTGGCCTCCGGCGGCTGGTTCGGCACGGGTCTCGGCGAGGGCCGGGCCAAGTGGCTGTACCTGCCGCACGGCGAGACCGACTTCATCTTCGCCAACATCGGCGAGGAGCTGGGCCTGATCGGTACGCTCGTCGTACTCGGCCTGTTCGGGTTGCTGGCCTACGCCGGGCTGCGGATCGCGCGGCGCGCGGCCAAGGACACGTTCCTGCGGCTGGCGGCGGCCGGGGCCACCGCCTGGCTCGTGGTGCAGGCCATCGTGAACATCGGCGCGGTGATCGGGGTGCTGCCGATCACGGGCATCCCGCTGCCGCTCGTGTCCTACGGAGGTTCGGCGCTGCTGCCCACGTTGATCGCCCTGGGCATGCTGCTGTCGTTCGCCAAACGGGAGCCGGGCGCCAGGCAGGCATTGGCGGCCCGGGGCGGTGGGCCAGTCGTGCGGGCCCTAAGCTGGCTTGGCCTGGCAAGGCGTTGACGCGTACGGCAAGGGGTAGTCGAGCGGAGCGAGCAATGAGCACCAGCATCAGTGTCGTCCTGGCCGGTGGCGGGACGGCCGGGCACATCGAGCCCGCCTTGGCGCTCGCTGACGCGCTGCGCCGCGAAGACCCGGACATCGCCATCACCTGTCTGGGCACCGAGCGCGGCCTGGAGACCCGGCTGGTCCCGCAGCGCGGCTACGAGCTGGCGCTGATCCCGCCGGTGCCGCTGCCGCGTACCCTCACTCCGCGCCTGCTCACGGTGCCGGGCCGGCTGCGCGGCGCGATCAACGCGGCCGCCGCCGTGCTCGACCGGGTCAGCGCGGACGTCGTGGTCGGCTTCGGCGGCTACGTCGCCACCCCCGGATACCTCGCGGCCCGCAAGAACAGGGTCCCGATCGTCGTCCACGAGGCCAATCCGCGACCCGGACTCGCCAACCGGCTCGGCGCGCGGTTCACCGAACACGTCGCCGTGGCACGGCCGGACACGCCGCTGCCGCACGCCAGGCACGTCGGGATCCCGCTGCGCCGCGAGATCGCCGAGCTCGACCGGCTCGCGCTCGGCGACAAGGCGCGCGGGCACTTCGGGCTGCGTCCCGACCTGCCCACACTGCTGGTGTTCGGCGGCTCGCAGGGGGCCAGATCGCTGAACCGCGCGGTCACCGCCGCGGCGCCCGACATCCGCGCCGCCGGCATCCAGGTGCTGCACATCGTCGGGCCGAAGAACACCGAGGAACCGCCGCCGGCGCCGGACGCGCCGCCGTACGTCACGCTCCCGTACTGCGACCGGATGGACCTGGCGTACGCGGCCGCCGACCTGGCCATGTGCCGGGCCGGCGCGATGACCTGCGCCGAGCTGCCCGCGGTCGGGCTGCCGGCCGTGTACGTCCCGCTGCCGCACGGCAACGGTGAGCAGCGGCTCAACGCCGAGCCGATCGTCGAAGCGGGCGGCGGCCTGCTCGTCGAGGACGCCGAGCTGACCCCGGACTGGATCAAGCGGGAGCTGCTGCCCGTGCTGTCCGACACCGAACGGGTCATCCAGATGTCGGAGGCGGCGGCGCGGATGGGCCGCCGCGACGCCGACGTCGCGCTGGCCCGCATGGTCATCGACGTGGCCGCCGGCCGCCAGGAGTCGCCGTGACCGGCGAGCCGGAGGCGCTGCTCAGCCCGGCCGTGCTCCCCGCCGACCGGCTCGGCAGGGTCCATTTCATCGCCATCGGCGGAGCCGGGATGTCGGGCATCGCCCGCATCATGCTCAAGCGGGGCATCCCGGTGTCGGGCAGCGACGCCGCGGACTCCGAGCTGCTCGGCCAGCTCGCCGCGCTGGGCGCCACGGTCTACGTCGGCCACGACGCGGGGCACCTCGGCGACGCCGAGACCGTCGTGGTCTCGACCGCGATCCGGCCGGCGAACCCCGAGCTGGTGGCGGCGCGCGAGCGCGGGCTGCGCGTCCTGCACAGGGCGGCGGCGCTGGCCTCGCTCATGGAGGGGCGCACCGCGGTCACCGTGGCCGGCACGCACGGCAAGACGACGACGACCTCGATGCTCACGGTGGTGCTGCAGCGGGCCGGCCTCGACCCGGCGTACTGCATCGGCGGGCAGCTGGTGACGACCGGGCTCGGCGCCGACGACGGCGGCGGCGACGTGTTCGTGGCCGAGGCCGACGAGAGCGACGGCTCGTTCCTGAACTTCACCCCGCACATCGCGGTCGTGACCAACGTCGAGGCCGATCATCTGGACAACTACGGCGACTTCGCCGAGGTGCGGCGGAGCTTCGTCCGGTTCGTCGAGGGCATCCGGCCGGGCGGGACGCTCGTCGCCGGCGCCGACGATCCGGTGGCTCGGGAGCTGGCCGGCGTGGCTCGGGCCCGCGGTCTCACCGTCCGTACGTACGGGGTGGCGCCCGACGCCGACCTGCGGCTCACCGGGTTCACCCCGCGCGGTCTGGGCTCCAGCTTCCTGATCGAAGGTCTCGGCGAGCTCAGCCTGGCGGTTCCCGGCCGACACAACGCGCTCGACGCGACGGCCGCGGTCGCGGTGGCGCTGGCGCTCGGCTGCGACTTCGACACCGTAAGGGCCGCCCTCGCGGAGTTCGGCGGCGCCAGGCGGCGGCTGGAGCTCAAGGGGGAGACGGCCGGGGTACAGGTCTTCGACAGCTACGCCCATCACCCCACCGAGCTGGCCGCCGACCTGACCGCGACCAGGGACTACGTGGCCCAGCGCACGGCGGACGGCGCGTCGCCCGGCCGGATCGTGGCGGTGTTCCAGCCCCATCTCTACAGCCGCACCAGGTTCTTCGGGCGCGAGTTCGGCGCGGCGCTCGGCGGCGCCGACGTGGCCGTGGTGCTCGACGTCTACGGGGCTCGCGAGGACCCGGAGCCCGGCGTCACCGGGCGTCTCGTCGCCGACGCGATCACCGGCGACGGCACCGAGGTGGTGTACGAGCCGGTCTGGGAAGAGGTCCCGGCCCGGGTGGCCGGGCTGGCCCGCCCCGGTGACGTCGTGCTGACCCTCGGCGCCGGCGACGTGACCCGCCTCGGCCCGCTCATCCTCGACCGGCTGGCCGCCCGCGATCCCGAGTAGGGCCGGTGCGGCGTGGGCTACCGCGGATGGCGGCCGGAACGGGTCATCATCGGACGGTGGCGGATGAACGTGAGGCCGGCTCGTGATCGGCCCGGCGGCGAAGAGGGCGGCCACGGAGCCCGATCGGGACGCCCGTGCGGCCGCCTCCGCCGGGCTCGACACGGCGGCCGCGGCGGAGTCGACGACATCGGCGGAGTCGGCGGCGGCCAGGCGGGCCGGACGGTGGAAGGCGGCCTTCGTCGCGGCGCTGGTGGTGGGCGTGTTCGGCATCGCCGCCTGGGTGGTGTTCGGGTCGCGGGTGCTCGTGGTCAGGCACGTCGAGGTGACCGGCACCCGCATCGTCCCCCAGAGCCGCGTGGTCGCCGCCGCCGAGGTGCCCCTGGGCGGATCCATGATCCACCTCGACACGGCGGCCGTGGCCGACAGGGTGGCCGCCATCCCGCAGGTCGAGTCCGTGCGGGTGGCCAGGCACTGGCCGGCCACGCTGCGGATCGAGGTGCGCGAGCGGCGGCCGGTGGCGGTGGCCGTGCGAGGCCGCCGCTATTTCGAGATCGACCGGTTCGGGGTGACGGTGCTGGCCACGCCGGTCCGGCCGCGCGGGCTGGTCGAGCTGGCGGTGGCCGCGCCCGGTCCGCGCGACCCGGCGACCATCGCCGCGCTCGACGTGTGGAACCGGCTGCCCGGCGGGTTTCGCGGCCGGCTGTCGGCGATCGGGGCCGCCGATCCCGAGGCGGTCACGCTCCGGCTCAGGTCCGGCGTCTCCGTGGTCTGGGGCGCTCCGGAACGTACGGCGGAAAAGGTGCGGCTCGTCGAGGCGCTGGTCGGCACTCCGGCCGGCCGCGCGGCGCACACCATCGACGTCAGCTCGCCCGAGGTGGTGACGACCAGATGAAGCCTGAAATGTTAGCGAGCGGCCGGAGTACGGTGGCGTGGAACGGGCACGAGCTGGACAAGTTGGACACCGCGCGACACGCCGGCCCGGTTCACGGCGGGTTAGTTGACCCGTGCAGTAGGCCCCCCTACTGTCCGTACCAGTCCTCAGGTTGACATAACTGTAAGCCTCAACTTGAGGGTGAGGGTTCGGGGCTTCGTCGTCGGGCCGTACAACAGGAGATCAGCACCACCGGGCGGCAGCGGTCGCCCACCCGTTGAACAAAGCGAGCGGAAGGGCCCCTCGGTCGTGGCAGCACCGCAGAATTACCTCGCGGTCATCAAGGTCGTCGGCATCGGCGGCGGCGGCGTCAACGCCGTCAACCGAATGATCGAAGAGGGCCTCAAGGGCGTCGAATTCATCGCGATCAATACCGACGCCCAAGCGCTGCTCATGAGCGACGCGGACGTCAAGCTCGATGTCGGCCGCGAGCTCACCCGCGGTCTGGGCGCGGGCGCCAACCCCGACGTCGGCCGCAAGGCCGCCGAGGACCACCGCGAGGAGATCGAAGAGGTCCTCAAGGGCGCGGACATGGTGTTCGTCACCGCCGGCGAGGGCGGCGGCACCGGCACCGGCGGCGCGCCCGTCGTCGCCAACATCGCCCGGTCCCTGGGTGCCCTCACCATCGGCGTCGTGACCAGGCCGTTCAGCTTCGAGGGCAAGCGCCGCGCGATGCAGGCCGAGGCCGGCATCGAGACGCTGCGCGACGAGGTCGACACGCTCATCGTCATCCCCAACGACCGGCTGCTGTCGATCTCCGACCGGCAGGTCAGCGTGCTCGACGCGTTCAAGGCCGCCGACCAGGTGCTGCTGTCCGGTGTCCAGGGCATCACCGACCTGATCACCACCCCGGGGCTGATCAACCTCGACTTCGCCGACGTCAAGTCGGTCATGTCCGGCGCCGGCTCTGCGCTCATGGGCATCGGATCCGCCCGCGGCGACGACCGCAGCGTGGCCGCGGCCGAGATGGCGATCTCCAGTCCGCTGCTCGAGGCGAGCATCGACGGCGCGCACGGCGTGCTGCTGTCCATCTCCGGCGGGTCCGACCTCGGCCTGTTCGAGATCAACGAGGCCGCCCAGCTGGTGTCCAACGCGGCGGCGCCTGACGCCAACATCATCTTCGGCGCGGTCATCGACGACGCGCTCGGCGACGAGGTCCGGGTGACCGTGATCGCCGCGGGCTTCGACGAGGGTCGGCCGCCCACGATCCCCGCGGCCGGCGACCGCATGGCGCCGGTCGGCCACGACGCCGCCGCCCGGGGTGCGCCGCCGGCGCAGCGCCCGGCGCCACCGGGGCGCGACGCCCGGCCAGCCGGGCCGCCGTCCACGGTCGTGTCCGAGGCGGCATCGCCCAGGCCGGCCCAGCCGACGCCATCGGCCCCGCCGCCACCGCCGCCGGCACCGCCCGTGACCTCGCCCGTGACGTCGGGCGGGGCGCCGGGCGCCACTCCCGAGCCCAAGCCGGCGCCGTCCCTGCCCGCCAAGAAGGAGTCCGCGACACACGGGCCGGGTGTGCCGGCCGCGGGCCTGACCGGGGCGGAGCCGGCCGCCCACCCTAAGGTGCCGCGGCCGGCCGAGGAGCCGTCGCCGCTCGCGGCACCCACCGGCCGCGCCGGCCGCGATGGCCGGCCCGGCCGAGACGGCGACGAAGGCGGCCCGGACGCCGGCGACCGCGAGGGCGGCGCCGGTGGCGCGGCCGCCGACGGCCCGGCCTGGAAGGAGCCGGCCCGCCGCCGGCCGGTCGTGTTCGACGAGGACGACGACCTCGACGTGCCCGACTTCCTCAAGTAGCGGCGGCGGGGGAGCGGCGCGGGGCGCCGCGGCCGGCGCGGACGCGGACCGCCGGCGAGGGGAAACCGCACCGGGGGCGTACGGAAGACAGCACCGGGAAAGCCCGGGAGCGAACCGCGGAAAGCCGGGGGCCGAGCCGGAAGCCGGGGAGTCAGGTGCCAACGACCGAGCGGGACAAGCGCAGCAACGAGCTGGCCGCGAACCTGGCCTCCGTACGCCGGCGCGTCGCGGCCGCCTGCGCGGCCGCCGGGCGCGACGCGGACGACGTCACTCTGATCGCGGTGACGAAGACCTTCCCCGCCTCGGACATCAGGCTGCTCGCCGAGCTGGGCGTCGCCGACATCGGCGAGAACCGCGACCAGGAGGCGGCCCCCAAAGCGGCCGCGTGCGCCGACCTCACGGTGACCTGGCATTTCGTCGGCCAGCTGCAGACCAACAAGGCGCGCTCCGTGGCGACGTACGCCGACATCGTGCACTCCGTCGACCGGCCGCGGCTGGTGGCCGCGCTGTCGGCGGCGGCGACCAGGGCCGGGCGGACGCTGCGCTGCCTGGTCCAGGTGGCGCTCGACGGCGACCCGGAGCGGGGCGGCGCGCGCCCGGCCGACGTACCCGAGATCGCGGCGCGGATCGCGGCCGCCGCCGGGCTCGAGCCGGCCGGCGTCATGGCCGTCGCGCCGCTGGGCGCCGATCCGGCGCCGGCGTTCGCGGCCCTCGCCGGCGTGGCCGCCGCGCTGCGCGCCGAACACCCGGGCGCGACGATCATTTCCGCCGGAATGAGCGCGGATCTCGAACAAGCGATCACGCACGGCGCGACACATGTGCGCGTTGGTACGGCGTTGCTCGGCGGCCGGCGGGCAATCGTCAGGTAATGTCCACCCCGGTGGGCCTGCTGTGCATGGTCCGCCGCAGATCTTCGAGTGGTTGTCCCCGCGAGCCGGACGCAGTTGACGGAGGAGAGTATGGCCAGCGCGATGCGCAAGATGGCGGTCTATCTCGGCCTCGTTGAGGACGACCGCTACGACGACTACGACGACTATGACGTCTACGACGACGATGCTCCGGAGACCCAGGGCGGCACCGGCCGCCGGCGGGTCGAGGACGGTTCCGCAAGTCAGCTTCTCCGCGCCGAGGAGTCGCCCGAGCGCGACCAGGGCGGGCACGGCGCCGAGCGGAGAGCCGTACTGACGTACGAGCCGGGGACCACCGACCTTGCGCGTATCACTACGCTTCACCCTAGGACGTACAACGAAGCACGTACCATCGGGGAGCACTTCCGTGAGGGCACTCCAGTGATCATGAACCTGACCGAAATGGTCGACAGTGACGCGAAACGTCTCGTCGACTTCGCGGCAGGTCTCGTGTTCGGCCTGCATGGAAGCATCGAGCGTGTTACGAACAAGGTATTCCTGTTGTCCCCTGCCAATGTCGAGGTGACCGCCGAGGACAAGGCCCGTATGGCAGAACGAGGGTTCTTCAACCAAAGCTGACGGCGACATGCGAGAGTGTCTGTGAACATCGTGGGTGGTGTGCTGAGCACGCTGTTGTACCTCTTCCTGCTGTTCCTGATCGGCAGGCTGGTGCTCGACTACGTGCGCCAGTTCGCGCGGTCATGGCGCCCGACGGGGGTGGTACTCGTGCTGGCAGAGGTCACCTACACGGTGACAGAGCCACCGTTGAAGCTGCTGAGACGGTTCATTCCGAACGTGCGACTGGGTAATCTGGCGTTCGACCTCAGCTTCACGGTGCTCTTCCTGGTGGTCCTGGTCTTGATCACCTTCGTGCAGACGGTCTGATCGGATACCGTCCTTTGGACTAACTCCAAGCGCGCCAAGGAGACGAACATGCCGCTGACACCCGCCGATGTGCGGAACAAGCAGTTCAGTACGACCCGGCTCAGGCCGGGATACGACGAAGAGGAAGTTGACGCCTTCCTCGACGAGGTCGAGGCCGAGCTCGACCGTCTGATCCAGGAGAACGAAGAGCTGCGCGCCAAGCTGGCCGAGTGCCTGCGTGGCAAGGTGCCCGCCATGGCCGCGCCGATCGTGGAGCCCAAGCCCGACGTGGCTCCCGTCCCCGAGCCGATGAAGCCAGAGCCGCCCAAGCCGGAACCCGAACCCGTGCTCGGCCTCGGCATGGGCGCGCCGAGCGGTGAGGACAACATGGACACGGCCGCACGCGTGCTCGCGCTTGCCCAGCAGACCGCCGACCAGGCGATCGCGGACGCCCGCCGGGAGGCCGACGAGACGCTCGGCCGGGCCCGCCGCGAGGCTGAGGAGATCCTCGGCAAGGCGCGCCGGCAGGCCGACCAGGTCATCAGCGAGGCGCGCTCGCGCGCCGAAGGCCTCGACCGGGACGCCCAGGAGCGGCACCGGCAGGTCATGGGCTCGCTCGTGCAGCAGCGCGAAGAGCTCGAGCGCAAGGTCGACGACCTGCGCGCCTTCGAGCGCGAGTATCGCAGCAGGTTGAAGGTCTACCTCGAGGGGCAGCTCAGAGACCTCGAAGTGGGCGCCACCGAGGGCGCGTTCACCGGCGGTGCGCCGAGCGGCCCGGCCCAGGGCGCGATGCCGCACAGCGACGCCCAGTCCGCCCGCAACGGCCAGCAGAGCGTCGTCCCCGGCGCCGGGGCTCCCGGCAACACCGGTCCGCAGCCCTTCGCGCCGCCGGCCGAGCCCGCTCAGCACGCCCAGCACTCAGGTACGGGCGCCTTCCACGCCGGGGCGGACAGCCCGCCGCACGAGCGGCGCTAGGCTGCCAACAGGGCACCAGCGGTAGTGGAAGTCAGCCAGAGGAAGTGACCCAGTGATCATCCTGAGCGGCGTACTCGTGGTCGTCGCGATCGGCCTGCTCATCGCGGGGATCGTGGCCGGCAACTCGGGTACCGAGGTGGTGGGCCTGGACGGGCTGAACCTGATCTACGTTTCGATCGCGGTCAGCATCGTTTCCGCCCTCTTCCTGGCCATCGGGGTGTTCGTACGGCGCAAGGAGCTGTTCGGATCGCCGACCACGGGCCCGACGGGTCCGGCGGCGCGGACGGCGAAGCACGGCAAGGGCGGCAAGGCCAAGGCCGGTGAGGCGGCGACGACGCGGCCCGCTTCCGGCGAGAAGACGACGGCGGCATCTGGGGGGACCTCGGTCCAGACGGCCGGCGACCACGCATCGGGCACCGACTTCGACACGGCCGAGCTGGCGGCAATGACGCCGCCGCCCGCCGATGTGCCCGCCACCGCGGTGGTGTACGTGGTTCCCGGACGTCGGCGTTACCACATCGACAGCTGCCGCCAGCTGGCCGGCCGCGACAAGGAAGAGCTGACCTTCGAAGAGGCGCGCGAAGAAGGTTTCAGCCCCTGCACGGCCTGCCTGCCCGACACGGCGCTCGCCGCCCGGGCCGCCGCCGGTGATCTCGTCACCGCCGGCGAGCGGGACACATCGCCCGAGGGGGAGACCGAGACTCCGGTGCCGTCGGTGGAGTCCGAGGACGAGCGCGGCGCCACCGGCCGCGGGCGCCGGGCGACGGTGAACGGCTTGAATTACGTCACGCCCGTCCAGCGCCAGGCGCTTGAGGATCTCACCGAAGACGATGAGCACGCCGCGCCGGCCACCGAGCCGCTCGACCGGCTGCCTGATGAGGGCGGGAGCGGCGCCGCCGAAGGCGGTCACGCCGGCGAGGCGGCGGCCGACGCCGAGACGACGACCCGGCCGGTGGGCAGCGACCAGAGCGCGGCCGAGGCCGATGACGCCGAAGACGCGGGCCCCGACGTGCCTGCGCAGGCGACGAAGTCGACCGCCGCCGAGCACTCCGCCGGCTCCGCCGGTTCCGCGTCAACGGCCGGCGCATCGGCACCGTACGCGCCGGACGACGGCGGCGGCCAACTGGTCCGCATCCTCAGCGGCACCAAGCGTTACCACCGTCCCGACTGCGCGCTGATCGAAGACATCGGTGACGACGCCGACGATCTCGAATCGCTCAGCCGCGCCGAGGCCCAGGCCCGTGGGTGCACGCCCTGCCTGGTCTGCCAGCCCGACAAAGAGCCGGCCACCCGCGACTGAGCGCACCGCCCCTCCCGGTCCACGGCGACGTCCGTGGCGGCGGGACGCAGGACCGGGGTCAGCCGTTGCGACGGCGGTCGCGGCGCTCGAAGCGACGCATTTCGCGCAGCTCCCGATGCTTTTCACGCAGCTCGCGCTGTGCCGCGCGGCGGCGTTCGTGGAACTCGCGCTGGATCTCCCGCTGCCGATTCCTGAACCCGTCTCCGATCTCGTCGGCGGCGCCCGCGTCGCCTGGAACCCCCCTGCGCTTCACGTCGAGCCCGCCGAACAGCACGACGCCGGTCAACCGGATCACCGGGGCGTCGGGTTCCAGCGGGTCGTCGCGGGGCACCTCGCAGCCGCCGAACACGGCGGCGACCGAGTTGATCACCCGCACGCCGGGTGGAACCTTGAGCTGGATTCCGCCGAACACGCAGGTGACGTTGATCGTGACCTCGCGCTGCGAGAGCACTGCCCGCCGCAGGTCGAGGTCGATCCCGCCGAAGACGGTCACGACGGTGGTGTGCGGTTCGACCAGCCACCGGCCCTTGCGGTCGGCGCCACTGAAGATCGCCACGATGTTGGACGCGTGCCGCGCCGGCGCGGGCAGCGAGGTGCCGGCGGCGCCGGCGATGTCCATGGTCGGCTGCGGGCGCGGCGGCGCGGGCGTGGCAGGCCGTCCGGCCGCCGGCAGGTCGGCCACGATCGGCGCCAGCTCGGCATAGGTCTTCGCGGCGTAGACGGCGTCCAGGCGCTCGGCGTGCTCCTCTGGGGTCAGCCGCCCTTCCGCGAGCGCCTCCCGCAGCTCGTCCGCGATGCGATCACGGTCGGCGTCGGAGGCGCGCATGCGCAGCGACGGGTCGCCGGGCGCGGCGCCGCCGGCCGGGGCGGCCTCGCCGCGGCCGGGCTCGGCCGGCGGCGACGGCGGCGCCTGCTCTGATGACTCCTCGGGAAGGTCCACGCGTGCATCATCCCAAACACGATGTGTCTCGACCAACCCCGGCGAAACGTCAATCCTCCGCCGGGGATGACCGCCGGAGCCAGAAGGTCAGCCCCATTCCGGCGTCATGATGCTCGGGCAGCGCGGCGGCCAGGTCGGCGCCGGGCGGCTCGTCGTGCACGGCCACGGCGAGCACTTCGCCGGCCACCTCGGCCTGATGACTCCGCAGCCCGGCGGCCACGTCGGCGGCGCCGCCGGCGGCGTCATCGGCGGCGACGGCGGAGTCGACGGCGGGGTCGACGCGCCACCACAGCTCGATCCGGTCGGTGACGTCGAGCCCGTCGGCCTTGCGCGCGTCCTGGACGAGCCTGATGACCTCGCGTGCGATCCCGGCCCGGCGCAGCTCCGGCGTGACGGTGAGATCAAGGGCCAGAGTCTCACCACCGGCGCTTTCCACCGCCCACCCCGTGTGCGGCCGCTCGGTGACGATCACGGACCCGGCCTCGATCCGCTGCGGCCCGAGCTCGGGGACCTCGACCGTGGCCGCGCCGTCCGCACGCAGCGCGGCGACCAGCCGCGCCGGGTCGGCCGATCCGATCGCCGCCGCCACCCGCGGCGTGTTCTTGCCGTACCGCTTGCCGAGGTCGCGGAAGTTGGGCTTCACCTCGTACTCAACGAGGTCGCCGCCGATCGACGCCAGCTCGTCGAGGTGCGCGACGTTCAGCTCGTCGGCGACCTGCGTGCGCAGCTCGGCCGGCAGCGCCGGCCAGCCGGCGGCGCCGACCAGGGCGCGGCCGAGCGGCTGGCGGGTCCGCACCCCTGACGAGGCCCTGGCCGCCCTGCCCAACTCCACGAGCCGCCGTACCAGCGCCATCTGTTCGGTGAGGGCGGCGTCCACCAGCGCCGGATCGGCCGTCGGCCAGGTGGCGAGGTGGACGGACTCCGGGGCGTCCTCCGCGCGCAGCACGTCCCAGACGTAGTCGGTGATGAACGGCACGACGGGCGCCAGCAGCCTGGTGAGCGTCTCCAGGCATTCGTACAGCGTCGCGAACGCCGCGGCGCCCGCGGGTGAGTCGGGGCCCTCCCAGAAGCGCCGCCGCGACCGCCGCACGTACCAGTTCGACAGGTCGTCGATGAACTCGGCCAGCCGGCGCCCGGCCCGGGCCGTGTCGAAGTCCTCGAACGCGCCGTCGACCTCCTGGACCGTCCTGTGCAGCTCGGCAAGCGCCCAGCGGTCGAGCAGCGGCCGCTCGGCCGGAGGCGGCGCCTCGCCGGCCCGCTCCGGCGTCCACGCCCCGCCGGTCGTGGCCGCCGCGTTCGCGTACAACACGAAGAACGAGGCGGTGTTCCAGTACGTCAGCAACACCTTGCGGACGATCTCCTCGAGCGCCACGTCGCCGACCCGGCGGGCCGACCACGGCTGGCCGGTGGCCGCCATGAACCAGCGCAGCGCGTCGGCGCCGTGCTTTTCCATGAGCGGCAGCGGTTCCAGCACGTTGCCGAGGTGCTTGCTCATCTTCCTGCCGTCCTCGGCCAGGATGTGACCCAGGCAGATGACGTTCTCGTACGACGTCCGGCCGAACACCAGCGTGCCCACCGCCATCAGCGAGTAGAACCAGCCGCGGGTCTGGTCGATCGCCTCACAGATGAACTGGGCCGGGTAGGCGGCCTCGAACGTCTCGTTGTTGACATGCGGCGCGCCCCACTGGGCGAACGGCATCGACCCGGAGTCGTACCAGGCGTCGATCACGTCGGCCACCCGGCGCGCCTCGGCGCCGCACTCGGGGCACGGGAACGCGACATCGTCGACGTACGGGCGGTGCGGGTCCAGCCCGGTCAGGTCGCGGCCGGCGCGCTCGGACAGCTCGGCGAGCGAGCCGACACAGGTGACGTGGTCGTCGCCGCACAGCCACAGCGGCAGCGGCGTGCCCCAGTACCGGCTCCTGGACAGCGACCAGTCGACGTTGCCCCGCAACCACTCGCCGTACCGGCCCCACTTGACCGTCTCGGGATACCACGTGGTGCGCTCGTTCTCGGCGAGCAGCCGGTCCTTGATCGCGGTCGTCCTGATGTACCAGGCCGGCAGCGCGTAGTACAGCAGCGGCGTGTGGCAGCGCCAGCAGTGCGGGTAGCTGTGCTCGTACGACTCCGACGTGAACAGGACGCCGCGGGACTTGAGGTCGGCCAGCAGCGTCTTGTCGGCGTCCTTGAAGAACTCGCCGCCGACCAGCGGCACCGACTCCTCGAACGTGCCGTCCGGGCGCACCGGGTTGACGACCGGCAGCCCGGCGGCGCGGCAGGCGGCCAGGTCGTCGGCGCCGAAGGCGGGCGCCAGGTGCACCAGACCGGTGCCGTCCTCGACGGTGACGAAGCCGGCGGTGACCACACGATGCGCGTCCGGGATCTCTACCAGGTCGAACGGCCGCCGGTAGGTGGCACCGGCCAGCTCGGCGCCGCCGAGCCGGTCCACGACCTGCCAGCCGTCGCCGAGCACCTGGCCGAACAGCGGCTCGGCCACGACGACCCGCTCGGCGCCGTCGGTGGCCACGACGTAGGTGACGTCCGGGTGCACGGCGACCGCGGTGTTGGACACGAGGGTCCATGGCGTCGTGGTCCACACGAGCAGGGACGCGCCGGCCACCGCCGGCGGCCCGGAGATGATCGGGAACCGCACGGTCACCGACGGGTCGACCACGGTCTCGTAGCCGCCCGGCTGGCCCAGCTCGTGATCGGACAGCGGGGTGCCGCAGCGGGGGCAGTACGGGCTGATGCGGTGGTCGCGGACCAGCAGCCCCTTGTCGT
>DASUWU010000083.1:0-55183 GCA_036378315.1 Streptosporangiaceae bacterium | reverse complement strand
CCACGCCTCGTGCGTCGCCTCGTGGCTGGGCTGCGGCGTCGTGTGGAAGTGGTCGTAGACCCAGATCGACTCGAACGAGTCGCCGTCGTCGACGTGCCGGGCGAAGTCGCGCATGACCTCCCACTGCCGCTCGGGTGCGATGCCGACGAGGTCCATCCGCCAGCCCTGCGGGACGAAGGTTCCGAATCTCATCCCTCGATCCTGGCACGGGTGCCGGGGCCTCGCTCGGGGCGAGACGTCAGCAGCCGAGCAGGCGTTCCGCCAGGTAGGGCCGCACCTGGGTGAGGCCGATCCGCTCCTGCTTCATCGTGTCGCGCTCGCGGATCGTGACCGCGTCGTCCTCGAGTGTGTCGAAGTCCACGGTGACGCAGTACGGCGTACCGATCTCGTCCTGACGCCGGTACCGGCGGCCGATCGCACCCGCGTCGTCGAAGTCGACGTTCCACACCTGCCGGAGCTCGGCGGCCAGGTCGCGCGCCTTCGGCGAGAGGTCGGCGTTGCGAGACAGCGGCAGCACCGCCACCGTGACCGGCGACAGTCGCGGGTCGAGCCGGAGCACGGTCCGCTTGTCCACGCCCCCCTTGGCGTTGGGGGCCTCGTCCTCGCCGTACGCGTCGATCAGGAACGCCATCAGCGAGCGGGTGAGCCCGGCAGCCGGCTCGATCACGTACGGGATCCAGCGCTCGCCGGTGGCCTGGTCGAAGTAGGACAGGTCCTGCCCCGAGTACTCGGCGTGCTGGCTCAGGTCGAAGTCGGTGCGGTTGGCGATGCCCTCGAGCTCCTCGAAGTCGCGGGCGGAGAAGCCGAAGCGGTACTCGATGTCCACGGTCCGCTTGGAGTAGTGGCTGAGCTTCTCCTTCGGGTGCTCGTAGTGCCGCAGGTTGGCCGGGTCGATGCCGAGGTCGACGTACCACTGGGTGCGGGTGTCGATCCAGTACTGGTGCAGCTCCTCGTCCTCACCGGGCTTGACGAAGTACTCCATCTCCATCTGCTCGAACTCGCGGGTACGGAAGATGAAGTTGCCCGGGGTGATCTCGTTGCGGAACGACTTGCCGATCTGGCCGATGCCGAAGGGGATCTTCTTGCGCGCCGACTGCTGGACGTTGACGTAGTTGACGAAGATGCCCTGCGCGGTCTCGGGCCGCAGGTAGGCGAGCCCCGAGTCGTCCTCGACCGGACCCAGGTAGGTCTTGAGCAGCCCGTTGAACATCCTCGGCTCGGTGAAGGCGCCCTTGGTACCGCAGTTGGGGCAGGCCACCTCGACCAGGCCGCGCTCGGGCGGGCGGCCGTGCCGCGCGACGTAAGCCTCCTCGAGGTGGTCGGCCCGGTAGCGCTTGTGGCACGACTGGCACTCGGTCAGCGGGTCGACGAACGCGTCCACGTGCCCGCTCGCCTGCCACACCTCGCGGGCCAAGATCACCGAGGAGTCGAGGCCGACGATGTCCTCGCGGCCCTGCACCATGGCCTTCCACCACTGGCGCTTGACGTTGTTCTTCAGCTCCACACCCAGCGGACCGTAGTCCCAGGAGGCGCGCAACCCGCCGTAGATCTCACTCGACGGATACACAAGCCCGCGGCGCTTGGCGAGGCTGACGAGGGTATCCATCACATCGGAACGGCGGGCCATGGTCGTGATACTCCATCCGGCTGGCGGTCGCGGCGGCGATGGGCCGATGCGTCCGCATGCGCGGCACGGACGCCGATGCCCCCGCCTCAGTCGTCGAGTCGTCTCGCCCGGCGGCGTCGCGCACGTCGGCGTGCGGATCACATGCTCGGGACGAAATTCCAGCTTAGGGTAGGCCACATCCCGCTGAGCGCCAAACCCGGCGAAGCCGCCCCATCACCAAGGGTAGGCCGCCGCGGGCGCGGCGTCAGGGCCGGACGATCTCGTACACACCCGGCTCGTCGATGGCCAGCGCGGACAGCGGGATCAACGTCAGGCGCACCTCGGCGATCCCGAGCGCGCGCCGGTAGAACCCGGCTCCCTGCCACTCGGTGATCAAGGCCCAGAGGTCAGGATCGTCCGCGGCCCGCCCAAGACGTCCGGAAAGGTAGCCGGGGGCCGCCGACAGCCCCGCGAGCACCGCCCGCGCCCGCACCGCGAAGGACTCGGCCTGGTCCGGCGGCACCCGGTAACGGGTAACGGCGATCACGATGCCATCCTTGCATCCGAGGCCACGTACGGTGACACATGTGGGCCGGCGACACAGGGCCCGGACGGCGACCGGCTCCCGGGCGAGTTCCCCAGGAGGTGAGGGCGTGACCGACCCTTCCGCGGCCGGCGGCCTGCGGCGCGCGGTGACGCGCTGGAGCGCGACGCCGCTCGTCTTCCTGCACCAGTTGCCGCGGTGGGTGCTGCCCTTGGCGCTGGTCGCGCTGCTGCTCGCCGGCATGCTCGGCACCGGGTGGGTCGGCGCCGCGGCCCTGTTCGTGCTGGCCGCGCTGCTGGCCTGGCTGGCCTACCTGTCCTGGCCGTCCACCCCGATCGCCGGGCGGCTGCTGCGCATCGGCGCCTTCGTCGTGCTCGTCCTGCTCGCGGCCGGGCACGCGGTCGGACGGTTTTGACAACCGTTTTCATATTCATCCATACTTGGGCCCGTGTTGACGCACCGACCGAGGCCATGGCGGGCCACCGCGGCGGTCTGTGCCGCCGCGACGCTGCTCGGGGCCGCCGCGTGCGGGGGCGACCGGGCGAAGGGCGGCGGCGAGGTCTCGATCATCGGTTCGTTCTATCCGATGGCATGGGTGGCGCGGCGCGTCGCCGGGTCCGCCGCGTCCGTGACCACGCTGACCAAACCCGGTGCCGAGCCCCACGACATCGAGCTCACGCCGCGCCAGGTCGTCGCGGTCGCCCAGGCCGATCTCGTCGTGTACGTCAAGGGCCTGCAGCCGGCCGTCGACCAGGCCGTCGACCGGCACGCCGCGGACAGGTCCATCGACGCCGCTTCCCTCGTCCCGACCCTTTCCGCGGCGAGCACCGGCTCCGCCGCCACCGGCTCGTCGGCGGGCGGCGGCCCCCGGGACCCGCACCTGTGGCTGGATCCCGACAGGCTGGCCACCGTGGCTACGGCGGTCGGCGCCCGCCTCGCCAAGGTCGATCAGGCGCACGCCGCCACCTATGAGGCCAACGCGCGGGCGCTCGGCGCCGACCTCCACGCGCTGGACGGCGAGTTCGCGGCCGGCCTGCGCGACTGTGGATACCGGACCATCGTGACCAGCCACGCCGCGTTCGGCTACCTGGCCGAGCGTTACCGGCTGACCCAGGTCAGCGTCGCCGGCATCGACCCGCAGAACGAACCGTCGCCGCAGCGGCTGGCCGCCCTCACCGGCGAGATCCGCCGGACCGGCGTGACGACGGTATTCACCGAGACGCTCGTGAGCCCCAAGGTGGCGCAGACGCTGGCGCGCGAGGCCGGCGTGCGGACGGCGACGCTCGACCCCGTCGAGGGGCTGCCAGCCGGGGCGAAGGGAAACTACCTATCGATCATGCGGCGGAACCTGCAGACCCTCCGCACCGCGCTGGAGTGCCGATGAGCGTCGCGCTTCCCGCTCCGCCGGCGACCGGCACCGGCCGCCGGCCGGTGTTCGCCATGACGGGCGGCCAGGTCAGGCTGGACGGCCGTCTCGTCCTGCGTGGCGTCGACCTGCGGGTCGACCCCGGCGAGGTGCTCGCCGTCCTTGGCCCCAACGGCTCGGGCAAGTCCACGCTGATCCGGGCCCTGCTCGGCCTGGTTCAGCTGTCGGCCGGGCATACCGAGATCTACGGCAGCCCGCCCGCCCGGTTCCGCGAATGGTGGCGCATCGGATACGTGCCGCAGCGGCTGACCGTGGGCGGCGGCGTGCCGGCCACCGTACGCGAGGTCGTCTCCTCAGGACGGGTTGCCCGCCAGTCCCGGCTGCGCCCACCATCCCGGGCCGACCGCGCCGCCGTCGACCGGGCCCTCGACGCCGTCGGCCTCGCCGGGCAGGCGCGCCGGTCCGTCCACGAGCTGTCCGGCGGCCAGCAACAGCGGGTGCTGATCGCCCGGGCGCTGGCCGGCGAGCCCGACGCCTTCGTGATGGACGAGCCCACCGCAGGCGTCGACGCGGCCAGCCAGGCGGCGCTGGCGGAGACGCTCAGGGCGCTGGTCGGCCGCGACCGTACGGTGGTCCTGGTCGCCCACGAGCTCGGTCCGCTCGAGCCGCTCATCACCCGGTGCGTCGTCCTGTCGGACGGGCGGGTCGCGCACGCGGGCGCGCCGCCCGCACCGGTCGGCGTCCATGCCCTTCCTGGACATGACCACGTGCACCCGCACGGGCCGGCGGAGCCCGATGGCGGGCCGCTCACCGCCTGGGGGGATCGACCGTGAGCATGCTGGCCTTCGACTTCATGCGCCGGGCACTGCTCGCCGCCGTGCTCATGGGCCTCGCCGCGCCGGCCGTCGGCACGTTTATCGTGCAGCGCCGGCTGGCCCTGCTGGGCGACGGCATCGGGCACATCGCCCTCACCGGAGTGGCGCTCGGCCTGCTGACCAGCACCTCCCCCGTCCTCACCGCCGTGATCGTCTCCGCCGCCGGCGCGATCGCGATCGAGCTGCTGCGCACGCGCGCCCGCACCGGCGCCGACGTCGCGCTCGCGCTGCTGTTCTACGGCGGCATCGCGGGCGGGGTGCTGCTCACGAACGTCGCGCCCGGCGGCAGCACGGGCAACCTGCTGTCGTACCTGTTCGGCTCGATCAGCAACGTCTCCAGCCAGGATCTGTACGTCGTGGTGGCGCTCGCCGGCGCCGTGATCGTGGTGATCGCGCTGTTCGGCAGGGAGCTGTTCCTGCTGTGCCAGGACGAGGAGGTGGCCCGGGCCAGCGGCCTGCCGGTCCGGTTCCTCAGCCTCCTGCTGGCGGTCACCGCGGCGCTCACCGTCGTCGTCGCGATGCGCGTCGTCGGCCTGCTGCTCGTCAGCGCGCTGATGGTGGTCCCGGTGGCGGCGGCGCAGCAGCTCACCAGAGGGTTCAAGACCACCATCGTCGTGGCCATGGGATTCGGCGTGATCTCGGGCGTGAGCGGCCTGTACGCGGGCTACGAGCGCGACCTGTCCCCGGGCCCGGCGATCGTGGTGAGCGCGCTCGCCCTGTTCGTCGTGGCGGTGGCCGGCGGCCGGCTGGCCCGCGCCCTGCGCCCCCGGGCCGTTCCCCGCCCGCGGCGCGGCACCGACCCCGCCGGCGGCGGGCGGCGCGAATCGCCGGCAACGGCACGTTCGGACGCGGAGGTGACCTCTCGATGACCGCCCGGCGGGAGACGGTCCGCGGCGCGCTGGCGGCGAGCGAGGGCTTCCGGAGCGCGCAGGAGATCTACGCCACCTTGCGTGCGGACGGGAAGAAGATCGGCCTGACCACCGTCTACCGGGCGCTGCAGGCGCTCAGCGCGGCCGGCGAGATCGACGTGCTGCGCACCGACGACGGCGAGTCCGTCTACCGGGCCTGCCGCACCGGGGAGCACCACCACCACCTCGTCTGCCGGGAGTGCGGCCGTACGGTCGAGGTGGCCGGGCCCGCGGTCGAGCGATGGGCCGAGGCCGTCGGGGCCGAGCACGGATTCGTCGACGTGACGCACACCGTCGAGGTCTTCGGCACCTGCGCCGACTGCGCCCGCTGACCAGGGGCTCGTCAGGACCGGGGCTCGTCAGGACCGGGGCTCGTCAGGACCGGGCCGCCGGCCCGGGCGGCACCGGGTTGGGCTCCGCCCCGCCGTAGCGGCGGTCCCGGCTGGCGTAGATCTCGCAGGCGTGCCACAGGTGGCGCCGGTCGAAGTCGGGCCACAGCGTGTCGAGGAAGACCAGCTCGGCGTAGGCGGACTGCCACAGCAGGAAGTTCGACGTCCGCTGCTCGCCCGAGGACCGCACGAACAGATCGACGTCAGGGATGCCCGGCTCGTCGAGATAGCGGGCGAACACCTTCTCGGTGACCTTGTTCGGGTCGAGCCGGCCGGCGGCCGCGTCGCGGGCGATCGCCGCCGCCGCGTCCGCGATCTCCGCCCGCCCGCCGTAGTTCACGCAGAACTGCAGGGTCAGCACGTCGTTGCCGCGGGTCATCCGCTCGGCCTCCTCGAGCTCTTTGATGACGCTGCGCCACAGCCGGGGCCGCCGGCCCGCCCACCGTACCCGCACCCCCATCGAGTGCAGCTGGTCCCGGCGCCGCCGGATCACGTCGCGGTTGAACCCCATGAGGAACCGCACCTCGTCGGGTGAACGCCGCCAGTTCTCGGTCGAGAAGGCGTAGGCCGACAGGTAAGGGACGCCGAGCTCGATCGCGCCCATGATCACATCGAAGAGGGAGTACTCCCCCATCTTGTGGCCCTCGACCCTGGGCAGCCCGCGCTCCTTCGCCCACCGCCCGTTGCCGTCCATCACGATGGCGACGTGCCGCGGGACCAGCTCCCCCGGAATTTTCGGCGGCAGGACGCCGCTCGGATGCGGCTCCGGCGGCCGCACAGCCCTTCTCAACCCCTCGTCGACCCTTCGCGTTCGTGCTCCACGGTCCCGCCCGGCGTCGCGCGCTCCCGTCCCACGGTCGCATTCGGCGCCTCGCGCTCAGCGTCCATGGTCGCGCTTGGCTGCTCCCTCGCTACGCGGACGGCCTCGTCCCTCGGCCGGCCACTCCGCTCGCTCGGCGCCTCCCGCTCCACGTGCCTTAGTGACCGGATCCCGTGCTCCAGATGCCACTGCAGGTAGGCGGCGACCAGGCCGCTGCACTCTACCCGCTGGCGCGGCGCGCTCGCGTCCGCGATCGCCCAATCGCCACGCAGCAGCGCCAGCATCAGCTCGAGCGTCTGCGGGGTGGGCGTGGCCGCGCCGGCCTGGCGGCAGCTCGCGCAGACCGCGCCCCCGGCCGGGATGGCGAAGGCGCGCAGCCCGCCGCGCGTCCCGCAGCGCGCGCACTCGTCGAGCGCGGGCGCCCAGCCGGCCACCGACAGCGACCGCAGCAGGAACGCGTCGAGCACCAGACGCGGGTCGTGCGACGCGTCGACCAAGGTGCGCAAGCCCCCGACGAGCAGCAGGAACTGGCGCAGCGCCGGCTCCTTCTCCTCCGCGGTGAGCCGCTCGGCGGTCTCCAGCATGGCCGTCCCCGCCGTGTAGCGCGGGTAGTCGGCGGCGAGCGACTCGCCGTACGGTCGCAGCGTCTCGGCCTGGGTGATCAGGTCGAGCGACCGCCGCTCGTACAGCTGGATGTCGACGTGCGTGAACGGCTCCAGGCGCGCCCCGAATCGCGAGGTGGTGCGGCGCACGCCCTTGGCCGCCGCCCGGATCCGCCCGGTCCGGCGCGTCAAGATCGTGACGATTCGGTCGGCCTCCCCCAGCTTCTGGGTGCGGAGCACGATGCCCTCGTCGCGGTAGAGGCTCACCGCATCATTCTCCCGCATGTCCTGTAAGCATCGAAATCGGCGTCTATGGCGGCGGGCAGCGACCGGTTCCGGTCTCAAGACACGATGATCAACAGTGGTTTGGATCACGGCCTGGATGCGACCGTTGACACCATGAGATGCACCATAGTGCCACCCCATGTGCTGGAACGAGTGCTGGAACGCACCGACGATCCCGAGCTGCGGGCCCGCGCCCGCCGCTCCCTCGTCCTCGACGCGAGCCATCGCGTGGAGCGACGGCTGTCCCTGTTCGCCGAGGGCTACGTCGGACCGAGCGTCGCCGCCGGGCCACCCGTGCCCAACCGTACGATCAAGGACGCCAAGCACCGCGAGCAGCTGCCAGGCGACACGGTCCGCACCGAGGGCGGCCGCGCCACCGGGGACGCCGCCGCCGACACCGCCTACGACTGGTTGGGCGTCACGTTCGAGTTCTACGAGAAGGCCTACGGACGCGACTCGATCGACGGCGGCGGCCTGCCGATGGTCTCCACGGTCCACTACGGCGAGAGGTACGACAACGCGTTCTGGAACGGCGAGCAGATGGTGTACGGGGACGGCGACGGCACCCTGTTCACCGCCTTCACCGGCCCGCTCGACGTGACCGGCCACGAGCTCACCCACGGCGTCACGCAGTTCACGGCCGGGCTCGCGTACTTCGGCCAGTCGGGCGCGCTGAACGAGTCGATGTCGGACGTGTTCGGTTCGCTGATCAAGCAGTACCACCTGGGCCAGACCGCCGACCAGGCCGACTGGCTCATCGGCCAGGGCCTGCTCGCGGCCTCGGTGCACGGCGTGGCGCTGCGGTCGATGAAGGCCCCGGGCACCGCGTACGACGACCCGCAGATGGGCAAGGACCCGCAGCCTGGCCACATGGACCACTACGTGCGGACGGGCCGCGACAACGGGGGCGTGCACATCAACTCCGGCATCCCCAACCGCGCGTTCTACCTGGCCGCCGCCGAGATCGGCGGCCACGCCTGGGAACGGGCCGGCAAGGTGTGGTACGAGGCGCTGACCGGCGGCGAGCTGGCGTCCGACGCCGACTTCGAGCGCTTCGCGGCGGTGACGGCGGCGACGGCGTCCAAGCTGTTCGGGGCCGGCGGCGCCGAGCACACCGCGGTGCGAAATGCCTGGACGGGAGTAGGCGTTTCGCTGTGAGTCTCATCCGCCGGCAGCGGGGAAGAATCGTCCTCGACCGGGCGTAACGAGGTGCGCCGGCGCGGGTGGGGCCGCGCCGGCGCGCCGCGGCGGGCCGGGGCCGAACGCAGCCGGCGGGAGACAACATGAAGGTAATGGTGGTGCGCAGCGGCGGGTTCGCCGGCGTGGAACGCCGTGGCGAGGGCGACACATCCGCCGATCCGGTGCTGCGTGCCCTCGTGCGGCAGGTCGACCTGGCCGGCCTGCCCACCCGGCCGGGCCCGGCGCCCGACCAGTTCGTCTACGAGATCACCATCGGGGACACCACGGTCGAGGCCGGTGAGACCCAGCTCACCGGCCCCCTCCGCTCCCTGGTCAAGCACGTCCTCCGCTGATCAGCGGGACCGAGTCAGGGCCGACCCGCGGCGCGGGCGGCCCGGTTGACCGCGGACAGCACGGCCTTGAGCGAGGCCGACACCGTGTTGGCGTCGATCCCGACGCCCCACAACGTCCGGTCGCCGATCTGGCATTCGACGTACGCGGCGGCCTTGGCGTCGCTGCCCGCGCTGAGCGCGTGCTCGTGGTAGTCGAGCACTCGCACGGAGATGCCGACCGCGCCGAGCGCGTCGCAGAACGCCGAGATCGGGCCGTTGCCGACGCCCTCGATCTCGCGGATCTCGCCGTCCACCCGGACGTCCACGTTGAGCACGTCCTTCTCGTCGACCTTCGAGGACGTACGGTGGGCGAGCAGCCCGGCGCGCGGGCCGGACGAGAGGTACTCGGTGCTGAAGATCTCCCACATCCGGGTCGCGGTGACCTCGCCGCCCGCGGCGTCGGTGTGGTCCTGGACGACCCGCGAGAAGTCGATCTGCAGCCGGCGCGGCAGGTCGAGCGAGTGCTCGCTCTTCATGATGTACGCCACGCCGCCCTTGCCGGACTGGCTGTTGACCCGGATCACCGCCTCGTAGGAGCGGCCGACGTCCTTGGGGTCGACGGGCAGGTAAGGGACGCTCCACGGGTACTCGGAGACCGCGATCCCGGCCTCGTCCGCCGCCCGCTCGAGCGCCTCGAAGCCCTTCTTGATCGCGTCCTGGTGCGAGCCGGAGAAGGCCGTGTAGACGAGGTCGCCGGCGTAGGGATGGCGCTCCGGCACGGGCAGCTGGTTGCAGTACTCGACCGTCCGGCGGACCTCGTCGATGTCGGAGAAGTCGATCTGCGGGTCGATCCCCTGGGAGAACAGGTTCAGGCCCAGCGTGACCAGGCAGACGTTGCCGGTGCGCTCCCCGTTGCCGAACAGGCAGCCCTCGATGCGGTCGGCGCCCGCCATCAGGGCGAGCTCGGCGTCCGCGACGGCCGTGCCCCGGTCGTTGTGGGTGTGCACGGACAGCGCGACGTGCTCGCGGCGCGACAGGTTGCGGCTCATCCACTCGATCTGGTCGGCGTAGACGTTCGGCGTCGACCGCTCGACCGTGCACGGGAAGTTGAGGATGATCTCACGCCCTGGGCCCGGCTGCCACACGTCCATGACCGCCTCGCTGACCTCGAGGGCGAAGTCGAGCTCGGTGTCCATGAAGATCTCGGGCGAGTACTCGTAGCCGAAGCCGGGGTCGTCGAGGTACTGGTCGGCGTACTTGACCACGGCCTCGGTGCCGTTCACCGCGATCGCCTTGCACTCCTCGCGGTCCACCCCGAACACGACCTGCCGGAACTCCGGCGACGTCGCGTTGTACATGTGGACGCTGGCGTTGCGGGCGCCGACCAGGGACTGGATGGTCCGCTCGATCAGCTCCTCGCGCGCCTGGGTGAGCACCGAGATCCGTACGTCGTCCGGAATCCGGTCCTCCTCGATCAGCTGCCGGACGAAGTCGAAGTCGGTCTGCCCCGACGAAGGGAAGCCGACCTCGATCTCTTTGTAGCCCATGCGAACCAGCAGCTCGAACATCTTCAGCTTGCGGGCGGGACTCATCGGGTCGATCAGCGCCTGGTTGCCGTCCCGCAGGTCGGTGGACAGCCAGCGCGGCGCCTTGGTGATGGCCCGGCCGGGCCATCGGCGATCGGGCAGGTCGACCGGTTTGAAGGCGCGGTAGCGATGGACGGGCATGCCGCTGGAACGTTGCCGGGGAATCATGGAAGTGAGGCTCCTTCGACTCGGGTCGTACGGCCGACGGTCGCGCGAAGCTCCGCGACGAGGGAGCCGGCCTGTTACAGGCCCTCGCCGCGGCCGCTAAGCAGGAGCTGACCCAGCACGTCTCGTACGTTAACAGAAGCGCTGGCGGATATCAGATTGGCGTCCACAGGCTGAGACAAACGATCGGGCTGAGACAGACGATCGATGCTCGTTCCCGCCGGGCCCGGGGCGGATCAGTGCCGGATGAGCACGCTCAGGCAGGTGACGCAGCCGTCCAGTGCCTCGAACTCGCTGATGTCGACGGTGGTGACGTCGTACCCGTCGGCCGCCAGCAGCTCGGCGGTGCGGGGCGCGGACGCGGCGAGCAGCACCCGGTTCCCGCCGAGCGGCAGCACGTGGGCGCCGGCCGGCTCCGGCGCGACCCGCAGACCGGGCAGCACCGAGGTGTCCACCCGGTCCGGCAGGCCGATCAGCGACCCATCGGGCAGCGCGGTCATCGCGGACTTCAGGTGCAGGCAGCCGTTCACCGCGACCGACACCACACGCCGGCCCGGCGCGCCGAGCAGGCGCGCCAGCTGGCAGAACGCCTCCTCGTTGCTCCGGGCGGAACGGCCGACGTAGACGGTGCCGCCGGCCTGCAGCACGTCCCCGCCGTCGAGGGTGCCGGGCGCCTTGATCCTGGCCAGCTCGAGACCGAGCTCGCGGACGGCCTTCTCCGCGCCGATCACCTCGGGCCGCCGGCGCGGGGCGCCGGGCCTGGTCAGGACGGCCAGCTCGCCGCAGATCACGACGGTGTCCTCGACGAAGACCGCGTCGGGGTGGTCGTCGGCGGGCACCAGGGGACGGACCCGCCAGCCGGCGGCCGCGAGCTCGGAGACGTACGCCGCGTGCTGGCCGCGCGCCAGCTCGAGGTCGATCGGGCGGCGGGCTCTGTGCGTCACGATGCCCTCGGCCAGGCGCGGACCCGGGTACCGCACCAGCGCGGTGGCCCGGCTCATGGCCCCTCCCGCGCGGCATCGGCGCGCTCCGGCGGCGCGCTCATCTGGACGCTCCCTCGGTCATGGCGATGACGCCGAGCGCGTGCGCCTGCGTCATGCCGAGGTCGGCGGCGACGCCGTGCAGGGTCTGCCGTTCCGCGTCGGTCAACGGCCCGTCCGCCAGCCCGACGCGGACCGCCTGGGCCAGGAACCACTCCTTGGCCTCGACGGCCAGGTGGGCGCCGGCGGTGGCGATCTCCTCGGCGAGGAAAGCCGGCGGCATCGCGAGATCCCCGTCGAGGGCGTCGTCGTCGTAGTGCTCCTCGCCGTACCCGCGCACGGCCTCGACGGCGCGCCGGCGCGCACTCGCCGCGTCCTCGTCGGCGGCCCGCAGCACCAGCGCGGTGGCGGCGCGCATGCCGGCGGGCAGCGCGGCGGCGAGCTGCCCCGCGGTGGGCACCTTGAGCACGGACGGCCGGAACCGGCTGCGGCAGGCCCGGCATTCCACGATCTCGCCGAGGCGGTGCAACGGGATCACCGGGAGGAAGAACAGCGTGACCCAGCGCCGGCCGATGCGCCGCCGGTAGCCTCGGTCGCCTCCGCAGGCCGGGCAGTGGAAGACGCCCTCGCCCACCGTGCGGAAGACCGCCGACAGCCCGAAAATTAGCAACATCGGGGCTCTCCTCCCAAAACGGACTCCACGCCACGGTACCGACCCGTACCGGGTGCCGTGGCCGGAGGAAGGGATTGCCGCGCGCCGGCGCAGCCCCGTTCATCAGTGCCGCCCGGCCCCCCGACCAGCCAGGATCGCCGAGCGGGCCGGGGTTCAGTCGTAGAAACCCAGGCGCCGCAGCTGCTTGGGATCGCGCTGCCAGTCCTTGGCAACCTTTACCCGCAGGTCGAGAAACACCCTCGTGCCGAGCAGCGCCTCGATCTGCCGGCGCGCGCGGGTGCCGACCTCTTTGAGCCGGGCGCCCTTGGAGCCGATGACGATGGCCTTCTGGCTTGGCCGCTCGACGTACATCTCGGCGTACACGTCGATCAGGTCGTCGCGGCCCTCGCGCGGCGCCATCTCCTCAACCACCACCGCGATCGAGTGCGGCAGCTCGTCGCGGACGCCTTCCAGCGCGGCCTCGCGGATCAGCTCGGCGACCAGGATCTGCTCGGGCTCGTCGGTCAGCTCGCCTTCGGGGTACAGCGGCATCCCCTCGGGCAGCTTGGCGATCAGGAGGTCGGTGACGATGTCGAGCTGGAATCCGGCCGCACCGCCGGGGGCGGCTGCCCCCTTCGGCCCGGCCACCGCCGACACCGGGACGATGTCCGCCCACTCCCCGAGCTCGCCGACCTCGATCAGCCGGTCGGCGATCTGCTTGCGACCGGCGAGGTCGGCCTTGGTCACGATCGCCACGACGGGGGTCTGCTCGACGCGGGCCAGCTCGCGGGCGATGAACCGGTCACCCGGGCCGACCGGCTCGTCCGCCGGCACACAGAAGCCGATGACGTCGACCTCGGTGAGCGTGGAGCGCACCAGGCTGTCCAGCCGCTCGCCCAGCAGGGTGCGCGGTTTGTGCAGCCCAGGGGTGTCAACGATGATCAGCTGGGCGTCCGGCCGGTGCACGATGCCCCTGATCGCCCGGCGGGTGGTCTGCGGGCGGCTGCTGGTGATGGCCACCTTGGTGCCCACCAGCGCGTTCATGAGCGTGGACTTGCCCACGTTGGGCCGTCCGATGAAGCAGGCGAACCCGGAGCGGAAGCCCTCCCGGGGGGCGAAGCCGCCCAGCGGGAAGACGTCGCTGTCACCGGGCCGGCCGTTGGAGGGTGACGTCACGGGCCAATTCTCGCCTAAAGGGTGGACCGGAGCGTGCCGTCGGGGCCGGCCACCAGGATCCGTGCCTTCTGGCCCAGGTCCCGTACGGCGGCGACGCCCTCGGCGCCCGGCTCGCCGGCGGTCACCACGGCGGCGGCCTCGAGCTCCGAGGCGCCGCTCGATGCCGCCATCGCCACGGCCACCTGAAGCGCCGACAACCGCAGCGACGGCAGCGCGACCGCCGCGGCCGCGTACGTCCTGCCGGTCTCGTCCCGTACGGCGGCGCCCTCGGCTGCCTCCGCGCGGGCGCGCGCCGACCGTGCCAGGGTGATGATCTTCACGTCCTCCGGCGATGGCTCGGCCACTGCGTCCCCCTCGAGCGCGTTCCCGTCCTGCGTCGCTTGAGTTCAGCCTAGCGGCGCGTCGAACCCCGATCAGGCGTCGAACGAGACGCTCTCGCCCGCGCCGTGGCCGTCGGACTCGGCGGCGGGCCGCCGCTCGACCAGGACGGTGCCGATCTTGTTGCGCCGGCCGGCGATGCTCTCCGCGGTCAGCGTGAGCCCCGCCACCGTGGCCTTCGAGCCGGCGATCGGCACCCGACCCAGCGCGTGCGCCAGCAACCCGCCCACGGTCTCGACGTCCTCGGCGGCGATCTCGACCCCGAACAGCTCGGCCAGGTCCTCGGCCGGCAGCCGCGAGGTGACCCGGGCCGCGTCCGCACCGAGCCGCTCCACCCGCGGCGACTCGACGTCGTACTCGTCGGCGATCTCACCCACGATCTCTTCCAGGATGTCCTCGATCGTGACGAGGCCCGCCGTGCCGCCGTACTCGTCGATCACGATGGCCAGATGCGTCTGCCTGGTCTGCATCTCGCGCAGCAGGTCGTCGACGGGCTTGCTGTCAGGGACGTACGTGGCCGGACGCATGACCGACTCGACCGGCTCGCCGGCCTCCGTGTCGGACGACTCGTGGGTGCGCTGGACGATGTCCTTGAGATAGGCGATGCCGACGATGTCGTCCTCGTTCTCGCCCACCACGGGGATCCGCGAGAACCCGCTGCGCAGCGCGAGCGACAGCGCCTGGTGCAGGGTCTTGTGCCGTTCGATGAACACGATGTCGGTGCGCGGCACCATGACCTCGCGGACGATCGTGTCGCCGAGCTCGAACACCGAGTGGATCATCTGGCGCTCGCCGGGCTCGATGAGCCGCCGCTGCTCAGCCAGGTCGACGAGGTCCCGCAGCTCGGCCTCGGACGCGAACGGGCCCTCGCGGAAGCCCTTGCCCGGCGTCAACGCGTTGCCGACCAGGATGAGCAGCTGCGGCAGCGGGCCGAGCACCCTGGCCAGCGCGTACACGAGGCCGGCCGTGGCCAGCGCGACCCGCTCGACGTGCTGGCGGCCGAGCGTGCGCGGCGCCACCCCCACCACCACGTAGCTGACGACGATCATGGATGCGGCCGCTGTGACGTAGGCCGGCCACGTCTCCCCCAGCCAGGCGATGCACAGGTCGGCCACGATCACCGTGGCGGCGAGCTCGCAGCTGACCCGCAGGAACAACACCAGGTTGAGGTAGCGCGCCGGATCAGCGACCACCTCGGCCAGCCGCCGCGCACCGCGCCGGTGCGCCCGGCGCAGCTCATCGACGGCGACCCGCGAGACGCGGGCCAGCGCGGTCTCCGCCGAGGCGAACAGGCCGCCGATGATCACCAGGCAGACCGCCCCGGTGAGCAGCCACCACTGCCCGGTGTTCATGGCCCGGCTCCGCGGACGACCGGACTCGCTCGGCGCGCCGCTTCCCGCGCCAAGTCCTCGGCGCGCTCTAGCCGCGCGCTTCCCTCCTCGCTCGTCCCTCGCTCGTCAGTCCAGCGCGCGTCGCGCGCCTGCGGCGCGCTCACGGGGCCTCGCGCTTCTCCTGCCAGGCGGCCAGCAACCGGGCCTGCAAGTCGAACATCTCCTTGTGCTCCTCGGGCTCGGCGTGGTCATACCCGAGGAGATGCAAAATCCCATGCGTGCACAGCAGATGCAACTCGTCAGCCACGCTGTGCCCCGCCTTCTTCGCCTGCGCCTTGGCGACGTCCGGGCACAACACGACGTCGCCGAGCAGGCTCGGATCGACCGCGGCGTCCTCGCCGCCGCCCCCCGGCTGCCCGGGACGCAGTTCGTCCATGGGGAAGGCGAGCACGTCGGTCGGCCCCGGCTCGTCCATCCACTTCTCGTGCAGCTCGGCCATCGCCGACCGGTCGACGAGCAGCAGCGACAGCTCGGCGAGCGGATGCACCCGCATGCTGTCGAGGACGTGGCGGGCCAAGTCGACCAGGGCCGCCTCGTCCACCTCGGCCCCGGACTCGTTCAGCACCTCGATGCTCACGCCCGTCCCCTACCGGTGCGGCGGTCGGCGCCCGGCGCGGTCACCGCCGCCCCCCTTTGCGCGGCCCGCGCGCCGCGCCGCCCTGCTTGAACTCCTGCGGCCGCCGCGTCGCCGCGTCATGCCGGGTGTAGGCGTCGACGATGTCGGTCACCAGCCGGTGCCGTACGACATCGGCGCTGGTCAGCCGGCAGAAGTTGATGTCGTCGATGCCTTCGAGGATCTCCTGGACGACACGCAGCCCGCTGAGCTGCCCGGTCGGCAGGTCGACCTGGGTGACGTCCCCGGTCACCACGACCTTCGACCCGAACCCCAGCCGCGTCAGGAACATCTTCATCTGCTCCGGCGAAGTGTTCTGCGCCTCGTCCAGGATGATGAACGAGTCGTTGATCGTCCTGCCCCGCATGTACGCCAACGGTGCGACTTCGATGGTGCCGGCGGTCATCAGGCGGGGGATCGAATCCGGGTCGATCATGTCGTGCAGCGCGTCGTACAGCGGCCGCAGATAGGGGTCGATCTTCTCGTACAGGGTGCCGGGCAGGAAGCCGAGGCGCTCGCCGGCCTCGACCGCGGGCCGGGTGAGGATGATGCGGTTGACCTGTTTGTCCTGGAGGGCCTTCACGGCCTTCGCCATGGCCAGGTAGGTCTTGCCGGTGCCGGCCGGGCCGATGCCGAAGACGATGGTGTGCTTGTCGATCGCGTCGACGTAGCGCTTCTGGTTAAGGGTCTTCGGCCGGATGGTGCGGCCACGGGCGGACAGGACGTCGAGGGTGAGGACCTCGGCCGGCCGCTCGCCGTCCTGCGACCGGAGCATGGCCAGGCTGCGCTCGACCGCGTCCGGGGTGAGCTGGGTGCCGCTGCGGAGCAGGGTCACGAGCTCCTCGATGAGCTTGGCGACGAGCTCGACCTCGGCGGTGGGGCCGGTAACGGTGATCTCGTTGCCGCGGACATGGATGTCGCTGTCGAACGCGCGCTCCATGACATGGAGCAGTTCGTCGCGAGAGCCGAGGAGGCTGACCATCGAATGGTCGTCGGGCACCACGATCTTGATTTGCGACCGCACGGCGTCTGTGCCTTTCCGCGCGGGACGTGTTGTTTCGACCATCTGCCGGCCTTGCGGCCCCTAACCCCTGTCCTTTGTGGGCACTGTGCTCCTCTGCCGCATTCTGCGCCGTCTTGCGGTGACTTGCATTGTCTTGCGGTGTCTTGCCGCGGCCACCGGCGTACGGACAACGCCCCCGGCCGTCCGGCGGCCACTTTTCATTCTATCGGCGTCGGCGTCCCCGCGGGAGGTCGGCAAGATCGGCAGGTGGGCCGTCAGCCGGGCGGCCAGTTCAGGCCACGGCCGCCCAGCACGTGGGCGTGGACGTGGAAGACGGTCTGCCCGGCCTGGGACCCGGTGTTGAACACCACCCGGTAGCCGGTGTCGGCGATGCCCTCGCCGACCGCGACCTGGTGCGCCTCGCCGAGCAGTTCGGCGAGGGCCGACTCGTCGGCGGCGGCGAGGGCCGCCACGTTCGGATGGTGGTCCTTGGTCACGACCAGGACGTGCGTGGGCGCCTGCGGGTTGATGTCCCTGAAGGCCAGGATCCGCGCGCCGTCTCGGACGATCTTGGCCGGCACCTCCCCGGAAACGATCTTGCAGAACAGGCAGTCCTCTGTGGACACCGGCACCTCCCTCGTGCGCGACCGCCGAGGCACGCGACCGTTCGCGACCGTTCGCGACGGCGATCGGGATCGGACGACTACGAATCGATACCACATCGTCCGCGGCTGGAGCGGCGCACGACCCGGTCACTGGCTAAGGTTGCGAATCGGAGCGAACCTCCTGGCCCCGGACATGTTCTAATACATGGCCCCTTCGTGCGCGGTGTGCGAACAGCCCGGCGGTTCGTGGACTACGTCGTACCGAAGGATCACCATCCGACGGATGGCGGGGGACGGCGGCAGGCGGCGGACAGTGACCGAGGCGAGACAGGGAATGCCCTTTCGTAAACCCGATGACGAACAAGGGCGTCCTATTGATGTGACCGAGACCGTTCTGGCTGCGGGCGCGGCGGAGGCGGTTGGCGTGGCCTGGGATGCCGACCAGGCCGTGACCGCGCTCTACAGCGCGAACTACCGCTCGCTCGTCCGGCTGTCCGTCCTGCTCGTACGGGATCTCGCGACGGCAGAAGAGGTCGTCCAGGACGCCTTCGTGGCCATGCACAGCGCGTGGCGGCGGTTGCGCGACCCGGAGAAGGCCCTGTCGTACCTGCGCCAGTCGGTGGTCAACCGCTCCCGGTCCGTCCTGCGGCACCGGGCGGTCGTGGAGAAGTACGCGCCCAAGGGCCTGCCGGACGCGCCGAGCGCGGAGAACGGCGCGATCACGGAGCTCGAGAGGACAGAGGTCATCAAGGCCCTCGGAGAACTCCCCACGAGGCAACGGGAAGCACTCGTGTTGCGTTATTACGCCGACCTGTCGGAAGCGGAGATCGCCAGCGCGATGGGGATCAGCCGCGGAGCAGTCAAGAGCCATACGGCGCGCGGCATGGCCGCGCTCCGTACCGTCCTGGAGCAGATGACATGACCGATCCGCTGGATGCATACGGCGACGCACTTCGCCGTGCCCTGCAGGCGGAGGCGGACGCGGTCGTGCCGGCGCCCGACGGCCTGGATCGCATCCGTGCCCGCATCAACGAACGGCAACGGCGCTTCGGCTGGGCCTGGTTCACCGCGACCTGGGGGCGCCCGGCGATCGCCCTCGCCGCCGCTGTGGTCATCGCCGCCCTCGCCATCTCGGCGACCCCGGCCATCAACGCCATCGAGGGGATCGCCGCCGGTGACGGCGGCGATGCCGGCACGAGCGCGCCGGCTCGCAGCGTGGGCAACGGCACCAGCGTGCCGGGTGGCGGCGGCAACCCGGGGCAGCCCTATCCGGGCGCCCCGACCAGCCCGCTGCCCACCTCGACGCGCACGCCGGTGCCGTCTCCGTCGGTCGGCGTGCCGACCTGCGGCCCGTCGGCCATGGTCTCGCCGTCGCCGACGGGCACGGCCGGCGGCCAGCCCCGCGGCCTCGTGCCGTGCAGCCCCTCGCAGGTCCCGGCTTCGTCCACCCCCGACCCGGTGACGACGCCCACCTCCGAGCCGCCCACCTCCGACACCCCGACCGCGACCTCGGAGGCGCCGGCGCCCGAGCAGCAACAGCAGGCCAACCAGTCCCAGCCTTAGCCCTGCCTCCCGCGGCAGCACACGGCCGGCATACCGCCGGCACACGGCGGGCGGCCGCCCGCGGCTACCAGCGGTCCGTCCTGCTGAGCACGGCCGCCGCCGCGACCACGCCCGCGGTCGATGTGCGCAATACGGTGGGCCCGAGCCGCACCGGCCGGCCGCCCGCGGCCGTGAAGGCGTCGACCTCGGCGTCGGTGAGGCCGCCTTCCGGGCCGACCACGACGACGATCTCTCCCGTACGGGGCGGGTCGACAGAACCCAACGGCTCCGTCGCGGTCTCGTGCAGCACGATCCCCGCCGCGGCCGCGCCGATCCGGTCCGCCACCTGCCCGGTCGACGCCGGCTCCGCGACCTGGGGCAGCCAGGCGCGGCGGGCCTGCTTTGCCGCCTCCCTGGCGGCGCCGCGCCACCGGGCCAGCGCCTTCTCCCTGCGCTCCGGGCGCCAACGGGTCACGCAGCGGGCCGCGGCCCACGGCACGATCTCGTCCACCCCCACCTCGGTCATCACCTCGACCGCCAGTTCGCCCCTGTCCCCCTTGGGGAGCGCCTGCACCACGACGACGCGCGGGTCGGGCGCGGGCTGCCGGCGCCTGGCCAGCACGTCCAGGCGGAGCGCGTCGCGTTCCGCGGCGGCCACCACGCACTCGGCGAGCAGCCCGGCCCCGTCGGTCAGGTCGACCCGCTCCCCGCGCCGCAACCGCCGTACGGTGGCCGCGTGCCGGCCCTCGGGCCCGTCCAGGACGATCTGGTCGGCGGCCAGGCGATCGGCCGCCGCGAGGAACACCGGCGCGCTCACGGCGCCGCCCGCGCGGGGGCTCGAGAGGTTCCTCGGTCGGTCACGAAGACCATTGTCGGCCCCCGCGGTCGCTCCTCATCCTTCCGGGTCCGCGCCATGGGCGTTCCGCGCGTCGTCACGTGCGGGGTCACGTCCGGGGTCGCGTCCGGGGTCGCGTCCGGGGTCGCGTCCGGGGTCGCGACCGGGGTCGCGGCCCGCGGCGTCGAGGTGTTCGAAGCCGCGCCGTACCGCCGGGGCGATGACCTCGCGCGGGTAGGGCCAGTCGCCGGCCGCCACCGCCTCGCCGGCCGCCACCCCGGCCGCGTGGAACTCGCGGATGCGCAACGCGACGAGCGCGATCTCGCCGGCCTGCCGGACGACGAAGTCGCGGTCGACGGCCGCGCCGTGGCCGGGCACGAGCGCGTCGAACGACAGGTTGAGCAACTGCATCAGCGTCGTCGGCCACTCCAGGGGGAAGCTGTCCAGGCCGTACGCGGGCGGGCCCGACTCCTCCACCAGATCGCCCGCGTACACGCAGCGGGCGTCGGGCACCGTGACCACGAGGTCGCCGCCGGTGTGGCCGCGCCCGAGGTGGTGCAGCTTCACCACCCGGTCGCCGAGGTCGATGGCGGCCGAGGCGGCGACCAGCCGCTCCGGCGGCTCGATCGGATCCACGCGTACGTCGTCCGCCCAGTCGGGAAACTCCGCGGCAAGCGCCTCCCTGTCGGCCCGCGAGAGGTCGTCGGGCACCGAGGGATGACCCCACACCCCGCCGTCGGGCGCGAACGCCGAATTGCCGAAACAGTGGTCGAAATGGGCATGGGTGTTCACCACCCAGCGCGGCTCCCGCCGTACGCCGAGCCGCCGCAGGTCGAAGCGGAGCCGTTCCGCCTCGCGCCGGCTGGCCAGCGTGTCGATCAGGAGCACGCCGGCGGCGCCGAGCACGACGCCGACCGACACGTCGAGCGCGCCGTACCGCCGCTGGAAGCAGCGGTCGGCCACTTCCGTCCAGTTCACCGTGGCCCGATTCACGGCACCGACCGTCCTGCGGGGCGTACGCTCACGATCATCCTGTCACCGGTGGCTGAGTACCTCTAGTCTGCCCCGCGGCGTCGTACACTTGGCACTCATAGGGAGGGAGTGCCAGGAGCGGGAGCTGACGAGCGAGGGGCATGGCCGAGCCGGGCGCCGCACCGGGCCGGGGGCCGGTCGGCGAGCCGCGCCCGTAGGCTGGGCCGCCGCGGGGTGAGACAGTGGAGCCACCACATCGCCGCCCAGGCCGGTGCCCGGCTGGGCAGGCGTATGAGCAGGGAGGTGAGCACGTGCTCGACGACCGCAAGCTGGCGGTACTGCGCGCCATCGTTGAGGACTATGTGTCCACCAACGAGCCCGTCGGCTCGAAGGCCCTGGTGGACCGACACAACCTCGGGGTGTCGCCGGCGACGATCCGCAACGACATGGCGGTGCTCGAGGAGCAGGGCTACATCACCCAGCCGCACACGAGCGCCGGCCGGATCCCCACCGACAAGGGCTACCGGCTGTTCGTGGACCGGCTGTCCACGGTGAAGCCGCTGTCCGGTGCCGAGCGCCGCGCCATCGAGACGTTCCTGTCCGGCGCGTACGACCTCGACGACGTCGTCGGCCGCACGGTCCGCCTGCTCGCCCAGCTGACCCGGCAGGTCGCGGTGGTCCAGTACCCGTCGCTGACCCGGTCGTCGGTCCGGCACGTCGAGCTCGTCCCTGTCGCCGCGCGGCGGCTGCTGCTCGTCCTGATCACCAACACCGGGCGGGTGGAGCAGCGGGTCATCGAGACGCACGTCGACGTCGCCGAGGACTCCATCGCCCACCTGCGCGCCCTGCTCAACACCTGCCTCGACGGGTGCTGGCTCGGCGACGTCCCCACCGCGGTCGCCGACCTGCCGAACCAGCTCCCGGTGGAAGACCGCCCGGTCGTCGCCGCGGTGCTGTCGGTGCTGCTGGAGACCCTGGTCGAAAAGCACGACGAGAAGATCGTCTTCGCCGGCGCCGCCAACCTGGCCTCCGTGGACTTCTCCGAGGGCCTGCGCAACGTCCTCGAGGCGCTCGAAGAGCAGGTGGTGTTGATGCGCCTGCTCGGCGAGGTCGGCGATTCCTCTAGTCTGACGGTGCGCATTGGCACCGAGAACCCGGATGAGGGCCTGCGGACGACCTCCGTGGTCGCGGCGGGCTACGGCGTCGGCAACCAGACCCTGGCCCGGCTGGGCGTGCTCGGTCCGACGCGGATGGACTACCCCGGAACGATGGGAGCGGTACGGGCAGTGGCACGCTACGTCGGTCAGATCCTGGCGGAGTCGTAAGTGGCTCGCGACTACTACGCCATCCTCGGAGTCCGGCGCAACGCGAGCGCCGACGAGGTCAAGAAGGCGTACCGCCGGCTCGCGCGCGAACTCCACCCGGATGTCAACCCCGATCCGGAGACGCAGGAGCGGTTCAAGGAGATCACCCAGGCCTACGAGGTGCTCTCCGACCCGAAGAAGCGCGAGATGTACGACCTGGGCGCGGATCCGTTCGCCACCGCGACCGGGCCTGGCCCGGGCGCCGGCTTCGGCGCCGGGTTCCCGTTCGGCGACATCATGGACGCCTTCTTCGGCACCGGCACCGCGCGCGGCCCGCGCAGCCGGGCCAGGCGCGGCCGCAACGCCACGCTGCGGGTCGAGCTCGAGCTGGCCGAGACGGCGTTCGGCACCACCCGCGAGCTCACCGTGGACACCGCGGTGGTCTGCCCCACCTGCACGGGCTCGGGCACGGCCGCCGGCACCCATCCCGACACCTGCGACATGTGCAACGGCCGCGGCGAGGTGCAGCAGGTCACCCGCTCGTTCCTGGGGCAGGTGATGACCTCGCGGCCGTGCCCGCAGTGCGGCGGCTACGGCAGCGTCATCCGTACCCCGTGCCCGGAGTGCTCGGGCGACGGCCGGGTGCGCACCCGCCGGACGATCAAGGTAAGGATCCCGGCCGGCGTGGAGAACGGCACGCACATCCAGCTCGCCGGGGAGGGCGAGGTGGGGCCGGGCGGCGGCCCGGCCGGCGACCTGTTCCTCGAGATCGTCGAGCGGCCCCACCCCATCTTCGAACGGCAGGGCGACGACCTGCACTGCACCGTACAGATCCCGATGACCGCGGCCGCGCTCGGCACCGTGGTGACGGTCGAGACGCTGGACGGACCCGAAGAGATCGACATCCGGCCGGGCAGCCAGTCGGGCCAGGTCATCCCGCTGTACGGGCGAGGGATCAAGCACCTCAACGAGACCGGCCGCGGCGACCTCATGATCCACATCAACGTCGAGACGCCGACCAAGCTCGACGAGGAGCAGGAGGCGCTGCTGCGCAGCCTCGCCGTGCTGCGCGGAGAGGAGCGCCCGCCCGGCAAGTTCGCCCCGGGGCAGCAGGGCCTGTTCTCCCGGCTCAGGGACGCCTTCAACGCCCGTTGAAGAGAAGTGGCCGACGCCTACCACGATGGGCTGAACGACCCGAACGGCGACGACCCGCCGCCCGGCGCGCGGCGCCCGGCCCCGGGCGACCCGGCATAGCCGCCGTTGTGCGGGCCATCCGCGGGGGCGTGCGGTGTGTTGCCGTGGATCGGGCGGTCTCGCCGGGTACGGTGCCCCGGTCGGCTTTCCCCGAGGCGGCCGAGGAGACGCATCCCTCATGCGCAGCAAGGACTACGGTCATGACGTGCTCGCCGGCGACTGGCGACGGCCACGACGCGGGCAGATCCCCGAGGTGCCGGCCGAGCGCGACCTGGTCGTCGAAGATCCGTCGAGCGGCTTTTGCGGCGCGGTGGTCGCCTGCGCGAAGGACGCGGTGACCCTCGAGGACAGGTTCGGCAAGCGGCGCGTGTTCCCGCTGGCCAAGGCCGGGTTCCTGCTGGAGGGCAAGCCCGTCACCCTGGTCCGGCCGGCGCCCGGCGGGCCGGCGGCCGGGCGGCCGGCACCGCGGTCGGCGTCCGGGTCGATCGCCGTCCCCGGCCTGCGCGCGCAGGTGGCCAAGGAAAGCCGCATCTACGTCGAGGGCGTGCACGACGCGGAGCTCGTCGAACGGATCTGGGGCCACGACCTGCGCGTCGAAGGCGTCGTCGTGGAGTACCTCGAGGGCATCGACGACCTGCCGGCGATCGTGGCGGACTTCGCGCCCGGGCCGGAACGCCGGCTCGGCGTCCTCGTCGACCACCTCATCGACGGCTCGAAGGAAAGCCGGATCGCCGCCCGGATCTCCTCGCCGTACGTCCTCGTCACCGGCCATCCGTTCGTCGACATCTGGGCGGCCGTCAAGCCGGCGGCGGTCGGGATCGCGGCATGGCCTTCGGTGCCACGCGGCGTCCCGTGGAAGGAGGGCGTCATCGCCGCGCTCGGCTGGAACGCCGAGCCTGGCGAGGCGTGGAAGCGCATCCTGTCGCGCGTCCGCAGCTACGCCGACCTCGAGCCCGCCCTGCTCGGCCGGGTCGAGGAGCTCATCGACTTCGTCACCGCCCCTTCCTGACCCCTTCCCGTGCCGTCCCTGGGACTCAGGTGAGGTCGCGGATCACCGCGTCGGCGAGGAGCCGGCCGGAGCGGGTGAGCACCGCCCGGCCGCTGCTGTGGGCGGCGGCGTCCAGCAGGCCGTCCGCCACCGCTCGTGCGGCCGCCTTCCTGCCTGTCTCGTCCAGCAGGTCGAGCGGGCAGCCCTCGACCAGCCGCAGCTCGAGCATGATGCGTTCGACCCGGCGGTCGTCGGCGGCGAGCACCTCCCTGGCGTACGCGGGGCTCGCGCCCTCCGCCAGCCGGGCGGCGTAGGCGGCCGGGTGCTTGACGTTCCACCAGCGGGTGCCGCGGACGTGGCTGTGCGCGCCGGGACCGGCCCCCCACCAGTCGGCGCCGGTCCAGTAGAGCATGTTGTGCCGGCAGCGGGCGTCCGGCCCCGCGGACCAGTTGGATATCTCGTACCAACCGAAACCATGGGCGCCGAGCACCTCGTCGGCGATGAGGTAGCGGTCCGCCATGACGTCGTCGTCCGGGGCGGCCAGTTCGCCCCGGCGCACCCGGGCGGCGAGCCTGGTGCCCTCTTCGACGATCAGCGCGTAGGCCGAGACATGGTCGGCGCCGGTCGCGACGGCGGCGTCGAGCGAGGCGCGCCAGTCGGCGTCGCTCTCCCCCGGCGTCCCGTAGATCAGGTCGAGGTTGACGTGGTCGAACCCGGCCTCGCGCGCCCAGCGGACGGCCGTGGGCACGCGGTCCGGCGTGTGCGTGCGGTCGAGCGCGCGTAGCACGTGCTCGCGGGCGCTCTGCATGCCGTAGGAGATCCGGGTGAACCCGGCGGCCCGCAGGTCGAAGAGGTAGGCGGCGTCCACCGTTTCCGGGTTGGCCTCGGTGGTGATCTCGGCGCCGGGCGCGAGGCCGAACTCGGCGCGGATCGCGCCGAGCACCCGGCCGAGGTCGCCGGGCGGCAGCAGCGTGGGCGTGCCGCCGCCGGCGAACACCGCCCGCACGGGCAGGTCGGCGTCGCCGAGGACGCGGCGGGCCAGCCGGATCTCCGCTATGACCGTGTCCGCGTACGAGTCGCGACCGGCGCCCGGCCCCAGCTCGGCCGCCGTGTAGGTGTTGAAGTCGCAGTAACCGCAGCGCGTCACGCAGAACGGGACGTGCACGTAGAACCCGAACGGGTGGCTGCCGAGCCCCTCCAGCGCGCTCTCCGGCAGCGCGCCGTCGGCCGGCACCGGCTCGCCATCGGGCAACGTCGCTGGCATGTCTCCATTCTCCGGCCAGGCCGCCGATGCTCGAGCCGGCACCTCGCCCGCCGCGGCGCCCGCCGGCGTGGGTCAGCGGGTGGCGTGGACCAGCAGGGCGCGGGCGGGGAGGCGCATCATGCCGTCCGCGCCGGTGTAGGAGGCGGCCAGCTCGTCGTAGGCCGCCTTGACGCGCGCGATCGTCGCTTCGTCGAGCCGGGTGAGGACGTAGCCGGTCGAGCCCACGCCGGCCATCGGGCCCGCCCACCACGCGTCGGGATCGACGACATGCTCCCAAACGATCTCATCGACCATCACGCCGGGAAACCCGGCACCGGCGACCAGCTCCCGGAAGGCGTCCGGGTTGCCGTAGGTGTGGAACGGCGTCACCGGGACGTCCTCGGGCCAGCCGACGCCGGCCCGTTCCATCGCGTCGTTGACCAGCGACTGCGGCAGGCTGCGCGGCAACGGCCAGCATGTGAGCGCGAGCCGCCCCCGCGCGCGGAGCACGCGGCGCAGCTCGGCGAGCGCTACGTCCGGCTCCCCGACATGGTTGATCACGTAGTTGCCGACGACGGCGTCGAAGGCCGCGTCGGAGAAAGGCAGGTCGGGCAACCGCGCCACTCGAACGTCTACGTCAGGGGCGTTACGCGCCGCGACGTCGGCCATCTGCGGATCGGCGTCCACGGCCGTGACCCGAGCTCCTCTCCGCCGAGCCGCGGCGGCGACGGTGCCCGGCCCGGTTCCCACATCGAGCACCTCCGTACCGTGCGCGACCCCGGCCGCGTCGAGGAGCGGCTCGGCTGTGTACGCCGCCATCCGGGCGAACCCCCGCTCGTAGGCCGCCGCCCGCCCCGCCCACATGACGCGCTCGAACGCGTCGAAGTCAGTCACCACCCCGCTATATCACCACAGGCGAGGGACGTGCGGCTCGCCGCCGGGCCGGATGGCCGCCAGACAGCGGGTCACGATGTCGGGGCCGCGCCGTAGGGTCTACTCCCGTACCGGATGAGTCTCCGGCGGCCGGGCGGTCGGTCCGGCTGGAGCCGGACCGGATGGAGGTACGGATGAGCGGGCCGATGAGTGGCGGCGGGCTGTCCCGATCGGGGCTCGACCGCCTGCACCGGGTGATGGCCGGGTTCGTCGAGCGTGGGGAGGTGCCTGGTCTGGTGGCGCTGGTCCACCGGCGCGGCGAGACGCACGTGACGGCGCTCGGCACGCTGGCCGTCGGCGGCGACGTCCCGATGCGCCGCGACGCGCTCTTCCGCATCGCGTCGCTGACCAAGCCGATCACCGCGGCGGCAACAATGATCTTGATCGAGGAGTGCCGCCTGCGGCTGGACGAACCGATCGACGACCTGCTTCCCGAGCTGGCCGACCGGCGCGTGCTGCGGCGCGTCGACGGGCCGCTCGACGACACGGTGCCCGCCGAGCGGTCGATCACCGTACGCGACCTGCTGACCTTCCGGCTCGGCATCGGGATGGTCTTCACGCCGCAGGGTGAGCCGCCGATCCAGCGCGCGCTGGTCGAGGCCGGCATCGAGCGCGGCCCGGACGGGGGGCCGCACGGGCCGGACGAATGGATCAAGCGGCTCGGCGCGTTGCCGCTCGCCTACCAGCCGGGCACGAAGTGGCTGTACAACACGGGGTCCAACGTCCTCGGAGTGCTGATCGCGCGGGCCACAGGACGTCCCTTCGACGAGTTTCTGCGCGAGCGCATCTTCGCCCCGCTCGGCATGAACGACACCGGCCACCACGTGCCGGCCGGCAGCTTCGACCGGATCGCCGTGCCCTACTATCCGGACCCGCGGACCGGTGCGCTGGTCCGCCGGCCCGACCCCCGCGACGGCGCGTGGGACCGGCCGCCGGCCTTCCCGTCCGGCGCCGGCGGGCCAGGGTTGTTCGCGACCGCCGACGACTACCTGGCCTTCTGCCGCATGCTGCTGCGCAAGGGCCACTATGACGGGGGCCGGATCCTGTCCCGGCCGGCGGTCGAGCTGATGACGACCGACCACCTCACGCCGGAACAGAAGGCGGGCAACGAGATCTTCTTCGGTTCTGGCGGCTGGGGCTTCGGCCTCGCCGTCGACGCGCGGCGCGACCACGTGTTCACCCGGCCGGGACGGTTCGGCTGGAACGGGGGCCTGGGCACGACGGCCTACACCGATCCAGCCGAAGACATGGTGGGCATCCTGATGACCCAGCGCGCCATGACCTCCCCGCAGCCGCCTCGGGTCTTCGGTGACTTCTGGACGGCCGCGTACGCCGCGATCGACGACTGATCCTCGCTGACCTGGTGGCCCGGAGGCTCGCACTGATCGTGGCGTCTCCCCCTGGGCCGGTCTGACCGGTTCCCCGTGCGCGCAACCGGTCGTATGGCCTCCGAAGGACGCTTCGCCGTGGGCCATTCGAAAGATCGGCGGATGCTCGCGGGAACAACACACCACTTGGCGCATCATATTGGATGCTACGGTAGTGTCATGTTGAAACGAATCGCGTACCCGATCCTCTATGTCTCAAATATGGCGATCGCGCGCGCATTTTACGAAAACCTGCTCGGTTTCAGCATGGTGGACGACTCCGGCGATTTCGTCGAGCTCCAGCTCGGGAACAGCAAATTGGCGCTGAACGCAGCCACGGACGACACCAAACGCCCAGGCTTCCAGACCATATTGATCGACTCCGATGACATCGATGCAGACTATGCGCTCTTGCGTGACTCCGTCTCCATCGAAATGCCGCTCGAGGTCACCGACTACGGGAAGACCTTCATCTTTCGCGACCCTGACGGCAACAAACTTGAAATCGTGCAGGAGCCATAGGCCCCTAGTAACGTATTATCAGTTCTCTCATCTCGGCGATCTCCGGATACACGGCATTAGCAGGAACGCTTTCGAGACGTGTGAGGGATTCCAGCACATCCAATTTTCGCGCCTGGACTTCGCTGTTGAACGAGCTGAACGACGCGGTTCGATGTTTCGCCAGATAAAGTAGATTAAATAGAATCATCCGCCAGTTCGCGGCCTCGACGTTCAAGCTCAATTCCAGACATGACCGGCTCACCAGACGCGTACACACGCTTCCTGCCTTGTCAGCGGTCGGATCCAGGCGGTCGAACTCTTGATCGCCGTAGAAGCCGAGTTCTACACCGATGTTCTTGCGCGCCATCGTGAAGTCTCCTCGCGAAATACCGTCTCGCATCTCATCGATGAATGCGTGGAACGCCTGCGGTGCGCCTCCGAAGGCGAGGCCGATCACGGCACATCGACGGATCCAGAAATCGCCATCGGTCACCACCCGCCGCTCCAGCCAGGCACGCGTCTCGTCGTCGCTGAGCATGCCCAGGTAATAAGCGATCTGGCCGGCGGCAAATGTCTTCTCACGCGCGGTCCGCTCGTCCGGCGCCTCCTTGCCCGCGTGGAGGATCGCCGCGAGTGCTGTCCGCAGCCGCATGGCCGCCGCGTGCTTGGTCGCACGGTCGGCGGAAAGGCGGAAGATCGCCTCCTTGACGAAGAAGGTCACCTCAGGCGTGTCGATATGGTCGAAGAAATCATTACCGACCGGGGACCGGCCGCAGAGCCACTCCTCGAGGCGGCGGGCGACGAAGTACTCCACGAACGACTTGTGGTAGAAGTTCGCCTCGTATTCTTCGTCTCCGCCCGAAACGACATGGTGCAGCGTGATGAGCGGGCATGACTGAAGGGCATCGACGACACCTATCCGCTCGGTCTCGGATACCTCGCGTACCGCTCCGACCGCGCCGAGCAGGGAGCGCCGGCCGACCAGGCCGTGCTCGGTTCCGCTGAACGTGCGCCAGGCGAGTTCCGACAGGACGCTGAGCACGACCTCCACCGAGATGGACATCCGTCCCGCCTGGATCTCTCGGGTGAGACTGAGGCGCACGAACCGCCGATAGATGGTTGATACGTCTATGGTGCCGACCGGCGCGAAGTCCGGGAGGGCCGCACACATCGTTAGGAGCATTGGATTATGCGTCAACTCCTGGAGTCCGGGCGAGCTCCGCCGAACCTTTTCCGTTGTCGCCGCCCGCGCGACCGCCACGTCGTGGGGGAAAGTGCGCTGACAGAGCGCCAGAATGTATTCATTGATCCGGTCCTCGTCTGGCTCCGCTTGATGGACGACCGGATGCGCACGAAGGACCGCACCCTGATAGAGCTCGGACTCGAAGTAGGACGTCCGCACCGTCGCAAACTCGCAGCGCCTGAAAATCCACGAGCGCAGAAACCTCATCATCTCGGCCCTGCCGAGTTGCTCGGCGATTTCGTCCAAGCTGTCGATGACGATCCGGCAGCTCTTGTCGAACAGTTCTGCCAGCGCCCGTCGCTCGAACGCGCCGAGCGATCCGTTGAACAGCCGCTGTTCAAGCACACCGACGAGCCATTCCTTCGACCCGACGGCGGCGGCGCCGTACGCCGTGGCCCGGCGAGGCGAGAAGTCCATCGCGTCGATGGTGACGACCGGCGACATGGCGTCTTGGGACGCAAGCCACGCGTGCTCGTGCACGCGGCAAAGCATCGACTTGCCGCAACCGGGGTTGCCGACGACGAGCGCTCCAGCGGCTTCCGGACTTTGGACGACCCGCCACCGACCGCCAGCGCCTGCCGACCGTTCGATCGCAACCATCGCGACGTCGTTCTCTGCGAGGTATCGGGTCGGAATGATCAAACCATCGGAGACGAGTAGATCGTTGTAGGTCAGATCGATCGTGCCGAAGGCCACATTGTCGAGCCGATTACGGATCTCCTGCGCCAGCGCCTGCCGCGCGAGGATGAGCAGTTCGCCCTGTGTGGCCTCGATCTGCGCGACAAGACTCTTCTTCGCGTCGTGCGACGAGGTCTGGTCGGCCAATCGCCGCCAGACGGCGTAGCTTCCGGCCAGCCGAGCACGGTCCCGCCGCACGTTGAGGCGTCGGCGGATCCAGACGTAGATCCACCGGATTGAGCTGGCGACACCCAGCACGCTTAGGCCGAGCAGAGTGAATAGTTGCGATCCTTCGCTCAGCCAGTGCTTGAATACGTCCATCCCGCTTCCCGCGTGGGATCACCGGCCACGCCGCTACCGAGCGGCCATGAAGCCGCCGTCGACCGTCAAGTTTGCGCCGGTGATGAAGGATGCGTCGGACGAAGCCAGGAACCGGACGACACGCGAGATCTCCGCCGCATCGGCGATCCGCTTGAGCGGCGTCTTCGCCACCACCGACTCGATGAACTCCGGCGGCGCCGATCGGGTCATGGACGTGTCGACATGCCCGGGGTTCAGGGCGTTGACACGGATCCGCGGTGCCAGGGCCTTGGCCAGCGCTGCGCTGACGTAACCGAGCCCGTGCTTGGCCGAGCCGTAGGCGATGACCTCCGGATCGATCACGGTGCCGTAAACCGACCCGATATTGACCACCGCAGGTGACGGAGTCGCCTCGAGCAGGTCGATCAGACCCCGCGTCAACATCAGCGGAGAGAGCGTGTGCAGATGCCAGCTCGAGCTCATCGTCTGCTCGGTGACCTCCATGAGGTCCTCCACTTCGAAAATCGCCCCGGCGTTGTTGACCAGGAGATCGACGTGGCGGGTCAAAGCGTGAATCTCCCGGAGGCTCGCGGCGATGCCGTCGCTCGTGGAGAGGTCGGCCGAGACGGCGGTCAGCCGATCGCTTTCGACATCCGGCACGCCACGTTGGACGCTTATCACCGACCATCCCTCGGCCAGGAGATCGGTGGAGATGGTCAGGCCGATCCCGCTGCTTCCTCCGGTGACCACGGCGGTTCTCATGTCTTCCATTGATCTCCTATCGCTCATCAGCGCGTTCGTCGACCGACTCGTACCGGACCGCGCGCATAGAGAAGCCGAGAGGTACCGGCGGCGCCGATCGTGAATGCCAAAGCCCGTCACTCCGAACGGACAGTAGTCCCTTGCGGGAGTAGCTCGACGCGGCATGCTCCTGGAAAGAGGCTATGCACAGCCCCGCACGCAGCAGACTCCCAAGGATCGTCGAAATGGTCCAATTCGTGTGCGCCACCTCCCGATTGTCGAGTCGCTCGACAGAACCCAAGTGGATGGATCGGGCAACCTTCACGTGAGTTGACTCGTCAAAGTAGTCCCCCACCAGCGTGAAGCGTTCCCCTTCGACGGCCTGCAGCCGGTAGACGATCGGATGGATCTCGAACATATAGATCCATCCACCCGGTTTGAGCAGGTAGTGGATGTTGCTCGCCCAGCGGTCCAAATCCGGAAGCCACCGAAGGACGCCGTGCGAGGTATAGACGAAATCGTATTGCCGATCAGGTAGTTGGTCCCGATCCAGCACGTCGGCCTGGATAAAGGGGATGTCCAGGCCGCACCGTTCCGCGATGCTCGCGGCCGAGACGCATGCCTTCGCGGATATGTCGACGCCGGTCATCTGAGCGCCGCGCCGCGCGAGCGAGATCGTGTCGAGACCGAGCCCGCACTGAAGATGCAGCCCGCGTCGCCCCTTGACGTCACCGATTTCCCGGAGCTCCTCGGCCGGAATCGACGACATCCCCGCGACGACATCGTGAATCGCGAACTGAGGGTCGCCGGCGAACCTATCGAACACGTCGTCCCAGTGGCGCCGGTTCTTGGCGGTAAGCGTGGCCAACCGCGCCGCCGGGACGGCCTCGGGCTGCGCTCGCGGAACGGATGGCGACTCACGGGGTCGCTCGGGGCCGTCGGTCATGCCAGGAAGACGCCGAGTGCCACCGCAAGCGCCTCCAAGCTGCGCAGGACGTCGTCGGTGGTCATCGGCATGTGATCAGCCGCGCCGACAGGCTGAGCGGAAGCGAACGCGGCCACAGGGACGAAGACGTTGGTGGATTGCTTGGTAGGCGGAGCGATCACAAGAAGCGAAGACGACAGGCGCGCGGAGTCGCCCGGTGAGACCCGATGCACAGTCGACGGATCCAGCCAATACATGGATCCCGCCTGATGGTCGGCAACGCTGGTGACTTCGAGATTGGAGCCGCCGACGAATTCCATGGCGTAGTCATCCACCCTGGCGCCTGGCGAGTAGGCGTAGTGCTCGAAATCCGCCCCTGGCCGCGGTACGAATGTCCACGCCGTGTATGAGCCGGTGAGAATTCGGGTGGCGAAACACCAGCGATGACTATGCGCGTTCTCCAGAGCTCGCCCGCCCACCCCTTCGGTGCAGTGCCAGACATGGAGGCGGATCTGGTAACCGTGCCCGGTCGCCAACACCAGTTTGTCGAACCCATTGGCATGTCTCACCGACATGGCGGACACGTCGGCGAGGAAGGTCGCGTCACTCAGCATCCGCCGAAGCAGCAAGTCGAGGGATGGCCGCGCGGTCAGCCGGTGCACCACACCGAGCATATGACCGGGATCGATATCCGACCGGCTGAGCAGGTCGAGCGCGTCGGTGAGCGCATCGGGCATTGCGCCTCCCTGATACCACCGAATGCCCAACGACGCATCGACAAGGGTCAATGCTGGGACGGTGGGCTGATAATACCTTCGCTAGCCAAGTCCCCCGGTAGGGTGATCAAGAAACTGTTCCGACCTCATCCGAACCAGAATAAGGCACGGTAGTATCAACAGTTTCGGGGCACCGGGTACAGCGGTATTTCGGCCGGCCGGTGTTGCCGGGCTAAAGAGATCGCCGATTCGGTGACCTGAGCGTCGAATTCCTGCAGCTAGCGGCGTTATCGATAACCGAAATCGCCTCCTTGGCTCTCGACCGGTCGTCGTTCCGATGCTTTGAGCGAACACGGAATCGACGGGACGATCCGGCAGGGAGCGATCGACGGGATCGATCGCCGTCTCCGTCGACTCCGGGGCAGGCATCGGCCTTTCGCTTCATGTCCTCTACCGGCCACGCTCCCACCACGGTCGTCCATCAACCGGGCGTTCTTCCTGGACCGGAGCTATCTGCCACAGGCCTCGTTCGTTAGCTGGACCGGCTCGGTCACCCGAGCGGCCCGTACCCCGGCGTCGGCGCTGATCGCGGCGGTGTGCCGCGCGCCGGTCGCCTGGAGTACGGGCCGGCCGTCTGTGGCGCGTGCCAGGTCGCCCGCCGTCAGGCGGAGCTGCGCAGCACGCGCTCGGCGACCGTGTCCCACTTGGCGCCGTGGCCGGGGAGCGCGAGGATCCGGCGCAGCAGATCCTGGTCGCCGTGGTAGGCGCGGAACGACTCGGTGACGGTGACGCTCTGGGCCGGCCGGTGCTCGACGGTGACGGGATCGCCGGCGGCGACGTCGCCCTCCTCGAGGACCCGCAGGTGCGCGCCGGTGCGCTCGGCCAGCGTGAAGCGTCGCACCCAGCCCGGTAGGCCCATCCAGTTGCGGAAGACGCCGCACGGCACCCGCGGCCCGGTGACCTCGAGCAGCGCGCTGCCCACCCGCCAGCGCTCGCCGAGAACGGCGTCGTTCACCTCCATGCCGGTCAGCGTCAGGTTCTCCCCGAAGATCCCGTCGCGCAGCTCGCGGCCGAGCTGCGCGGCCCACCAGTCGAGGTCTTCCCTGGCGTAGGCGTACACGGCCTGGTCGCGGCCACCGTGGTGCTCGGCGTCGGCGTGCTCGTCGCCGTCGAGGCCGAGCCACCGGACGGCGACCCGGCTCGCGAGCGGACGCTTGTCGATGGCGGTGTACTCGCCGGACGGGACCCACGGCGCGACGTCGATCTCGCCCACGTTCACGGAAACGACCTCACCCATAACGCGGACGCTACCTCGCGGATCCGACAATCCGCGAACAGTTATCCGGGTGAGTATCCGCGGTGCGCGCCCACGAACGAGCGCGCGGTGAGCCAGAGTGGACTCCGGCGAGGTCACCTCCGAGGCGGCGGCGACCTCGCCGAAGGCGAGCTTCGCCCGCCGTCAACCGCCCAGCGGTCTCAGCCGACCACTCCCGCGACCTTCAGCAGGTCCGCGACCTGGAACATGCCGGGCCGGTCGCCCAGCGTGGGTTGCCACTTGGGGAACACGGAACGGTACGAGCCCGGGTCGGCGTCCAGCAGTCCGATGAGCACCTCGGCGACGATCCTGGTGCCCACCGGGCCGAGGTGCCGGCCCCCGGCCCGGACCTCGGCCTCCTTGAGAATGTAGTACCAGAGGTAGATCGGCTCGGAGGTGCCGAGCTCCTTGTCGCTCAGCGGGGTCTCTCCGATGTAGCGGGCGACGTCCTGCCCGGACGGCAGCCCGAGGGCCTCGCTGCGCAACAGGTTGCGGACCGCCAGGGACGCCACGGGCCTGGCCAGCGCGCCAGGCCGCGCGCCGGGCACGGCGCTCACCGGAAGGTCGAGCAGCTGGGTGTTGAGCGAGGCCTTGATCAATCGCGTGGTCTGCGGCTTGGTCCCCTTGGCGACGTCGAAGAAGAACCGCCAGTCGACGGCGTACTCCGGCGCCACAGGTCCGCCCCGTAGGTCGGTGCGCGGCGTGGGTGACATGTCCGGGTCGTCCGGGAAGATCTTGCCGGTGAACTTCTCGTTGACCCGGTAGCCGGATCGGACCGTGGCGTGGCCGAAACGGAACGCGGCCACCGCGAACTCGACCGGGATGAACGGCGTGTCTCCGGGCCGGAAGAACCGCGGCCCGCTCTCCTCGACGTCGCGCACGATCGCGGGGTCGCCCACGAGCGGCAGGTACTCGTGCACGATGATCCACTGATAGTGCCATTGGACCAGCCTGCGCGCCGATGAGAACAGGATGTCGAAGTAGTTCGACACGTCGAGCAGCTGGTCGAGCGGCACCCCTGGCGGCTGCACCGGCGGCTCGTCCGGAGGCTGGGGCGGCAGCGGCTCGCCGAAGACATCCGTGATCTTCCCGGTGGCGAGCATGTCGATGACGCGGTTGTGGAACTTGATCATGGCTACGTGGAACTGGGCCAAGATCAGGTTCTCGTCGTTGCGCGGGTCGCCGATGAGCGCGAGGGCATCCGGTGTTCTGGCGAGGTCGACACCGTCGGGGCTCAGCGCCAGCTTGCCCTGGCGCAGTCCGTCGTGCGTGGCGTCGTGCCTGCGGTCGTACAGCTGCCCGCTGACCACAGGTCCGGCGCCGTACAGGTTGTCCAGCTCCAGCCGCGGCGACCGGAAGTCGGTGACGCGGGCCGGATCGTCGTTCTCGCCGAACCGCGACATGACGTCCAACGTCAGGTCGTGGTCGACGAACTGGCCGAAGTACGTGAAGCCGGCCGGAATCTGCGGGTCGAGCTGGTCGTCGGTGGTCGGCCCGCCGTCCATCAGCCCTCCGGGGGCGCCGAACCTCAGCGCCATGTCCAACCCGGCGGGTCGGCGTGGCGCGAGGTGCGGGAGCATCCGCCCGAAGTCTCCGCTGGTCGAATCGGCTGTGGTGGCGAGTCCGTAGGACGGCATGCCATGAGTTACGGACATGCACTGAACCTTTCATTCCATGTCCCCTATGAGCGGACCCCGGATTGCAAGATCGACGGAATCCGTCCCCCTGACACGCCTCACAGTAACGAGGAAAAGCTCCTGTCAAAAGGGGACATGAAGGATATGTTGCACCCTTTCCAGAGATGCTCAGAATTTGCGAAATGGATCTTTCGGGACTCGGGAGGTGATTGTCCATATTGCCAGCTATGTCCGTATCTACCTGGCCCGGCCCGTCTCGCGCACCGATTCCATCACCAATTTCACCCTCGGGCGAACGCGACGCCCACGCGTTTCGATCGGGCCTGACGATCCGTTTCCGACACGGTCGCCAGCCCGCACGGCGACGCGGCCAGCGATGGGACGCGAACCTGACCGGCCGCGCCCCGACCGGGCCCGCCCCCCTCCGCGGGAGCAGCTATTCGGCCGTTTCGGCCGCTGACCGCAAACCGGCCGGCAGCACGGACAGCGTGCCCGGCTCGCCCGACTCCTGGTCCAACCGGATGACGCGGCCGGGATAGGCACGCTGCGCGATCTCGACGTCGCGTTCGTCCCAGACGCCATAGAAGACCGGGCAGCCGTCCCAGAGCTCGGCCTTCTCCGCGCCGGTCGGCCAGCGGTGGCCGAAGGCGTCGACCAGGATCTTCTCCGTCGCCGCCGGCAGGTCAGGCCCGCTCCGCTCCGTCATGGCGCTCCCCCTCCGTGCCGGCCGGTCGCCCTTGGTGGCCGGCCCCTTTCCGGCCGCCGGGCGGTTGATCGTACGTCCGAAGATCTCGTCCGGCACGAGATCCATCTCGAACGGCTGCTTCACGCGGTACGGCCGGTCGCCCGACAACCGGGCCCGCTCCACGTATTCCTCGCCGTCCAGCTCGTACACGTGCAGCCGCACCCGCCGGACGCCCGGCTGGACGATCCACAACGACGGCACGCCGGACCGCGCCCACATCTCCTTCTTCGGCCCCAGGTCGGCGCGCGCCGAGGCGTCCGACGTCACCTCGGCCACCAGCAGCGGCGGCCCGTCGACGAACCACCCGTCCGCGGGCAGCCGCGCGCGGTCGACCACGACGACGTCGCCGCGCAGCCAGGTGCCGGCCGCGAGCCTGACCCCGAAACGCGGCAGGATGCGCTGGTCGGGCGTCTGCGCCAGCGCGATCGGGACGACCAGGTCGGAGACCAGGATCTGATGCAGAAGCGAATGAGCCACGACGCTCAGTGTCTCGCCGAAAGCGCTATGTCACCACCGCATCGCGGTAACCCCAGCCGCAAAACCCCGCCGCAGAACTTCGCCGCAGAACCCGGCACGGCGATGCCCGCTACTTCTTGCCCTTGTCGCCTGCTCCCGCACCGGTGGACAGGGCCGCGACGAAGGCCTCCTGCGGGACGTCGACCCGGCCTATCGTCTTCATCCGCTTCTTGCCTTCCTTCTGCCTTTCCAGCAGCTTCCGCTTGCGGGTGATGTCGCCGCCGTAGCACTTGGCGAGGACGTCCTTGCGGATGGCCCGGATGTTCTCCCTGGCGATGATGCGCGATCCGATGGCCGCCTGGATGGGCACCTCGAACTGCTGGCGCGGGATGAGCTCCTTGAGCTTGGCCGTCATCATCAGGCCGTACTCGCGCGCCTTGTCGCGGTGCACGATCTGGCTGAACGCGTCGACCGACTCGCCCTGGAGCAGGATGTCGACCTTGACCAGGTCGGCCTCCTGCTCGCCGCTCGGCTCGTAGTCGAGCGACGCGTACCCGCGGGTCCGCGACTTGAGCTGGTCGAAGAAGTCGAAGATGATCTCGGCGAGCGGCATCGTGTAACGGATCTCGACCCGGTCGGCGGACAGGTAGTCCATGCCGAGCAGCGCCCCGCGCCGCCCCTGGCACAGCTCCATGATCGCGCCGATGTAGTCGCTCGGCGACAGCAGCGTCACCCTGACGATGGGCTCGTAGACCTTGTCGACCTTGCCTTCCGGGAACTCGCTGGGGTTGGTCACCTGGTGTTCCTCGCCGGATTCCATGACGACCCGGTACACGACGTTCGGCGCGGTCGAGATCAGCGACAGGTCGAACTCGCGCTCGAGGCGCTCGCGCACGATCTCCATGTGCAGCAGGCCGAGGAAGCCGCAGCGGAACCCGAAGCCGAGCGCGAGCGAGGTCTCCGGCTCGTAGATCAACGCGGCGTCGTTGAGCTGCAGTTTGTCGAGCGCGTCGCGCAGCTCGGGATACTCGTCGCCGTCCACCGGATACAGCCCGGAGAACACCATCGGTTTGGGGTGCTCGTATCCGCTGAGCGGCTCGGTGGCCGGCCGCGACACGGTCGTGACCGTGTCGCCGACGCGCGCCTGCCGTACGTCCTTGACGCCGCTGATCAGGTAGCCCACCTCGCCCACGCCGAGCCCGTCGACCGGCTTGGGCTCCGGCGAGATCACCCCCACCTCGAGGGTGTCGTGCGCCGCGCCGGTCGACATCATGAGGCTCTTCTCACGCCGCGACAGCCGTCCGTCGACGACCCGCACGTACGTCACCACGCCGCGATAGGTGTCATAGATCGAATCGAAGATCAGCGCGCGGGCCGGGCCGGCGGGATCTCCGACCGGGGCCGGTACCGTCTCGACGATCCGGTCGAGCAGCTCGGCGACGCCGGCGCCGGTCTTGCCCGACACGCGCAGCACCTCCGACGGCTCGCAGCCGATGATGTGGGCGAGCTCTTCGGCGTACCGCTCCGGCTGCGCGGCGGGCAGGTCGATCTTGTTGAGGACGGGGATGAGGTGCAGGTCGGCGTCGAGCGCCAGGTAGAGGTTGGCGAGCGTCTGCACCTCGACGCCCTGCGCCGCGTCGACCAGCAGCACCGCCCCCTCGCAGGCGGCGAGGGACCGCGACACCTCATAGGAGAAGTCGACGTGTCCCGGGGTGTCGATCAGGTTGAGTACGTGGTCACGCCACGGCAGCCGTACTGCCTGGCTCTTGATGGTGATGCCGCGCTCGCGCTCGATGTCCATGCGGTCGAGGTACTGCGCGCGCATCTGTCGTCCCTCGACCACCCCGGTGAGCTGCAGCATCCGGTCGGCGAGCGTCGACTTGCCGTGGTCGATGTGCGCGATGATGCAAAAGTTGCGAATGATCGCCGGGTCGGTGCTGACGGTCACGCTCGCCTCCTCGCTCGCTTCGTGGACGGCTGCTCGTCCGGTGCCGTCCGGTCCGCTCGCTCGTCGGCTCGCCGCTTCGCGCCGGCCGGCGCGTTCGGTACAGGCGTCATGGCCACCGAGGCGTGGTTCCTTTGCGGTACGTGTGCGTACGTGCGCACGTGATCGGGTCTCTCCCCTGAACTCTATGGTCCCATGCCCGCCGGGCTGTCCAGGACCGCGCGCGAGGCGCCCCGGGCGGAACGCGCCTTATTGGGTTGGGCGCCCGCCCGGTCGCTGGGACGATGGTCGCGTGTCCTCGTCACCACCCGCCACCGGTGTACGGATGCGCTTCGGCGACCTGCCGCCGCGGATACGCGCGGAGGTCGAGGCCAGGGCCGGTGCGGACATCGTCGCGGCGGCCGACCAGGTGGGCGGCTTCTCGCCGGGCGCCGCCGCGCGGCTGCGGTTGGCCGACGGCAGCCGGATCTTCGTCAAGGCCGCCGGGGCCGGGCTCAACCCGAGAACCCCCGAGATGTACCGAGAAGAGGTCCGCACCCTCGCCGCGCTCCCGCCGGCGGCTCCCACGCCGCGCCTGCTGTGGGCGTACGACGACGGCGACTGGGTGGCGCTCGGCATGGAGGACATCGAGGGGCGCCAGCCGCACCTGCCGTGGCGGCGGCACGAGCTCGACCGCGTCCTCGCCGCCCTCGACCGGATGGCGGCCGCGCTGACCCCCGCCCCGGCGGGGGCGGCCGACGTGCGCGACTCGATGGCCGAGTTGTTCTCCGGCTGGCGGACGCTCGCGGGCGACCCGCCCGCCGATCTCGACGAGTGGACCAGACGGCACCTGACCCGGCTGGCCGAGCTCGAGGAGCGGTGGCCGGCGTACGCGGGCGGCGACACGCTGCTCCACCTCGACCTGCGGGCGGACAACCTTCTCGTCGACCTCGACGGCGGCGTCTGGGTGGTCGACTGGGGGCAGGCGGCGCGCGGCGCGGCCTGGATCGACACCGTGCTGTTCGTGGCCTCGGTGATCCGGGACAGCCCGGTCGACCCGGACGCGCTGCTCCGGTCGTGCGCGCTCGGCGCCTCGGCCCCCGCCGCCGGAGTGGACGCGGTGGTCTGCGCCCTCGCCGGCTACTTCGCCCAACGGTCGCGTCAGCCGGCGCCGCCCGGGCTGCCGACGCTGCGCGAGTTCCAGCGTCCGTACGCCGCCTCCACGCTGACGTGGGTCCGGCGCCGCACCGGCTGGACCTGAAGCGACGGTTGATTTGGGGGTCCCCTGCGGACATTGGTACCCTGTCTGATCGCGTGTGGCGCGCGAGGTGTGACCTGCGCCGAGCCGCGCGCCCCGTCCCTGATGACTTTCACCCTTACCGAGGCTTCTACGTGGCGAACATCAAGTCCCAGATCAAGCGCAACAAGACGAACGAGAAGCGGCGCCTGCGCAACAAGGCCGTCAAGTCCGAGCTCAAGACCTACATCCGCAAGTTCCGCGTGGCCGCCGAGGCGGGCGACGTCGAGGCGGCGACCGAGGCGGCCCGGGTGGCCTGCCGCAAGCTGGACAAGGCCGTGAGCAAGGGCGTCATCCACAAGAACCAGGCGGCCAACCGCAAGTCGTCCATCGCCAAGTACGCCAACGAGCTGACGCCGGCGGGTAAGTAACCGCCGGTACCGCTCGTGCCACGCCGCGGCCCGCGCGGGTCGCGGCGTCGCCGTTCCTCCGAGCTCCCGGCGCACCACCGCGCGGCCACCGCAGCCTGATCCCGCCCGCCGCCCGGGAGCGGCGGCGGCGGTGCGGTCAGCGCCCGGCGCGGGCGGCGACGATGTCGCCGACGGCGCGTTCCAGAGCGTACGCGGCATCCGTCGCGCCGCCTTTGACCTGCTCGTCCGCCTCGGCGACGACGCTGAGAGCGCGGGCCATCCCGGCCTTGGTCCAGCCGCGCAGCTGACCGCGTACCCGGTCGACCTTCCAGGGCGGCATGCCGAGCTCCTTGGCGAGCGCCGGCCCGCGCAGCCCGCGCGGCGCGTCGCTCACCTTGGCCAGCGACCGGACGCCCTGCGCGAGCGCGCTGGTGATGAGCACCGGCGCCACCCCGGTGGACAGCGCCCAGCGGAGCTGTTCGAGGGCGGCGGCCAGGTTGCCCTCGACGGCGCGGTCGGCCACCGCGAAGCCGCTCACCTCGGCCCGGCCCCGGTAGTAGCGGGCGACCGCCTCGTCGCCGATCGCCCCGCCGGTGTCGGCGACGAGCTGGCTGCAGGCCGAGGCCAGCTCGCGCAGGTCGGTGCCGACCGCGTCGAGCAGGCCGCGGGCCGCCCCCTCGGTGATGGAGCCGCCGGCTCGGCGGACCTCGGCGCGCACGAACCCGATCCGGTCCCCCGGCTTGGTGATCTTCGGGAAGGTGAGCCTGCGCACGCCGGCCTTGCCGAGCCCGTCGAGCAGCGCCTTGCCCTTCGCGCCGCCCGCGTGGACCACCACGAGGACGATGTCCTCGGCCGGGCTCTTGGCGTACGCGAGGAGCTCGGCCGACAGGTCCTTGCCGAGGTCTTGCGCGCCGCGCACGACCAGCACCTTGCCGCCGCCGAACAGCGAGGGCGAGGTGAGCTCGCGCAACTGGCCCGGCTCCATGGTGGCGGGGAACAGCTCGACCACCTCGACCTCGGGGTCGCCGCGCCGCGCCGCCGCCACGACCCCGCCGATCGCGCGGTCCACCAGCAGCTCTTCCTCTCCGACGATCAGCGTCACCTGCTCCACAGACACGCAAGCAGCATGCCACGCGCCGCGGCATGCGTCGGCCATGCCGCCGGATCCCGCCGCCCGGGCGTCATCCGCCGTGGGTGACGACGGAGAGGCCGCGTGCGGTCCTGACCACCGCGACGGATCCGTCGGCGTCGGTACGGTAGGTCCGCATGCCGAGGCCGCGCAGCAGCGCCAGCGTCGCCGGCGCCGGATGGCCGTAGTCGTTGTCCGCGCCCACGGAGATGATGGCGACCCGAGCCCGGGACGCGGCGAGGAACGCCGGATCCTGCGAGCGGCTCCCGTGATGGGGGACCTTCAACACGTCGACCGGCGGCACCTGGGCGACCAGCGCGTGCTGCGCCTCGGTCTCGACATCGCCGCTGAGCAGCACGCTGAGCCCGGGCCAGCGGGCCACCATGACGACGCTGATGTTGTTCACCGTCGTGCCGTCGTCGCGGGTCGACACCCGCGAGCCCTCGGGCGCCGGCGCCACCACCGTCAGGCTCAGCTCGCCCACCGCCCAGCGCTGCCCGGGCAGCGCCGGGCTCACCTGCCGGCCCCCCAGGTAGCGCAGCTCCTCTCCGGCGCTCCGGCCGCTGGTCAGCACCTGGCCCACGGACCGGCCGCCGAGGACTCCTGGCAAGCCGTCGATGTGATCGGCGTGCGGGTGGGTGAGCACGATGAGCGGGACCACCCGGATGCCGAGGCCGGCCAGGCAGGCGCTCATGGGCCTCGGGTCCGGGCCGGTGTCGACGACCACGGCGCGCGCCCGACCGGCCGCGAGCACGAGCCCGTCGCCCTGGCCGACGTCACAGGCCACGAAGAGCCAGCCGCGGGGCGGCCAGCCGGGCTGCCACAGCCGCCCGGCGACCAGCACGACGAGCGCGCCGGCCAGCACGGCGGCGGCGAGCCGGCGCGGCGCCCGGCACCGGAGCGCCAGGATGGCGATCGCGCCGGCCGCCGTCAGCAGGAGGGCGCCGGGGAGCCCGGCCGGCCAGTCAACGGTCGCGTACGGGAGCGCGGCGGCGATGTGCGCGACGCCCACGATCCAGCCGACCGCCAGCCCGGCCGGCCACACGAGCAGCCGGGCCGGCTCGAGTGCGACCGGCGCCACGACCCCCGCGGCCGCACCCAGCAGGGTGGCGGGCACGACCGCGGGTTCGGCCAGCAGGTTCGCGCCCACTGCCACCAGGCTGAGCCGGCCGGACAGCATGACGAGGAGGGGCGCGCAGGCGAGCTGGGCCGCCGCCGCGACCGCGAGCGGCTCGGCGACCTGGCGCGGCAGCCGCCGGCGCAGCCGGTCGCGCACGCGCGGGGCGAGCACGAGCAACCCGGCCGTCGCGGCGACCGAAAGCGCGAACCCGTACGAGCGCGCCAGTTCGGGATCGGCCAGCACCAGCAGGATGACCGCCCCGCTCAGCGCCGCCACCCCCTGCCGCCGGCGGCCGCTGACCAGGGCCAGTAAGCCGATCAGCGTCATCACGGTGGCGCGCAGCACGCTCGGCTCCGGGCGGGCCACGATCATGAATCCGAGCACGGCGAGCGCGGCGAGCGCCGCGGCCCGCCGCCGGCCGAGACCGGCACTGCGCGCCAGGCCGAGGACGGCGCCGGCGACGATCGCCAGGTTGGCGCCGCTGACCACCAGCAGGTGGCTCAGCCCCGCGGTCGTGAACTCGTCGTCCAGACGGGAGTCGAGCCGCGACGTGTCGCCGACGACCATGCCGGGCAGCACGCCCCGTCCGGCCGCGGGGAGCGTGTCGCAGGCGGCGCGTAGCTTCGCCCGTATCGTCTCCGCGGCGCGCTGGACCGTCGATGGGGGGGTCAGCACGACCGGCGGGCCGCGCACGATCGCCACCGCGGCGAGCAGCTCGGCGCGGCGGGGCTCGAGCAGCCGCCCGGTGAACCGCACCCGCTGGCTGATCACCAGCGACCTCCACGGCCCGGCCTGGGCCAGCACCAGGACGGGCACCCGGGTGCCGACGAGGCGGCCGCGGTCGCGCACGCGCTCGGCCCTGACCCGCACCATGACGATCTGCCGCCCCCGGCTCAGAGCCGTGCGCGGGCTCTCGGTGACGACCGCCTCGATCGTGGACCGGGCGCCGGCGGATGCGACCGCGCGCACCGGGCCGGAACCGACCGCCGACAGCCGCAGCCCGACGCCGGCAGCGGACGCGGCGGTGCACGCCAACACCGCCCCGGCCGCCGCGGCCGCCGCACTTCGCGCGGGGACCGCGCCCGCAGCCGTAAGGCCGGACCACCAGCGCCAGCGCGTGGCCGCGGCCAGCGCCGCCACGCAGGCTCCCCCGCACACCACTGCCGCCGTGAACGCGACCACCGGACGGCACCCGATCAACACAAGCGCGGCCAGCCAGGCGGCCACCGCCGGGAGCACGAGCCGCAGATCGTCGCGGTCACCGCCGACCGCCCGGCCCCCGGCGTCGCCACCACCGCCGTCCCGGCCACCACCGTCCCGGCCACCACTGTCCCGGCCACCGCGCTCCGCGCCACCACCGTCCCGGCCACCGCGCTCCCCGCCACGGCTCCCCAGCGGCCTTCGCGCCTCGGACAGCCACCCGCTCATGCACCCTCCACCGACTCCCAGATCGCGCACGTCGCCCGCCGCCGCCCCGTCCCGCCCGCACCTTCCGGCGCGACGTGCGCCACCACCGGAGTCGGCTTCTTCCGCGGTGCTCACGGCGCACCGCCCGCGCGGTCACGCAGACCGCCTCGGCGGCGCGCAGGTCAGGCGGTCGCGCCGAGCACCCGGTCATGCACGTGCGCGCATGCCCGTCACCAGGAGTCGCGTTCGACGGCGCCCCTGTCGCCTTCTTCGGCAAGGTGTCCACGCGGGCATCGACTGGGCACGGGTCAGACGCGGACGAGGTCTTTGATGTCGGCGTACTTCCTGGCGCCGATGCCGGTGACCTCCTGGAGCTCGTCGACGCTGCGGAAGCCGCCGTGCTGGGTGCGGTAGTCGACGATCCGCCGGGCGAGGACCGGGCCGACACCCGGCAGCGCGTCGAACTGCTCGACCGTGGCGACGTTGAGATCCAGCGGGGCGCCGGGTGCGGAGCCCGGCGCGGCCGGGCCAGGCGTGCCGGGAGCGGCGGGAACGGCCGGTGGCTGCGCGGCGCCGCCCGTGCCGACCAGGATCTGTTCGCCGTCGACGACGTGCCTGGCGAGGTTGACCGCGCCGGGGCCGGCGCCGGGGCGCAGGCCGCCGGCGGCGGCGATGGCGTCGATCACCCGGGCACCCGGGCTGAGCGTGACGACCCCCGGGCGGCGCACCTTGCCGGCGACGTCCACGACGAGCGCGGTGGCCGAGGGCGATGTGGTGGCGATGGCCGGCGGGCCGGCGAGCGACGGGCGCACGGCCGGGGCGGGCACGGGCTGGTAACGCGGCCTGGCGAGCCAGAGGAAGCCCGCCGCGGCCAGGGCGGCGGCGATGCCGACGGCGACCAGCGCGCGGGCCCCTGACGGCTCCAGCGCCCAGCGCCCGGCCCACGGCCGACCGGGCGGCCGCTCGGGCCCGGGAGGCGGGGGCACGGCAGGATCGGAAACGGCCGCCCCGGAATCGGTCGGCCGTGATGTCAGCAGCGCGCGCAACCGGCTCGGCGCGACCGTGTCACCACGTCCGCCCCATCCGGACTCGACGTCCCTCATGACGGCACACGCTAAAGAAGACCGTCACCACGCCACCAGGCCCGGCCTTTTCTGTGGACAACCCGAGTCCGCCCAGGTAGCCGGGCTCCGCACCGAACCGGTTACCTGAATCGCGTCGCCGCCGGACTCGGTTCGTCCCTCCGTGGGAGCGCTCCCACAGCCGGACCTCGCAGCGTGACACGACCTTATAGCCGGAGATCAGTAAGGAAAAGCGTTCTTTCACGAATTTTCATGGTTTTCAGCGACCCATCCGTTGACGGACGTCACAGGTCCTGCCCGGCCAGAGCATTTTTGACCGGGAGTCCCGACGGGCGCGCTGAAACGCGCTTCTAACACAATCGTCACACATCCCTTGACAGGCGTGATGCCCGGATTGATATTTGGGAGCGCTCCCACCACCCCGCCGCTGGGCGATTCCCGCCCGGAAGGGAGTCCTCCAAGTGTCCCCCACAGGAACGGTCGCCGAGCCCGCGGCTGTATCCGTACCGACGCTGGCGCAGGTAGCCGAACTCGCCGGCGTCTCCCCCGCGACGGCGTCGCGGGTCATCAACGGATCGGCCCGCGTCAGCCACCATGCCCGCGCGCAGGTGGAGGACGCGATCCGCCGGCTCGGTTACGTACGCCATCGGCCGTCCTCCCGGCCCGCCGGCCGGTCGACCGGCTCGATCGCCGCGGTGGTCTGCGAGGACAGTACGCGCGTCTTCGCCGACCCGTTCTTCGCCCGCGTGCTGCACGGGGCGCGCCGGGCGCTCGGCAAGTCCACCCAGCTTGTCATCCTGATGGCCGGCGGCGGGCAACAGGCCGTGGCCGGTTACCTGCGCGGCGGGCACGCCGCCGGGGTGTTGTTGATCAGCACTCGGGGTGACCACCCGCTGTTGCACGCCGCGGCCGGCGTGCCCGTCGTCCTGGCGGGCCGGCCCCAGGCGGACAGCTGGATTCCCCATGTCGACATCGACGACCGCGGCGGCGCGCGGATGGCCGTCGAACACCTGCTGAACTCCGGCCGCCGCGCCATCGGCACCATCGCCGGCCCGCCCGACACCGTCCTCGGCGCGGACCGGCTGGCCGGCTACCGGGACGCCGTATCCGAGGCGGGCATGCTGAGCTCGGGCCTCGTCGCCTACGGCGACCTGCGCCAGGCCTCGGGCGAGCACGCCATGAACCGCCTCCTCGACCGGTGGCCCACCATCGACGCCGTCCTGGTGGCCTCCGACCTCATGGCCGCGGGCGCCATGCGCGCGCTGGCCCGGGCCAGGCGCCGGGTCCCCGACGACGTGGCGGTCATCGGGTTCGGCGACTCGGCCATCGCGCAGCACCTGCGGCCCCGGCTGACGACGGTGCACCAGCCGCTCGAAGAGATGGGAGCCCGCGCCACCCACGAGCTGCTCAACCGGATCGCGGGCAAGCCCGTGTCCGGTCAGAGCATCGTCCTCAGCACCAAACTCATCGTCCGCGAATCGGCCTAGCCGGCCGGATTCCGCCCGACTCCTGGGTGCCGGCCCCAGCACCCTCCTCGGTCGCGTTCACCCCGGACGCGACACCGCGGGCTGTCGCATGCCCGCGAACAGCTCTCCTCAGGAGGAAACCCCATGGTAAGACGCCGTCGATGGCGGCCGATCCTGGCGCTGGGCGCCGCGGTATCCCTGCTCGTCAGCGCCTTCGTGGCGACGGGAACCCCCGCGTACGCCGCCGTCCAGTGTCAGGTCGACTATGTCAAGAACGACTGGGGCTCCGGGTTCACCGCCGACATCACCATCCACAACCTCGGTGACGCGCTCAGCGGTTGGACCCTGCGCTACTCGTACTCGGGCAACCAGCGGCTGCAGAGCGGCTGGAACGGGACGTGGTCGCAGAGCGGCCAGAACGTCACCGTGACCAACGCGACGTGGAACGGCAGCGTCGCCACCGGCGCCAGCGTCAGCACCGGCGCCCAGTTCAGCTACAGCGGAACCAACACCGACCCGACCAGCTTCTCCGTCAACAACGTCAGCTGCACCGGCGCGCACACCGCTCCGACCGTGCGGCTGACCAGCCCCGCCGCCGGCGCGATGTTCACCGCGGGCGGCACGATCTCGCTGGCCGCGACGGCCGCGACGTCCGACGGCGCGACGGTCAGCAAGGTCGAGTTCTACAACGACACGACCCTGCTCGGCACCGACACGTCCAGCCCGTACAGCTTCGACTGGACGAACGTGCCGGCCGGCGACTACTCGTTGACCGCCAAGGTGTTCGACAGCCAGAACGCGACCGGGGTGTCAGAACCGGTAGGCGTGCACGTCGCCTCCGGGCCGAGCATCGCGTTCACCTCGTCGGCCCTCACCGTGCAGCAGGGCAAGACGGGCACCATCGGCGTGAAGCTGTCGTCCCAGCCGTCCTCCAACGTGACGGTGACAGTGGCACGCACCAGCGGCAACACCGGCCTGACCGTACAGTCGGGCGGTTCGCTGACGTTCACGACGGCCAACTGGAACACGGCGCAGAACGTGACGATCGCGGCCAACGCCTCCGGCACCGGCAACGCCGTGTTCACGGCGAGCGCCACCGGGTTCGCCTCGGCCACGGTCACCGTGACCGAGGTCGCCGCGCAGGGCGACTACGAGACCCGCTTCCTCGCGCTCTACGACAAGATCACCAACCCGGCCAACGGGTACTTCAGCCCGCAGGGCGTCCCGTTCCACTCGGTCGAGACGCTGATCGTCGAGGCGCCCGACTACGGTCACGAGACCACGTCCGAGGCGTTCAGCTACCTGATCTGGCTGCAGGCGATGTACGGCAAGATCACCGGCGACTGGAGCAAGTTCAACGCCGCCTGGTCGACCATGGAACAGTTCATGATCCCGCAGCACGCGGACCAGCCGACGAACTCGTTCTACAACGCGAGCAGCCCGGCGACGTACGCGGCCGAGAACGATCTGCCCGACCAGTACCCGTCGCCGATCGACTCCAGTGTGAAGAGCGGCTCGGACCCGATCGCCGGCGAGCTGCAGCAGGCGTACGGCACGTCGGACATCTACGGCATGCACTGGCTCGCCGACGGCGACAACAAGTACGGCTACGGCGGCACGCCGGGCGGCGGCTGCGAGAAGGGCCCGTCCGCGACCGGCCAGTCGTACATCAACAGCTACCAGCGCGGACCGCAGGAGTCGGTGTGGGAGACCATCCCGCAGCCGAGCTGTGACAACTTCACCTTCGGCGGCCCGAACGGCTACCTGGACCTGTTCATCAAGGACTCCAGCTACGCCAAGCAGTGGAAGTTCACGGACGCCCCCGACGCCGACGCGCGCGCGATCCAGGCCGCCTACTGGGCGGACACCTGGGCCAAGGCGCAGGGCAAGGAGTCGGACGTCACCGCCACGGTCGCCAAGGCCGGCAAGATGGGCGACTACCTGAGGTACGCGTTCTTCGACAAGTACTTCAAGCAGATCGGCAACTGCACCAACCCGCAGTCGTGCCCGGCCGTGACCAGCGGTCGCGGCGCCGAGCACTACCTGCTGTCCTGGTACTACGCCTGGGGCGGCGCGCTCGACACCTCGGCCGGTTGGGCCTGGCGGATCGGCGACGGCGCCGCGCACCAGGGTTACCAGAACCCCATGGCGGCCTTCGCACTGGTCAACAACCCGGCCATGAAGCCGAAGTCGACCACCGGCGTCACCGACTGGACCACCAGCCTGCAGCGGCAGCTCGAGTTCTACCGCTGGCTGCAGTCCAGCGAGGGTGCCATCGCGGGTGGCGCGACCAACAGCTGGGGCGGCCACTACGGCACCCCGCCGGCCGGCGACCCGACCTTCTACGGGATGTTCTACGACTTCCAGCCCGTCTACCACGACCCGCCGAGCAACCAGTGGTTCGGCTTCCAGGCGTGGTCGCTGGAGCGCGTGGCCGAGTACTACAACCAGACCGGCAACGCGACCGCCAAGGCCATTCTCGACAAGTGGGTGGCCTGGGCCATGAAGAACACCACCCTCAACGCCAACGGCACCTGGCAGATCCCGTCCACCCTCAACTGGACCGGCCAGCCCGACACCTGGAACCCCTCCAGCCCGGGCGCGAACGCCGGCCTGCACGTCACCATCGCCGACTTCACCAATGACGTCGGCGTGACCGCGGCGTACGCCAAGACCCTGGCCTACTACGCCGCGAGGTCGGGTAACACCGACGCGCAAACCATGGCGAAGACGCTCCTCGACGACATGTGGGCGCTCAACGCCTCCGACCCGCTCGGCATCTCGGTGCCGGAGACGCGGACCGACTACAACCGCTTCGACGACCCGTTCAGCACCTCGACGCCCAACCACGACGGCGTGTTCGTGCCGTCTGGCTGGTCAGGCAAGATGCCGAACGGCGACCCGATCAACTCCAGCTCCACGTTCCTGTCCATCAGGTCGTGGTACAAGAACGACCCGGCGTGGTCGAAGGTGCAGACCTACCTCAACGGCGGGGCCGCACCGACGTTCAACTACCACAGGTTCTGGGCCGAGGCGGACATCGCCATGGCGATGGGCGCCTACGGCGACCTGTTCGGTCAGTGATTCATGCGGTGCCGCAGGGGAGGCCGGGCGGCAACCCTGCGGCACCGCCCCGAACCTCCCGGGGCACGCGGTCGCCAACCCTGCCGCGGGCCCCGGGAGGCCGCTTTCCGCCCGGGTCCCAGCCTCACCCTCCGGACTCCCCGGATCCTCGGATCCCGCGGACCGGCCCGGATCCGCCCCGAAGGAGCCTCGATGCGCAGCCGGAGCCTCCTCTCCAGTTCCCCGCCCTCCCTCCTGTCCGCCTTCTCCCTCGTCTCCGCCCTCTCTCTCGTGCTGGCCGCCCTGATGACGCCCGCTCTGGGCGTACGGCCGGCCGCGGCCGCGACGTTCAACTACGCCGAGGCCCTGCAGAAAGCGATCTGGTTCTACGACGCCCAGCGTTCTGGGCGGCTCCCCGCCGACAACCGGGTCTCCTGGCGCGGCGACTCCGGCCTCAACGACGGCAAGGACGTGGGGGTCGACCTCACCGGCGGCTTCTACGACGCCGGTGACCACGTGAAGTTCGGCCTCCCGATGGCCTTCACGATGACCATGCTCGCCTGGGGCGTCGACGACTACCGCGCCGCGTACCAGAACTCGGGTCAGCTGCCGTTCCTGCTGTCCAACCTCCGCTGGGGCACCGACTACCTGATCAAGGCGCATCCGTCGGCCAACGTGCTGTACGGGCAGGTCGGCACCGGCGGCACCGACCACGCGTGGTGGGGGCCGGCCGAGGTGAACCCGACCGCCCGGCCCGCCTTCAAGATCGACAGCTCGTGCGGCGGGTCCGACCTGGCCGGCGAGACCGCGGCGGCGATGGCGGCCGCGTCGATCGCCTTCCGGCCGACCGACGCCTCGTACGCCGACACGCTGGTGACCCACGCCAAGCAGCTGTACACGTTCGCCGACACGGTGCGGCGCAAGTACAGCGACTGCATCACCGACGCGGCCGGCTTCTACAACTCCTTCAGCGGCTTCAACGACGAGCTGGTGTGGGGCGCGATCTGGCTCTACCGCGCCACGAACGACGCCTCGTACCTGACCAAGGCGCAGACCTACTACGCCAACCTCAACACCGAGCAGCAGACCACCACGCACTCCTACAAGTGGACGATCGCGTGGGACGACAAGTCGTTCGGCTGCTACGTGCTGCTCGCCAAGCTGACCGGCCAGCAGCAGTACATCGACGACGCGAACCGCTGGCTCGACTACTGGACGACCGGCGTCAACGGCCAGAAGATCGCCTACTCGCCGGGCGGCGAGGCGTTCCTCGACGTGTGGGGCTCGCTGCGGTACGCCGCCAACACGGCGTTCGTCGCGCTCGACTACGGCGACTGGCTGCGGTCCAGCGGCACCGACACGGCACGTGCCACGAAATATCATGACTTCGCCAAGCGGCAGATCGACTACGACCTCGGCGACAATCCCCGCGGCGCGAGCTACGAGGTCGGGTTCGGGACCAACTCGCCGCACAACGTCCACCACAGGACCGCGCACGGCTCGTGGGCGAACGACCTGAACACCCCGACGAACAGCCGCCACACCATCTATGGCGCGCTGGTCGGCGGCCCCAAGGCGGCCGACGACTCCTACGCCGACTCCCGCCAGGACTTCCAGTCGAACGAGGTCGCGCTGGACTACAACGCCGGCTTCACCGGCGCGCTGGCCCGGCTCTACAGCGAGTTCGGCGGCACGCCGCTGGCGAGCTTCCCGCCGACGGAGACCCCGGACGGCCCGGAGATCTTCACCCAGGCGGCGGTCAACGCCACCGGCACGAACTTCACCGAGATCAAGGCCTACGTCATCAACCACTCGGCGTGGCCGGCGCGGGCGCTGACCAACGGATCGTTCCGGTACTACTTCACCCTCGACGGCACCACCACGCCGAGCCAGCTCACGCTCACCTCGCCGTTCAACCAGTGCTCGGCGCCCACCGGGCCGACCCAGTTCTCAGGCAACGTCTACTACGTCACGGTGAGCTGTGCCGGGACCAGCGTCACGCCGGCCGGGCAGTCGGAGTCGCGCAAGGAGGTGCAGTTCCGGATCACCAGCTCGGGCAGCTGGGACCCGACGAACGACTGGTCGTACCAGGACGTGGCCAAGACGCCAGGCGCCACCCCGGTGACCGTGCAGAACATGGAGCTGTTCGCGGGCTCCACGAAGATCTGGGGCAACCCGCCCGCGGGCGACACAGGAGGTGACGGCGGCGCCGACACCACGGCGCCCACCCGACCCGGCACGCTCGCCGCGTCGAGCGTGACCGCCTCGGGTGCCCAGCTCAGCTGGGCGCCGGCGACCGACAACGTGGGCGTCACCGGCTACGACGTCTACCGTGAGGCGGGCGCGGTCGACCCGCTCGCCGGCACCACCACGGCGACGTCGTTCACCGTCAGTGGCCTCACCGCCGCCACCGCGTACACCTTCTACGTGGTGGCCCGCGACGCGGCAGGGAACACCTCGGCGCCGTCCGCCACCGTCAGCTTCACGACGGCCTCGGGAACCGGCGGCGGAGGCGCCTGCCACGTCGCCTACACCCTGCAGAACGACTGGGGCGCCGGCTTCACCGCCCAGGTGACGGTGACCAACCTCGGGGCGACGGCGCTGAACGGCTGGACTCTCGGGTTCGGCTTCGCCGGCACCCAGCAGGTCACCAACGGCTGGGACGCCACCTGGACCCAGAGCGGCAAGAACGTGACCGCGCAGAACCTCGACTACAACCGCACACTCGGCGGCGGCGCGTCCGTGAGCATCGGCTTCAACGCCTCGTACACGGGCGCCAACGCCGTCCCGACGGCCTTCACCTTGAACGGGACGGCCTGTACCTGACACCCCTGACATCCCCACACCGGAAGCCACCAGAAACCTGACACGACAAGGGTTGGCCGGGCGGAGCGAGGCTCGCTCCCACTCCTCCGCCCGGCCTGATCGGGATCACCGATTGGAGCAGGAATCCATGTCTCAGACAGCATCGATCCGCCATCGCCTGGGAGCACGTCGGCGCACGCGGCTCGTGGCCTTCGCCACGGCGCTGCTGACCACCCTCGCCCTCGCCGCCGGCGTACGGGCCCATCCGGCGAGCGCCGCGCCGGCCGGATTCGTCACCCGGTCCGGGGCGGGCTTCGTCCTGGACGGCAAGCCCTTCCGCTACGGCGGTACGAACAACTACTACCTGCACTACACCTCGCAGCTCATGGTGGACGACGTCTTCAACGACGCACAGGCCATGGGCCTTACGGTGCTGCGTGCCTGGACGTTCCTCGAGTGCGGCGGCGACAAGCCCAACGCGGCCGGCGCCTGCTCGCAGGGCGCCGACCACTGGATGCAGCGGTGGAGCAGCGCCTCGAACGGGGTGGTCTACAACACCGGCGCGAACGGCCTGCAGGCGCTCGACCGGATGATCGCCGACGCCGCCCAGCACAACATCAAGCTGATCCTGCCCTTCACGAACAACTGGAAGGACTTCGGCGGCATGGATCAGTACGTGACGTGGTACGGCCTGCAGTTCCACGACCAGTTCTACACCGACGCCCGGATCAAGCAGGACTACAAGAACTGGATCACCACGCTGCTCAACAGGACCAACACCGTCACCGGGGTCAAGTACAAGGACGACCCGACGATCTTCGCCTGGGAGCTGGCCAACGAGCCGCGCTGCATCAACGCCTCGCTGCCGACGTCCGGCAACTGCACGGCCGACACGCTGACGGGCTGGGCGGACGAGATGTCGACCTTCGTCAAGGGCATCGACCCGAACCACATGGTGTCGGTCGGCGACGAGGGCTTCCACCCCGGCGTCGGCGGCAACAGCAGCCAGTGGCCCTACAACATCACCGACGGCGTCGACCACTCCCGCCTGACCGCGCTGCCGAACGTCGACTTCGGGACCTACCACCTGTACCCGCAGGGCTGGGGCCAGTCGCCCGCCGACACCTGGGGGACGCAGTGGATCAACGACCACAACAGCGTGGGCACGTCGCTGACGAAGCCGGAGATCCTCGAGGAGTTCGGTTCGACCGACCAGAGCACCCGCGACGCCACGTACACCGCCTGGACCAACGCGGTCCGCACCGGCGGCGGTGACGGCTGGATGTTCTGGCTGCTCACCGGCATCCAGGACGACGGCCAGCTCTACCCCGACTTCGACGGGTACCGGATCACCGCCCCGTCCGCGACGGCGACCCTGCTGGCGAACGCGGCAGCGCAGATGGGAGGCGGCGGCGCCGTCGACACCACTCCGCCGACCGCGCCCATTCTGCTGCTCACGCCCACAACGACCAACACCAGCGTCATCCTGAGCTGGAGCGCATCCACCGACAACGTCGGCGTCACCGGCTATGACGTCCTGCGCGCCCCCGGCGCCAGCGGCGGCGGTTTCACCCAGGTGGGCACCTCCGCGACCACTTCCTTCACCAACACCGGCCTCACCCCGGCCACGACCTACCGCTACCAGGTACGGGCCCGCGACGCGGCCGGCAACATCTCGCCGGTCTCCAACACCCTCACGGTCACGACCGCGACGGGCGGCGGGGGCACCGGGGCCTGCACGGCGACGCCCACCGTCCAGTCACAGTGGTCGACCGGCTACGTCGTCCAGCCCTACACCGTCACCAACACCGGCACGAGCACCATGAACGGCTGGACCGTCACGATCAGCCTGCCGGCGGGGCACACCCTGACCGGCTCGTGGGGCGCCACCGTCACCGCAAGCGGGCAGACCCTCACCGCGAAGAGCCTGAGCTGGAACGGAACCCTGGCGCCCGGCGCCAGCACCACCTTCGGCATGCAGGCCGCCCGGCCAAGCGGGAACACGGAACTGCCCAGCACGCTCGGCTGCACGTCGCCCTGACGGAGCGCGCCACCGGACGGGAGGGGCGGCGATTGGGGCCAACGCCGTCCCTCCTCACGGTGGAGCGTCCTCACGGTGGAGCGTCCTCACGGTGGAGCGTCCTCACGGTGGAGCGATGACCACGCCGAGCATCCCCGGCCCGGCGTGCGCGCCGATCACCGGGCCGACCTCCCCCACGTACACGTCCCGTACGCCGGGCAGGCGGTCGCGCAGCCGGGCCGCGAGCGCGGCGGCCCGCGCCTCCGCGGCCATGTGCTGGACGGCGACGTCGACCGCGCGGTCGGCGGCGTGCTGGACCGCCAGGTCCTCCAACCTGGCCAGCGCCCGAGACGCCGTCCTGACCTTTTCGAGCGGGGCGACCCGGCCGTCCACGATGTGCAGGAGCGGTTTGATCATGAGCGCCGACCCG
>DASUWU010000082.1:0-8733 GCA_036378315.1 Streptosporangiaceae bacterium | reverse complement strand
GTGATCAGCCGGTGTTCTGGAGGCCGGCGGCGACGCCGTTGACCGACAGCAGCAGGAGATTTTCGAGGCGTTCCCGCTCGTCTTCGTCCGCGACCCCGGCCCGCAGCGCGGTCAGCGCGCGCAGTTGCAGGTGGGACAGCGCGTCCACGTACGGGTTGCGCAGCTCGACTGCGCGCGACAGCACCCGCCGGTTGGCCAGCAGCCGGTCGTGCCCGGTGACCGACAGCACCAGCGAGCGGGTCAGGTCGTACTCGGCCAGCACGGCCTCGGTGAGCTCGGGCCGGCCGCCCAGGGCGAGGTAGCGCTCGGCGATCGCCCGGTCGGTCTTGGCCAGGCTCATCTCCGCGTTGTCGAGCAGCGACGCGAACAGCGGCCACGACTCGTACGCCTCCCGCAGCCCGGCCGGGTCGGACACGGCGGCAAGACCGCTGCCCAGGCCGTACCAGCCGGGCAGGTTGACCCGGGTCTGCGTCCACGCGAACACCCACGGGATGGCGCGCAGGTCGGCCAGGCCGCGGGCCGCGCTGCGGCGGGCCGGGCGCGAGCCGATGCGCAGCCGGGAGATCTCCTCGAGCGGGCTGACCCTGGCGAACCACTCGGCGAACCCGTCGGTCTCGACCAGCTCCCTGAACGCCGCGTGCGCGGCCGCGCTGAGCCGGTCGGCGAGCGGGCGGAACCGTTCGGCCGCGGCCCTGGCCCGATCCGCCACCGCCTCGGTCGAGGCCAGCAGCACCGCGTTGGTGACCTGCTCGAAGTGCCGCCGGGCGATCTCCAGGTGGCCGTACCGCGCGAAGATCACCTCGCCCTGCTCGGTGACCTTGAAGCGGCCGGCGACCGACCCGGGCGCCTGCGCCATCACGGCCCGGCCCGCCGGCCCGCCGCCCCGGCCGAGCGCGCCGCCACGGCCGTGGAAAAGGGTGAGCCGGATGCCGTGCCGCGCGGCCCACGCGGCGAGCGCGGCCTGCGTGTCGTACAGCCGCAGGGTGGCGGTGGCCGGCCCGAGCTGCTTGGCCGAGTCGGAGTAGCCGAGCATCACCTCCAGCCGCCCGCCGGTCTCGTCGAGCCGCCGCCGCACCTCGGGCAGGGTCAGCATCTCGTCGAGCACCGCGGGCGCGCGTTCGAGGTCTTCGCCGGTCTCGAACAGCGGCACCACGTCGAGCACCGGCGCCCGCCCGCCGATCGCGGCCCGCGCGGCCAGCTCGTGCACCGCGGCCACGTCGGCGGCCGACCTGGTGAACGACACGACGTAGCGGCGGCAGGCGTCCACGCCGAAGCGTTCCTGGATCCAGCCGACGACCCGCAGCGTGTCGAGGATCTCCTCGGTCTGCTCGCCGTACGGCCCCGGGCCGCCGCGCACCTCGGCCAGCGCCCGCTCGTGGACCTCCGAGTGCTGGCGGATCTCCAGCTCGGCGAGGTGGAAGCCGAACGTCTCGACCTGCCAGATGAGGTGCTGCAGCTCGCCGTATGCCTGCCGTACGGCACCGGCGGCGGCCAGCGACTCCTGGACGAGTCCGAGGTCGGTGCGCAGCTCGGCGGGTCCGCCGTAGGCGAGGTCGGCGTTGCGCAGCCGGGTGGCCCTGATGCGCTCGGCGGCGAACAGCAGCAGCTGGCGGTGCGGCTCGCCCGGCGAGCGCTTGGCGATCGCGGCGAGCAGGTCGGGGCTCAGCGCCCGCGCCGCCGCCAGCGCGCCGGCCAGCGCGCGCGACGGCGGGGTGGTCGCCTCGTGGACCGTGAGGGTACGGCCGATCCGGGTGCACGCGTTTTCCAGCGCACGCAGCACGTGCTCGGCCTGGATCTTGACCGCTTCCCGGGTGACGCCCGCGGTGACGTACGGATTGCCGTCGCGGTCGGCGCCGATCCAGCTGCCGAACCTGACGTACGCCCTGGCCAGCGGCGGCCTGGCGCCGGTGCCCGGCGCGAGAGCGGCGTCGACGGCCTGGTAGATCGCCGGGATCGCGACGAAGACGGTCTCGTCGAACATCGCCATCGCGGTGCGGACCTCGTCCAGCGGGTCCATCTGCGTGTGCCGCCGCTGCGCGGTGCGCCACAGCAGGTCGATCTCCTCCATCAGCCGGCGCCGCGTCTCGGCTTGCTCGCTCGCCCCGAGGCGTGGGTCGTACGTCCTGCCCAGCAGGCCGCTGATGCGCAGGATCGAGGTCACGACGGCGCGCCGGCGGGCCTCGGTCGGATGGGCGGTGAACACGGGGTGCAGCTCGATGCCGTCGAGCATCTCCCGCAGCCGGTCCGCGCCGGCCGTCGTGTCGATCTCGACCGCCGCGGCGGCGATCGACTCGCGCGGCGGCTCGGCCCCGGTGTCGCGCTCGCGGAGCGTACGGATCCGGTGGTGCTCCTCGGCGAGGTTGGCGAGATGAAAGTAGACCGTGAAAGCGCGGGCGACCAGCTCGGCGCGCTCCAGCGGCCACGCGTCGACGATCGCGGCCACCTCGTCGATGTCGGTGTCGCCGTGCCGTTCGGAGATCACCGCGAGGCGCAGCCGTTCCACGTCGTCGAGCAGGTCGCGGCCCGCGTATTCGACGAGGACGTCGCCGAGGAGCGAGCTCAGCAGGCGTACGTCGCGGCGCAGCGGCTCCGGCATCTCCTGGCGCGCCGAGGCGCGGGAGGCGGAACGCGAAGCGGAAGAGGAAACGGCCACCAGCTCAGCGTAGTCAGGCGACCCCGACGCCGTCAGGCCGGCGCCGCCCGGGCCCGCCCGGTGCAGCCGGTGCCGTCAGGCCAGCGCCGCCGAGTCGTCGGCGACCCGGCCGTCGCGCAGCCGCACCACCCGGTCGCAGCGGATCGCGATCTCCGGGTCGTGCGTGGCGATCAGGACCGTCGTCCCGTACTCGTCGCGGATCCGGACGACCAGATCGACGATCTCGCCGCCGACCTCGGACCCGAGCGCGCCCGTCGGCTCGTCGGCGAGCAGCAGCCCAGGCCGGCCGAACAGGGCGCGGGCGATCGCCACCCGCTGCCGGTCGGCCGGCGCCAGCCGGCCGGGGCGGGCGCCGGCGGCGTGCGGGAGACCGACGAAGTCGAGCAGCTCGCGGGCCAGGTCGGCGGTCGCGGCGCGGTCGGCCCTCGTGCGCGCCGGCGCCGCCACGCGGACGTTGTCGAGCACGGAGAGGTCGGGGATCAGCAGGTCGCGCTCGAAGACAAGGCCGATGCGCCGCCGGTATCCGGGGAGCGCCCGCGGCGGCAGCGCGGTGACCTGTTCGGTGTCGACGGCGATCACTCCGGCGTCGGGGCGTTCGAGACCGCCGACGAGGCGGAGCAGCGTGGACTTGCCGGATCCGGACGGCCCCGTGACCGCGGTGACGCTGGCGGGGGCCAGGTCGAGCGCGACCCGGTCGACGGCAACGATCCGCCGCCCGCCGCCCACGGAGCCGGGGTCGGGGCTGGGACCGGGGCCGGGGCCGGAATCACCGGGACAGGCGGGGTAGGTCTTGGTGACCTCGGCGATGGAGACGAGCGCGCCGGACTGCAGGGCCGGGATGGGCTGCGGATCGGTCATGCCGGCCGGCTCCTTTCGGCGTCCGGGATCAGCCGTACGGCCGACGCGGCGCGGGCCAGGCCGGCGAGCAGCGCGGCGGCGAGCGCGAGGCCGGCGGCGGCCAAGGCCCCGGTCGCCGTCCCGGGGAGCAACGCGGCCGCGGCGGCGATGGCCGCCCCGAGCACGCCGGCCATGGCGTATTCGGCCAGCACCGCGCCGGCCAGCCGCCGCCACGGCCAGCCGACCCACGACAGCGCGCGCAGCTCCGCGCGTCCATCGGTCAGGAGCACAGCGGCGGCGACGTACAGAACGGCCGCCAGCGCGAACAGCGCCGCCGGGGCGGCGAGCGCGCCAAGCGCGGCGGCGGGCAGCGCCACGAGCAGCCCCCGGGCGGGCCGATGGCGCAGCCGCGACCAAGCCAACCGGATCATGCGCACCCCCTCGGTAGGTGCCCCGTAGCGTATGCCCGCCGGCGCCCGGGCGGCAGGGGCGGAACGGCGGGCCGAGTCGATCTCCCCGGTCAGCCCGCCGTTACCCTGGCACGCATGGCCACGCACGCTCCAGAACCGCAGCACGAGTTCGACATCCATACCACCGCTGGCAAGATCGCCGACCTGGAGCGGCGCAGGTACGAGGCCGTGCACGCGGGGTCGGCGCGGGCGGTGGAAAAGCAGCACGCCAAGGGCAAGATGACCGCGCGGGAGCGGATCGACGCGCTGCTCGACGAGGCCTCGTTCGTCGAGTTCGACGAGCTGGCCCGGCACCGCTCGACCAACTTCGGCATGGAGAAGAACCGGCCGTACGGCGACGGGGTGGTCACCGGGCACGGGACCGTGGACGGCCGCCCCGTGGCGGTGTTCAGCCAGGACTTCACCGTGTCCGGCGGCTCGCTGGGCGAGGTGTTCGGCGAGAAGATCTGCAAGGTCATGGACCACGCGCTCAAGACCGGCTGCCCGGTCATCGGGCTGAACGACTCCGGCGGCGCGCGGATCCAGGAGGGCGTGGTCGCGCTCGGCCTGTACGCGGAGATCTTCAAGCGGAACGTGCACGCCTCTGGGGTGATCCCGCAGATCTCGATCATCATGGGCCCGTGCGCCGGCGGTGCCGTCTACTCGCCGGCGATCACCGACTTCGTGATCATGGTCGACCAGACGTCGCACATGTTCATCACAGGGCCGGACGTGATCAAGACGGTGACCGGCGAGGAGGTGACGTTCGAGGAGCTCGGCGGCGCGCACGCGCACAACACGAGATCAGGTGTCGCGCACTACCGGGCGACGGACGAGGCGGACGCCGTCGACTACGTCAAGGCCCTGCTGTCGTACCTGCCGTCGAACAACCTGTCGGAACCGCCGCCCTACGATGCGCCGGCGGTCGATCCCGACGCGCTGGACGAGGCGCTGGACACGCTCATCCCCGACTCGCCGAACCAGCCGTACGACATGCACACCGTGATCGAGCACGTGGTGGACGACGGGGAGTTCCTCGAGGTGCATCCGCTGTTCGCGCCGAACATCGTGTGCGGCTTCGGCCGGGTGGAGGGTCACTCGGTCGGGGTCGTGGCCAACCAGCCGATGCAATTCGCCGGGACGCTGGACATCGCCGCCTCGGAGAAGGCGGCGCGGTTCGTACGGACATGCGACGCCTTCAACGTGCCCGTCCTGACATTTGTGGACGTGCCGGGGTTTCTGCCGGGCACCGACCAGGAATGGGGCGGCATCATCCGGCACGGGGCGAAGCTGCTGTACGCCTACGCCGAGGCGACCGTGCCGCTGGTGACGGTGATCACGCGCAAGGCGTACGGCGGGGCGTACGACGTCATGGGGTCCAAGCACCTCGGCGCCGACATCAACCTGGCCTGGCCGACCGCCCAGATCGCGGTGATGGGCGCGCAGGGCGCGGTGAACATCCTCTACCGGCGCGAGCTCGCCGCCGTCGACGACGCGGACGCCCGCCGGGCCGAGCTGATCACCGAGTACGAGGACACGCTGGCCAACCCGTACATCGCCGCCGAACGCGGCTATGTGGACGCGGTCATCAAGCCGTCCGAGACACGCGGCCAGGTGGCCAGGGCGCTGCGCGCGCTGCGCGACAAGCGCCGGTCGCTGCCGCCCAAGAAACACGGGAACATCCCTCTATGACCTCTATGACCTCTCATTCCGGGCGGCCGACGCTGCGCGTCGTGCGAGGGGAGGCGACCTCCGAGGACGTCGCTGCCCTGGTCGCGGTGCTGGCGCCCCGTGCCGCCGCCGGCACCGGCAGCGCCGGGCGGCCGGGTGCCGCGCCGCCGGCGGGCCGTGGCCGCCGCACCGGATGGGCGGACCGTACGTACGGGCTGCGCGCGCCGCTCGCGCCCGGCCCCGGGGCGTGGCGGGCGAGCGCCCGCCCGCGCTGACCGAGCGACGTCCGCTCTATGGTGTTACTCCCCGGTAATCCGTTCTGAGCTGTCAGTGCCCACCGTCGCTGACATGGCGATAGAGGGGGAATTGCCTGCTGAGCTATAGGCGTCACACTGCCCGTTCCGCTCCCAGACGAGGTCCGCGCGAATAGAGTGGAGGGCCCATGACCACCTCGGAGTTCGTCCCTCAACCCGCGCGCTACGCCCTCTTCGTCGACGCGGGATATCTCTACGCGGCCTCCGGGGCGCTGCTCCTCGAGGCGACGTCGCGCCGCGAGTACCGGGTGGCGGCGGAGAAGCTCATCCAGGCGCTCGAAGGGCACGCCGACGAGCAACTGGTCGGCGAGCTGCTGCGGGTGTACTGGTACGACGCCGCGCCGCGCCGCCAGCCCACCGTCGACCAGCGCGTGATCGCCAACCTGCCGCTCGTCAAGCTGCGGCTGGGCAACCTCAACGCGCAGGGCCAGCAGAAGGGCGTCGACGCGCAGCTGCGCGCCGACCTCGAGGCGCTGGCCAGGCACCGCGCGATCACCGACGCGGTGCTCCTCGCCGGCGACGAGGACATGCTTCCCGCGGTCGAGGCCGCGCAGCGGTACGGGGTACGCGTACACCTGTGGGGGGTGGAGCCGACACACGGCTCCAACCAGGCCGAGTGGCTGGTCTGGGAATCCGACACGGTCGAGGTGCTGCCGGCGGAGTTCCTGCGCCCGTACTTCGGCAAGGCCGGGGTCCTCACCGTACCGGCGAGCACCGCGAGCACCACCACGCCGCCGGCCGGCGGCACGCCCGTTCCACCCAAGGCCGGGACGGCGGCCGCCGCCGCGGCCGCCCGGGTCCCGTCGCCGTCCCAGGTCTTCGCCGGCCGCGCCCCGATCAAGCAGCTGCCGCCCGCGGTCAAGACCACGACCCCGGCGGCCGCCCCCGGCGTGCACCCGACGATCGCCGGCGCACCGGTCAACTCCGACGGCAAGCTCGGCCCGGACCGCGACCACATGCTCGAGATCGGCGAGCACGTCGCGCAAAAGTGGATCTTCGAGCGCGGCAGGGACAACATCCGCGACCTGCTCCCCGGCCCGATCCTGCCGCCGGTCATCGACAAGGAGCTGCTGATCGAGGCCGAAAAGGAGCTGGGCCGGTCGTTGCGCCCCTACCAGGAGGCGCGCACCTGGCTGCGGGACGGTTTCTGGGAACGCGTCTACCGCGAGTTCGGCATCGGCGTCGGCAAGTCGGTGAGCTGAACCCCAGGTCCGATTTCCGCCAGCGAAGGGCCCCGGCTCTCCGGTTGAATCCCCGGGGTACGCGGCGAAGGGAGCGTCCGGTGATCCACACCACCGTCCTGGACACGCCGATCGGTCCGCTGGCCCTGCTCTCGCAGGCCGGCGCGCTGGTCGCCTCCGGGTTCACCGCCGACCCCGGCGAACTGCACGTCAGGCTGCATCCCTCGCTGCGCGGGCACGAACTGGTACCGGCCGACGAGCCGGGCGAGATCGGCGCCGCGCACCTGGCGTACTTCGCCGGCGACCTCAAGGCGCTGGACGCGCTGCCGCTCCACCACCCGGCGCCGCCGACCCGGACCCGGCTGTGGACCGAGCTGCGCGGCGTGGCGCCCGGCGAGACCGTGACGTACGCCGAGCTCGCCGAGCGGGCCGGACTGGTGCGCGGCGCCCGCGCCGCCGGCCAGGCCTGCGCGAAGAACCTCATCGCGCCGGCCATCCCGTGCCACCGCGTCGTCGCCGGGGCCGGCTCGGGAGCCCGCCGCCTCAACGGCTACTACTACGGCCTCGACCGCAAAGCCTGGCTCCTGGCCCACGAGAACGCCACCGTCACGGCATCGCGGTAGGTCCCCGGCCATCGCCGACCGCCGATCAGGGCGAGGTGTTGACCAGAACCCTTGACGAAGTGCGGTCAGCATTGTCTAGGTTTGGCGTGATGTCCAGTCAGGGGGAGAGCGGGGTGCCGGAGCCGTGGGAGGGCGCGTCCCCGTGGTTATCCGATGACCAGGCGGCGGCTCCCGCGGTGATCGGATCGCATCCGTCGTCCCTTTCCGAGAACCCCGCCGGGGCCGCGCAGGCGCGGGCCGATGTGCGACCGCCGGACCCCGTGGCGCCGATCGCCTACATCCCGTCCGCGCGGTTCCGTCCGGGTGACGCCTCGGTGCGGTTCGAGGTGCGGCCGCTGGACGACGGGCGCTCCGCCCTGCTGGTGTACTCGTCGCTGGAGTTGCTGGTCGCCGGGTGTGGCCAAGCGCAGCCGTGGGTGGCGGTACGGCCGGCGGACCCCGACGGGCTCGAGGGGCTGGCCCGCAGGTGCGGGGCCGATGTCGCGCTGTGGGACGTGAATTTACCGGCCGATGGCCGGCATGCGGGAAGCCCGAGCAAGGAGGTATGAAATGAGCCCTCCGCGTCCGTCGGGAGGCGGATACGCGCTGGTACCGGGCACGATCGGAGATATCGCCCGCAGGTTGGACGCGGCGAGCCAGGGGGTCGACGGCACCGCCTCTGGTGCTCCGGCGGCGCCGGACGCCGGTGACTGCACGGCGGCGGTGGCCGAGGCGCTCGGCTTCCTCGCGGACTCGCTCGCCGGTGTGGCCGAAGGTCTGGATGCCGCCGCGGAGGCCGCCGTGAACAGCGAGGACATCTACGAGCGCGCCGAGCAGGCGTCCACGGTGCAGTCGTGCCGGCCCGACGACGGGGCGCGGTGAGCGGCCATGCCGTTGGATACCCATGTCAAGGGTGATGTGGTGGGGTTGCGGGGCACCGCGATGTGGCTGCGCCGGGTCGCGGGGCGGACCGAGGAGGCCGCGGCGCAGGTGCACCGTGCCCGGGTCGACTCTGCCGGTGGCTGG
>DASUWU010000081.1:0-20637 GCA_036378315.1 Streptosporangiaceae bacterium | reverse complement strand
GATTTTGCGGTCGCGGACGGCCGTTTCGTACTTTTTCCGGGCCCAGTCGGGGTCGATGGCGATGGCCATCTTTTTGATCCGGTCGATGAGTTGCCCGGTGGTCAGGTCGGGTGCCGCGGGGAGCAGTTCGTCGCAGATGTGGTGGGCCTGGGTGTCGGTCAACTCGCTGGTCCACTCCGACAGCACCTTGGCTTTGGGCAGGTCGATGGCGCCGTGGTGCAGGGCGGTGAGCACCTGGGGGAGGCGGGAGTGCAGGTCCCAGCCGAGGGATACCTGGGCGTCGGCGGCGGCGCGGGTCCAGGCGAGGGCGCCGCGGATCTCGTCGGCGGAGAACTCATCGGGGGCGGCCATGCGGGGGAGTTGGTCGTCGGGGCCGGGGCAGCAGCGGGCGACCTCGACGATCACGGCGAGCAGCCGGGCCTGCTCGTGGGAGGTCTGCCGGTGTTGGGCGCGCAGCACGGTGACGCAGTCGAGCCCGCTCAGGCGGGTGGGGTCGATGTCGGCGAGCACGGCCGCCAAGGCGGGCCCGGGCGGCATTTCCGCCAGCCCCGCCGGGATCGGCTGCCGCGTCTTTTCCATGGGTTGACGTTAACAAGAGGCACCGACAAAACAGCGGTCGCGGACGGTTCCCCGAAAACGAAGATAAAGAATCATGAACAGGCGCCGACAAATCGTGCGCTTAGGGTCATATCAAGCGCTTGAGGTTTGTCGGGCGCGCCGGTTGCCATGTCGCGCCGTGGGCGTGAAGACTCGTCCAAAGCTATCGGCGTTAACCGCTGACGGGTCGACCGAGCCCCGCTTTACGGCTATTCGGTTGGTTCGAATATGCCACCCGACACATAGCCAGGAGGCGGATCCTCCTACGCTGGCTTCCGAGGGTCCGCGCAAGGATTCGCGGGCGACGTCTGTCGGTATCTGGCGCCTGGCCGCCCGGCATTGGCATGGCGACGACCGAGGAACGGAATTTCGGCCAAGCCCTTATCGTTCCAACGGTCGATATTAACTCACGTGGACGCTTCTGCCCGCCTGCCATCATTGCTGCTACATCGTATCCATGGGCATGCAGCCGGTGTGGCTGGGAGAGGCGGTGCGAACATGGACGGCGGCAGCGGCGGCACGCCGAGCAGGAACCTGCTGATCCTCATCATTGTCTTGAGCGTTGCGGTCGCCCTCACATTGCGCGTGACCGCCTCTGCCGGGCTCGACTGGATGGAGCAGACCGTACGGGATCAGCTGCTCGTGCTGAGCCTCGCGGTGGCGCTGCTCGCGCTTTTCAAGGAGACGCGGCGGTGACGAAAGTCTACGGGCACGGTCGTCCGCGCAAGTTTTGGAAACTGCTCTCCGACTGGCAGCGGCAGGCGCTGCGAGACATCGCCCGGCCGGTGCAATATGCGAATGGCGTTCGAATCTGCACGGAGGGGGACGACTCGGAATTCGCCCTCGTGATAGAGGTCGGCGCGGTGAAGGTCTTCCAACGACGCTCAGGTCGGCGCCAGGAACTGGTCGCGGTGCGGACCGTCGACGACATCGTCGGGGAAGGCATCTGGTCCGAAGACCGGCGGAACGCCACCCTGGTCGCCCTCCACGATGTGCGGGCGCTGCGCATCGAGGCCGATGAGTTCGGCATATTCCTGCGGGATTTTCCCGAGGTCGACCTGGCCCTGAGGCGAGCGGCCAGGGACCGCGCGGAAGAATCCGTGCACAGGCTGCTCGACCCGCGCAACACCACCAGCCGGCGGCAGCTCGCGCGGTTGATGATCCAGCAGATCGACAGCATCGGCATCGAGATCCAGAACGGCTCGGAGGGTTATGCGGTTGATCTCGGGCTGTCGCCGGCCGAGGTCGGGCAGTTGATCGGTTTCTCGGAACGTACGGTGCAGCGGGCGTTCGCCACATGGCGGGAACAGGGGCTGGTGAGCACCGACGACCGCCGGGTGATCATTCACGATGAGGCCGGGCTGCGGCGGGTGGCGTTCGGTCCCGCAGGAGAAGAGTGAGGCACGGGCGTCAGCGCCAGCGGCGGGGATAGCCAGGAGGCGGGCGGCGGCCGCCCCAGGGGTCCCAGGTGTCGGTGGGGCGCTGGACGGCGCGCATGAGCAGGGCGACGACGACGCCGGTGACGAAGCCGAACACGTGCGCGAGATAGGCCACGTTGCCGGCGTTCGAGACGGCGTGCCCCGCGGAGTAGGCCCACTGGAGGACGAACCAAAGCCCGAGCACGAACCAGGCGGGCAGCCGCAGCGGGATGAAGAACAGCACAGGTACCAGGCTCCACACCCGGGCGCGGGGGAAGAGCACGATGTAGGCGCCGAGCACGCCGGCGATGGCGCCGGACGCGCCGATCAACGGGGTGGTCGACGTGGGGTCGGCGAGCGCGAAGCCGTACGCGGCGACGTACCCGCAGACCAGATAGAACAGCAGGTAACGCAGCCGCCCGAAGCGGTCTTCCACGTTGTTGCCGAAGATCCACAGGAACAGCATGTTGCCGAGCAGGTGCAGCCAGCCGCCGTGCAGGAACATCGCGGTCAGCACCGACAGGGCAGGGATCTTGTGGTAGCCGGGCCGGCCGGTCTCGCACGCCACCGCGTTGGAGCTCACGGCCCGCACCTCACCGGTCGGCACCCGGCGCAGCGGCCGGTTGTCGATCATCTCGCGCGGGATCGCGGCGTAATGGTCGTAGAACGCGGCCTGGCGGCACAGCCGGCCGGCGTCGGTGTGGCCGGACTGCGGCGCCAGCGCGAGCAGGAACACCACGAAGTTGGCCACCACGAGCGCGATGGTGATGATCGGCGTCCGGCGCAGCGGGTTGACGTCGTGGACCGGTATGACCACGCCCAGACTCGTGCCCAGATCGCCGGTGGACACACCCGCCAAACCGCGCCATTCGCCGGGGCGGTCGGGCGCTTCTCAGGTGGCGGCCAGATAGATGAGCCCGGCGAATCCGGCGACGGTGCAGTAGATCGCGAACGGGGTCAGGGTGCGGGTCTGGAAGTAACGCACCAGGTACCGTACGGCGACGTAGGCGCTGATGGCGGAGGCGAGGCTGCCGGCGAGCACCTGGCCGTGGATGCCGGCGCCGAGTGGTCCGGTGAGGTCGGGGATCTTCAGCACGCCGGCGGCGAGGATCACCGGGGTGGCGAGCAGGAACGAGAACCTCGCCGCGTCGACGTGGGACAGGCCGCGGGCCAGCCCGGCGACCATGGTGACGCCGGACCGGCTGATGCCTGGCAGCAGCGCCAGGATCTGGGCCGAGCCGATGAGGACTCCCTCGCCGCGGCCGAGCCTGGCCAGCCGGTGGTCGGCGGCCGCGTCGGGGGAGACGTCCCAGTCGTCCACGGACGGCACGCGCCGCGGCGCGTGCCGGCGCATCCGTTCCCCGGCGGCCAGGACGAACCCGTTGACGATCAGGAAGACCGCCGCCGGGACCGGCCGCCCGAGGACCGTACGGAAGGTGTGTTCGAGCAGCAGACCGGACAGGCCGACCGGGATGGTGGCGAGGATCAGCAGCCACGCGAGCCGCTGGTCGGGCGTGTCGATCCGGCGGTCCCTGACGGACGTGCCGAACCCGACCAGGATGCGCAGCCAGTCCCGCCAGAAGAAGACGAGGAGCGCGGCCGCTGTGGCCACGTGCAGGCCGACGATGAACGCCAGATAGGGCGATTCGTGGGCCGACACGTTCAGGTCGCGCGCCCAACGGCCGCCGACCAGCGCCGGGATGAGGACGCTGTGCCCCAGGCTGGAGACGGGGAACAGCTCGGTGACCCCTTGGAACAGCCCGACGACGATCGCCTCCGGATAGGTGAGGGACATGGGTGGGCCTTCCAAGCGATCAGCGCGGCGTACGGGCGGCCGGCGGCCCGGCCCGCCACGGCATGGTCGCAGCCACCTGGTTAACCCCGGCCGATGACCACGATTACCGGGCCCTCACCTGGCGCGGCGAACGCCGGTGGGTGAGGGCCCGGACATCGGGGGATCCGTCGAGGGATCAGGTGGTGATCTTGCCGGTCCCGGCGCCCGCGACGACCACGGACTTGACCGAGTTCGGATCGGTGAGCGTGTAGGGGTACGGGATGCTCGCCACGCTGCCCGCGGTCAGGATCGGCCCTGAGTTCACCGTGACGTTGTTGGACGCCACCAGGCTGCCGGGGTCGGAGTCGCCCTCGCCGAGGTGGGTCGGATCGCTGATGTTCTCGAAGTAGTTGCCCTCGACGCGGACGCCCGCGTTCTCGGTGGTGGCGATGGCGTAGTTGTAGTGGTCGGGCCCGCCACCGAATGTGTAGTAGTTGTTGAACACGTGCACCGGGTTGCCGAAGCGCACCCGCGGGTTCCGCTCGTAGCAGTTGTGGAACTCGTTGTGGTGGTACGTCACGCGCAGGTGGCCGGTGTCCTCGGAGGCGTTGCTGTCGCTGTGCCCGACGAGCGAGCACTTGTAGTGGTCGTGCAGGACGTTCCAGGACACCGTGATGAAGTCGGCCGCGTGCGTGATGTCGAGCAGACCGTCGTAGAAGTCGATGTCGTGGTCGAGGTCGCTGGACAGGTCGTTGTGGTCGATCCACAGGTTCGTCGAGCCGTCGATGTGGATCGCGTCGCCGTTGCCGTTGCCGGCCAGCACCTTCGAGATCCGCATGTTCCGGATGATCACGTTGTGGACGTCGCGCATGTTGAACCCGCAGCCGGTCAGCCCGGAGCCCGAGCCGACGCCGAGGATCGTCTTGTCGGACGCCACCCGTACGTCGGCGGAGCAGGTGAAGTTTCCGTTCACCCGGATGATCTCCCGGCCGGTCACCGCGACCGCCGAGTTGAGCTGGTCGAGCGAGCTCACCGTGACCGTGGTGCCGCCGCTGCCGCCGGTGGTGCCGCCGTTCTGGGTCGCCCATCCGACCAGGCTGTTGTCGGGCGGTGGGGGCGGGCCGGTCGGCGTGGGCGTCGGAGAGGTCGGCGTCGGGGTCGGCGTCGGGCTGGTGGTCGGGCCGCCGCCGGTCGTGCTGAACGCCCACTGCTTGGTGGCCACGCTGTCACAGGAGTTGGTCTGCACGAGCGCGCCCACCGCGGTGGAGTTGTTGGCGGTGTTCGCGCACTTGCCGCCGTTGGCGTTGACGATCCGGTTGTTGGCGCCGCTGGCGGTCGGCGTCCAGGTCTGGCTCGCCGCGCCCGAACAGGACTCCTGCTCGATGGCTTTGCCCGCGCTGGTCGACGCGCCGCGGACGCCGGCGCACAGGCCGCTGGTCACGGACCTGATCGTGAATCCGCCGCTGACGGAGGTCAGCGTCCAGCGCTGGTCGTTTCCGCCGTTGCATGTGCTCTGCTGGAGCTGGACCCCAGCCGCCGTGCTCGAACCGGGCAGGGTGAGGCAGAGCCCGCTGCCGGCGTTGGTGATCGTGTACGTGCCCGCGCCCACGGCGGCGCCGGCCGCGGGGACGAGCATCCAGGTCATGAGCGCTCCAGCCACGGCGGCGACCGCGGCGACGGCGACGCCGGCGCGCCACCGCGCCCGGCGATACCGCGACGGTTTCCCGCCGAAGGGTCTGGTCTTGTCACGCATGTGGGAGTCCACCTCGGCTGTGTTGGGGTTGACAGGACGAGGTTCGGAAAGCGCTTTCTCGAACTCCTGACAATGAAGCTCAACAAGCGCGCAGTAGTCAACGTTTGGCCCGGCCCAGGACGCGGTTTTCATGGACGGGGCCGCGGTCCCGCCGATGTCGTCGCAGATCACGGGCCTGTTCGCCGGAGGGCATCGCTTCGGAGCCGTTATCCGCTTTCATGAGCGGCGTGCGCGAGGCGACGCCGGCGACGCCCCCGGGCCGGCCGCCAGCCGCCGGCCGCGGCTCAGGGCTTCCTGGCGATCCCGCCGAGCGGTTGTACGTTCGGTGGCGGCGTGATGGGGGTGACCTCCGGTCGCCACTGCGGCACCGGCACGATGCCCGGTTCGAGAAGCTCGAGCCCCTGGAAGAACTCCGCGATCTGCTCGCGCGACCGGAGTTTGTACGGAACGGAACCGCCCTCGTCGTACGTGCGCTGCGCGGCGGCGAACTCGGGGGTGATCTCGGTGGCGCCGTCGGCGATGGCGAGGTAGCTGCCGGATGGCAGGCCGTCCATCATGCGCCGGACGACGGACCGCGCCTCGTCGTCGTCACCGATGTGGCCGAGCACGCCCATGTAGGTGAGGGCGATCGGCCGGGTCATGTCGAGGGTGCGTGCGGCCGCGTCGAGTATGGTCGCCGGATCGCGCATGTCGGCGTCGACGTAGTCGGTGACGCCCTCCGCGGTGCCGGTCAGCAGGGCGTGCGCGTGCGCGAGCACGAGTGGGTCGTTGTCGACGTAGATGATCCTGGCATCCGGTGCCTCACGCTGCGCGACCTCGTGGGTGTTGTCCACGGTGGGCAGGCCGGTGCCGACGTCGAGGAACTGCCGGACGCCGGCCTCCCCGGCCAGAAAGCGGACGGCGCGGATGAGGAACTGCCGGGTGAGCCGAGCGATATCGACGATGCCGGGAAATGTTTGGATATATTGATCACCGGCGGCGCGGTCGACGGGAAAGTTGTCTTTGCCGCCGAGCCAGTAATTCCAGATCCGGGCCGAGTGCGGCACCGAGCTGTCGATGCCGGCCATCAGATCTTTCTCCGCCTCGCCCCAATGAAAATCGCTTCCATCACCGGTCACAGCAGCCTCCCCGGGGGTCGCTCGACTACGCGGGCCGCCAATTCGCGGACGGCGCGTGATCCCATGACAGCAAGCGGGCCGCCGCGATCGCAAGGCCGGGAGGTCAGGGGCCATCGAAAAAGCTCCGGCAGGCTCCGGTTTTCCGCGGGTGCGGCCCGGCTTTCGCTCGCCATACTCAAGTGTCGGCCAGTATTTTGTGTAGGAAATCGATACTCGCGGACGGCCGATGCGCTTCCACCGCCAGCCGGCCGAGCACCAGCGCATAGTGGCCGACATTGGCCGGATCGTCCAGATAGATCGCGTCGGTGGGGTGTTCGAGGTAGATCATGTCGTTGAGCTGCCGTTCGCGGAAACGCAGCAGCGTGATCGGACCGCCGGCCGCGGCATGGCCGCCGCCGCTCGAGGTGAACGGCACCACCTGCACCGCGGCGACGTTGTCGTGCTCGCTCATCTCGATGAGGTGCCGGAGCTGTCCGCGCATCGTGGCGGCGTCGCCCATCCTGCGGCGGAGCGCGGTCTCGTCGATGATGGCCCACAGCGTGGGCCCGTCCGGCCGCTCGAGGATCCGCTGGCGGCGCATCCGCAGCTCGACGCGCAGTTCGAGGTCCTCGTCGGAGAGCTTCCACAAGCACCCGTCGTCGGGCCGCATCGACGCCCGGGCGTACGCCTCGGTCTGGAGCAGCCCGGGTATGTACTGCGTCTCGTAGGTGCGGACGTGGGAGGCGGCCGGTTCGAGGCTCAGGTAGGTGCGGAACCATTCGGGGACCACGTGCCGGCAGGCATGCCACCAGGTGAGGGCGTCGATCCCGTCCGCCGCCGCGAGCAGGTCCATGTCGGCGCGTGCCGATGCGGCGGTCCCGGGCTCGTGGCCGGGACGGCCGCGGCGCCCCAGCTCGTACAGGGCCCCTTCGGCCGCTTCGTACCTGGCCTTCCACTCCTCGACGGTGCCCACGGCATCCCGTGGCACGCCGTTGTTCGCAGCGGCGGTCCGCAGGACGATCACCAGGGAGAAGACCCACGGCCATGAGGGCAGGCCGCGGCGCTGCCCGGCCAGGTTTCTGGATATCGTCGACGGGGTGAGCACCTGCATCGGCGAATTCGATGGCTGCCGTTCGTAGAGCCGTTCGGAAAGCCGGTGGACGCGCCGGTAGCTGCCCGCCGCGGCCCGCCGCCATGCCTGGTTGAGCTCATCCACGAAACCGCCCACGATCCGGGCCCGTTCGTCGTTCGACATCATCATCCGTTTCGTCGTTCCAGCCGTCACACATAGGCGGGGAGCGTTCCATTTTACGGTCAGGGTAGATAAATCGCATACTTTTCCACATAATCCTTGGTTGGGCGGAATAGGTATTTGATCCGGAATTCATGATCGACCTCAGTGCGGGCCTGTCTCGGCGGCTCCCGCATCCTCCCCAGATGTCAGGGAATCCGCCCAGAAATCGATCAACTCGTCCTCGCTGAGCTGATCGAGGGCCACGTCGCGGCGCAGGGAGCGGCCGCTGATCAACGCCCAGGTCCTGATCAAGGTGAAGGCGATCAGTTCATCGTTGGAGCGTTGCGGGTCGAGCGCGTCGGCGCGTCTCACGGACGCAACGATGCAGGACATCGCTGCCCTTTCTACCTGTATTGTCGGTACTTCGCTTTCAGCGGCTTTTGCCGTACGACGGCAGCATGCGGGGTCCGGTCGCGTGAGGAAGGTGTTTCGGCATTTTCGGAACACTCTGGGGCAAGAAAGTGCACATGTCGCGGCCGGGCTGATCAACGAATCCGGCCCTTCGGCGGCTCGCCGTACAGCCGGGTCATCAGCTCGTCGACGGTGGGCACGGAGGCCGTCCGCCGGTCCGGGTGGGCGGCCGCGCGGTTCCTGTCCGACCACCACTCGGCGAGGGGGTGACCGCACTCGGCGGCTCTGGCGAACCACGCCGCGGCCGGTTTCGGTTGCTCGCGCTCCATGTGCAGCGCGCCGAGCTCGAACGCGGCGCCGGCATGACCGCCACGGGCGGCGCGCTCGAGGTACAGGATCGCGGTTTCGTAGTCGTTGCCGGCCGCCTGTGACCCGAGCCTCCACGCATGGCCGAGTGCTGCCCGTCGCGGCGCGGGATCCTCGACCAGGGCCCTGGCCTCGACGTGCCCGCCGGCCTCCGCGCGCAGCAGCCAGGCCTCTGATTCCTTCGGCCGGTCATCGACGCTGAGCAGCACGCCCAGGCGGTACTCGGCCTCGTGGTCGCGGGCGTCCTCGGCGGCCCTGAACAGCCGGACCCCGTGCTGGCCGTACAGGGTGAAGAACCGCTGCTCCGACAGGGACGGGGCGCCGGCGTCCACGTAGGGCTCGAGCTCGGTGACGTGATCGTCCAGGCCGTCCTGGAGGTCGTGGTCGGGGGCATCGGGGTGCCCGAGCCGCTCCCACGGCCGGCCGTTCGACGGCGGGCTCTCTGGCCGCGGTCGCACGCTGTCGAGCGGCACCGGGGCGCTCAGCGGTTCCCGCCGTGCGGACGGCGCCGGCCCGGCCGGCGGCCCGGCCGGTGGCGGCGATGCCCGTCCGGCTCGCGATTGCTCTCCGGCTCGCGATTGCTCTCCGGCTCGCGGTGGCTTTCCGGCCCGCGGTGGCTCCCCGGCTCGCGGTGACGGTGCGGATGGCGGTGTCGTGGTGGAGCGCGGCGAGGCTGACACCTCCGGGGGCTGGGCAGAGTGCGGTGGTGTGGGCGGTGATGCGTACGGCGGCGGAGCCGGTGGCCGGGCGGCAGATGGCGGCTGCGGCCCGGCGTACCCTGTGCCCTCCTCGGGGATGACCTCGTCGTCCGCCGGCGGTCGGATGTCCGGCCGGTGAACGGCTTGCAGGCGCAGGTGCCAGGTGGGCAGCGTGGCGTCCTCGGGGTCGGTCCGCACTCCGGACTCGTCCGCGTACCGCTGGCAGGACAGCACGTACAGCGCCACCCAGTTCCAGGTCGGCGGCTTCTTGCGGCGGCCGCCCAGCACGTCGCTCAGCGCAGTCGGCGACAGCTCGGCCGGCAGTTTCGGGTAGCGCTTGCCATAACGCCGCTTCACGCTTCTCGACACCCGCGACAACTCGCGCAGGCTCGGCCGTCCGCACGCATGCCGGAGCCGCTCGAGGAGCACGATGAACCTGCCCAGCTCATCGAGCTCATTTCCGTTGTCGGATGGACGTTCGCTCATAATCGCTCTGCTCTCACTCGCGCCCTCACCGCCGGCCCGCGTCAGGGTTAACCAATGCTCGCACTCGGATATCTGATGCGTAGTCAGTATTGCGTTCCAATTTGTCCTATGCGCCCCTCCTGCCTCGTTGTGCCGTGTTCCAGGTTGTTCCGAGACGTTCCGGGGGGAATCCGGCCAGCCGCAGCATTGGCGACATCGGCGGCGCAATTGTCGACCCGCTGCAAGGCCGACGAATAGCCATAACAAAGGTCGGTCGTCCGCACTGTGTCGCCTGACACACTTCTCCAAGAATTCGCCGTCCCGCCGCACACTCGCCGCGCCCAGGCTGCCGCTGCCGCCTACCACGCGCCCGTCCGCGCGCGGCCGACGCGGGAGGGCTACCAGGGGTAGAGACCGCGGACGCGGGCGTTGAGGCGGGTCAGGCCGAGCAGCGCGTCGATGAGCGGCGTGGCCACGCCCACCGCCCGGCCGACCTCTCGTACGGCGGCCAGCAGCGCGTCGAGCTCGAGCGGCCTGCCGGCTTCGGCGTCCTGCAGCATCGAGGTTCTCATCGCGCCCAGCCGCCGGGTCACCGCGTTGCGGTCGTGCGGGCTCTCCTCGATGGGGCAACCGATCTTCGCGCCGATCGCGGCGGCCTCCGTCATCGCGCCCCGGCAGAAGGCGTTGACCAGCTCGTCGTCGAGGATCAGGTCGGACGTGGCCCCGGTCAGCACCGAGACCGGGTTCATCGTCATGTTGCCCCAGAGCTTGTACCAGATGTCACGGCGGATGTCGGGCGACACGGTCGTCTCCAGCCCGGCGGAACCGAACAGATCCGCCAGCGCGGTGACCCGGTCGGAGACGCGGCCGTCCGGCTCACCCACGATGAACTCCCGGCCGGCCTTGTGCACCGTGAGCCCGGGCTCGGCCACGCTGCCGGCGATGTGCACGACGCAGCCGACGACATGCCGCGTCGGCAGCGCGGCGGCGATGGCGCCGTCCGGATCGACGGACGCCGGCCGGAGCCCGTCGCACGCCCCGCCGAATCCGTCGAAGAACCACCATGGCACCCCGTTCATGGCGGGCAGAACGACCGTGTCCCGGCCCAGGAGCGGCGCGATGCGGCCGGCCACCGCGGCCAGCGCCGGGCCCTTGACGGCGAGTACGACGATGTCCTGCGGCCCCAGCTCGGCGGGATCTTCCGTGGCCCGCACCGGGCCGGTCACCATGCCCTCGTCGGTCCGCAGCCGCCAGCCGTGGACCCGCAGCGCCCGCAGGGTCGCGCCACGCGCCACCGCGGAGGTGGCGTGCCCGGCCGCGGCCAACCGTGCGCCGATGTACCCGCCCACGGCCCCTGCCCCCACCACGCACACGCCGCGCGCATCGCCCATCGTTCTCACTCCCGACAAGCCAGACCAGCCGTGTCATCACCTCAAGTCGTCATTGTGCCGCCATCGCCGGACCGCCCGGGCATGGCTCCGGGGCCGCGACCACGAAGGGAGCGGCTTGCGCCGGCTACCGCGGTCAGTGTTTGCGGACGACGCGTTCCGGCTCGCCGGGCTTCCAGATCGTGACGTCCATGTGCCCGTCGGCGACCTCGACCGCCGACGCTCCGGTCAGGTCGGCGGCGTAGAAGTGATCGAAGTGCTGTCCCCGCAGGTCGAACCCGGTCTCCTCGAAGAGCGCCGCGGCGAACCGCTGGTGCAGGGCGGGGTCGCGGACATCCCTTACGGTGCCCCACAGCTTCGCGTCGCCGTCCTTCACGTGAGTGTCGACGGTCGCCGTGTGCAGGCAGAACCGCGGGTCGCGGGCCAGGTCGCGGAACTTCGTGGTGCCGGGCATGCCAACGAGCCAGAGCTGGTCTTCGAAAATCCGGGGCTCCATCGGGCTGATCCGTGGGAAGCCGTCGGAGCGCAGTGTGGCCAGCATGCACAGGTTGCCGGCCGCGGCATGGCGGCGGGCGAAGATCGCGGAAATCCGCGGCGCGCCCTCGCTGAACTCTTTCCAGGTCGTCACCCCGGTGACGATACGAGCCGCCTCCGACAGTGCCTCCGACAGTGCCTCCGACAGCGCCTCGACCTTGAGGGGTGGTCAGCCGCGGCGCCCGCGCACCGGCCGCCGCGGCGGATGGCCGGATGCGGTCAGAGGTCCTCGGCCGGGCCGGGGAGACGATCACAAAGCGCAACTTGTTACACGAATAATTTTTCGCTAAAGTCCGTTCGGTAGTTCAGGTTGTTCCGCATCACTTCGCGCTGTTGAGGGTGGTCATGTGGCATCTGCGGAGAGTCGTTCCGACGGCAAGGCATGGACCTTCCTGACTAACCATGCTCGAGTGCTCATCTGCATCGCACGGAGTCCGAAAGCCAGGGTTCGGGACATCGCCGAGACGATCGGCATCACGGAGAGGGCCACGCAGATGATCATCGGCGATCTGGAAGAAGCCGGTTACCTCAACCGAACCCGTACCGGCCGCCGTAACGTTTACACCGTCAACCCCGACCAGCCCTTCCGCCATCCGGCCGAGGCCGACCATGATGTATACGGACTCATCAACCTGTTCACCGGCCACGACGAGGCGCGCCTGTCCCGTTCCGCTGCCCACCTTCCGGCGGCACGCGAGGGAGCACCCCCCGATGAGGAATGAAGTTCCCCTGACGGTCCAGCTCTCCCAGCTGGGCGAGTACGCGGTGGTCGCCGCCGCCGGATCGATCGACTTCAGCACGCACGAGCTGCTGGAGGAAGAGCTGAACCGCGCGCTCAAGCTGACGCGCACGGCGGTGATCGTGGACGTCGCCGACGTGACCTTCTGCGACTCCACGGGACTGAACGCCTTCGTCCGGGCCCGCCGTCTGGCCACCGCCCGCGGCATCGTCGTGGTCATCGCCGGGCTGCGCGACCGGGTGGAGTACGTCTTCGGCATCACCCACCTCGACCGGGCCTTCTACTCCCAACCCGACACCGAGACGGCGATCCGGTGGCTGGAGAACGGCAGCTCGGCCCGGGACACCTCCTGACCTTTCTATATACCGCACCTGTCGTACGTTTTATCGCCAGAGCGAGGGGTATTCTGGTGAGCCGTTGACAGGTTCTGTGGTTCTACGGGTACGGCCTGAGGCTCATCATGAGGTTCCTGATCGGGATACCGGCATCAGAGTCAGCGCGGTGGGGCCGATGACGGCGGACGTCGGCATCGGCACCGAGGACGCTCTCGTCGACGATCCGTTCGCGCATCCAGCGCTCTTCTACTCGGGCGAGCAGGAGTACGTCGAGGGAGCGCTGCCGTTCGTCCGCCAAGGGCTGCGGGCAGGAGATCCCGTGGCCGTCGCGGTCCCCGGGCCCAACCTCGAGGTGCTGCGTGCGGCGCTCGGCCGGTACGCGGCCGCGGTGCGCATGATCGACATGCGGGCGGCGGGCCGCAACCCGGGCCGCATCCTCCCCGGCGTGCTGGCCGACTTCGCCGACGCCCACGCCGACGCCCGCCGCGTGTGGATCATCGGCGAGCCCATCTGGCCCGGCCGGACCGCTCGGGAGTACCCGGCCTGCGTCGAGCACGAGGCGCTCATCAACCTCGCCTTCGCCGGGCGGTCGGTCAGCATCCTGTGCCCGTACAACGTCGATGATCTTGATCCCGCCGTCGTGGCCGATGCCAGGGCCACGCACCCGGTCGTCCGGCAGGCCGGCCGGGAGGAGGCCAGCGCGGCCTACGATCCCGGCCACATCATCCATGCCTACAACCGGCCGTTCCCCGACCCCGACCCCGACCCCGCCTCCGGCACCATCACGATCCTGGACTTCACGGCCGACACGGTGTTCCAGGCCCGCAGGTCCGCGGTGGAGCGGGCCGCCAGGCATGCCCTGCCGCCCGATCGCGTGGGCGCCGTCGAGCTGGTCGTCAACGAGCTGGCCGTCAACTCCGTCCGCCATGGCGGCGGGTCGGGGACGCTCCGCATCTGGGTCGAGGACGACCTGTTCATCTGCGAGATCACCGACCAGGGCCACATCGCCGATCCTCTCGCCGGCCGCCGGCCGGTGGGCCTCAACGCCGAGGGCAAGCGCGGGCTCCTGCTCGCCAACCACGCCAGCGACCTGCTGCGCGTGCACTCCACGCCCGCCGGCACCGCTATCAGGGCGCATTTCGCCTTGCCCAGGACTGCCGGCTGAGGAAGCCGCCGGCCCGCGATCTCCTCGCGGGCCGGCGTTCACGCGCGGCGCGCCGCGCCTCTCGATCGGGTACGGGTTACGGGCAGTTGTTGATGTCGCTTTCGGACGAAGCCACGACGACGTCCGTCTTGGCCAGCCCGAGCGCGTTCACGGTGATGTGGACGGCGTTGACGGTCAGGCCCTTGTCCGGCGTGTTGAACGGGATCTGCTCGTTGAGCACCAGCTTCACCACGCCGACATTGATCGCTGTGTTCGGTGCGATATCGGTGGGTTGGCCGATCACCACGGTGCCGCCGACCTTGAGGAAGGCGATGGTGGTACTGCCGGACGAACCGGCGCACGTGGTGGTCGAGCTCGACTTGATCGTCTGCAGCGTGATGACCGGGATGCCGGTGATCCCCACGGTGGTGTCGTCCACCGAAGCGGTCGCCGCCGACTTGCCGGGGAACTCGGTGGTGGCCACCTGGGCGCAGAGCACGTGCGCGCTGACAAGACCGCTGAGGGTGGCGACGCACGGCACCGATGTAGTGCTGGTCGATGTGGTGGTGATGTGGCCGGTGTCGGGAAGCGGGTTGACGTTCACCAGCTGGATGCCGGCCAGCGAGGCGCTGGCGGCCAGGCCGTAGGCCCGCCCGGTCAGCTTCTGCGGGGTGACCACGACCTGCTCGTCGCCGCAGGGCGAGGTCACGGCGTTGTTGTTGGCGTCGCCGCTGTACATGGCGACCCAGCGATAGGTGCCGGCGGCGCCGATGGTCACGTTGCCCGAGGACGCGCCGCCGCCGGACAGCGCCGCCGTGCGGGTGGCGATCGGCGTCGTGCAGGTGGTGTCACCTGGCGCGTACAGCCGGAACGTGACGGTGCCGGTCGGGTTGAACCCGCCGGTGACGGTCGCGGCGTCCGACACGACACCGCCAGCGGGGACCGACCCCGACGGCTTCGTGGTGACGGTCGGGGTGGCCTTGACGATCACGACCTGCTCGTCGCCGCAGGCCGAGGTGACCGGGTTGTTGCTGGAGTCGCCGCTGTAGCTGGCCATCCAGCGGTACGTGCCGACGCCGCCGGCCGCTACGTTCCCCGAACTGGCGGTGCCGCCGGACACCGTTCCCGTCCGGGTGGCGATCGGCGTCGCGCAAGTGGTGTCACCGGGCCCGAAGAGCTGGAAGGTGACGGTGCCGCTCGGGTTGAAGCCGCCGGAAAGGGTGGCGGTGTCGGAGATGTTGCCGCCCGCGGGGGCCGAGCCCGACGGAGCCGTGCTGATCGACGGAGTCACCTTGGGGACGTGCTCCGTGATCGACTCGGTGAAGCCGGGCGAGACGGTGCCGTTGAGCGGGAAGTCGACCTTGCACGTCAGCGTGCTGCCGGGCACCGCTCCGGCGGCGACCGAGACCGTCTCGGTGAAGGTGGCGTCCTCGCCGCTGGTCACCGTACGGCTGTCCGGCGTCAGCGAGACGTTCAGCGACGGGTCGCAGTCCCGCGTCGTGTGGGTGACCGTGACCGGCAGGTTGTGCAGAGCCGCCAGGATGGTGTCGCTGACCTCTGAGGGGTTGATGCCGGAGAACAGCCGGCCGCCCGTGGCGTTGGTGATCGCGGTCGCCTGGCCGGTGGAGTCGAGACCGGACAGGTCGAGCGCGAGCACGGTGATCCCGGCCGCCTGCAGCGCGGTGATCGCGTCGGACAGGGTGTGGCCGTTGCTCGGGTCGTGGCTGGGCGCGTCGCCGATGAGCAGGACGATCCGCGAGCTGCCCGACCGGAAGTCGACCGCTCCGGTGGCCACCTGGAACAGACCGTTGATGCCGTCCTCCGGCAGGTCGCCGCCGCCGGCCGCGACCAGCGAGTTCAACCCGTTGGTGACGGCGGTCTGGTCGCTCGTGAGGTTCTGCGCCACCCGGAAGGGCGTGGCGTCGACCGACACGTCCCTGTACTCGGCCACGGCGAACTGCGCGTCCGGCTGCGCCGAGGCGATGTTGGTCAAGATGGTGTGGGCGTTGGTCTGGACGTTCGAGATGACGCCGCCCATGCTGCCGGTCGTGTCGATCAGGAACGTGATATCCGGTTTCGGGGGGATCGCCGGTGTCGACACCGTCTTGGCGATCGTCGTCGACTCCCCACGGTTCAAGTTCAGCGTGACGTCCGCCGGCGTCACGCCCGTCGCGGCGGTCGCGCCGCCCGCTCCGCCCACCAGCGCGGTACCGACGGCCACCGCGCAGAGGGCAGCCCTCAATTTTCGGGTTATTCTCACAGTGTCATTCCTTCTGGCCCGGATTCATACCGGCCGAATTCGGGATCGTTGGCCACGCAACAATTTCCGATCGCGCCACTATAGGCGGCCCCCTTACTCGCCCACGCATGAATGCCGCAAAGCGTAGACGGTGCATACCCCGCCCCGGAGATTCGCCGGGGGTTGGCCGACTGATCCTTTGGTAAGTGATGCGGCCACGCATAGGATCGCCGCTCGGCGATTGCTAGTAAATAGGGTATTTACTACGAGTTTACGGATGGCCGCTGTCGGCCATCGTCCCCGGTGAGCGAACCATCCAGGTCCCGCTCGGGCTCGCGCCGCGCCCCGCGCCGTCCGATCTCGGCGCCACCGGCGCGCGGCGTACGCTCACTTTGAGATCCCACATAAGGCTGAGCTGCGATGGGTGACGGAATGTCGCGGTCGCGGGGTCTCGGGCGGAGACGGTGCCCTCGCAATATCGCCATGCCGGAGGCAATACCGTGTCCACGGCGGCCGGTCCTGAGCGGCCCTGCTATTTTGGCCCGGCCCCATTTCGCTACGGATATGCCACCAAATAGCTCGGCGTGGCCCGGGCGTGCGCCGGGACCTTGCCGGACCACGGCCCGGCGGCGACAGGGGCCGTCAGGCCGTCGTCCCTCCGGCGGCGCGGACGTCGTCGATCGTCTGCCCCGGGGCGAGCCGGCCAGATGTGACGCGGAGCTCGACGAGCGCGGGCCGTCCCGCGTGCAGCGCCCGCTCCAGCGCCGGGGCGAACTCCTCCGTACGCGTCACCGTCTCGCCGGCCGCGCCGAGGGCGCGCGCGTACGCGGCGAAGTCGACGTCGCCGAGATCGGTACCGACGACGCGGCCCGGGTAGCGCCGCTCCTGATGCATGCGGATCGTCCCGTACATGCCGTTGTTGACCACGAGGACCACCATGCGGGCGCCCGCGGTCACGGCCGTGGCCAGTTCCTGGCCGTTCATCATGAAGCAGCCGTCGCCGGCGACGGTGAGGACCGTCCGGTCCGGGTGCTCGAGCGCCGCGGCGACCCCCGACGGCACGCTGTATCCCATCGAGCCGCTGCGCGGCCCGAGCTGGGAGGGAAACCGGCGGTAGACGAGGAAGCGCTGCGGCCAGATCGCGTAGTTGCCGGCGCCGCAGGTGACGATCGTGTCGGCGGGCAGCCGTTCGGCCAGCGTCGCGTACACCGCACCGAGATCGAGCTCGTCCCCGTCGGGTTCGGGGGTACGGAACCGCAGGCAGTCGGCGCGGGCGGCGGCGGTGCGGTCGCGCCACGGCGGCGGCGCGCCCGGGCTCAGCTTGCGGACCGCGGCGCCGAACGCGGGCGGGGCGGCCAGCACGACCAGCCGCGGCCGGTACGCCGTGCCGGTCAGGTCGGCGTACGGGGTCACCTGGACGACGGTCGGCGGCGCCTGCGGATCGACCGTCTCGAAGCCGTCGGTGGCGAAGTCGCCGAGATGCGTCCCGATGGTGATCAGAAGGTCGGCGTCGGCGAGGACGCGGGCGAGCCGCCCGTCGCGGCCGAGGCCGAGCCGGCCGACGAACGCCGGGCTGTCGTTGTCGATGTGGTCCTGGCAGCGGAAGTCGGTGGCGACGGGCAGCGCCCAGCGTTCGGCCCAGTCCTGCACGTCGCGCACCGCCTCCTCGGTCCACCGGTTGCCGCCGAGGACGACCATCGGCCGCCTGGCGGTGGCCAGCAGGTGCGCGAGACGGTCGAGCTCGGTCTCGCTCACCGCCCCGTCGGGCACCGGGATGGGGTCGGCGTCGGGCACCTCCACGACGTCGGCGAGCATGTCCTCCGGCAGCCCGAGCACGACCGGCCCGGGACGGCCCGAGGCGGCGACGGCGAAGGCGCGCGCGACGTGCTCGGGCAGCCGGGCGGCGTCGTCGACGGTTTCCACCAGCTTGGCCACAGAACCGAAGAGCGCACGCGGGTCGATCTCCTGGAAGGCGCGGCGGTCCCGGTGCGCGCGCGGGACCAGGCCGACGAGCAGCACGAGCGGAGTCGCGTCGTGGTAGGCGGTGTGCACGCCGGCCATCGCGTTGGCCGCACCAGGTCCGCGGGTGACCAGCGCCACCCCAGGACGGGAGGTGAGCTTGCCGTGCGCCTCGGCCATGTACGCCGCGCCGCCCTCGTGCCGGCACACGACCAGCTCGACGGGCGCGTCGTGCAGCGCGTCGAGTACCGGCAGGTAGCTCTCCCCTGGCACGCAGAACGCGCGGGGCACGCCGTGCCTGGCCAGCTGGGCGACCAGCACCTCGCCGCCGCTGCGCCCGCTCACCGCGCCGCTCCCGCGAGCTCGCCCACCACGCTCCGCACCGAGAACCTGTCCACGAGAACCTCCGGGAAGACCGCCACGTATGGTCATTGTCTTCTCCTCTGTCGCGTCGAGTACGCGACCGCCTGATTGGCCGCGTCGATGCCGTCGTGGCGCGCTCCATGGCGGGCATAGCTGTCGTGGCAGTCGTGCCCGCATTATCGAGAATTGATATCATAAGTCGAGAATGAGATCGTCGGACCGAGGAGCGTGGTCGCCAGTGGCGAAGCCGGATGGTGCGCCGTCCTGCCAGCTCGATCAGATCGAGGAGGCCGGCGGCACGGATCGTCCGGAGCCCGCGCGGGTGCCGGCGCGCACCGTGCTGTGGGTGGCGCTGCGATTGGGGTTGACGTCGTTCGGCGGGCCGGTCGCGCATCTGGGCTATTTCGAGAGCGAGTACGTGCGCCGGCGGCGGTGGGTGGATGAGGGGACCTACGCCGACCTGGTGGCGCTGTCGCAGTCGCTGCCGGGGGCGGCCAGCAGCAAGCTCGGCATTTCGATCGGCATGATCAAGGCGGGTGTTCGCGGCGGGCTGGCGGCCTGGGTCGGGTTCACCCTTCCGTCCGCGGTGTTGATGACGGCGTTCGCGGTGGGGGCCGGTGGCCTGGGGCAAGGTGCGCTGGGATGGCTGCGGGGGCTCCAGGTCGTCGCGGTGGCGGTGGTGGCGCTCGCCGTGTGGAACATGGCGACCAAGTTGATCACCGCGGTGAGCTTGAGCGCGATCGCCGTGGGAGCGGCGGTGGTGGAGCTGATGGTCCCGTCGCGGGTGACGACGGTGTCGATCATCGTGGTGGCCGCGGTCGCGGGGTATCTCCTGGGGCCGGACGAGGCGGCGGGCGCGGTGCGGCGGCTGCCCTTGGGGGTGGGGCGGCGGGCGGCGATCGTCGCCACCGTGGCGTTCTTCGGGCTGCTTGTCGCGTTGCCGGTGCTGCGGCAGGTCACGGGAAGCCACGCGGTGGCGTTGCTGGACAGTACGTACCGGGCGGGCGCGCTGGTCTTCGGCGGGGGCATGGTGGTGCTGCCCCTGCTCCAGGGAGAGGTGGTGGCGCCCGGCTGGCTGAGCTCATCCCACTTCCTGGCCGGGTACGGAGCGGCCCAGGCGATGCCGGGCCCGCTGTTCACGTTCGCGGCGTTCATCGGGGCCGCCGAGAGCCCAGAGCCGAACGGCGTGCTGGGCGCGGCCATCGCGCTGGTGGGGATCTTCCTGCCGTCTTTCCTGATCGTGGTGGCCACGTTGCCGTCGCTGGGGGCGATCCGGTCCCGCCCGCAGGTACGGGCCTGCCTGCGCGGAGTGAACGCAGCGGTGGTGGGCATCTTGCTGGCCGCGCTGTACCAGCCGCTGTGGACCGGCACCATCCACCACCCGGCCGACTTCGCCCTGGCGCTTGCCGCCTTCTGGCTGCTGGCCATGGCCAAACTCCCCGCCTGGCTCGTGGTGATCCTCACCGCGGCGACCGGCGCCTTGATCACCGCCCTCGGCGGCTAACCGGCCAGGTGGGCCAGGTCTGCATCTTTGCCATATGACGCGATTCGCCCAACGTATACGAATGACCAATCAGTTTCGTAGTGGTGGATCGGCGTCCGATTCTGCACCTCGTTGCAGACGTGATAATTGGGACGATTGGTGCCTAACCGATCAGGATAGATTGCAAGTTCATATATCTTGCCTTGGCGCCGGTCAGGGGAGGTCGAGGCGCTTCCCGGGCGGGGATGAGACCCCTTGGCGTTTGCGGTTGACGGCGTGTGCGAACCTAAGGTAGAAAATCTACATAGTGCGCTCCGGATTTGGGCAGACATGGACAGAGGTTCCACCATGGCGAGCAAATGGGAAGCCGATCCGACGATGAATTTCAAGCGCCGTCTCGGGAAGTCCGCGCACGAACTGGGCACGACCACTGGGGAGGCTAGTTGTCCCGACATCTGGGAGCTTGACAACGGCGACATCGCGGTGATCGGTACCGAGTTCTCCGCGGCGTACCGGGCGCGGCTGCCCGAAGGGGTATCGGTCGATCCGGGCGAGGGCCTCGTGGTGATTCCGCGCAGCACGATCGTAGCGGCGAAGGTGGACATTCCGGATGAGTAGGCCGCTGGGCGACGCCGTCGGG
>DASUWU010000080.1:0-7320 GCA_036378315.1 Streptosporangiaceae bacterium | reverse complement strand
CGCTGGCCGAGCTGTACGCGCTCGCCGCCGCGTCGCCAGAGCCCCGGGAGTAGGCCCGTCGGTGCTGCCAAAGCAGCCAACGAAGATCATTGGTGTGGCCAAATGGCCACACCGGCTGTCCGGCAGGGTCTTTCGGGTATCGTCCTGTCCGTACCAGTCCATGGTCGACCTGGCTGCTTTGGTGAAGCGCCAGGTCAGCGGGGCTTCTTGAGGCGGGTTCAAATCCCACCTCCACCGCTCAACGATCAAGGCGCTGACCAGGGACGATGCAGGATCGGCGCCGTGCGGTGTGGCCATTTGGCCACACCGTGGCCACACGGGCATGGGAAGCCCGGGTGGGGAGCGGTCATGAAGCCCGTGATCCGAAAGGGATGCGGTTCATGGCCGGCATCGGCAGAAGGGGCAAGCCCGGCCGGCGCACCTGGCGAGTCAGGTGGCGTGACGGCGGCACCCGAGATGGCCGGTGGGACGGCGAGACCTGAATCTTGGTCGACTCACACCTCGCCCAGAGGTCCTCCCTCATTTCAAGATCATCCGGCTGGTGTCGCGAACACCAGCTCCGTTACCAACGTGCGTGGGCAGTACAGCTAGGGCTCGCGTTCGGCGCGGCCGTACAGGAGGAGGATGACCAGCACGGTGGTGCCGTAGACGATGTCGCGGCCGTAGTCGGGCATGTTGTTGGCCAGCAGCACGCTGACGAGGGCGGTCAGGGTGACCGCGCCGGCGAGCGCGCCCAGGTAGTGTCCGCGGCCGCCGAGGATGTAGATGCCGCCGACGACGATCGCGGCGATGGACTGGAAGAGGTAGGGGTCTCCCATGCCGAGCGTGGCCTTGCCGCCGTAGGCCATGAGCAGCAGGCCGGTCAGCGACGCGAACAGCCCGGACAACGCGTACAGCCCGACGGTCAGCAGCCGGACGTTGACGCCGGACAGGTAGCTGGCGCGCGGGTTGTTGCCGGTCGCGTACACCCGGCGGCCGAACGTCGTCCAGCTGAGCGCCACCGTGATGAGCACGGCCATCGCCGACCAGATGATCAGCTCGCCGGGGATGCCGAACACGGTGCCGTTGACCATCGAGCCCAGCGCGGGCGGCGCGCCGGACGAGCACGTCGAGCAGGTGAAGCCGCCGGTGAGGCCGAGGGTGAGGCCCTGGAGCACGCCGTTCATGCCCAGCGTCATGACCACGGCGGGGACGGCGAGGAAGGCGATGCCGAGCCCGTTCACGGCGCCGACGAGCAGGCCCACGCCGAGCACCAGCGGGATCGCCCAGCCGGCCCGCGCGTCGCGGCCCGCCGACGTCGTGGCGAGGAGGACGGCGGCCGAGTTCAGCATCCACGGGACGGACAGGTCGATGCCGCCGATCAGTACGACGAACGTCTGGCCGGCCGCGACGAGGCCGACGAAGGACGCCACCGTGAGCACGGTCTTGACGCCGCTCGCGCTGGCGAAGCCCGGCTGCAGGATCCCGCCGACCACGAACACGACGATCGCGGCGGCCAACGCGTACAGCCCGCGCAGCCGGTCCGGCTTCACTTGCGGCCATGCCATCATCGGCCGAACTCCTTCGTCGTCCGCAGCACGCGCCGCAACAGGATGCCGAGAAGCGCGGTGAGCGCGGCCGCCAGGATGAGGAACAGGCCCTCGGCCAGCGGCTCGTACAGCGGGTCGATGTGCGCGAAGAACAGCACGTTGATCAGGATCGTGAGCACGAAGGCGCCGATGATGGCGCCGACGCCGTTGCCGCGGCCGCCGAACAGGCTGACGCCGCCGACGACGACGGCCGCGATCGAGGTCAGCGTGAACACGTCCCCGCTCGTCGCGTCGCCTCCGGTGGTGGCGGCGGCGAGCAGCAGCCCGCCGGCCGCCACCAGCACGCCGCTGGTCACATAGACCAGCACGGTCATCCGCTGGACGCGGATGCCGCCGGCGCGGGCGGCCTGCCGGTCGTTGCCGATCGCGTACGCGCTGACGCCGAGCGGGGTACGGCGCACTACGAACCAGATCAGGCCGGCGAGCGCGACGACGGCCAGCCCGTACGGCCGGTCTGGGTGTGCCACCAGGTGGGTGAGGCCGGCGGGGACCGTACCGCCGGGTTGCGGCAACACCTTCAGCGCGAGCCCCTGCAGGATGGCCAGCGTGCCCAGCGTGACCAGGATCGGCTGCAGCCGCCCGTATGCGACCAGCACACCGTTGACCAGGCCGGTCCCGGCGCCGATGAGCAGGATCACCGCGCCCCACAGCGCGATGCTGCCGGCGCTGTCGTGCATATGGGTGGCGGCGACGGAGTTGGTGAGGTCCATCAGGCCGCCCACCGACAGGTCGAGCCCGCCGGTGAGGACGACGAACGCCTGACCCAGCGCCGCGAAGATCAGCGGGGTCGCGTTGTTCACCGTCGAGGTGAGCTCGAAGCCGCCCGGCAGCGCGCCCTGCCGTGCGCCGTAGAGCGCCAGGTAGACGCCGATGACCACGACGAACAGCGCGACGGCGAGCAGCAGGCCGGTGTTCTGTGCGGACAGTCGCTGGGCCGTCCGCCTCGCCGGCCGCCCGGTCGGCTTCCCTCCTGGCGTCGGCTGCGTCGTTCGCTCAGTCGTCATGGGCGGGGACCACCTCTCCTACGGCGGTGCTGACGATGTCCTCCGGGGCGACGCCGGGGCCGCGCAGCTCGGCGGCGACCTTGCCTTCGCGCAGCACGAGCACCCGGTGCGCCAGCCGGGCCACCTCCTCGGTGTCGCTGGAGTAGTAGAGGATCGACCTGCCTTCGGCGGCGAGCTCGAGCATGAGCCGGTAGACGTCGTTCTTGGTCGCCACGTCCACGCCGCGGGTGACGTCGTAGAACAGCAGGATGCGGGCGTCGGCGAGCAGCCACCGCCCGATCAGCACCTTCTGCTGGTTACCGCCGGACAAGGTGCCGACGGCCTGCGCCGGGTTGCGGAGTGTGATCCGCATCCGTTCGATGATCCGGCCGGCCGTGGCGCGTTCGGCGCCGGGGCGGAGCAGGCCGGACACCGCGATCCGGCCGAGGATCGGCAGGGTGAGATTCTCCTGGACCGACATGGGGAGGAACAGGCCTTCGCCCTTGCGGTCCTCGGGGACCAACGCGATGCTGACGCCGGCCCGGATGGCGTCGCGCGGGCTGTGCAGCCGGACCGGTTCGCCGCCGACCCGGATCTCGCCGGCGCCGCGATGGACGCCGAAGAGGGTGAGGAACAGCTCGCGCTGGCCCTGCCCCTCAAGCCCGCCGACGCCGAGGATCTCGCCCTCGTGCAGCGTGAACGAGACGTCGGACAGCCGGCCGCCGGTCAGCCCGGAGACCTCGAGCGCCGGCCGGTCGCCCGCGGCCGGGAGTTCGGCGACGAAGTCGATGTCGCCGCGCCCGGTCATCAGCCGGACGGCCTCCCGCTCATCCAGATGGTCGCGGGTGGCGACGTGGCGACCGTTGCGGAACACGGTGATGCGATCGGCCAGGCTGGCCACCTCGCGCCATCGGTGTGAGGTGAAAACGACGCAGGTGCCGTCGTCACGCAGCCCGCGGACGAGCCGGAACAGCCACTCCACCTCCCGCTCGGCCAGCGACGACGTGGGCTCGTCGAGGAACAGCACCTGCGGGCGATGGCTGACCGCCCGGACGATCTCGATCAGTTGCCGCTGCGCCAGCGAGAGGTCGGCGACCAGGTCGTACGGGTCGATGGAGGTCACGTCGGCCACGTGGTAGTCGGCGAGCAGGCGGGCGGCGCGCTCGCCCAGTTCGCGGCGGCGGATCAGGCCGAGCGCGCCGCGCGGCTCCCGGCGCAGCAGCAGGTTCTCGGCGACGGTCAGCCACGGCAGCAGGGTGAGATCCTGGAACACCGTGCCGATCCCGCGCCTTCTGGCCGCTTCCGGGTCGCGCAGCCGTACCCGCTCACCGAACGCGCGGACCGCGCCGGAGTCCGGCTGGGTCACGCCGCACAGTGTCTTGATCAGTGTGCTCTTGCCGGCGCCGTTCTCGCCGACCAGCGCGTGCACCTCGCCCGGGCGGGCGGAGAAGGATGCGTCGCGCAGCGCCTCGACCGCGCCGTACCGCTTGGAGACCGCCTCGGCCGCGATCGACTCGATGGGTCCGGCGGGCCGGGTCGTCGTCTCGGTGGCCGTCATCGCGTCACCTTCGGCAGGTTGACCGTGAGGCGGTCACCGCAGGGCTTGCCCTTGAGCGCGGAGGCGAGGCACATGGTGACCGCCGGGTTGGGGTTGGTGTCGGTGATGCCGGTGAAGAAGCCGTCGTCGACATCGTCGAAAACCGTGACCCCCGGCCGCACAGTGCTGTCGGTGACCGTGGGGAAGGGGATGATCACATCTCGCCGCGGGTACTCGCCGCGCAGCACGCGCCGGGCCAGTTCCAGTGCGACGACGGCGAGGTATGGGGGCTGGCCGATCGACAGCCCGTGCACCTTGGGATAGCCGGGCATGCCGGCCAGGTACTTGCGGAAGCCGTTCTCGCTCTCGCCGCAGGTCGGCGGCAGCGGCCGGCCGGCCGAGCGGAAGGCGCCGAGCACACCGTCCGTGCCGCCCTGCGCCCAGATCCCGTCGATCTTCGGCAGCGAGGAGATGACCGCGGCGGTGTTCTTCCGCGCCACCGAGGAGTCCCACATGCCGGTGTAGCGGTTGACCACCTTGACGCCGGGGGTGCGCCGCCACACGCTTTCGGCTCCGGCGTTGCGCTGAGCGTCGACCGTCGTGCCGGGCACGCCGGTGACCATGATGATGTTGCCCTGGCCGCCGATGAGCTGTACGAGGTGTTCGGCGAGCAGGCGGCCGAACGCGAACTGGTCGGTGTTGACCTTCAGCGCGGATCTGGCCGTCACCGTGTTGTCGAAGGAGATGACGAGGATGCCGCGCCGGACGGCTTGCTCAATGATCGCGTTGAGCGCGGTGGGCGAAGCGGCGTTGATGCAGATGGCGTCGACGCCGAGCGACACGAGGTTGCTGAGCTGTTGGGACTGGTCGCGCAGGTTGTTATTGGAGTTGTAGATGGGTCCCTCGACTTGGGAGGCGTACGGCTCCATCTCGAGGGCGGCCTTCCACTGGTTCTCCATCTCGATACGCCAGCTGTTGCCGATGTAGGAGTTGGCGAGCGCGATCCGCAACCGCCCCCGGCCGGTCGCCGACGCGGTCCGCGAGCCGCAGCCGGCGACTCCGGCCAGCGCCAACCCTCCGATCGTACGAATGACCCCGCGACGGCTGAGTGTCATGAGCGCCTCCTTCCGACTTGGCGCCCCCGTTTTCACCCCGTCCCGGGCCTCCAATCGTCGTGCGATCGCCCGAATTGGCCATGCCTAGGAGACTAGAGATCTGATTTCACGATGCAAGGGCCGACGAGGCCCGTCGACGACTTCGAGTGATCGAACAAATACTCCAAGACCGGATGGAATCGCCGTATTCTCCTCGCGGGACGCTTAGCGTCGCTAACGGTCCGGAGCCGACCGGACCCGAGCGAGAGGGAAGTCATGACGGAGATCAGGCGACGGCATGTCCTGGCGGGCATGGCGGGTGCGGCGGCGATCGCCGGCATCGGCACGCCGGCCAGGGCGGACTCCACGACCGACTTCGACACAGACTCCGCGACCGACTTCAAGGCCGGCTCCGCGACGGTCCGGCTGCGACAGGGTACGGACCTGGCGGCCCAGCTGTCGCCCGACGGGAAGACGATCGCCATCGACTCGGTGGGCGTGCTGTGGGTCATGCCCGCGTCCGGCGGTCGGGCCCGGCGGCTGACCAGCGACCTGTTCGACATCGCCCAGCCCGAGTGGTCGCCGGACGGCACGACGATCGCGTTCCACTCCTACCGCGACGGCGTGTTCAACCTGTGGACGATCCGCCCCGACGGTTCAGGTGTCCGGCAGCTCACCCACGGCCCGTTCGACCATCGCGAGCCGCGGTTCGCGCCGGACGGGCGGCGGCTCGTTTTCTCCGCCGATCTGAGCGGCAGCTACGGCATCCACGCGCTCGACCTGGCCACGGGCGCGGTCGCGCAGCTCACCGACACGGCGGTGGAAGAGTACGAACCGGCATGGTCGCCGGATGGCCGGCGCGTCGCGTTCGTGGTCGCGAACACCCGGATCGACGTGGTCGAGGTGGCGAGCGGCGCCCGGACCACGGCGGTGACGGTGCCCGACGGTCAGGTGATCCACAGCCCGGCCTGGACCATGGACGGCCAGGACCTGGTCTACACCCTCGTCGCAGGAGGTCGCAGCGAGCTGTGGCGTTCCGGCAAGCCGCTGGTGACCGGCGAGGAGGTCTTCCCGTTCCGGGTGTCCTGGGCGTCGCCCGGCGAGTTCGTCTACACCGCCGACGGCGAGGTCCGCCGCCGCTCTCTCACGCCGCAAAGCGGGGAGGACGCCGCGCCGAAGACGATCGGCTTCGTCGCACCCATCACGCTCGCCTCCCCGGCGTACCGTAAGCGCCGCCGCGACTTCGACTCGGCGGGGCCGCGGCCGGTCGTCGGCATCGGCAGCCCCGTGCTGTCGCCCGACGGCCGGAGCGTGGCGTTCCGCGCGCTGAACGACATCTACACGATGCGGATCGGGCAGCCGCCGCGGCCGCTGACCCGCGATCACTGGTGGAAGAGCGACCCGGCCTGGTCGCCGGACGGTCGCTTCCTGTCGTACTCCACGGACCGCGGCGGCACGCTGGACATCTGGCTGCGCGACCTGCGTACCGGCGCGGACCGGCAGCTCGCTGCTCGCCCCCTTCGCCGAGTCGACCGCCACGTCACCGGCCCCCGCCGTCACGAACCGGATGCTGGCGCCGGTCCCCCACCACCCGGCCAACGCCCGGTATTGGTGGCACGACCCGCAGTACGTACGCGAGAGCCGCCATGCGTGCTGCGCCGAGGGTTAGCGGCCGAGTGTGGCCATGGTGTGGCCATCCGGCCACACCATGGCCACACGGGCAGCGGTTGTCACGCACTGCACCGCGGGGTGTTCGCCTTGACGTGCTTGCTGTGGGTGAGGGCGTTGAGCAGCATCGGGGTCTCGCCGGTGCCGAGCTGGATGAACAGCGGTACGTCGGAGAGCGTGACGGGGTAGTCGGACAGGTCGGCCTGCCCGTTCACGACGCACTTGTGGAGGACGTCGTACCAGTTCCCGTCGGGGACGTGGATGTTCCGGCTGGTCACGGCGGCGAGTACCGGTGCCGCGAGCAATGAGTCGCCGAACAGCCACTCGTCGTTGACCGTGTAGGAGTGCCGGTCGTTCGGATAGTTGAAGAAGATCGGCTTCATGATCGGTTCGCCGCTGGCGACGGCGCGGTCGACCTGGCGCATCAGGTACGGCCACAGCCGTTCGTG
>DASUWU010000079.1:0-55976 GCA_036378315.1 Streptosporangiaceae bacterium | reverse complement strand
GCCGTTGCCGATGAGCACGCCGACACTGACCAGGCTGATCGACGCGACCGTGGCGACCCTGGCCCCGGCGATGACCACGGGGACGGCGATCGGCAGCTCCACCCTGACCAGGCGGCGCAGCGTTCCGAAGCCCATCGCGGTGGCCGCCTGGCGGACCGGTTCCGGCACCGACCGCATCCCGTCCACGACGTTCGGCACCAGCACCGACAGCGTGAACAGCGTCAGCGGCACCATCAGCGTCCAGTCGGAGAACAGCCCGGTGTAGGGGATGAACAGCATGAACAGCGCGAGCGAGGGAAGCGCGTACAGCACGTTGGCGCCGGCCACGGCCGGCGGGTAGAGACCGGGCCACCGCGCGCAGAGCACGCCAAGCGGGATCGCGATGACGAGGCCGAGCAGCACCGGCACCAGCGCGAGCTTCAGGTGATGCGCCGACAGCTGGCCGAGCTCGCTCGTGTGGTCGCCGATCCAGTCCCACCGGACGAGCGGTTCGCCGCCGCTCGCGAGCGCCGTGATCACGGGGGTCACCCGGCGTCGGCCGTCTCTGGGGCGTCCGCGGCGTCTTCGGCGCCTTCGGCGTCGAGCTCCTGGAAGAACCGCAGCCGTTTCAGGCCGCGCGCGCCGCCGAGGAAGTCGGTCACGAAGCCGTCGGCGGGGTTCGCCAGCAGGTCGCGCGGCGTGGCCACCTGCGCGAGCGTGCCGCCGACCGCGAACACGGCGATTCGGTGGCCGAGCTTGACGGCCTCGTCGATGTCGTGCGTGACGAACACGATGGTCTTGTGCAGATCGCCCTGCAGGCGCAGGAACTCTTCCTGCAGGCCGGCCCGCACGATCGGGTCGACGGCGCTGAACGGTTCGTCCATCAGCATGATCGGCGGATCGGCGGCCAGCGCCCTGGCCACGCCCACCCGCTGCTGCTGCCCGCCGGAGAGCTGGAACGGGTAGCGCCTGGCGAGCTTGGCGTCGAGGCCGACCCGTTCCATCAGCTCGTGCGCCCTGGCCCTGGCCTTCTTCTTGTCCCAGCCGAGGAGGTACGGGACCGTGGCGATGTTGTCGACGATCGTCCGATGCGGGAAGAGTCCGGCCTGCTGGATCACGTAGCCGATGCCGCGTCGCAGCGTCGGCGGGTCGCTGTCGGCGATGTCCTTGCCGTCGATGGCGATCCGCCCGCTGGTCGGCTCGACCATCCGGTTGGTCATCCGCAGCGTCGTCGTCTTGCCGCACCCCGATGGACCCACCAGCACGGTGATCTGGCCGGTGGGGATCTCCAGGGTGAGGTCGTCCACGGCCACCGTGCCGTCGGCGTACCGTTTGGTCACACCCTCGAAGGTGATCAAACCTATTCAGCCCCTCTGATAGGCAGGGAAAACAAGATAGCCGCCGTGACCTTCGGATAGTCCGGCGCCCGCGAACCGTGGCCGCATTGTCATGGACGGTGGTGTGCCGAGCCTCCGGTCGAGTCTTCCATCACGTCGCCGGCCGCGCCCGCATGCGGGAGCCGGCGTCGGGCCGCGCCGACTCCACCAGTATCCCGCCAGGTCCATCCCGCTGTCCCGCCAGGTCGCCGGGGTGACTCGAGCGGCATCCGGGCGATGATGGGGTGTTGGGTAGGGAGGTGTCATGGGGGACACGCATGTGGCCACGGTGGTCGTCGGGCCGGAGCCGCTGACGTTCCAACAGGTGGTGGCGGTGGCTCGCGGCGGCGTGCCCGTCGCGCTCGGCGAGGACGCCGGCAAGGCCATGGCCGCGTCGCGGGCGCACGTCGAGGCGCTGGCCGCCGCGCCGACGCCGGCGTACGGCGTCTCCACCGGCTTCGGCGCGCTGGCCACCCGCCACATCCATCCAGAGCTGCGGGCGAAGCTGCAGGTCTCGCTGATCCGCTCGCACGCGGCCGGCTCGGGTGCCGAGGTCGAGCGCGAGGTGGTCAGGGCGCTGATGCTGCTGCGGCTGCGGACGCTCGCGACCGGACGCACCGGCATCCGCCCGGCCACCGCGCAGGCGCTCGCCGGCCTGCTGAACGCCGGCATCACGCCGATCGTGTACGAGCACGGCAGCCTGGGCTGCTCCGGCGACCTGGCGCCGCTGGCGCACGTCGCGCTGGCCCTCATGGGCGAGGGGCCGGTGCGGAACGCCGCCGGCGAGCGGGTCGCCGCGCCGCGGGCGCTGGCCGCGGCCGGCATCGAGCCGGTGACGCTGGCCGCCAAGGAGGGGCTCGCGCTCATCAACGGCACCGACGGCATGCTCGGCATGCTGGTGCTGGCCATCGAGGACCTGGGCGGGCTGCTGCGCGCGGCGGACGTGGCCGCCGCGATGAGCGTCGAGGCGCAGCTCGGGACCGACCGGGTGTTCGCCGCCGACCTGCAGGACCTGCGTCCGCATCCCGGCCAGGCGGTGAGCGCGGCCAACCTGCGGGCGCTGCTCGCCGAGTCGCCGATCATGGCCTCGCACCGCGGGCCCGACTGCACCCGCGTGCAGGACGCGTACTCGCTGCGCTGCTCGCCGCAGGTCGCCGGGGCCGCCCGTGACACGGTCGCACACGCCGCCCTGGTCGCCACGCGGGAGCTGGCCGCCGCCGTGGACAACCCGGTGGTGCTGACCGACGGGCGCGTCGAGTCCAACGGCAACTTCCACGGCGCGCCGCTCGGCTACGTCCTCGACTTCCTGGCGATCCCGGTCGCCGACCTCGCCTCGATGTCCGAGCGGCGCACCGACCGGATGCTCGACGTGGCCCGCTCGCACGGCCTGCCGGCCTTCCTCGCCGACGACCCGGGCGTCGACTCCGGGCACATGATCGCCCAGTACACCCAGGCCGCGGTCGTCTCCGAGCTCAAGCGGCTGGCCGTCCCGGCGAGCGTCGACTCCATCCCGAGTTCGGCGATGCAGGAGGACCACGTGTCCATGGGCTGGAGCGCGGCGCGCAAGCTGCGCCGCTCGCTGGACGGCCTCGCGCGGGTGCTGGCCATCGAGCTGCTCACCGCGGCCCGCGCCCTCGATCTGCGGGCTCCGCTGCGCCCTGGCCCGGCCACCGCCGCGGTCGTCGCCGCGCTGCGCGGCCGGGTCCCGGCGCCCGGCCCCGACCGGTTCATGGCACAGGACATCGCCGCCGCCGTCGACCTGGTACGGGACGGCACGTTGGTGGCCGCCGCCGAATCCGTCACCGGACCGCTTCCGTGAACCTTTCGTGAAGGAGAACCCCATGTCCGGGCCCCGCACCGTACGCGCGCCCCGCGGCACCGAGCTGTCGGCCAAGGGCTGGCCGCAGGAGGCCGCGCTGCGCATGTTGATGAACAACCTCGACCCCGAGGTGGCCGAGCATCCGGACGAGCTGATCGTGTACGGGGGTTCTGGGCGGGCCGCCCGCTCGTGGGACGCCTTCGACGCCATGGTCGCCGCGCTGCGCGACCTCGAGGCCGACGAGACGCTGCTCGTCCAGTCGGGCAAGCCGGTCGGCATCGTCCGCACGCACGAGTGGGCGCCGCGGGTGCTGATCGCCAACGCCAACCTGGTCCCGGAGTGGGCGACGTGGGAGGAGTTCCGGCGGCTCGAGGCGCTCGGCCTCACGATGTACGGGCAGATGACCGCCGGTTCGTGGATCTACATCGGCACCCAGGGCATCCTGCAGGGGACGTACGAGACGTTCGCCGCCGTGGCGGCGAAGCACTTCGGCGGCACGCTGGCCGGCACGATCACGCTCACCGGCGGCCTCGGCGGCATGGGCGGCGCGCAGCCGCTGGCCGTCACCATGAACGGCGGCGTCGCGGTCTGCGTCGAGTGCGATCCGTCCCGCATCGACCGCCGGGTCGCGCACGGCTACTGCGACGTGCGGGCCGACTCCCTCGACGAGGCGCTGCGGCTGGCCGGCGAGGCGCGGGCCGCCCGCCGCCCGTGGTCGATCGGGCTGCTCGGCAACGCCGCCGACGTGGTGCCCGAGCTGCTGCGCCGCGGCGCGCCGATCGACATCGTCACCGACCAGACCTCGGCGCACGACCCGCTCACCTACCTGCCGCGCGGCGTCGCCTTCGCCGACATGGCCGCCGAGCGCGACAAGGATCCCGGCGGTTTCGTCCGGCGCGCCAGGGAGTCGATGGCGGCGCACGTCGAGGCGATGGTCGGCTTCCAGGACGCCGGCGCCGTGGTGTTCGACTACGGCAACTCGATCCGCGGCGAGGCGCGGCTCGGCGGCGCCGCGCGCGCCTTCGACTTCCCCGGCTTCGTGCCCGCCTACATCAGGCCGCTGTTCTGCGAAGGCAAGGGCCCCTTCAGGTGGGCGGCGCTGTCCGGCGATCCCGCCGACATCGCCCGCACCGACCGCGCGGTGCTCGAGCTGTTCCCCGACAACGAGCCGCTGGCCAGATGGATCACGATGGCACGGGAGAAGGTGCCGGTCCAGGGGCTGCCGGCGCGGATCTGCTGGCTCGGCTACGGCGAGCGCGACCGGGCCGGCGCCGCCTTCAACGACCTGGTGGCGCGCGGCGAGATCAGCGCACCGATCGTGCTCGGCCGCGATCACCTCGACTGCGGCAGCGTGGCCAGCCCGTACCGCGAGACGGAGGGGATGGCCGACGGGTCCGACGCCATCGCCGACTGGCCGCTGCTCAACGCCCTGGTCAACGCCTCGTCCGGGGCGTCGTGGGTGTCGATCCACCACGGCGGCGGCGTCGGTATCGGTCGGTCGATCCACGCGGGGCAGGTCACCGTGGCCGACGGCACCGCGCTGGCCGCCCGCAAGCTGGAGCGGGTGCTGACGAACGACCCCGGCACCGGCATCTTCCGGCACGTCGACGCCGGCTACGACCGGGCCGCCGAGGTGGCCGCCGAACGCGGCGTCCGCATCCCCATGCCGCCATCGGGGAGCTAACGCCTGGCCGCTTGATCTGCGACGCTGGTGCGGTGGGCACCGGACGATTTCACGCCGAGCTCGCCTGGCTCGGCGATCAGGTAGCCGCCGACGTCCTGATCGAGACCGACGGGGAGCGCTTCACGACGGTCACCCGCGACGTGCCCGCGCCGCCCGGCGCGGTGCGGCTGGCCGGGCTCACCCTGCCGGGGCTGGCCAACGCGCACTCGCACGCCTTCCACCGTGCGTTGCGCGGCCGCGTGCAGGACGGCCGCGGCACGTTCTGGACGTGGCGCGAGCGCATGTACGAGATCGCCGACCGGCTCGACCCTGGCACCTACCGCGCGCTGGCCACGGCCGTGTACGCCGAGATGGCGCTGGCCGGGGTGAGCTGCGTGGGGGAGTTCCACTATCTGCACCATGACCGGGGCGGCCGGCCCTACGGCGAGCCGAACGAGATGGGCGAGGTCCTGATCGCGGCGGCCGCCGACGCGGGGATCAGGATGACCCTGCTCGACACGTGCTATCTCGCCGGCGGCATCGGGTGGCCGCTCGAGGGCGCGCAGCTGCGGTTCGGTGACGGATCGGCGGGCAACTGGGCGCGCCGGGTGGACTCGCTGCACTCGGTCATCGGCAAGGAGGGCCGGACGCACGCCCGGGTCGGCGCGGCGATCCACTCGGTGCGCACCGTGCCGCGCGAGCAGGCGCGCGCCGTCGCCGCGTGGGCGCGCGAACGCGAGGCGCCGCTGCACGTGCACCTGTCGGAGCAGCCCGAGGAGAACGCCGCCTGCCAGGAGGCGTACGGGATGACACCGACCAGGCTGCTCGCCGAGTGCGGCGCGCTGGGCGCCCGCACGGTCGCGGTCCACGGCACCCATCTGACCGCGGAGGACATCGGGCTGCTCGGCGCGACCATGACCGGCGTGTGCCTGTGCCCGACCACGGAGCGTGACCTCGCCGACGGCATCGGCCCGGCCCGCGACCTGCGCACGGCCGGGTCGCCGATCTGCCTCGGCACCGACCAGCATGCGGTCATCGACATGTTCGAAGAGGCCCGCGCGGTCGAGCTGGACGAGCGGCTGCGCACCCGCGAGCGCGGCCACTGGACGGCCGGCGAGCTGCTCGCCGCGGCGACCTGGAACGGGCACTACGGGCTCGGCTGGCCCGCGGCCGGCAGGATCGAGCCCGGCTCGTACGCCGACCTGGTGACCGTGGGCCTGGACTCGGTACGGCTGGCCGGCACCGACCCGGCACAGGCCGCAGCCGCCGTCGTCTTCGCCGCGACCGCGGCCGACGTGCGGCATGTCGTCGTCTCCGGAGAGCGGATCGTCCGCGACGGCCGCCACCTGCGCGTTCCCGACGTCCCAGGGGCGCTGGCCGCGGCCGTCGCCGCCGTGACCCGCGAGTGACCCGGGAGTGACCCGGGCGTAGCCTCGGCCTGATGAGCACGGTCATCAGGAACATCGGCGAGCTCGTGACCAACGACCCGGCGACGGGCGACGGCCCGCTCGGCCTGGTGCGGGACGCGGCGCTGGTCATCGACGGCGACCGGATCGCCTGGACCGGACCGGCGGCCGCGGCGCCCGCGGCCGACGAGGCGTACGACGCAGCGGGCCGCGCGGTGCTGCCCGGTTTCGTCGACTCGCACGCCCACCTGGTGTTCGCCGGCGAGCGCGCCGAGGAGTTCGCCGCCAGGATGAGCGGCCTTCCGTACGGCGCCGGCGGCATCCGCGTCACCGTCGAGCGGACCAGGGCCGCGTCGGACGATGAGCTGCGCGCCGGCCTCGCCCGGCTGATCGGGGAGATGACCAGGCAGGGCACCACGACGGTGGAGTGCAAGTCCGGCTACGGCCTGACGGTGGCCGACGAGGAGCGCTCGGTGCGGATCGCGGCCGAGCTCGCCGACGAGGTGACCTTCCTCGGCGCGCATGTGGTGCCGGACGGCGTGGACCCGGCCGGCTACGTCAGGCTCGTCACCACCGACATGCTCGCCGCCTGCGCCCCGTACGCCCGCTGGATCGACGCCTTCTGCGAGCGGGGCGCCTTCGACGCCGACCAGGCGCGCGCCGTCCTGACCGCGGGCAGGGAGGCCGGTCTGACGCCACGGTTGCACGCGAACCAGCTCGGCCCGGGCCCCGGGGTCCAGGTCGCGGTCGCCTGCGGCGCCGCGTCGGCCGACCACTGCACGTTCCTGTCCGGCGACGACGTCGACGCCCTGGCCTCCTCGGATACTGTCGCGACGCTGCTGCCCGGCGTGGAGTTCTCCACCCGCCAGCCCTACCCCGACGCCCGCCGGCTGCTCGACGCGGGCGCCACGGTCGCGCTCGCCACCGACTGCAACCCCGGCTCCTGCTACACGAGCAGCATGGCCTTTTGCGTCGCGCTGGCCGTACGGGAGATGCGCATGACCCCGGCGGAGGCGGTGCGGGCGGCCACGGCCGGGGGTGCCCGGGCGCTGCGCCGCACCGACGTCGGCCATCTCGCCCCCGGCGCCCGCGCGGACGTCCTCATCCTCGACGCCGCGTCTCATATCCACCTCGCCTACCGCCCCGGCGTCCCGCAGGTGGCCGCGGTCTGGAAGGCCGGCCGTAGGGCGTAAGCCCAATGTCCGATATATGGCATTCCATTTGCTGGCCACGTCCGGTCATACCTGGGTCTGCCAACCGATCGGATCGTGGCTCGGGTTGGCCGGGGACGGCGCGGCGATGCATTGGGCAAGCGTTTACCTCATCGATTTGGCGTATTGACTTGGTGAAAGTATTCGGTCACGCTTAGTGCGGCGAATGGCCACTTACGTCCAAAAGGTGGTCATATGCCGCAACTCGGCAGGGCCAGCCCGCAGCCCCGAAGGACCATATGGAATCCGATGCGCCACGCCGCCATCAGTTGACGGTCGCCTGGACGTGGAGATCGCGCATCGCGAAGCGCGTTGTCGGTACGGGGGGAAGGCTTGATACGGATACTGATCGTGGAAACCGCCCGCTTGATGAGGGCAGGTCTCGCCGCCCTTCTCTCGAAAGAATCGGATCTCGCCGTTGTCGGAGCGATCGGCGACGGCGCCGAAATCGTGCCCATGGCGATCGAGGTCAAGCCCAATGTCGCTTTAGTCGACGCGGATCTTCCGACCAGGGACGCCTTTGGCGTGGCGCGCGAACTGAGGGGCGAGCTTCCAGAATGCGCCATCATTTTTACCGCGGTCCGGTGTAAGCCCGGCGATCTGCAGCGGGCCACGGCGGTGCCGGCCGCCGGATTCCTGTTGAAGGACACGCCGGCGGAATCCTTAACCAGTGCGATCCGGCGCGTCGCCCGCGGCGAACGGGTGGTCGACGCCGATTTGGTGTTCGCCGCCCTGAACCGGGATAAGAACCCTCTTACGCCCCGCGAGCTCGATGTCTTACGGCTCCTCGCGGAGGGGGCGTCCACCGCCCAGATCGCGGACGCCCTCGTCGTGACCATCGGTACGGTCCGCAATCACCTCTCCCGCATCAACAGCAAGATCGGCGCGCGGAACAGGGTGCAGGCGATCCGCATCGCCCAGCAGAGCAAGTGGATCTAGCCCCCGTCCTCGGAGAACGACAATCCGGTATGGGCGGCCAGGAACGCCAGCATGTCGGCCGCCAGCTCGATGGACCTGCTGGCCGAACGGGTGCCGTGCCCGACGCCGTCCTCGTGGCGCAGTAGGACAGGACGTGGGCCGCTCGTGGCCCATTGCAGCGCCGCGCACATCTTCCGCGCGTGCGCCGGGTCCACCCGGGAGTCGCCGCCGAAGACGGTGAACAGCGTCGCCGGGTAGTCGACGCCCCGGCGGACACGGTGATAGGGCGAGTACGCGAGCAACCAGCGGAACTGCTCGGCGTCCGCGACCGTGCCGTACTCCCCCCGCCAGGCCGCGCCAAGGCCGGATCTCTCGTAGCGGACCATGTCGAGTAGCGGCGCCGAGCACACGGCGGCGGCGAACAGCTCCGGGCGCTGGGTGAGCGCGGCACCGACGAGCAGCCCGCCGTTCGACTCGCCCCAGATGCCGAGCCGGCCTGGTGTGGTCCAGCCACCGGCGATCAGCTTGTCCGCCGCGGCGAGGAAGTCGTCGAACACGTTCTGTTTCCGTTCCCGCATGCCGGCCTGATGCCACTGCTCGCCGCCTTCGCCGCCGCCGCGCAGGTGCGCGATCGCGACGAGGCCGCCGGCCTCGACCCACGCCAGGGTGTCGGCCGCGTAGCCCGGCCTGAGCGGGATGCCGAACCCGCCGTATCCGTAGAGGATGGTGGGGCGCGGGACACCTCGACCCGCCGGCCCGGCCCGCCCGATGATCATCATCCGCACCGGTGCCCCGTCAGCGGACACGCAGGTGACCTGCTCGCACGCCACGTCGGGCACGGACACGCTGCCCGGCACTTCGGCCCACAGCGCCGTCTCGCCGGTGCGCGCGTCGTAGCACCAGACGGACCCCGGCGTGACGAAGTCCGAATAGGTGAACCACGCCTGGTGGCCGCCATCGGCGCGCGCGGAAAGCCGGCCGATCGACCCGGCGCCTGGGAGCGGCACCGTCCCGATCCGCTCGCCCGTGGCCAGGTCATGGACGCCGAGCTCGACGATCGCGTGCCTGAGCCACGCCACCAGGAGTACCGGCCGATCGAGCTCGGGCCCGTCGAGGATCGTGAAGTCGGCGAGGACCGCCTCCGGGTCCTCGGGGACGAGGTCGGTCCACCCCGCGCCTGGATGCGCCGGATCGCCGGTGCACAGCCGCACCCTGGGTGCGTCCCGGTCGGTGACCACGTACATGCGGCCGTCGCGGCCGACGGCCAGTACGGTTCTGGCCGCCGCGTCCCGCTGGACGACGCGCAGCTCCGGCCGTTCCTGGGGACCGGCGGACAGGTCGGCCAGCCAGAGGTCGTTGCGCGCCGCCGTGCCGGGGGCCGCGGAGATCGCCAACCAGCGGCCGCCCCCGCTGATCTCGACGCCGTAGGTGGAATCTCGCGCCGAGCCGAAGATCGGCACATCGGCGGACGCCGGGCAGCCGACCCTGTGCAGGTAGATCCGCCGGGCTTGAGCGTCGTGCGCGGTCGCGCGGACGTAGTAGAACGCGTCCCCGCCCGGCAGCCATGCAACCGGGGAGTAGCGGCAGCGGTCGATCGGGCCGTCGACGAGCCGCCCGGACGCGACGTCGATGACGTACAGCTCGGCCTGCTCGGTGCCACGCCGGGACAGCTGGTAGCCGAGCAGCCTGCCCTCGAGGTCGGGCTGCCAGGCGTCGAGCGTGGTGAGCCCGCTGGGGTCGATCGCCATCGGATCGACGAGGGCGGCCTCCTTTCCCTCAGAGCCTGTGGCGTACAGAACCGGATGCTCCTGGCCGGCGGCCCGGCGCAGGAAGAAGCACCGGTCACCCCGCCACAACGGCGCGGTGATCATGCCGACGGCGGCGAGCCGGCCGGCGCGGGCGCGGAGCCGGTCCCGATCGGGGAGCCGGGCGGCGTGCTCCAGCCACAGCTCGTGCTGGGCCGCAAGCCATTCCTCGGTCGCGGGGCTCGCCGGATCCTCCAGCCAGCGGTACGGGTCGGGCACCACGTGGCCGTGCAGCGTGTCGACGGTCTCGCCGCGCCTGGACGGCGGGTACAGCGGGCGTGTCATGGCACGAACTCCTGTACGTGATCGCGGTCGGGTGGTTGCCAGTGGCCGACCAGGTCGGCGTAGAGCGGGGCCGCGCGGATCAGCTCCTCGTGGGTGCCGGTCACGACGCGGGTGCCGTCCAGCAGCAGCACCCGCCGGGCGCGGACGGCGGAGGAGATCCGGTGCGCGATGACGATGAGCGTGCGGGGAAGGCGGGCGAAGGCCAGTTCGGCGCGCGCCTCGGCGGCCGGATCGAGGTGGCAGGTCGCCTCGTCGAGGATCGTCAGGCCGGGCGGTCCAATCGGGCCTGCCGGGCCGGGCCGCCGCGGGCGCGCCGCCGCGAGATGGGCCCGGGCGAGCGCGATGAGCTGGCGTTCGCCGGCCGACATGGCTCCGGGGTCGATCTCGCTCTCGTAGCCGCCGACCCGGAGCACGAGAGCCTCCATCCCCACCGCATCGACGGCAGCGTCGACGGCGGCGCGCGGGGGGTCGCCGGCCGGCCCGGCGCGGTGGAGGTATGCCAGGTTGTCGAGCAGCGTGCCGCGGAAGACGTACGCCTCCTGCGGGATCAGCACCCGGGCGCAGGGAGCGACCTGATCGGCGGGCACGCCATCGAGCAGGATCTCGCCCCGGCCGGGAACGAGCAGGCCGGTGATCAGCGCCGCCAAGGTCGACTTGCCGATCCCGCTCGGCCCCACCACGGCGAGGTGATCGCCGGGGGGGACGGCGAGGTCGAGGTCGGCGATCACCGGCTCGGCGTGCGGGCCGTAGGCGAACGTGACGCCGCGCACCTCGATCTCGGTCCCGCCGCCGGCGGCCGGGCCGTTCCTGAGCCGTGGCCGCGGGGCCGGCGGCGCGGCGCCGACCGGCGTGCCGTCCGGCTCGCCGTCGCGGGCGGCTTCCCGTTCGGGGTCCTCCTGCTCCAGGATCCGGTCGAGGGACACCATGAGCTGGACCCCGCTGGCCCCGAGGCCCTGGACGAGGCCGTGCAGCGCCGGGGACAGGGACTGGGTGACGTAGGCCAGCGCGCCGATGACGACACCCGGACCGGCCCCGCCTCTGACCAGCCAGGGCGTGGCGGCAAGGATCGTCACCACGGGGAGCCATGCGCCGATCGCGAGCGCGAGGGTGCGCACGGCGCTGACCTTGGCGAGGTCCACCCCGGCTGCCGCCTGCCCGGTCACCTGCCGGTCGGCGGCCGCGGCGACCCGGTCTTCGGCTCCGCAGGCGACGATGTCGCGCAGCCCGCCCACCACGGTGGTGACCGCCTCGACCGTGCGCTCGTCGCGCAGGATGAACTCCCGCTGCCGGCGAGCCAGCACGGGCAGCGACGCAGCGAAGATCCCGAGCCCGACGGCGAACGGCGGAAGCACCGGCACGAGTGCTTTCGGAAACAGCGTCAACATGCCGAGGACCACGCTGACCACCGTGAAGACGAAGGTCCTGACCACCGTGATGACCGCGGCGAACGCGTCCCTCGCGAGCTCCACCTGCAGCGTCGACCTGGCCACGGCGGCGTGCTCGCGTTCGCCGCCGTGGGGCGCCGCCGCCCGCGTACCCGTGGACGTGGCCCGGCGCAGCGCGCCGCCCACGACCCGGGTGAGCAGCCGGTCGCGGAACGGCTCCACGATCCCGGCCACCGCCAGGACCACCTGGCGCGCTCCGGCGGCGGCGACCAGCCAGACGCCGCCGAGCACGGCCAAATAGCCCAGACCCGTCCATGGACGGCCGGCGGCGAATCCGTCCTCGATCGCCCGCGCGATCGCATGGCCGATGACGAACGCCGGCGCCGCCTCCACCACCGACCAGCACGCGACCCGGACGACCTGGCGCGGCTCGCGGCGCAGCGCGTCCCACAGAACGGCGGCGGTCCTGCGCCTCATGAGCGTTCCCCGCGCAGCCTCGGCGCGCCCTGTGCGCGCCTGCGGCGTGCTCATCAGGCGTCCTCCGCCCGCGCGCCCGGCGCTTCCGCGGGCGAACCGGCCTGGAAGACGGCCCGGTAGGCGGGGTCGTTCCAGAGCGCCTCGTGGCGATCGTGGCCGCGGACCCGCCCGTCCTCCAGCCAGATCACCCGGTCCGCGCGGGCCGCGGTGGCGATCCGGTGCGCCACGATCAACCGGGTCCGCCCGCGCAGCTCTCCGGTCAACGCCGCGCCGACCTGGCGCTCGGTCACGGTGTCCAGGCTCGACGTCGCGTCGTCCAGGATGAGCAGCCGTTCTCCCTGCGCGAAGGCGCGGGCGAGGCCGAGCCGCTGCCGCTCGCCGCCGGACATCGGCGTCTCGTCGAGCCGGGTGTCGTATCCGCCGGGCAGCGCCCGGATGAACGCGTCGGCGCGGGCGGCCCTGGCGGCCGCGCGCACGGTCTCCGGGGGCGCGGCGGCGCGGCCGAGCCCGATCGCGTCGGCGAGGGTGGCCGCGGACAGGGAGGCGCCCACGAGGACGGGTCGTTCGAACGCGTAACCGACGGCCTCCCGCAGGGCCGCGTGGGACAGCTCGGCCAGCGGCACCCCGTCCAGCAGCACGACGCCGCCCGCCGGCTCGGCCAGCCGCCCCGCCACCGCGGCGAAGCCCGACTTTCCCGAGCCCGACCTGCCGACGATCGCGGTCGCCGAGCCACCGCGGATGACCAGGTCGATGGCGCCGTCGGAGCCAGCGTCCAAGAGGCCATCGCCGGCCCCGCCGGCGGCATCGGCGGCGCCGCCCGGCCGGGACAGGACCACGCCCCGAAACTCCACGTCCCCAGGACCGGGCGGCAGCGCCCGCCGGCCGTAGCCGGCCGGCCGGCCCGACATCGTCTCCGCGGCCCGGCCGGCCGCGGCGCGCGCCCGCGCCAGCCGGCCGACATAACCCAGCGCCGAACTGAAACCCGCGCCGAGCACGACGTAGCGCGCGGCCGCGTACAGCTCGCCGACCGTGAGCGCGCCGGCGGCCAGCCGCAGCCCGCCCACGGCGAGCACGCTGATCTCCAGCAGTGGCACGCTCAAGCCCGCCTGGACGCCCGCCCTGGCGTTCACCCGCCACAGGCCGAGGCCGTGCGCGCGCAGCCGCGGCAGCGCCGCCAGGACCCGCCGCGTCTCCGCCTCCGCGGTGCCGGCCGCGGCGATCGTGCGGGCGCCGGCGAGCGCGTCCACGAGGCGCGTCGCGATGTCTCCCTGGGCCTCCTGATATCCGCGGGCGAAGTTCGTGGTGTCGCGGAGGAACGCCCGAAGCACGAACGCGATCGCCACAAGACCCGCCACCAGCGCCACCGCGAGCCAGGGATCGATGAGCGCGAGGGCGACGAGGCTGCCCGCGGTGGGAATGAGCAGCGCCGCGCCGGTGACCACGGCCTCCGGCGCCCGGCCCGCCTCCTCGGCGTTCATCCCCAGCCGGGTCGCCAGCTCCCCAGCCGGGAACCGCCGCGTCAGCGCCGGACCCGCTCCGAGGACGTGGTGGATCATCCGCCGGCGCAACCAGGCGGTGACCCGGGCGCCGCTCGCTCCGGCCGCCAGGACGCCGATGGCCTCGCAGGCCACCACGCCGGCCACGATCGCGGTGCAGCCGGCGAACCACGAGCCGCCGCCCGGCGCCCCTGTCACGAGCCTGTCGAACGTCCTGCCCAGCGCGAAGGGCAGCGTCAACTGCAGGAACGCCCCGCACACGGAGGTCGCCGCCAGGACGGCGAGCCATGGGCCGCCACGCCGGACGGCCTGACGCACCAGTCGATCTGCCGCCTCCACCGAGCCTCCTCCACCGGGCCTCCTTCACCGCCGTGGACCCGGGGCGGACGCCGCGCGTCCGTCCCGGGCCCGACCTCATGGATCGCTGAGGTCTCAGTGGCACAGAGCGGCACTGAGCGTGCTCGGCTTCTGCGACTGGCACGTGGCGATGGTGAGCGAGCTGGTGCCGCTGGCCGCCTCCGTGGCAGTGGGGGCCTGGAGGCCCTGCAGGTCGAGAAGTGTCATTGGTGCACCTCCTTTCGGGACATACCGGGGCCTAGCCGCTCGGCGGTGTCCGGCACGGCGGCAACCGTCGCCAGCGTTCCCGCGCCGCCGGGCGGCCCGATGAAGGGGAGATAGGTCTGGTGGGGGCCCAGCGCGGTGCTCAGAGCGAAGAGGACTCCCGCGGTGCCGGTCCCGAGATCCATCGACAGCCTGAGCAGCATGTCCCCGGGGAAGGCGAGCCCGCCGCCGTAGGGCAGCGCGTGCCAGCGCAGACCGCGGATCTGGTCGGCCAGCATCGGGTCGCGGTCCGCGCTGCCCGGCCGCAGACCCATGCCCAGGGCGGCGATGATGCCGGCACGCCCGGCGAGCAGGCCCGACTGGACGAAGTACCCGCACCGCGCGACCGACCGGATGTCGGCGACGGCCCGCGCGAACTCGTCGTCCTGGCGATGGTTCAGATAGCGGGCGAGCACGAGGCCGATCCCGACGGAGCCTTCGTCGAGGTACGGCAGGTAGCGCCAGCCCTGGTTGATCTGGAGTGATCCGTCCTCCGCCGTGATGCACCGGCGCAGATCCTGGCGCAGCGCGTCGGCGGCCCTGTCCAGGAACGCGGCCTCGCCGGTCCGCTCGTAGGCGTGCAGGAACAGCAGCGCCACCCCCGCGGAGCCGCGCATCAGCCCGGCGAGCGGGCCCGCGCCGCCGCTGATCTCGGGGACGTCGTCGGGTCCGCCGAGCCGGTCGGCGCACTGGTCGACGATCCGGTCCGCCGCCTCCCGCAGGGCCCGCTCGCCGGTGGATTCCGCCAGGTGCATCAGGTTCAGGCCGATGCCGGCGAGCCCGGAGAACAGGGAGAGCCCGAGCTGCTCGGGCTGCTCGCGCAGGCACCGGTCCACGACGTCGAGCGCGTCCTGGCGGTGCCCGAGCCGGTCGAGGACGTAGGCGACGCCGTGCAGACCGTCGTAGAACCCGAGGCTGCAGCGCGGGTCGGGGTCGCTGGCCCGCGCGCGCAGCCATTCCTCATGGTCCGGAAACCGGCCGGCGCCTGTTTCCGCCAGCGCCCACAACACTCCGGCCGCACCGTGCGCGAAGGTCAGGCCGCCACCCGTCAGGAACTGGGCGATGTCCCCGGGGAAGAGCCGGTCGTCCCGTTCGGGGGTGGCGCTCGCCAGGATGGCGCGGTGCAGCGCCGCACCGACCGTCTCCCAGTCGTCCCAGTCGTCCCAGCCGGCGAAGTCGTCGGGACCCGACGCGGGCACCGGTCCGGGTCGTGCGCTCGCGCTCTCGTCCGTCGCCTCCTCCTCGGGAGGTTCGCCCACGATGGTGCGCACGGCGTCGTCGATCAACTCGCGGGGCACGGGGAAGATCTCGGTGATGATCTCGCCCAGCCGCACCACCTTCGCCCTGTGCATCGGCAGGGTCATCGTGAGCTGCGGCGCGAACAGCCCAAGACACAGGCAGGCGAGCGCGTACCGGTCGGTCGCCACGCCGACCCGGTCGCGGGGGGCGCCGAAGGCCGGATGCGCCAGCGCTGAACGCGCCCCGTCCACCGCGAGCGTCGCCACCTCGAAGTCGATCAGGACCAGCCGGCCGTCGCCACCGATCAGGATGTTGTCCGGGTGCAGGTCGCCGAAGACCACGCCGCGCCCGTGGAGCGCCTCCACCGCGCGTTCGACGCGGGGCAGCATGTCGAGCACCCAACGCGTGTAGTCGGCGATGGTCTCCGCGGAGCAGTCGGCCCGGGTCAGCGGATACTTCTGCACCAGCAGCCGTTGCAGGGGGTTGCCGTCGATGAACTCCTGAACCAGGAAGTGATGCTCGCCGAGGGGGAAGTAGTCACGGACGGCCGGCACCACGTCGAGCCCGGCCAGCCGGTCCAGGATGTCCCGCTCGTGCCGCAGCCGCGCCACCGCGTCCCGCCCCACGGCGTCGATGCCGGCGTACGGCCGCGCCTCCTTCAACACCACCCGCTCGCCGCCGGGTTTGTCCCGGCCGAGATAGACCCCGCCGCCGTTGGAGAAGTGCAGCGCCTCCTCGATCTCGTACGGCAGATCGGTGACGGTCACGGCGTTGCGGGCGGCCAGATGCGGTTCGAGGAACTCCGGCAGCGTCACCCAGGCGGGCACCGAGAAGGTCGCCCCCCTGACGTCGGGCACCAGGCGGCCGTCGGCGTCCTCGATGGCGAGCACCCGCGCGCCGGTCTCGGACAGGCATTTGCGCTCCCAGAAACCGCCGTACCTGACGTACAGCGGCCCCTCGCCATATCTGAGATCGCTGAGAATATAAGCGCCCTTGACGCCGTGCAGCAGCTCGTTGAGTTCCTTCAGGGTCAGCTCGAGTTGGCCCTCGTCCCGCGGGTAAATCGTGACCAGTTTTCCGCTTCCGCTGCGCGAGGCGGCTTTGGAGTTGCGCATGGAATGTACCGGCTCGCTGCGCAGAAACTTAAAAGTGATCTTCCTGGGGACGCAGTAGTCCCAGACCGCGGTCAACGCCCGTTCCGCGTCCTCGGCACGTGCCGAGACGTGCACTTTCCAGCCCTGGGCCGGCAGCGGCGCGTCGTCGGCCGGCCCGTAGTACATCCAGGTGTCGGTCGCGTGCCGCACCCATCCTTCGGGTACCGGGCCGGTGGCGAGCGGGAAGTCGGGCACAGCAGTCTGTCGATGGTCGAGCGTGTCATAAAAGAGCGGATCGGCGAGGCAATAAATCTCGTAGTCGTCCATCGAGAAGGCTCCTCCCAGCTGCCGTAAGGAGAATCGCCGATTTTCCGGGAGGACGGCCAGTCACAGATTTAATTAATCAGCGGATGAGTTTTTCACCAGTGTTACGCTACGTTCGTCACATGACGAACGCGGCGGCCGGCCGGCGGCGGCCGCGCCGGTCCGTGAAAAAAGATCGATGGCTCAGGCCGGGCGCAGATGGTACGTCTATGTCTGAGCCGGAGCCGGCCGGCACGTACGGGCGGCCCGGCGGGCCGGGCGCCGAGCATGCCCGGCGCGGAGCACAACCGGGAGAGGAGTCGGGACTCGCATGGCTCACGAGGTTCGCGGGGTGGTGGCGCACGCGAAGGGCGCGCCGGTTTCGGTGGAGACGGTGCGCGTGCCAGACCCCGGCCCTGGAGAGGCCCTGGTCCGGGTGCAGGCGTGCGGGGTCTGCCATACCGACCTGCACTATCGCGAGGGCGGCATCAACGACGACTTCCCCTTCCTGCTCGGTCACGAGGCCGCCGGTGTGGTCGAGGCGGTGGGCGACGGCGTGTCGGACGTGGCGACAGGCGACTTCGTGATCCTCAACTGGCGGGCGGTCTGCGGCCGGTGCCGGGCGTGCGCGCGCGGCCGCCCGTGGTACTGCTTCGCCACGCACAACGCATCCCAGAAGATGACGCTCGCCGACGGCACCGAGCTGTCTCCCGCGCTTGGAATCGGCGCGTTCGCCGAGCTCACGTTGGTGGCCGCCGGGCAGTGCACCAAGGTCGACCCGGCCGCGAGCCCGGCCGCGGCGGGCCTGCTCGGTTGCGGCGTGATGGCGGGCCTGGGCGCGGCCATCAACACCGGCGGCATCACCAGGGGCGACTCGGTCGCGGTGATCGGGTGCGGGGGCGTCGGCAACGCGGCCGTCGCCGGCGCGAGCCTGGCCGGCGCATCGAAGATCATCGCCGTGGACATCGACGACCGCAAGCTCGAATGGGCCAAGCGGTTCGGGGCCACCGACACGGTCAACTCGGCCGCGACCGACCCGGTCGCCGCGATCCGCGACCTCACCGGCGGCAATGGCGCCGACGTCGTCATCGAGGCGGTCGGCCGGCCCGAGACCTACGAGCAGGCGTTCTATGCCCGCGACCTCGCCGGCACCGTCGTCCTGGTCGGCGTGCCCACCCCCCAGATGCGCATCGACCTGCCATTGCTCGACGTGTTCGGGCGCGGCGGCGCGCTGAAGTCGTCCTGGTACGGCGACTGCCTGCCGTCCCGCGACTTCCCCATGCTCATCGACCTCTATCTCCAGGGCAGGCTGGACCTGGACGGCTTCGTCTCCGAGACGATCGGCCTCGACCAGGTGGAGGCGGCGTTCGACAAGATGCACAAGGGCGAGGTGCTGCGCTCGGTGGTGTTGCTGTGACGGTGCGGATCGACCACATCGTCACCTCGGGCACGTTCACCCTCGACGGCGGCACCTGGGACGTCGACAACAACGTGTGGCTGGTGGGCGACGACCACGAGGTGCTGGTCATCGACGCCGCCCACGACGCGGACGCCGTGCTCGCCGCCGTCGGCGACCGGCGACTCGTCGGCGTTGTCTGCACGCACGCGCACAACGACCACATCAACGCGGCCGCCGAGGTGGCCGACCGATCCGGGGCGCCGATCCTGCTGCACCCGGCGGACAAGGTCCTTTGGGACATGGTCTACCCCGACCGGGCGCCCGACGGCCCGCTCGCCGACGGCGACGACATCGAGGTGGCCGGCACCACGCTGCGCGTCCTGCACACCCCGGGCCACGCGCCGGGGGCGGTGTGCCTGCACGCGCCGGAGCAGGCGACCGTCTTCACGGGCGACACGCTGTTCGCGGGCGGGCCCGGCGCCACCGGCCGGTCCCACTCCGACTTCGGCACCATCATCGAGTCGATCCGCACCCGGTTGCTGACCCTCCCGCCGGAGACCACCGTACGGACCGGCCACGGCGACGCGACGCTGATCGGCGCCGAAGCGCCGCACCTGGAGGAGTGGATCGCCCGCGGCCATTGAACGGGCCGCCGGCCCGGGCCGCCGACCCGGGTGGGTCGACCGTGGCGCCGTCAGGCGTACGCGCGGTTCACCCTGACCAGCGGCGGGACGGCCGGGGAGAGGTAGTCGACGGCGACGACCTCGGCGATGTAGAGCTTGTGGTCGCCCGCGGGGACGCGGTGCCGGGTCGCGCACTCCAGCGCGGTCAGGCCGCCCTCGACCACGAGGGCGTCGGTGAACCGGCCACGGTGATGCGGCTCGTTCGCGATGAGCAGCCGGGCGCTCGGCCGCCCGGCCGCGGCGAACCGGCCGGCGAGCGGGCGCTGGGCGGCGGCGAGCACGGTCGCCGCCCACCGTTCCTGCCGGTCGAGCACCTCGGACAGGTAGGACCCAGCGCCGATGCCGATCAGCACCAGCGGCGGGTCGACCGACACCGAGGTGAACGCGGTGACCGTCGCGCCGATGTCGTCGCGGTCGTCCCGTACGGTCACGACCATGACGCCGGTGGCGAAGCAGGCCACCGCGTCGGTGAACTCGGCCGCCGGGATCAGTGGATCTCCCAGCGGCCAGGGAGCTGCAGCGGCCCGGTCAGCGGCAGGCCGAGGCGCGCCGCCGCGCCGGTCAGCGGACCCCAGGCGTCGAGGCGGGCGCGGGCCGCGCTGCGGTCGTCGCTGGACTCGGCGGGCCGGAGCCGGTCGATCGGTGAGATGTGCGGGTAGGGACGCACCGGCGCGTCCGCGGCGAGCCCGGCCTTCTTGCGGGCGAGCTCGATCGCCAGGTCGAGCCCGCCGAGCTCGTCGACAAGACCGCGCTCGCGGGCGTCGGCGCCGGTCCAGACCCGGCCGCGGGCCAGCTCGTCGACCCGCTCGCGGGACAGGCCGCGGCCCTCGGCCACCTTGGCGGTGAAGTCGTCGTAGATCTGGTCGAGAGAGGCGTTGACGCGGGCCCACTCGCTGTCGGTGAAGTCGCGGGTGGTGCTGTACATCCGGGCGTGCGCGCCGTCCTCGACGCTGCCCATGCCGATGCCGAGCCGGTCGAGGAGCTCGCTGACGATGGGTTTGCCCACGACCACGCCGATGGAGCCGGTGATCGTGCCCGGCTGGGCGACGATCGTGTCGGCGGCCATCGCCACGTAGTAGCCGCCCGATGCGGCGACGTTGCCCATGGAGACGATGACCGGCTTGCCGGCCTTGCGGGCCAGCACGACCTCGCGCCAGATCGCGTCGGAGGCCACAGCGGACCCCCCTGGGCTGTTGACGCGGAACACGATGGCCTTGACGCGCTCGTCCTTGACCGCGGCGCGGAACGCGGCGCCGACCGTGTCGGAACCCATGGCGCTGCCCTGACCGGGCATCGGCGTCCGGCCGCTGCGGCCGAGCCGGATCGGACCCTGCCCGTGGACCAGCGCGACCACGTCCTGCCTGGGCCGCGGGATCCGCTCGGCCAGCGAGTGGGACCGGTTGTAGCGGCTGACGTACCGCAGCAGCGGTTCCTGCCCGGCCGCCGCGCACACGTCGGCGCGCACGTCCGCGTACACCTCGTCGCGGTAGCCGAGCCGGTCGACCAGGCCGGCGTCCCGCGCCTCGGTGGACAGCAGCGGGCCACGGTCGATGAGCTCCCGCACCCGATCCTCATCGAGGCCGCGCCCGGCGGCCACCCCGGCCACGATCTGCCCGCCGACCGACGTGACGAGGCGCCTGGACATCTCCTCGTGTTCCGGCGTGTAGTGCCGCTCGACGAAGGAGTTGGCCGCGGTCTTGTACTCGTGCCGCTTGCCGAACCGCGGCGCGATGCCCAGCTTGTCCAGCGCGCCGCGGAAGAACGGCTCCTCCAGGGCGACCCCGGTCACCCCGAGGTGGCCCGTGGGCTGCAGGTAGATGCGCTCGAACGCGGTGGCCAGGTAGTAGGGCACGGTGCCGCGCCCGGTCTCGCCGAACGACTCGGTCCACGCCACGGTGAGCTTCCCCGCGTCGCGGAAGGCGCGGACGGCGTCGCGCAGCTCCTGGGCGATCGCCAGGCCGATGCCGCCGTTCACGCGGACGATCAGCGCGCGCACCCGCGGATCGCCGGCGCCGCGGCGCAGGCCGCCGAGGACGTCGCGCAGGTGCGTCTTGCGGCGGGCGAGGATCGCGGCGACCGGGTCGGTCGGCACGCCGTCGATCACCCCGTCGGAGAGGTCGAGCTCGAGGATGAGCGGCGCGGTCCGTTGCTCGCGCGCCTCGGTGAACAGCTCCAGGACCTTGCCCGCATCAACCATGGGGCAAGCCTATGTCGTCGTCGCGGCGCCGCGGCGGTTATGGTCTGCGGCGGTTATGGTCGCGGGCAAGGGACATCGGGAGGCGGGACCGGCATGGTGCGCTGCGGGCGCGGGCACATCCACACCGGGCGGTACGGGGCCGCTGGACTGCTGGTCTACTACCATGACGGCGATGGCCGGCCCTACGTCCTGTTGCAGCAGCGCGCGCTGTGGGTGCGCGGCGGCGGCACCTGGGGGTTGTTCGGCGGCGGGCGGCACCGCCACGAGGACGCGGTCGCCGCGGCGCTCCGCGAGACCACGGAAGAGTGCACGCTCGAGGTTTCCGCGGTACGGCTGCACGGGGTGGTGGGCGACGATCACGGCGGCTGGTCCTTTCACACGGTCGTCGGCTCGCTCGCCGCACGGGCCGCGGTGCGCCCGGCGTCGATCGAGAGCAAGGACGCCGGCTGGTTCCGCGCCGACGAGGTCGGCGGGCTGTCGCTGTTCGACCCGTTCGCGGCCCGCTGGGCCTGGCTGCGAGAGACCGTCATGAGCCGGCTGACCGTGGTGGTCGACGCGGCGAACGTGGTCGGCTCGCGTCCCGACGGCTGGTGGCGCGACCGGGGCGCGGCGGCCGCCAGGCTGCGCGACCGGCTGGCCAGGCTCGCCGCGACCGGCATCGAGCACCCGCCGTTCGACGTCTGCTACCCCGACATCGTGCTCGTCGTCGAGGGCGAGGCCAGGCGCGGCGTCGCGCGCCCAGCGACCACCGCAGGCGCCGCGTCCGACGCGCCGGCCGCCGGCGCGACCGGCGTCCGCGTCGTCGCCGCGCGGGGCAGCGGCGACGACGCCATCGTCGACCTGGTGGAGGCCGGCGACGAGGGCGTCTCCTTCCTTGTCGTCACCGCCGACCGCGAGCTGCGCGCCCGATGCACGGCGGCGGGCGCGTCGGTGGCCGGCCCCCGCTGGCTCCTCGATCAGCTCGATCGGCTGGGCTGATCCGGCCGCCCGGCCTATCGTTGCGCCTGGCACATGAAGGGGTCGGGGGATGCGAGAACGGCTGGTCGGTCGCGAGCCGCTGCTGGCGCGCACCGCCAGCGAGGCGCACCTCGTCTTCGAGGGGCCACCTGGCTCGGGCAAGACGGCGTTGCTGCGCGCGGCGACGCAGGACGCCGAGCGGCGCGGGTACGAGATCGCGTGGGCGCGGGCCCATCCGGCGGAACGGGCGTTCCCGTTCGGCGTGCTGCGCCAGCTTCTCGATCCGTTGCCGGCGCGGCGGCCGGTGCTGCTCGCCGTCGACGACGTGCAGTGGGCCGATCCGCAGTCGGTGGACTGGCTGTCCAGGGTGATCGACGCCGGGCCCGCCGCGCACGTGCGCCTCGTCGCCACCAGGTCGCCGGGCATCGGGACGCCGGGCCCCTCCGGGCCGCCGGCGGTGACCATCCCCGCCCTCACCGTCGACGACGTCGCCGCGCTGGCCGGCGATCTGCTCGGCGCGGCAGATGGGCCGTTCGTCCTTGCCTGCCACCGGGCGGCGAGCGGCACCGCCCTGCTCGTGACCGAACTGCTGCGCGCCGCCGCCGAAGCCGGCGCCGGTGCGGGCGCGGCGGCGCTGCCGGCCCGCGTGCCGCCGCGGATCACCCGCTGGGTCACCGCCAGGATGGGCCGGATCTCGGCGCAGGCGCTCCGGCTGGCCAGAGCGGTCGTCGTCCTCGGCGAGCGCGCCGAGGTGCCGCTCGTCGCCGAGCTGGCCGGCCTCGACGGCGACGAGGCGGCGGCGGTGGCCGGCGCGCTCGCCAGGGCCGGATTCCTCGCGGGTCCGCCGGGCGGCGACCGCCCGCTCCGCTTCACCCATCCCGTCGTACGGGACGCGATCGACCAGCTGATCGCCCCCGGGGCGCGCCGGGTCGCGCACGCCGCGGCCGCGGCGATCCTGCACGAGGCGCGCGGTCCGGCCGAAGACGTCGCCAGGCACCTGCTGGGCACCGATCCGGTCGGCCGGCGATGGGCGGCGGAGGCGCTGCGCGGCGCGGCCGCCGCGGCGCCCCGGGGCAGCGCGGCGGCCGTGGAACGCCTGCGGCGCGCGCTGCGCGAGCCGGTGGACGGCGCCCTGCGCGCCGAGCTGCTCGCCGAGCTCGGCCACGCCGAGCTGTACGCGGAGGCCGCGCCGGACCGCCGGCGGGGCCTCGCGGCCGCCATCGAGCATCTCGCCGCGGCGTACGAGGCGGTGCGCGACGCTCCGCTGCTGGCCCGCGTCGCCGCCGACCTGGCTACGGCGCACTACTACGACGGCGCGGCCGGCCGGGCGCGTACGGTCGTGGACGAGGCGGTCGTCAGGTTGTCGGCCGGCGAGCGAGGAGCCGAGGGCTTCGCCGCACTGGCCGCGCTCGGCCTGGCCATGGCCGCCCCCGGCGTCGACCCGGCGCACGCCCGGCGGCTCGATCGGCTGCGCGCCGCGGCCGCCGGCGATCCCGACGTCGCCGGCACGGTCGCCGCGCACCGGGCCGGCCTGGCCGCCGCCCTTGGGCGACCTGACGAGGCGCTGGCCCAGGCCAGGCTGGTCGTCGATGCGGGTCCTCCGAGCACGCCGCTCCGCCAGCTCGCCCACCACGCCGCGGCCGGGGTGCTGTGCGCCGCCGACCACCTCGACGCCGCCGCGCGCTGCGCGGCCGACCTGATCGTCCAGGGGGGCCGGACGGGCCCGGCCGGCGCCGCCACCCTCGGGCACGCGCTGGCCGCCCGGGTGGCCTTCCATGAGGGCCGGCTCGGCGACGCCGTCGAAGAGGCCAGGATCGCCAGCGCCATCCAGTTCTCCATCAACGGGCGCGCCAACGCCGGCGCGCGGATATGGGAGCTGGCCGCCCTGCTGGTCGCCGGCGACCAGAACGCGGCCGCGGCGATCCTGACCGACGCCGGGCTGCTCGGCGGCGAGCGCCGGGCGGCGCTCGGGCCGGGCTCGTCCCCGGGCGCCCACGACGACCCTGATGCCGGTGCCGCCGGTGCCGAGATCCTTCTCGGCGCGCACCTGGTCGGCGCCCGCGGGCTGCTGCGCGAGCAGCGCGGCGATCTCGAATGCGCGCTCGCCGACCACCTCGAGTGCGGGCGGCGGCTCGCCGGCGCGGGCATCGCGAACCCCGCCGCACTGCCGTGGCGGTCGCGCGCCGCGCTCGTGTCGTACCGGCTCGGCCGCCCGGAGGCCGCGCTGCGGCTGGCGGCCGAGGAGCTCGGCCACGCCAGGCGGTGGGCGACGACGCGGGCGATCGGCGTCGCGCTGCACGCGCTCGGCGTCGCCACCACAGGACCCGACGGCCTCTCGACGCTGGAGGAGTCGGTGGCGCTGCTGGCCCGCTCGCCGGCGCGCGTCGAGCACGCAGCCGCGCTGTACGACCTGGGGCGGCTGCTCGGCGAGACGGGACGGCGGGAGGACGCCCGCGGGCTGCTGCACGAGGCGTACCGGATCGCCACCGGCTGCGGCGCGCGCCCGCTCGCCGACCTGTGCGCCGCCGAGATCAAACGGGTCGGCGGGCGGCGCCCGCGCGCTCCGGTCGGCGGCACCGCGGCGCTGACCTCGCGCGAGCGCCTGATCGCCGAACGCGCCGCCGCCGGGGCGACCAACCGCGAGATCGCCCAAGAGCTCATGCTCACGCTGCGCACCGTCGAGGCGCACCTGACCGGGGTCTACCGCAAGCTCGGCATCTCGGGCCGCGCCGAGCTCGCCTCGCGGCTGGCCGGTGCGGGCAGGTCGCCGGGATCGTCCGCCGCGCGAAGTGAGACATCGGGTTCATCGGGCACCCATTAGGTTGGGACGACGGGCGCGCCGCCACGAGGCGCGCCCGACCGGCGACCGATCGAGGAGGCTCGCAGGCCATGGCACGGGTCACGCACGCTGAGATCGACCGGCTGGTCGGCGGCGCTCACCATGACCCCCACGGGATGCTCGGCGCCCACGCGGGCGAGGACGGCGTGATGGTCAGGGCGCTGCGGCCGCTCGCCGAACGCGTCGAGGTGGTGCTGCCAGGCGGCGAGCGGTTCCCGCTCCACCACGAGCATCGCGGCGTCTTCGCCGGCACCCTGCCGGACGGCGGGCGGTCCGCCGCCCCGGGCCCGCCCGACTACCGGCTCGCCGTGACGTACGCGACCGGTCCCGAGCTCCTCCAGGACGACCCGTACCGCCACCTGCCCACGCTGGGCGAGCTCGACCTGCACCTGATCGGCGAGGGCCGGCACGAAGAGCTGTGGAAGGCGCTCGGCGCCCGCGTGCGGACCTACGAGTCCGCCTTCGGTCCGGTCAGCGGCACGAGCTTCGCGGTCTGGGCGCCGAACGCGCAGGGCGTGCGCGTCGTCGGCGACTTCAACCACTGGGACGGCGCCGCGCACCCCATGCGCTCGCTCGGCGGCTCCGGGGTGTGGGAGCTGTTCGTGCCGGGCGTCGGCGAGGGCGCGTACTACAAGTTCGACGTGCTCGGCGCCGACGGCCGGTGGCGGCGCAAGGCCGACCCCATGGCCCGCTGGACCGAGCAACCGCCCAGGACGGCGTCGCGGGTCTTCACCTCCCATCACCAGTGGGGCGACGCCGAGTGGATGGACGAGCGCAAGGGCCGCGAGTGGGTGCACGAGCCGATGAGCGTGTACGAGGTGCACCTCGGCTCGTGGCGGCAGGGTCTGGGCTATCGCGAGCTGGCCGACGAGCTCGTCGGCTACGTGCGCGACATGGGCTTCACGCACGTCGAGTTCCTGCCGGTCGCCGAGCACCCGTTCGGCGGGTCGTGGGGCTACCAGGTGACGTCGTACTACGCGCCGACCGCGCGTTTCGGCACACCGGACGACTTCAAGCACCTCGTCGACCGGCTGCACCAGGCCGGCATCGGCGTGATCGTCGACTGGGTGCCCGCCCACTTCCCCAAGGACGAATGGGCGCTGGCGCGCTTCGACGGCACGGCGCTGTACGAGCACGGCGACCCGCTGCGCGGCGAGCACCCCGACTGGGGCACCCTCGTCTTCGACTTCGGCCGCACCGAGGTCCGCAACTTCCTGGTCGCCAACGCCTGCTACTGGCTGGAGGAGTTCCACGTCGACGGGCTGCGGGTGGACGCGGTCGCCTCGATGCTCTATCTCGACTACTCCCGGAAGCCCGGCCAGTGGACCCCGAACGTCTACGGCGGCCGGGAGAACCTCGAGGCCATCTCCTTCCTCCAGGAGACGAACGCGACCGCGTACAAACGCAACCCGGGCATCATGACGATCGCCGAGGAGTCCACGGCCTGGCCCGGCGTCTCCCGGCCCACCCATCTCGGCGGGCTCGGCTTCGGCTTCAAGTGGAACATGGGCTGGATGCACGACACGCTCGACTACCTCACGCACGAACCGATCTACCGCCAGTACCACCACGGCGAGATCACCTTCTCGATGGTGTACGCCTATTCCGAGAACTACGTGCTGCCGCTCTCCCACGACGAGGTCGTGCACGGCAAGGGCTCGCTGCTCGGCAAGATGCCCGGCGACACCTGGCAGAAGTTCGCCAACCTGCGCGCGCTGCTGGCCTTCATGTGGTCGCACCCGGGCAAGCAGCTGCTGTTCATGGGCAGCGAGTTCGGCCAGGGCGGGGAGTGGGCCGAGTCACGCTCCCTCGACTGGTGGCTGCTCGACGACCCGGACGGCGAGGGCGCCTACCACCTGGGCGTGCAGCGGCTGGTCCGCGACCTCAACCGCGTCTATCGCGACTCGCCGGCGCTGTGGACCCGTGACAGCGATCCGCACGGCTTCCAATGGATCGACGCCAACGACGCGGGCGGCAACGTGCTGTCCTTCCTGCGGTACGCCCCTGACGGCTCGATGCTCGCGTGCGTCGTCAACTTCGCCGGCATGCCGCACGAGAACTACCGGCTCGGCCTCCCCCGCACGGGCGTGTGGCGAGAGGTCGTCAACACCGACGCCTTCGACTACGGCGGCAGCGGGGTCGGCAACCTCGGCCACGTCACGGCGACCGAGCGGCCGGCGCACGCCCTGCCCGCCTCGGCATCCCTCCGCGTCCCCCCGCTCGGCGCCGTCTGGCTCACCCCCGAATAAGCCTCGGGCGCTACCGCCTCCTGTCGGTCTGGCGCGGGTGACCCGTGCCGGCGAGCGTGACCCAGAGAGTCGCAGCAGCGTCGTCGATCGCATACCAGATCCGGCCACCGCTGGTGACCTCGTATTGCCACTGCTCCAAGGACGCGCCTTTGACAAGGACGGTGGACAGCCGTCCTTTGAGGCGGTGTTGCCGTGCCGGCTCGCTGGTACCGCGCGGGTCGTCTGTGATGGCGAACCAGGCGCGGCGCAGGTTGCCCGGCGCCTGTCTCGCCAGGTGCGCCCATCCCTCGGCGGACCGCCGGTCGTAGGCCCGGACCTCCCAGATGGACGGCGGCGGGAGCGCGTCGCCGCGGGCCGGGCTCATTCGGCGCCGTCGGGCGGGGACAGCTCCACCGACTCGGCCGGATCGTCGAACGGCCCCTGCAGCCGGCGGGCGAGTGCGGGGTCGCTCCACACCTCGGCCGTGGACTTCCACGCGGCAAGGTTCCGCGCGAATGGGAGGAACAGGCCGGTGTCCGCCCCGGCGATCAGGTCGTCAAGCAGCTCACGTGTGCACTGGGCGCGCTCCTCGGGAGGAAGCCATTTCACCCACGGCAGCTCCTCCTCGAACACCTCCTCGGCCATGGACCGGTTCGCCCGCGCGACGAGCGACATCGATCGTGCCAGGAGCCGGAGACCATCCGCCATCGCCTGGAAACGGGTGCCGCGCATCAAGACGAGGTTCTCCGCCCCCCGTCGCTCGAGAATGACATCGGCATCTGTCAAGGCGTCGAACAGGCTGGTCTGATGCCGCTGGAAGGTGCTGAACGGAAATGTACGCGTGGCCATGACCCAAGCATACGGCCATGCCTGAAGTAGTTCAGGACTAAGGTAGGGCATGTGTCGTGGGGACGGCACCGCCTCAGAGGTCGATGGCGTAGTCGAGGATGACCCGGTCGGCGGGGATGACGATGTCGCGGCAGACCTCGAGGACGCGGTCGCCGGACAGCATGCGGCGGGTGATGGCGAGGACCGGCACTCCCGGCGGGAGGCGGAGCGTCTCGGTCTCCCGCGGGGTGGGCATCCTCGACCGTACGGCCTCTTCGACGCGGGTGGCCGGGTGGCCGAGGAAGGCGAGCTGGGCCGGGGTGCCGCCGGGCCAGGGCTCGCGGTCCGGGTCGGCCACGGGGGTGCCGGCGACGACGTCCCAGGGCAGGTAGTTGACGGAGATCTGCTGTGGGGCCTCGCGGGCGTAGAAGACGAAGTGGCGGCGCAGCAGCGAGGTGCCGGGCGGCAGGCCGAACAAGGAGGCGAGCTCGCCGTCCGCGCGGACCCGGGAGTAGGCCTTGTCGAGCCGGTACTCCTGCCAGGTGATCTGCTGGTCGTGGGTGAAGGAGGTGGCCGGGGCGGTCCGCGGCTCGGTCTCGACCCGGTAGCGGTCCATGGCCACCCGGCGGACCGGCGGGTGCACCCTGACCACCGTGCCGCCGCCCCTGCGGGTCTCGACGAGGCCCTCGCCGCGCAGCACCGAGATCGCGTGCCGGATGACGATCTCGGACACGCGATGGGACGCCGCCAGGGTGGCCATGGTCGGGAGCCGGCCGCCGGCCGGATAGACGCCGGCGCGGATGTGCTCGCGGAGTTCGTCGGCGATGCGGAGGTATGCGGGTCTGCCATCCACTCACGCCACTCCTCCCGGATCCGGGGAAGCCACGATCCCCTTACGGACAGCTTGACGCCTATCGCCTTGTGTATCACTTTCGTATACAGAAGGGCAGTACAGAGAAGGGGCGGCCTGAATGGTGGACTTCGCGGATTTGAAGGCCGCCATCGAGGCGGAGTTCCCCGGCTGGCTGGTGTGGCGCAGCGACGCGGGTCGCTGGTACGCCACCCGCACAGGCGATCTCACAGATGCCCAGCTCCAGGCCGGGTTCGCGATGACGGTCGCGGCCGACGACTCGGCCGGGCTCCGCGTGCTGCTGCGCGAGCAACAGGACAAGGACCGGGGCGAGGGCGGGGAATGGAGGGCGTGAAAACAATGGGTCGGGGCATGCGGCGGATTGATCGGCGCCGCACCGGTCAAGCTCCTCCCGTGTCCAGCTGATCTCCCGCTTCGGTGATGAATCCGTACTGCCTTGGTAAGAGCGGCCGCGAGCGGCCCCCCGCGGGTACGAAGACGGCGAACCCGGTCGGTCGCTTCAGCGATCCAACCAGGTGCATGGTCGGTCAGGTGTGTCCGGGTCCGGCCCGGCCGCACACCCATGGAGGACTCGGTGAACCGCGGTTCGCGGGCTACGGTGAGGCGCGTGGCACTGCTCGGCAGCAGGCGAGGCAGGCACGGGCGGCGCGGGCCGCGCTGGTTGCCCGTCGCGTGCTGCGCCGGGCTGGCCGGTGTCCTGGTGGCCGCCGCCGTGCTGCTGAGCAGCGGGTGGCGTCCGGATCCGTCGGCGAGCACGACGAGGCCGGCGGCCGCGCCCAGCCGCCGGCCGGTGTCCACGGTGGGCGCTGGCGCGCCGGCGGGCTGGCCGAGCTGGGGGTTCACGCACAGCCAGTACACCGCCGATCAGGGTGACGAGCGGGCCGTCGCCGCCGCGCGCGCCGCGCTGGGCCGGCAGCCGCTCGCCCAGGCGCAGGCCTTGATGGGGTGGGGCGCCGACAACCCTGAACCGGCTCCGGGACGGTTCGACTTCGCCAGCCTCGACGCGCGCATCGACCTGATCCGGCGCACCGGCGGCACGCCAGTCCTCACGCTGTGCTGCGCGCCCGACTGGATGAAGGGCGGCACGGCGGGCCGGACGGACTGGTCGCACCTCGAGGACGCGCCGAGCCGCAAGTACTTCCGCGACTTCGCCGCGCTCGCCGCCCGCGTGGCTGAACGCTACCCCGACGTGAAGTACTTCGTGGTCTGGAACGAGTTCAAGGGCTTCTACAACAACACCCTCAACCGCTGGGACTACGAGCGTTACACCGCGCTGTACAACCAGGTCTACGCCGCGCTGAAGGCCGTCCGTCCCGACGCCAAGGTCGGCGGCCCTTACATGGTGATGAACAGCTACGCGCCGGGGCGCCCGCCGACGGCGGTGGCCGGGCCCTGGGGGAGCGTCGACAGGCGGGCCCTGGACGCGATCGGCTACTGGCTCGCGCACAAGCGAGGGGCGGACTTCATGGTGGTGGACGGCGCCACCGCGTCGGAGGACAAGGGGCTCGTGCCCGACCCGTTCACCGCGCTGGGGAAGTTCTCCGCGGTCACCGAGTGGCTGCGGGGCCGCGATCGCGCGCTGCCCGTGTGGTGGGCGGAGTGGTACGTCGAGCCGGAGCGCTCCGGCTGGTCGGACGGGCGTCGCCTCGCCGTCCAGGCGGCGGCGCTGATGGAGTTCGCGCGCAGCGGGGCGGCCACGGCGCTGTACTGGAACCCGGGCGGCCAGGGCGCCGGCTGCGCGGGCTGCCTGTGGACGAGCACGCAGTCCCCCGGCGGCGGCCGCGCCACCCCGACGCTGACGCTGCTGCAGTCGTTCACGCGCTGGTTCCCGCCCGGCACCCCCTTGTTCGACGTGCGCGCGGCGAACGCGGCGGTCCGGGTGCTGGCGCAGCAGCACAAGGCCATCGTCGTCAACACCGCGGACCACCCGGTGCGGACGGCGGTGGGCGGGAGGAGCATGGACCTCGATCCGTACGAGGTCACCTGGATCGATCGCTGATCCAGCAAACTTCTGTCAGGCGTTGACCTTGGGGGGGAAACGCGGGGGGAGACGATCGTGGCCACCGACTCTGCCATCTCCGATATCGATATCGTCGACATGAGATTCTGGGCCAGGCCGCCCGACCAGCGGCTGGCCGACTTCGCCCGGCTGCGGGCGCACGGCGCGCCGGTGTTCTTCGCCGAACCCCGCATCCCGTTCCTGCGGGCCGGCAAGGGCTTCTACGCCCTGGTACGGCACGCCGACGTGGTCGAGGCCAGCCGCAACGCCAAGATCTTCAGCAGCGAGCCGGCGGCGACGTCGCCCGAGCCGCCGCCGGTGGTGGCGAAGCTGTTCGGCACCCCCATGGTGAACATGGACGATCCCGGGCACGCCCGGCTGCGCCGCATCGTCTCGCGTGCCTTCAGCCCGAAGATGCTGGCCAAGATCGAATCTGACATCCGCTCGACCGCCACCGCGGTCGTGGACGACGTGCTCGCCCGCGGGGCCCGCGACTTCGTCGCGCAGGTCGCCGCGCGGCTGCCGATCAACGTGATCTGCCGCATGATGGGCATCCCCGAGGCGCTGCGGCCGTACGTCCTCGAACGCATCGACGCGATGACGACCTACTCCGGGGTGCGCGGCTCGCTCGCCGACCCGCGGACGCTGCGGCTGCTCGGCGGCAACCTCAAGGCGATCGTCGACCTGCACCGGCTGGTCGCGCGCCTCGGCCGGCGGCGGCTGCACGTGCCGTCCGACGACCTGGTCTCCGCGCTGGTGAACGCCAACATCGACGGCGAGCGGCTCACGGTCAAGGAGCTCGGCTCGTTCTTCGACCTGCTGCTGGTGGCCGGCAACGAGACCACGCGCAACGCTCTCGCGCACGGCATGAAGCTGTTCACCGACCATCCCGACCAGCGCGAGCTGCTGCTGGCCGACTTCGACGGCCGCATCGGCGGGGCGATCGAGGAGATCGTGAGGTACGTCTCGCCGATCATCCAGTTCCGCCGCACCGTCACCAGCGACTACGAGCTGAACGGGCTGCCGCTGCGGCCCGGCGACAAGGTCGTGCTGTTCTACCTCGCCGCCAACCGCGATCCCGAGGTGTTCAAGAACCCCGACACGTTCGACATCACGCGGCACCCGAACCCGCACGTCGGCTTCGGTGGCCCGGGCCCGCACCTGTGCCTCGGCGCCAACCTGGCCAGGATGGAGCTGCGCATCATGTTCAAGGAGCTGTTCACGCGGCTGCCCGGCATCCGCACGGTCGGCGAGCCCGACTACCTCCTGTCCAACTTCGACAACGGCGTGACGCGGCAGCGGTTCACTTTCTAGGGGGCGGGCCCGGGCTTTGTTAGCGTCGGTTCATGACCGACTCGGCGGCCCAGGGCGGTGGCGACCGGCCGGAGGACGGGCCGGCACGCGATGGAGCGCCGGCGCCCGACCGGGGTCCGGCCCCTGACTGGGGTCCACCCCCCGACTCGGGTCGGGCCCCCGGATGGGAGCCGGATTCGGCATGGGGGCCGGCGCCCGGTTTCGCCGGTTCAGGATGGCCGGGCGACGGCGAGCCGGCGCCCGAGCCCACCGCCCCCGACCCCCCGTTGGGGATGTTCGTGGTCGCCGCGTCCGCGCTGCTCGTCCTCGCGGTCTTCCTGCCGTGGGCGACGGCGACCCCGCACGCGCCGGACCTCGGGCTGCCCGGCGGGCCTGGCGAGGCGCTGGGCATCCCGCGCGCCTACTCGGGGGTGCGGGGCCTGCCGGGCATGTCCGTGCTCATCGCCGCGCTGGCCGCCGCCCTGCTCGGCGGGGCGGGTGCCGTGCTCGGCCGGCGGCTGGCCGCGTTCGCCATCGTGCCCGCGCTCACCGTGCTGGCGGCGCTCGGCCTTTTCGCCTGGCAGGCGGACACCGAGGTGGTGGACAAGCTCTACGGCGACGCCCTGCGCCAGCTGCCGGGACCGCTGGGCCAACTGCTGCGCAGCACCATGGAGACGTCGCTCGGGTTCGGCTGGTGGCTGAGCCTCGCGCTCGCCCTCATCCTGCTGGGCGCGGCGATCGTCGGCGTCGGCCGGGTCCCGTACGCCGGTGGAGTTCCCTAGCACCCCAAGCCACCGGCGTACGGGGCCGTCCAGTGAGGGCCGGCCACGGCGGTGCCCGACCCGACCGGGCCGCTGCCCGGCCGCGATCAGCGCACGGCGTAGGCGCGGATGATCGTCTGCACCACGGAGTCGCCCGCACCGTCGGCGGCGCTCGCCCTCAGCGACACGAACCCGCTCGCCGGGTTGGAGACTGTGGCGAGCCACCCGTCGCCGGACGCGGCGACGGGCACGGTCTGCCAGGTCTTGCCGTCGTCGTTCGATGCCTGCACCGTGAGGCCGCTGACGGCGGACGATGGCGCGCCCGGATTGCGGATCACCTGGACCGGCAGGCTGACCGTCGCGCCGGCGGCGGCCCGGTTGTCGTCGCCGAGCCCGGGGACGGCGAAGCGCGCGGCGAGCAGCGGCAGCGCCTGCTGGCTCGCCGTGTGCCCGGAACCGAACGTCCACACCGTGTCGAGCCCGGTGGACAGCGCCGCGTCCGCGGCCTGCCGCCGTGCCGAGACCTTCAGCGTGTAGGTCGCCGTACTCGCCGGCAGCGTGGCGGCCAGCGAGGCCAACCCGCCGCGCAGCTCGCCGCTCGCCACCACCGTGCCGCCGCGGTCCAGCTCGATGGTGCCGGTCGCGCGCCCGTCCCGGCCGACGTGGCCGGACTCCGCGTCGCTGAACAGGCCGTCGCCCGAGTACGTGAACGCGTCGCCGGTGCGGGCGCCGCCCGACGTGAGGAACGCCGGCCCGGTGACGGCCGCGTTCCACGTCTCGGCCGACTCGCCGCCGGCCTCGTACGCCGCGGGCGTCGCGTCGAGCATGCCGCTCTGCAGCAGCGTCTCGTCGGACGATCCGTAGAACAGCGACCGCGAGTAGGTCACCTGCGGCGTGACGAACTCCGCCTGCGCGGCCGGCAGCCGCATCGGCACGCCCGTGCCGAACGAAAGGAAGACGTCCGGCAGCACCGGCGCCCAGACCAGGCTGCCGATGCCCGGAGCGTCCGCCGAGCGCGCCGTCGCCTTGATCGAGGCAAGGTCGGCGGTCAGGTGGGCGAAGGTGGGGTCGGCCGGCACCTCGCCGCGGTCGACGTCGGCCAGGTCGTAGCGGAACGAGCCGGGGGCCGCCTCGGTCGCGCCCTGCTGGGTCCACACCGACTGGGCGTTGAACACCAGGTTGGCGTCCTTGACCGGCAGGACGAACACCTGCCCCGCGCCGCCGCCGGCGAGGCCGACGAAGGCGCCGCCGGTCCCGTTGTAGGTCGTCATCGCGGTCAGCGCGACGACCGCGTCCGGCCGGTCGATCGTGACCGTCACCGGCTTGGCCGCCCGCGCGTCGAGCGCGACGTCGTGGCTGTTCTGCCCGACGGTGAACGGCCGCATCAGGCTGGACACGCTCGTGGCGCCCGACGACTCCTGCGTGACGACGGCCGCGTAGACGGCGTACGGCTTGGCCAGCAGCCGCAGGGTGGCGGTGCCGCCCGAGGTCATGGCCTCTGTGGTGGTCCCGGTCGCCGGATCGAAGAAGTCGACGGTGGTGTCCGCGGCCGAGCCGTCGCGGCCGGTCGCCGTGACGGTGACGTCCTCGGCCTCGGGCTCGACGTACGCGCCGACGCCGGTCCGCGCCACGACGGCGCCGTCCGCCGAGGTGGCGGTGACGAGTCCGCTGTAGACGCCGGGGGCCACCCCGTCGGCGGTGATCGTCACGGTGACGTCCGCTGTTCCGCCGGCCGGCACGGTCACCGCGCTCTGGCCCAGCCGGAACAGGCCGGCGGGCGCCGCCGCGCCGCCGGGACCGGTGGCCCGCACGGCGAGCGAAAGGCCGATCGGCGCCGTGCCCGCGTTGCTGTAGGTGTAGGTCTTCGCCGCCGCCTGCCCGGCCGCGTGGGGCCACTTGAGGTAGGCGGACACGCCGGCGGGGGCCGCGGTGACCGGCTGGCTGATCGCCCGCGCGATGTCCAGGCGCCCATCTCCTTCCTGGTACGCGGTGGCCCCGGTCGCCGGCTTCGCCGAGCTGGTCAGCGCCGCCTTGATCCTGGCCGCGGTCCAGTCGGGGTGCTGCTGCGCGACGATCGCCGCGGCCCCCGCCGCGTGCGGCGTGGCCATGGACGTGCCGGACAGCTTCTGGTACGCGGTGTCCACCGGGGTGCCGAGGTCGGAGCCGGCCGCCCGGGCCGCGGTGATGTCCACGCCGGGGGCGGTGAGGTCGGGCTTGATCGCGAAATCGTCGAGCCGCGGCCCGCGCGAGGAGAACGGCGCGAGCGCGTCGGTGGAGTCGACGGCGCCGACGGTGAGCGCCGCGTCCGCGCTGCCCGGCGACTCGATCGTGCTGTCGGCGCCTTCGTTGCCCGCGGCGATCACGAATAGGGTGCCGGTCTGCTGGGTGAGGGTGTTCACCGCGTCTTCGAGCGGGTCGATGCCGGGTGCGTCGGGAGCGCCGAGGCTCATGTTGACCACCCGCGCCTTGACGGTCTTGGCCGCCCATGTCATGCCGGCGAGCACCCACGACGTGTCGCAGCGGCCGGTGTTGTCGCAGACCTTGCCGACCGCGAGCTTCGCGCCGTGCGCGATGCCCTGGAACCGGCCGTCCGACGCGGCCCCCGAGCCGGCCAGGATGGACGCCACGTGCGTGCCGTGGCCCACCCGGTCGGTCACGTCGGCCGCGCCCGCGTCGGTGAAGCCCTGGCTCTGCGTGACGACGCCGGTGAGGTCGGGATGCGTGGCGTCGTAGCCGCTGTCCAGCACGGCGACGGTCACGCCGGCGCCGGTCAGGCCGCTGTTCCAGGCGGCCGGTGCGCCGATCTGGGCGGCGCTCACGTCGTCGGCGAGCCGGAGCCTGCCGTCCAGCCAGACCTTCTTCGCCGAGGTGCTCGCGGCGAAGGTCGCCGGGCGCGCGGCGCCGCCGGTCAGCGTCCGCCAGGCCGCGGTCGCGCCCGCCTTGCGTATCCGGGTCGCGGCCATGCCGAGGGCGGGCAGCGCCAGCGTGCCGTGGGCGTCCGGCACGGCCGCCGCGGCGTGCCCCGTCCCTTCGGTGATGACCGGGATGTCCGGCGTGTGCGCGTCGTCGTACCCCTGCGCGACGAGCTGGGTCACGTCGAAGAGCCGTTCGTCGAGCCGCCCGGCCGCGATCAGCCGCTGGGCGTCGGCCGGCTCCACGAACAGGTGCCCGCCGTAGGCTCGCGCCGAGTACGGCATCCGCGTCCGGCCCGGCCCCCGGACGACCTGCGCGCTCGGCGCGCCGCCCGGACGGGTGCGCACCATGACCTTGTCGCCGGTGAGCAGCGTCACCTGGTGGACAGCGGAGTCGGCGGCGTGCGGCGCGCGCTGCGCCCCGCCCCCGGAGGGCGCAGCCGCCGGTCCTGATCTGGCCGGCATCCATCCGCTTGCGGCGACGACGGCGAGGATGGTCCCGAGTGCGGTCGCGGCGAGCGTGCCACGACGTCCTCGACTCCGCATTCTGGGTCCTTTCGGATGACGAAATCGCCGGCGGAATGCCGGACCTGTACGGTCCTAGGACTGCGCGCCTCTCGACGGTGTCGTGCGCCGCACGCAAGGGTCAAGCCGGCGGTGCGCCGAGCGGATGGACCGTTCCGCCGGGATGCCGCCGGGGGCTTGGCCGTAACCGCAGGTCGCGCGGGATGAGCGGTGCGTGACGGGAGGCGGTCGGCGTCGGCGGAGCACCTTGAAAGATCGGGAAACCGGTTACCTAGTTAATAGTTCCGGCGTCGGGTTGGTCCGCTTGCGGTGCCGCGGCCGCCTACTCCTCGTAGATCCAGGCGTCGTCGTCGACGCCGGGCGCGGCGCGCTGCGCCCCGGCCGCCGGCGGGGCGGGAGGTGACCCGCGTGCCGGCCGCGGACGCGGGCGCCGGATCAGGGAGGCGCCCAGCATCGCCGCGCACAGTACGCCGACGGTGATCAGCCCGCCGCGTGGCGTCCACCACTTCGCGGCCAGCATGACCTCGGCCACGACGCTGATCAGCGTGAGGCCGCCGGCGACCCCGACCACGCCGCGCGCGAGCCGGTCGAGCCCCGGCAGCAGCTGCGCCACGCAGACCGCCGGCGTGACCAGGAGGAAGAGCAGGGTGAACAGCGTCCGCCCCGGGTAGTGGACGCCGGCGACGGTGAGCGCGGCGCCGAACGTCCCCAGCCAGGCCAGCGTGGCCGGGATCCGGTCGGCGGGCGCGCCCGGCGTCTGCCGCATGGCGCTCATATCCCGTGGCCCACGCGGTCGAGCTGGCGCATGACGAAGTCGGCGGGGACGCCGAGCGCGACCATGATGGCCAGCGCCGCGCGCGGGTCGCCGGGCCGGCGGAGCATGGCCCTGCCGGCCCAGCGCAGCGCCGGCCCGCGGGCGCCCCTGGCCGCTTCGGCGAAGGCCACCTTGCCCGCCCAGTGGGCGTACCCGGCGGCCGAGAGCTCGGGATAGCGCCGCAGCAGCCACTGCGCCGCCGCGGAGATCGTCGGCGCGTTCTTGACGAACCCGAAGTACGACTGCTTGTGCCACCTGATCGCGACCCCGACCGAGCGCAGGTTGCGGATCGGCGAGCGGGCCGCCGCGCGCAGCAGAAGCTCGTAGTCCTCGCCGTAGCTGCCGGGGATCGTCTCGTCGAACAGGCCGAAGCCGTCGACGACGGCGGCGCGGCGGGCGAGGAAGCCCGACGGGTGCAGCTGCGCCATGTGCCCCCTCAGCAGATCGGCGCGGCTCACCTGACGCAGCTTGAGCGACCGGTCGGACGACAGCGTGTCGCCGAACAACCGGAGCCCGCAGGTGACGAACTCGGCGTCCGGCTCGGCCCGCAGCACCTCGACCTGGGCGCGCAGCTTGCCGGGCAACCACAGGTCGGTGTCGTCGCAGAAGGCGACCAGCTCGGACTCGGCGGCCAGGATGCCGGTGTTCCGCGCGCCGGCCGCGCCCGGGGTGCGCCGGTTGGGCACGGCCACCACCTCGCGGCCCGGCTTGTCGCCGGCGACGCCGTCGTCGACCTCGCTCTGGTCGAAGACGACGATCGACCGCAGCTCGCCCGGGTAGTCGTGGTCGCGGATGGAGGCCAGCGTCTCGCGGAGCAGCCCGGGACGATCCCGCGTGGGGATCACGACGGTCACCGATGGCCACGTGGTGGCGGCCTCATCGGCAGGCTCCCCGGAAAGCATTGGTGCGCACGCTCCTTCAGGCCAGGTTGACGAACCGTTCGACGACGACGGCGAGGAAGCCGACGAACAGCGGGACGGACAGCACGGTGAGCGGCCGCAGCCTGCGGTAGTCGGCGGGCCGCAGCCGCAGCCGCCGCAGCTCCCTGGCCAGTAGCACCGCGAGCAGGACGGGGAGGTACACCAGGCCGGCCGGGGTCCATGGGGTCGACCCGAAGATCAGTCCCTGCGGGCGCGGGACGGTGGGCACCGGCTCGGGCGGGGGCGCGCGCAGCGCGTAGACGGCCGCGTCCTGGTTCTCGTAGATGACCCGCAGCCGTGGCGAGCGGTTCAGCGCCGCACGCAGCCGGTCACCGTAGTCGCCAGGCAGGCCGTTGTTGAGCTCCATGTAGGACTCGTGGCCGCGGGTGGTGACGAAGAAGCCGCCCGGGCCCTGTGCCTTGAGCGCGTCGATGACCCGCGTGAGGTCGGCCGGGTTGGCGGCGGCGGTCACCGGGGCGTAGCTGAAGCGCTCCATGCTCCGGTAGCCCCACGGCATCACCGGGGTGGCGCTGAGGTCGGGCGAGTCGGCGGTCAGCCACACCACGTTCACCGCACCGGTGCCCTGGTTGAGCATCACGTCGAACGCGCGCACGTCACCCGGGCGGATCTGCTCGAACTTCTCGTTGCCGAACCGGACGAACAGGAACCCGGCCACGATGGCCAGGCCGCAGGCCGTCGCGGCCATGACCGGTGCCCACGGCCGCATCGGGCGGGGCAGCCGGGGCAGCCACCACAGCCACGTGGGGCGCGTCCGCCGGACGATCGGGCCCGGGTAGGGCCGGTCCGGTGGCCGCGCGCCGGCCGCACCCCGTGCGGGCGTCCCGCCGGGCGTCTCGCCGGACGTTCCGGCGGGCGCGTCGGGGGATGTGGCGGGGAAGAACAGGTACGCGGCGAGGATGGCGGCACCGGGGAGGATGAAGAAGAAGACTCGCAGCGCGATCTCCCCGCCGTAGCTCTGCAGGCCGAACGAGGCGAAGGGCCCGAAGAAGAGCACGAGGGCGACCCGGTCGTCGACCCGGCGCGCCCTGCGGCGCAGGAAGCCGAGCCCGGCCAGCCCGGCCACCAGCAGCGCGAGCACGATGCGGGCCTGCTGCACCCGCGCGAGCTGCTCGCTGCTGTGGCTGATCCGCCCGGCGACGCTGGAGCCGAGGTTGGCGCCGAGGTGGCCCACCCCGCCGAAGATGTCGTTCGCGTGCCCGGCCCAGTAGCCGACCGTCATGAAGCTGACCCACGCGGCGAAGATCACCCCGCCGATGACCGGCAGCCCGCGCAGCGTGCACCGGCGCAGCACGACGAACCCGGCGGCCGCGACGAGCAGCAGGAACGGGGTGAGCTGGTGGTCGGCCGTGGCCACCGCGAAGATCAGTACGAGCAGCAGGAGCAGGATCGTGCGCTCCCGCAGACCCACCTGCCGCACCGGCAGCTCGCCGGGTTCCATGGGGCCGAACACCCACCCGTACGCTCGCCAGAACGCCCCGCTGCGGGCCGGCCGCCGCGTCTCGGCGGTGCGCCGCCTGCCTTCCGTGCGCACCCCGCCACCGGCCGGCCGGAACCAGTTGAGCAGGATCGCCACCCAGAACAGGTACAGCAGGTAGCCGAACGCCTGCGGCGACAGGTAGTCCTGTCCGACCCAGTCGGCCACCACGAACAGCCAGGCGGCCAGCCATTTGGCCCGCCACGTGGCGTTCATCGTGCGCAGGATGAGGAACAGCGGCACCAGGTAGAGGAGCTCGAAGGCGATCGGCATCCAGTGCAGCACCGGCTCGATGGCCACCTGCCCGGTCGCCCTGGTGGCGAACGCGATGAGCGCGAAGAACCCCGGCCAGCTGAACCGCGCGTCGAGCCCGGCGTCCACGGTGTGGGTACGGGCGATGAACTCGATGAACCCGGCGTGCTGCCAGGACGTCGGGAACCGCGCGTACGGCTCGAGGAACTGCGCGAGGCCGTGCAGCGACACGAGGGTGAACACCAACTGCCCGCCCAGCAGCCAGGGGTGCGGACGGCGCAGGCCGACCGACACCACGAAGGCGATGGTGAGCACGGCCGCGCCGGCGAGCGTGGCGACGGGCAGGACGGAGAACAGGCCGTACCCGTTCATCGCGGCCATGTGCACGCCGCGCAGCGGCAGCCAGAACAGCAGCGCGCCGGCGGCGAAGAGCGCGGCGACGACGAGCACCGGGCGGCGGGCCGAGGCGCCGAGCGATGCCGATATGGGCGCAGGGGCCTTCCTCTCGAGCGCCTCGCGTAGCGTCACGGTCAACGAATATCTCTCTCTGGCCCGCCGGCGAAAGGGTCTGCCGTCCGCGTACCCGCGCGCAGTTTGGGGTAGACGGCGGCGGCGACGCCCACATGGACGGCGAGCACCGCCAGGCCGACCGTGGTCAGATAGCGGTCACCCGCCGTGAACACCACGATGGCGGCCAGCACCCCAACAAATCGTATGGCCTGCAGCACGGCGATCGGCCGGGTGCGGGAGTGCACGCGGAGCACACCCATGTAGATCTCGATGATCGCCTTGGGCAGCGCCGCGGCGGCCAGCAGCCGCAGCAGCCCGGCGCCGTGCACGTACGGCTCGCCGAACACCCGCAGGATGGCCGGCGCGGCGACGATGACGGCGATGGCGGCGGGTACCACGAGCATCACGGTCCGCCGCAGCGCGGCGCGGCAGGTCTCGGCCAGCCGCGTGCCGTCGAACGCGCCCTCGACGGTCAGCGACATGGCCATGTTCGTGGCGAGCAGGTCGATCATCGCGCCCAGCACCCAGGCCATCATGAAGTACGCGTTGACCTCGGGCCTGATGTGCGCGGCGACCACGACCGGGATCAGGTTGATCGAGGCGTGGGAAAAGAGGCTGCCGACGTAGTCGCCGCCCATGTACCGGCCGATCTGGCCGAGCGTGGGCGGGCGGTGGCGGCCGTCGGTCGCGGCGACGTGCGCGGGGATCAGCCGGCGGAAGATCAGCCAGTTGACCGGGAACAACGCGATCACGGCCGGCACGATGGTGGACAGCACGATCCCGTCCGCCGGCGAGAGCCCGGCGAGCGGTATGAGCAGCGCGACCTTCGCGGCGCCGAACACGGCGTTCTCGACCGGCACCCAGCCCGCCCGGCGCAGCCCGGTGAACACGCCGTCCTGCTGCGCGAAGATGTTCCATGCCAGGACGCCGGCGATGAACCAGAGGGCGGGCCCCGGGTGGGCGAGGCGGGCGAACGACGGCCCCCACACGCCGAGCGTCAACAGGAATCCGAGCCCGATGGCCGCGCCGGTCAGCGATCCCACGGCGTAGCTGCCGAGCACGAGGCGGCCCGTTCGCCGGCCGGCCTGCGGGACGAACCTGATCAGCATGTAGTTGATGGCGGTCAGGCCGCTGACGAACATGATCGCCTGGAGCTCGGCCGAGTTCCTGCCGACGATGTCCGGCGGGTAGAGCCGCGCGGCCAGCAGCCAGTAGCCGAGGCCGAACACCCCGGTGAGCCCGCCGTTGACCATGAGGGCGTAGGCGTTGCGGAACAGCGGGTTGGCCAGCTCGCCGCGCAGCCTGCCGAGCCGCACGCGCGCGGCGGGCGGCGCCGGCCCCGCGGCCGGGACGCCGGCCCGCTCATCGGGAGGGCTCACGCCGGGGGGAGCGGCCCCGGCGGCCGGTTCAGACATGGCCCATCATCCGTCGCGTCGCGTAGCGGCCGCGGCGCACCGCGGCGTACCCCTTGGTCAGGATCCTCTCGCGCGCGTACAGCAGCGGGACGCCCTCGCCGGCGACCGCCCGGCCGAACGCGACCGGCGACGTCGCCGGCTTGACGGTCAGCCGCGGCAGCGCGAGCACGTCGTGCCGCCCGCGGGCGAGGTTGTTGGCCACCGCGCAGGCGGTCGAGTAGCCCGCCCGGCGCGCCTCGCGGCGCACCCGCGCGCTCGAGTAGCCGTACGGGTAGGCCATGGACGTCACCGGCCGGCCGAGCCGGTCCTCGATCAGCTTCCTGCTGAGGGTGAGCTCCTCGCGCAGCGCCGGCAGCGGCAGCTGGTCGAGCTGCGCGTGGCTGTGGCTGTGTCCGCCGAACTCGACCTTGTGCCTGGCGGCCTCCTCCACCTGCCGCCAGCACAGCATCCTGCCCAGCGGGCGGCCGGCCGCGCCCGCGCCCGCGTCGGGCATCCACCCCGTGGTGAGGAACACGGTCGCCGGGAAGCCGTGCCGGTCCAGGACGGCAAGTGCCTCGTCGTGGAAGTCCGCGTATCCGTCGTCGAACGTGATCACCACCGGCCGCGGCCCCGGCGGCAGCGCCGGAGCGCGCAGCAGCGCGGCCGCCTCGGCCAGCGTCACCGGGACGAAGCCGCGCTCGGCGAGCAGCTCCATCTGCTCGGCGAACGCCGCCGGGCTCACCGCCAGCGGGGCGGTCGCCGGCGGCGGCCGCTCGCTGACCGAGTGGTACATCAAGATCGGAATACGGTTCATCAGCCGGTCCCCTCGGCGCCGATGACCATGGCGGGATCGTGTCCGGCGGTGGGGGTGGTGGCGGTGAGGGACCCGACGAGGTACCCCCAGGCGGTGACGGACAGGCCGGTGACGATGGCGCCGGCCCGCCCCACGCCGGCCGGGTCGCCGCGCAGCGCGTCGGCGAGTCCGCGCGCCACCCCGCGCGGCAGCGCCCAGAGCACGTGCGCCCGCTCGCTGGCCAGCCCGTCCGCGGCGCCGACGCTGCGCGTCACGAGGGCCTTGGACAGGCCCTCCGCGTAGCACCTCGCGCGCAGGTAACCGAACCGGGCGCGCGCCGCGGGGACCCGGTGCCAGATCACCGCGTCGGCGTCGAAGAGCAGCATGGAGTCGGGGCGGCGCTGGCCGAGCCGGATGCAGAACTCGGTCTCCTCACAGCCCAGCGGGCGCTTGCCCGACGACCGCCCGATGCCGGTCGTGAACCCGCCGGCGATTTCGAACGCCTCGGCCCGGAACGAGCAGTTGCCGCCCATCAGGTTGCGGACCGGCCCGGGGGCCATGCCGCGGTACGTGCAGCCCACCGTCCAGTCGAACTCCTCGGGGAACCAGCGCGGCCGGCGGCCGGCCTCGGACGGGGCCGCGGCGAGCTCGGCCACCAGCGCCGCGCCGTCACCGGCCAGGTCGGCCGAGGAGGGCGAACCCGGCCACAGCGGCAGCGTGCGGCCGCCGACGCCGAGCACGTTCGGGTCGGCGTACCCGCCGGCCAGCTCGGCGAGCCAGCCGGGCGCCGCCACCGCGTCGTCGTCGAGGTAGGCGACGACGTCTCCGCCGGCCAGCTCCGCGCCGGTGTTCTTGCCGCCGGACAGGCCGCGACCGTACCGGTTCTCGACCACGACCACGTCGGGCAGCGACGTCTTGAGCCTGGCGTACAGGGCGGGGTTGTGGTCGACCGACAGGATGATCTCGTACGGCGCGTGCCGCTGCACCCGCACCGACTCGACGGCGGCGTGGACGTCGTCCCACCGCTGGTCGGTGAAGGCGCAGATGACGACCGAGATCCTCATGTCCCCGCCTCGCCCTCGCCGGCCGCGACCCGGCTCGACGCTGTGCCGTGCAGGCGGGCGTAGGCCTTCAGCACCCGGTCGGCCCGGTCGTACAGCCGGGGGTTGTGGAGCACTGTGGACCGCAGCCGGCTCAGCGGCACGGTGCGCAGCCAGTGCACGCCGGCGCCGACGGAGGCCCGGGCGACGCGTCCCTCGGCGATGGGAATGTCCCAGCTCTTCAGGCGTTCCTTGAACTCCTTGCCGCCCCGGCCCATGTCGATCCGGGTGACGCCGTCGTCCGAACCCGCCTGGGCCAGCCGCAAGAGCCCGACCATGCCGGGGGAGTACTTGGCGAACCGGGTGTCGTAGGCCGTGAACCAGCCGGCCATCACGTCGTCATGGCGCAGCCCGAAGTGCATCGACACCACTTCGTCGCCGGCGTGCAGCACGCTCAGGACGCCGGTTCCCGTCTCGTGGAGGTGCCGCACGAGCTCGACGATCCAGGGCCGGGAAAAGCGGTCCATCCGGCCGGTCCTGTTGTACTGGGCCGACTTCAGCGCCATCAGCCGGTCCAGGTCCGCGGGGTCGTCGGAGGCGAAGACGTAGCGCAGCTCGCCCACCTCGCGCCCGAGCCTGCGTTCCTTGTAGCGCATCTGCTTCACCCGCGCGTTGTCGCGGTACTCGGCGAAGCCGCGGCTGAGATCCATGGTCGGCTGGGCCCAGGTGATGGCGTGGTACGGCGCGAACACGCGCTGATGGGCGAGCAGGTGGTCGAAGCCCCACACGCTGAGCCCGCATGCCTTCAGCAGCGCTTTGGCGTCGAGCTCCAGATCCGGTGCCGCCACGATGCCCTGCATGTCGGTGAGGCCGAAGCCGACGGGGTGGCCGACCCCCAGCGCGCCTCGCTGGTAGGGGAAGAAGGCCACCACGTCCTGGCCGTCCGTCACGACGGCGACCCGGACGTTGTCCTGGAACCGGCCGACCGCCTGGGTGAACTCCGGGGCGAGGAACGGGTTCTCCAGCAACGGGTCGCTTTCCTGCAACATCCGCCATCGCTTGATCTCCGGATCCCCGAGTTCGAGCGGGCGCACGACGGTGATGTTCATGAGGTCACCCCACCTGCTGCCTGTCGGAGGCCACGAGCTGCCTGTCGGAGGCCACGAGCGCGCGCGCCGGCCAGCCGGGCGGGCGCGGCTCGGCGCCGGACCCGGCGAGGTTCAGCGGCGCGGTTTCCTGCTCGACGAGCCGCCCCCGGAACCTGAGCCTGACCATCGTCTTCAGCACCCGCCATCCGTCGCGGAAGGTGTTGAGGTTGGAGACCCCGAACCGGCGGTCGCTCTCGTGGCTGACCACCTCGGCCATCCGGAGCCCGGCGCGCACCGCGTTGACGCACATCTCGGTCTCGATCTCGAAGCCGGTCGAGGTGAGGCGAAGCCGGTCGACGACCGACCGGCGCAGCGCCACGAACCCGTAGCACAGGTCGCTCCAATGGGTGCGGTAGAGCAGGTTGGCGAGCTTGGTCAGCCACCGGTTGCCGGCGCTGCGCAGCCCGGTCAGGTCGTCCGACCCGCCGCCGCAGGCATACCGCGAACCCTTGACGAAGTCGAAACCCCGGCAGATGAGGGCGATGAAGCTGTCGAACTCGGCCGGGTCCATGCTCCCGTCCGCGTCCACCATGATGATCACATCACAGGACGCCGCGGCCATCCCCGTACGCATCGCGGTGCCCTTGCCGCTCGGCGGCTCGCTGATGATGACAGCGTCCGGCCGGAGCAGCCGGGCGACGTCGGCCGTTCCGTCGGAGGAGTTGCCGTCGACGATGACGACCTCGTCGACGCCGGTCAGCCGCGGTAGCAGCCAGCGCAGATTTTCGGCCTCGTTGAGCGTGGGGATCACGACGCTGACCGTCGGCCTGTCAGCGAGTCCGATGGCCGGAACCTCGGACGGGGACCAACCCGGCGCTGCCGGGCCGCGCACGGCATTCCCGGAGCGTACGAGGGGTTCTGAGGAGTTCATGGGCGTCCCTGTTCCCTGCGGGGAAGCGGTTGATTGATCGTGTCTGATCGTTAGACGCCTTGCTCCTGCAGGATGTTTGGGCCGTTTGGTCCGATCTTCGCAGGTCGGTTACGCATTCTGGCGGTTTGGGCAGTTCAGCGCGGCCTCGACCGATTGGCCGGGTTGGGCCAGCCGAAAATGTCAACCAAATGCGGCCGGCCATATGCCCTGACCAGGCCTGTCAGACCGGCTCAGGCCGTCAGGTGCGCCAGCGAGCCGAGCGGGATGGCCAACCACGACGGCCGGTTACGCGCCTCGTACATGACCTCGTAGACCGCCTTGTCGAACTCGAACGCGCGCAGCAGCACCTCGTGCCCGTACGGATCGGGCCCGCCGGCGTCGATGTAGCCGGTGCAGAACGCGGCCCGGTTCCGGTCGGCCCACTCCCGCGCGCGGTACTCGCGCTGCTCGTTCACATGCTCGTCGGCGGCGACCGCGTTCGGCCCGGTCAGCAGGTACCGGGCCGCGTACTCGAACGAGCGCAGCATGCCGGCCACGTCCCGCAGCGGGTGCCCCGGCGCCCGGCGCTCGGCCAGCGGCCGGGCCGGCTCGCCCTCGAAGTCGAGCAGGATCCAGCCGACCTCGGTGCGCATCACCTGGCCGAGGTGGTAGTCGCCGTGGATGCGCTGGACCGGCAGCGGCATGTCGAGCCGCCCGAACTCCTCGAAGGCGGCGGCGATCGCGCCGGCGTAGGGTGCCAGGCCGGGGACCGCGGCGCGCGCCTCGTCCAGCCGCTCGCGCATCCCGGCCGCCATCTCGCCGACGTCGGCGGCGCTGACAGAGGTCATCCCGAACGCGGCGGCGAGGTCGCGGTGGACCGATGCCGTGGCCACGCCGAGCCGTTCGGCCTCGCCGGCGAAGTCGCCGCCCACCTCGTAGGCGTGCAGGTCGGCCTCGGCGTACAGGTCGCGCACGCTGGTGGTGGCCAGCTGCCAGCCGTCGGTCGCGGTGCGGAGGAACTCCGACAGCATGGCGAGCGTGGTCGACTCGCCGTCCAGCACGGTCTCGATCCAGCCGTACAGCTCGGGGACGTGCTTGGACCCCGACCCGGTCAGCGCCAGGCTGATCTCCAGGTCGGGGTTGACGCCAGGGGTGAGCCGGCGGAACAGCTTGCAGATGTAGGCGTCGCCGTACACGAGCGAGGTGTTGCTCTGCTCGGCCGGGCTGGCCAGGCTGGTCAGCTCGGTGTCGAGGCGCGGTCCGGGTACGGTGCGGAACCGCAGCGGCCCGATGTCGGCGCCATCGGCCATGGCGACCAGCAGCGAGTGCGTGAGCTCCGGATCGTGGGCCGCGTCGTAGACGTACATGTCCTCGACCAGCCCGAGCGAGGCGTACTCCAACCGCCCCGGCAGCTCGTGCCTGAACCCGAGGAGCAGCTGGTAGTACGACGCCTCGTCCGGGCCCTGCCGCACGATCACGATCGCGTGCCGCAACCCGGGGTCGCCGGCCACCAGCCGGGTGTCGGCGACGAACTCGACGGCGCTGATGTCGCGTCCCTTGCCGGCGAACCATCGTTGCCGCGGAAGCCACTCGATCAGCAGCTCGGCGAGCTGGTCATGCAATGGCACTGAACTCATTCACCTCTTCGCGCCGCCCGGTGGTCACCGTCATCGACGGGGGACGGCAGCAGGAACCAGTAGAAGCCATGACCGGGCAGGGTCAGCAGATAGGGCAGCTCGCCGATCCTCGGGAACGGCACGCCGCCCATGCACTCGATCGGCGTGCATCCCTCGAACCGGCGGAGGTCGAGCTCCACCGGTTGCGGGAAGCGGGACAGGTTGTTCACGCACAGCACCCGATCGTCGCCCGACTCGCGGAGGAACGCCAGCACGCTGGGGTTGTTGGCGGGCAGCTCGACGTAGGCGCCCACCCCGAAGACCGAATGCCGCTTGCGGATCTCGATCATCTTGCGGGTCCAGTTCAGCAGCGATCCCGGGTTCTTCTGTTGTGCCTCGACGTTGACCGCCTGATACCCGTAGATGGGGTCCATAATCACGGGCAGGTAGAGCCGCGCCGGGTCGCAGGTGGAGAACCCGGCGTTGCGGTCGGGCGTCCACTGCAGCGGCGTGCGGACCCCGTCGCGGTCACCGAGATAGATGTTGTCGCCCATGCCGATCTCGTCGCCGTAGTAGATCACGGGGGACCCGGGCAGCGACAGGAGCAGCGCCGTGAACAGCTCGAGTTGGTTGCGGTCGTTGTCGAGCAGGGGCGCGAGCCGCCGCCGGATCCCGATGTTCGCCTTCATCCGCGGATCCTTGGCGTACTCGGAGTACATGTAGTCGCGCTCTTCGTCGGTGACCATCTCGAGCGTCAGCTCGTCGTGGTTGCGCAGGAAGATCCCCCACTGGCAGTTCTCCGGGATCTTGGGGGTGCGCGCCATGATGTCGGAGACGGGGTAGCGCTGCTCGCGCCGTACGGCCATGAAGATCCGCGGCATCACCGGGAAGTGGAACGCCATGTGGCACTCGTCGCCGCCGGTGGCCGGGTCGCCGAAGTACTGCACCACGTCGTCCGGCCATTGGTTGGCCTCGGCCAGCAGCACCCGGTCGGGGTAGAGCCTGTCCACCTCGGCGCGGACGCGCTTGAGGTACTCGTGCGTCTCCGCCAGGTTCTCGCAGTTCGTCCCCTCGCGCTCGTAGAGGTAGGGGACGGCGTCGAGGCGGAACCCGTCGATGCCGAGGTCCAGCCAGAACCGCAGCACCTCGAGCATCGCGTCCTGGACATCCGGGTTGTCGTAGTTGAGGTCAGGTTGGTGGGAGAAGAAGCGATGCCAGTAGTACTGGCCGCGCACGGGGTCGTACGTCCAGTTCGACGTCTCGGTGTCGACGAAGATGATCCGGGCGTCCTTGTACCCGTCGTCGGAGTCGGACCAGACGTAGAAGTCGCCGAACGGTCCTTCGGGGTCGGAGCGCGAGGCCTGGAACCACGGGTGCTGGTCGCTGGTGTGGTTCATGACCAGATCGGCGATCACCCTGATGCCCCGGTCGTGCGCCTGCTCGACCAGCTCGACGAAGTCGCCGAGATCGCCGAACTCCGGCAGGATCTTGGTGAAGTCGCTGATGTCGTACCCGCCGTCGCGCAGCGGTGACTGGTAGATCGGCAGGAGCCACAGGCAGTCGATGCCCAGCCACTGCAGGTAGTCGAGCCGGCCGATGAGGCCGCGGAGGTCACCGGTGCCGTCGCCGCTCGAGTCGTGGAAGCCGCGCACGAGGACCTCGTAGAAGACGGCGCGCCGGTACCAGTACGGGTCCCGCGGCTTCTCGTGGGTGAACGTGTCGGGGATGGGCTCGACGGCCTCGGGTAGGGAAACGCTCGGCACCTCCGTCATCGCGGGGGCACCGTAGGTATGCGGTCCAGGAGGCTCAGATCTGTCGGTGGTCAACTCTCGTTTCTCCGGAGCGTAAAAATGTGGGCGGGCTGGTCATGCGGATCCAAACGAACATAATTCGCCTGTCGCCATAGATAGGAATTGCCGGACAATTCATCGAAAACGACGAATTCGTCCGACCAGTCCAGGCCCATGGCTGGCAAATCGAGGTAGACCGTCGCCTCTCGGGCCTCGAACGGGTCGAGGTTCACGACGGTCAGCACGGTGTCGTCATCCGCCCTCTCGTCCGCGCCCACCTGCCCGCGCAGAGTCTTCGAGAAGCAGATGATGTCCGGCTGGTCGACATGGTGGAACCGTAGATTGCGCAGCCGCCGCAGCGCCGGATGCGATCTGCGAAGGTCGTTGAGCCGCGTGACGAGCGGGGCGAGGCTGCGGCCTTCACGTTCCGCCCGCTCCCAGTCCCGCGGCCGGTACTGGTATTTCTCCGAGTCGCGGTACTCTTCGCTGCCCGGCCGGACCGGGATGTTCTCCTGCAGCTCGTAGCCCGCGTACATGCCCCAGGTCGGGGACAACATGGCGGCCAGGACGGCCCGGATCTCGAAGGCTGGGCGGCCGCCGCGCTGCAGATATTCGTGCAGGATGTCCGGGGTGTTGACAAAGAAATTGGGCCGCATGTATTTGGCCGCGTCCCCGGACAGCTCGCTGAGATAGTCCGTCAGCTCGTCCTTGCTCGTACGCCAGGTGAAGTACGTGTAGGACTGGTGAAATCCGACCTTCGCCAGGGTGTGCATCATCGCCGGCCGGGTGAACGCCTCGGCCAGGAAGATCACGTCGGGGTCGGTCTCGTGCACGTCGGCCAGCAGCCGCTCCCAGAACGCCACCGGCTTGGTGTGCGGGTTGTCCACCCGGAAGATCCGTACGCCGTGGTCCATCCAGTGGCGCAGCACCCGCTTGATCGCGCGGTAGATCCCCTCCGGGTCGTTGTCGAAGTTCAGCGGGTAGATGTCCTGGTACTTCTTCGGCGGGTTCTCCGCGTAGGCGATCGTGCCGTCGGCGCGGGTCGTGAACCACTCGGGATGCTCGGCCACCCAGGGGTGGTCGGGCGAGCACTGCAGCGCGAAGTCGAGCGCGACCTCCAGGCCGAGGTCGTTCGCGTACGCGACGAACGCGTCGAAGTCCTCGATCGTGCCGAGCTCGGGATGGATCGCGTCGTGCCCGCCCTCGGGCGAGCCGATGGCCCACGGCGACCCTGGATCGTACGGGCCGGCGTGCAGCGTGTTGTTCGGGCCCTTGCGGAACTGGCTGCCGATGGGATGGATGGGCGGCAGGTAGACCACGTCGAAGCCCATCCCCGCGATGGCGGGCAGCCGCTTGATCGCCGTCCGGAACGTGCCGGAGGTCGGGCCGCGCCGCCCCAGCGGGTCGTGCGCTGCGCCCTCGGACCGCGGGAAGAACTCGTACCACGACCCGTACAGCGCGCGCTCGCGATGCACCCGCAGCGGGAACCACTCGGTGCCGGAGACGAGCTCGCGCAGCGGGTACGCGCGCAGCAGCTCGACGATCTCCGGGCTGTGCGCCGCGTCGAGCCGCGACTGCACGGTGATCGTCCGGTCGGCCAGCATCCGCGCCACCTCGGCCAGCGTCCGGCGCGCCGCCCGGGCCGCCGCACTCCCAGGTGTCGCCGGCACGGCGTCTGGCACGGCCTCGGCGGCGCGGGTGAACAGCCGGGCGCCCTCGGCCATCATCAGGTCGACGTCCTGGCCGCGCGGCACCTTGATCTCGGCGTCGTGCCACCAGTGGGCGATCGGGTCCCCCCACGCCTCGACCTTGAACGCCCAGTCGCCGGTGCCCGTGACGGTCACCTCGGCCGCGTGGCGATCGGTGCCTGGCACCAGCTCCCGCATGTGCACGAGCGGCGCCACCTCCCCGTGCGGATCGCGCAGCAGCACTCCGGCGCCCAGCATCTCGTGCCCCTCGCGGAAGACCGTCGCCGAGACGTCGAAGGACTCGCCGACCACCGCCTTGGCCGGCCACCTGCCGCAGTTGACCACGGGCTCTACGTCGAGAATCGGAATTCGACCAATCATCGCAGGCAACCGTACCGACGAGCTATCAGCCGCGGCGCCGACTTCGGTCAAGTCATGATCGCTCTTGCGCTGGGATTTGCCCGGCTCCACCACCCGCATGTTTCACCCCATTACCGTTCTCGCCCTGCCAAAACCGGAGATTCCACAGGCGGCACCCGGAGACGCACCCGCGGTGTCGCGCCGGGACGGCGCGACGGGCGCGCCGCGGCACCCGGCGGCGGGTCCCGGCTCTGGCCGGACGCGGTCACACGTGGCCGGACGCGGTCGAAAGCCCCTCTGGACGGGCCTCCCGAGTCACCGACGCGGCTGCGGGAACGCTGGCATCCGGGGCCGCTTACGACGTTTTCGTCACTTGGACCGCTTGGTCACCTCACCGCCGATCCAAAGCGGCATTGTTGAGTAACCGAAATGATCAACGCGCGGGTTTTGGTCGCGAGCGGGGACGGACACCGATTAGCGTTACCGAGCGTGAAGGCCATCCGACGATTCACCGTCCGCACCGTCTTGCCCGCTGAGCTCCAGCAGCTCGAGGATCTCGTGCTCAACCTGCGCTGGTCGTGGCACCACGAGACGCTCGACCTGTTCCGCTCCGTGGACGCCGAGCTCTGGGAGGCCGTCGGGCACGACCCCGTACGGCTGCTCGGCGAGGTCTCGAGCGACCGGCTCGCGGCCCTGGCCGCCGACCGGCGGTTCCTCCGCCGGCTCGACGCCGCGGCCGAGGACCTGCGGGACTACCTGACGGCGCCACGGTGGTACCAGTCTTTGCGCGACGCGCCGCCGGCCGCGGTCGCGTACTTCTCCCCCGAGTACGGCATCGCGGCCGCGTTGCCGCAGTACTCCGGCGGGCTCGGCATCCTGGCCGGCGACCACCTCAAGACCGCCAGCGATCTCGGGGTGCCGATCATCGGGGTGGGGCTGCTCTACCGGAACGGGTACTTCTCCCAGTCGCTGTCGCCCGACGGCTGGCAGCTGGAGCGATACCCGCCGATCGATCCCAACGGCCTGCCGGTCTCCCTGCTGACCGCGCGGGACGGGGCGCCGGTGCGGATCACCATCGGGCTGCCGGCCGGGCAGGACATGAAGGGGCAGTCCCTGCAGGCGCAGGTATGGCTGGCCAGGGTGGGCCGGGTGCCGCTGCTGCTGCTCGACTCCGACGTCGAAGAGAACGACCCTGTTTCGCGCGACGTCACCGACCGGCTGTACGGCGGCGGGACCGACCACCGGCTGCTGCAGGAGATGCTGCTCGGCATCGGCGGTGTCCGCGCCATCAGGTCGTACTGCCGCATCACCGGACATCCGGCGCCCGAGGTGTTCCACACGAACGAAGGGCACGCCGGCTTCCTCGGCCTCGAGCGGATCCGCGAGCTGGTCTCCGAGGACGGCATGTCGTTCGACGAGGCGCTCGAGGCGGTCCGCTCCGGCACCGTGTTCACCACGCACACCCCGGTCCCCGCGGGCATCGACCGGTTCCCGCGCGAGCTCATCCAGAAGTACTTCGGCGGCCGCAACGAGACCCCGAGCGTGCCGCTCGAGCGCGTCCTCGCGCTGGGCGCCGAGACGTACGACGAGGGGGACCCGACCGTCTTCAACATGGCGGTGATGGGCATGCGGCTGGCCCAGCGGGTCAACGGCGTCAGCCGGTTGCACGGCGCGGTCAGCCGGGAGATGTTCGGCGGCCTGTGGGGCGGCTTCGATGTCGACGAGGTGCCGATCGGGTCCATCACCAACGGCGTGCACGCCGCGACGTGGGTGAGCCGCGAGGTGATGGATCTCGTCGACCGCCAGGCGCCCCCGCCGGGCGGGGAGTCCGCGGCCGGCTGGGCCGCCGCGCCGCGGGTGCCCGAGGAGGACATCTGGCGGGTCAGGCGGACCCTGCGCGAGCGACTGGTGCTCGACGCCAGGCGGCGGCTGCGCGAGTCGTGGCGGCAGCGCGGGGCCACCCCGGCCGAGCTCTCGTGGGTGGACGAGGCCCTCGACCCCGACGTCCTCACGATCGGGTTCGCCCGCAGGGTGCCCTCGTACAAGCGGCTGACCCTCATGCTGCGCGACGCCGAGCGGCTGAAGGCCATGCTGCTGCACGCCGAACGGCCCGTCCAGATCGTCATCGCCGGCAAGGCGCATCCGGCCGACGAAGGCGGTAAGCGGCTCATCCAGGACATCGTGCGGTTCGCCGACGACCCGCAGGTCCGGCACCGGATCGTCTTCCTGCCCGACTACGACATGGCGCTCGGCCAGCTCCTGGTGCAGGGCTGCGACGTCTGGATGAACAACCCGCTGCGGCCGCTCGAGGCCTGCGGCACGTCCGGCATGAAGGCGGCGCTGAACGGCGGGCTCAACCTGTCGATCCGCGACGGCTGGTGGGACGAGTGGTACGACGGCCAGAACGGCTGGGCGATCCCGTCGGCCGACGGCGTCGAGGACACCGACCGGCGCGACGACCTCGAGGCGAGCGCCCTGTACGAGCTGATCGAAGACCACGTCTCGGTCATGTTCTACGACAGGGACGGCACCGGCCTGCCCCGCCGGTGGCTGGAGATGGTCAAGCACACGCTGGTCTCACTCGGCCCGAAGGTGCTCGCCACCCGCATGCTGCACGACTACGTGCACGACCTGTACGCCCCGGCCGCGCGCGCCGCCCGCGAGATGACGGCCGACGGCCACGCGGGCGCCCGCGAGGTGGCGGCGTGGAAGTCGAGGGTGGCCAAGGCGTGGCCGGGAGTGTCGATCGAGCACGTGGAGTCGAGCGGCGCCGGCGAGAGCCCGCACCTCGGCACCCGGCTGAACGTGCGGGCCACCGTCGAGCTGGGTGACCTCGAACCGGACGACGTCGCCGTCGAGCTCGCCTATGGCCGGGTCGACGAGCACGACCAGCTGATCGAGCCGCGGTACGTCGAGCTCACCGGCCGCGAGAGCGGCGAGGACGGTCGGCTGCGCTTCGTGGGCGAGGTCCCGCTCGACCGCACCGGCGCGTTCGGCTACAGCGTCCGGGTCGTGCCCCGGCACGAGCGGCTCGCCACCAGGACCGAGCTGGGCCTCGTCGCGCTGCCGCCGCCGCCGGTGGGGATGGCGAGCGGACCGCTGCGCTAGCCGCGGTCGAACGCCGCGGGAGCTCCACCGTGAGCTTCCGCGGCGTTCGCGCGTCCCCCCACGAGCCAGGATGCGGGACCGCGCCGAAGCACCCCCGGCAATCTGGTCAATCCATGACATATCTGGATTGACGCCCTTTTGTCAGAGTCCCTTCTTGTTCCACTCATTCCGTCGTGGCCGTAGCCCGCCACCCTCTGGCGCGGAGTGGACCACAGGGAGGGACCAGCCGTGCACCTGCCCGCCAAGAAGATCATCGGACCCGTCCTCGTCGCGCTGCTCGCCGTGCTGGGCCTCGCCGTCCCCGCGAGCGCGGCACCGCCGACCCCGCCCGACGCCACCACGTCGCGCACCCATCTGGACGCGCTCACCGTCGCCGCCGAGAGCCACGCCTCCACCTACGACCGTGACCTCTTCCCGCACTGGATCACGATCTCCGGCACCTGCAACACCCGGGAGACCGTCCTCAAGCGCGACGGCACGAACGTCACCGTCGGCTCCAACTGCGCCCCGACCGCGGGCAGCTGGCGATCACCGTACGACGGCGCCACCTGGACGGCGGCCTCCGACGTGGACATCGACCACATGGTGCCGCTGGCCGAGGCCTGGGCGTCCGGCGCCTGGGCATGGACGACCAGCCGGCGGCAGGCCTTCGCGAACGACCTGACCGTCGCGCAGCTCTGGGCGGTCACCGACAACGTCAACCAGGCGAAGGGCGACAAGGACCCGGCCGAGTGGAAGCCCCCGCTGAGCTCCTTCTGGTGCATGTACGCCCGGGCCTGGGTCCACGTGAAGTGGTCCTACTCGCTCACCGTGGACAGCGCGGAGAAGTCGGCGCTTTCATCGATGCTCAACACCTGCTGACCTGGCCCGTTCGACGAGCCGGGCGAGCTCGGTGACCCGTTCACTCGACCCGCCCGGCTCAGTGCTCTCCCGTTCGATCGCCAGCGCTCGCTCGGCCGCCGCGACCGCGTCATCGGTACGCCCCATTTGGAGATACACCGCGGCCAGCCGCCCCAGCGTGCGCCCCTGCCCGTACCGGTCCCGAATTCGCCGCCGGACCACCAAGGCCTGCTCGAAGTGCCTGACCGCACGCCCCGGCTCTCCGCTCATTAAGCAAATTCGTCCCAGGTGATCAAGGGACCAGCCCTGCCCGAAGAAGTCATCGATCCGGCGTTGGACGGCCAGAGCCCTTTTCGTGTGTTGCAGCGCCTGTTCGTAGTACCCCATGTGGAGATACGTGCGCGCGATCGCGTCGAGTGATTCGCTTTCCCCTTGACGGTCACCGATGTCGCGGCGGATGACCAGGGACTTCCGCGCATAGACGATCGCTTCGCCGAGCGCGCCGAGCTTTCTGTGGAGCCGAGCGAGGCATTGGAGCGTGGCGCTTTCACTGCGCTGGTCGCCGGTTGCGCGGTGGATGCCGAGAGACTCCTCGGCATGCTTGCGCGCCTCCTCCAACCGGCCGAGGTCGATGGCGTACCGCGCGAGTAGGTTCAACGCCTGGCCGATGGAGTTGGGGTCGCCGATATCGCGGCGAATCCGTAGCGAAGAAAGCTGCGTCTCGTAGGCGCGTTGATGATGGCTCTGGCACTTCAGGATGCGAGCCAGCGCTTCCAGTGCTCGGGCCTCACCGTACCGGTCGCCGATTTC
>DASUWU010000078.1:0-64272 GCA_036378315.1 Streptosporangiaceae bacterium | reverse complement strand
GCCCGCGCTCCACCACTCCAGGCGCTGGTCGCCGAACGGCATGATGCTCTCGTTCCGCTGCAGGTGGAGGTTGGAGGCGAAGACCAGGGCAGGGCCGTGCTCGGCGACGGCGCGCAGGTTGGCGGCCATCATGGCATCGCGCAGGGCCGACAGCCGGGTCCACCGGTCTTTGGACGCGTCGGCCATCCAGTAGTGGTAGCGGAGCAGGCCGGTGGCGGTGCGCGCGTACAGTTCAGCCCGTTCCCTGTCCTGGGCGGTCAGCCCCGGCACCTGCGAGTCGAGCAGCGCCGCCAGATCGTCGGCGATCAGCCGCAGCCGCTGGGCGTCGGCGGACCGGCCGATCGACTGCGCCGGATCCATGGCCGTGGCCTCGTTCGACCATCGGTCGTCCGGGCCCAGCAGCGCGGCGAGGGTTTCGCCGGTGACGACGGCGCCGGGGAGCGGGCCGTCGAGGAGGGCGTGCAGGGCGGTGAGCGCCTGGCGTGGGCTCGCCGCCCAGTACTCCAGCGGACCGTCGAACCCGAAGAACCGCAGCTTTTCGTCATGCTCTTCGTTGTAGGCGCGCATCCAGCGGACGAGGTCGCGGTTGGCCGGCGCGGCGCCGAAGCGGTGGCTGAAACCGCGTTCCATCACGTCATCGAGCGTGCCGGCGCCCGCGACGATGTAGTCGTCCACCACGAGGCCCTTGAGGCAGTCGCTTTCGATGGCGAACGACCGGTAGCTCTCATGCTCGACCAGGTGCCGGAAGATCTCGTTGCGCACCTCGCCCAGCTCCCCCACGAAGTGCCGGGCCTCGCCCAGGCCGAGCAGCAGGGGCCGCGCGGGAAGCGACCGCAGGAACGCCGAGACGCCCGCGCCATCGAGCGGCCGGGCGATGCCCTTGATATCCATGCCTTCGACGGTATCGTTGAACTCTCAATGTAGACTTTCCGCGAACTCCTCGCCTTTTGTCGAGGTGAACCTTAAATCAGTGATGCACCTATGAGGCCGGTGGACCTGGCGCGCGAGCACGGCCTGTCCACCCAGGCGATCAGGAACTACGAGGGCGCCGGCATCCTGCCCGCCGCCGGACGCACCGCTGCCGGCTACCGCGCCTACACCCCACTGCACGCGCAGGCCCTGCGCGCGTTCCTCGCCCTCGCGCCCGGGCACGGTCATCAGACCGCCACGTCGATCATGCAGGCGGTCAACCGGGGGGGCACCGATGACGCGCTCCGGCTCGTCGACGAAAGCCACGGCCAGCTCCTCGACGACCGCCGCACCCTTCACGCCGTCGAAGCCACCCTCCGCGACGTGGCCCCCATACCGCCCGCACGCGGCGACACGTTCATCGGCCCACTGGCCAGACGGCTCGGCATCCGCCCCGCCACCCTGCGCAAATGGGAGAACGCCGGGCTGGTCCGGCCGCGCCGCGACCCGCGGACCGGCTACCGCGTCTACAGCGCGGCCGACGTCCGGGACGTCCGGCTCGCCCACCAGCTCAGACGGGGCGGCTACCTGCTGGAGCAGATCGCTCCGCTGATCGCCCAGGTCCGCGCCGCCGGAGGCGTCGCCCCGCTGGAGTCGACCCTGCGCGACTGGCAGGCCCGCCTGTCCGCCCGAGGCCGCGCCATGCTCCAGGGCGCCGCCGAGCTGGACGCCTATCTCCGCGCCCGTGAACGCTGAGGCCGAGTCACGTCAGCCGTGATCATTGGGCAGCACGATATGCCACGTGCGGGGCCACCTCGGCCCTGTCGGCCTACCAATTGGCGGCGACGTCAGCGAGCCGCCAATGCGAGAAGCGCCGCCCGCCCGGCCGCGATTGCGCGGTCGTTCAACGCGGCCAGTGCCAAGCTGCGGCCATTGTCTGTGGCATTGAACACGATCGTGAGCAGGACATTCTGGCTCCGGATGCGGAGATGTGTCTGTCTGAAGGGCTTCTCCGTGGCGCTGAGCTGCGCTTCGTCACCCAATCCAATGATCGGCCGGGCATTGCGCTTGTCGATGTCGCTCTGCTCGCGGACCAGCCGCTGAAACTCGTCTTCGGCTCTTTTGGCCGGACCAGAGAATTCATCGCTGGAAATTAGGTTTGCAGTAATGAGCAGGCTGCGGATTTGTTCATTCTTTTCGACGTGCCAATTACAGGTCCGCGTCGTGATGTTCTCCGCAGGTGTGGGGTCCAGTTCAATACCTCGGGCTCCGGGCGCCAAAACCCGTAGAGTCTGGGCGTTGATCAGCGAACATGCCTTCGGAACCGACGTGTAGAGCCGGGTGCGTCGAGGGATTCGCGGGGTCGGCAACGGCTGGGGACTGGATCGCGCGTCGGTGCCGGTCGTTATGGCGGGCGCGGCCCGGTCGGTCGGCGAACCGCATGCCGCCGCACAACCGAGGATGACGACGACGACGGCCGACCATCTGAGCATCTCGCTCACCCTAATCCCCGCGCCGCGACCGATAGAGCCGCATGGGCGGTTCCAAGTATTTCCGGGGCTCAAGATCGGTGTGTCCATGCGACAATGTCGAGGTGCCGGTGAAGATGGTGAGAAAGGTAGCGCGGTGGCATCCCATGATGATCAACCCACTGAACTGCGCATCAGGGGCCCTGGTTGGCACTTCTACGGCGGGACGTTCCTGCTTTGGCTGCTGGGGGTTGTCTTGGCGGCCTTTTACTGGGGGGCAGAAGCCCTGGTGCTGATCGAGGGTCCCGACTACACCGTCGGCGGAATCGACCATCGAGTGGGGTTCGTGAACCAGCTCTGGGCGATCATCTTCGGTGGCGCGGGCACGCTCGTAGCGCTGGGAATGCCTTTGCTCGTCGCCGCGGACATCATCCAGTCGTGGCGACACTGGCGCACGCTCCGCCGGCCTGACGCCGTCATCGATGTCAACGGCATCCGGTTCGAGGCTCCCCAGCGTTCGCTCCGGATCTCTTGGCGGGAAGTTGAACGCTTGGAGCTGTATCGAAAAGTCTACAAATATCGTACAAGACGCAATCTCTTCAGCGGCAAGACTGGAACGGGGACCCGCACAGTATCGATGCTTCGGGCGCGGGTCTTGCCTGATTCCCCTGCACTGAATAATGGATTTCACCAGATTCCAGTCAGCAGATGGCTCCAGATCGGCCGCATAGAAAAACATGTGGACATTCCCTACAAGGATGTTGTGCAGTTTCTTCAGCGAGCTGCTGGGCCTCTTTTCGAGATCAAAGAACGTGCCGAGCGGATGCGCAGCGATTCCGCGATGTAAGCTTGAAACCCCATTCGGCCGTCCATTGAAGGCATGTCATTTTACGTGTTTCCCTGTATGTGGTTCGAGTGCTGTCTGCAGTCTCGCACTTACGACGGCGGCGGCGTACTTGTCTGGGTCGATCTTCCCTTCTTGGATGTATCCCTGGAGCGTCTGGCTGGCCGCCGTGACGGTGATAGAGCCCTCCTTGAGTTGGCGGGATAGCGTCAGCAACTCTTCCGAGCCGTTCTCTTCGCCGAGGTTTCGCAATGCGGAGGACATGAGACCGGCCGACTTGGTGAAGGCTCCTCCGGATGCTCCCGCGAGGCCGCTCACCAGTATCTGGTGCAGTGCCTGTGTTCCTCCGACCTGATCCTGCCCGAAAGCCTTGGCGATGGCGTTGTTGACAGGCAGACCGATCGTCGCAGATGCGAGCGAGGTCCCACCGGCCGTCGCCCCCTTGGCGACCATCTTCCCCACCGATTCGCCAATAATTTCGGCCAGCTCTTCGCCGAAAGCCGCAAACCTCGTGGCCAGGTATACCGTCCTGGCCTCGATCCCTGCGGCGATCGCGGCCTCTGCCGCCTCCGTGGCCCCGAAAGTGAAGTAGGCGAGGGCCAGATCGATGACGAAGCTGGCCACGAGCTGAGCGGCCAGGTTCTCGAACTCGTGTTGTAGGTCGCGGACAGCCCGAGCCTGTTTGGTACACGCGGCCTGGAGTTGTTCGCAGGTCTGCAGGGCATGGGTCATCCCGCCACTCTGCGGATCGATCAGTCCCTCGACGGTCTCATGGAACGCGTCGGCCGCCGCCCCATGATTGTCCGACATGACGTACGCCGTGTACTTCTGCGTGTCCCGCCATGCGGTGTCGACGGCGCTCGATAAGTCCTTCCAGGCGCTGGCGGCCTCGTCCATCCGGCCGGGGTCTCCGCTCGGCCACGGGCCGAGAAACGTCGTCCTGCTGCTCCACTTCCATGCTGCCGGATCGGGGGAGGGCAGGGGTGAGGGGCTCGGTGTCGGATGCGGCGAAGGCGAATGCGGGCGTTGAGCGGGCGGAGTCGGCAGCGGCTGCGGGGTCGGACTGGGCGTGCTCGGCGGTGCGGGTCGGGACGAGGGGAGCGGCGGGGCGGGAGGCGGGCCTTCCAGGCCGCCGGTGTGTCTGAGCAGGGAGCTCTCGTGGGCCGCCGCATCGCTGATGCGGCGGATGTCGTGCTGGATGTCGGCTTCGCTGATCGAGTACTCCCTGGCCATTTGCTGAACGCCGGCGCCGATCCCTTTCAGCTCGACCGCGAGCTTCTTGACGATGATCAACGTCGCGTATTGGGCGGGCTCGTAACCGGCCGCGAACGCCTTGTCGGGCGACGAGCGGCCCCAAAAAGCACCCAGCCCCTCCAGCCGCTTCTGGGTACTGTCCGCCGCCGCCCAGAGCGTGTCGCCGGCGTCGATGAATCGGGGTGCGTAATACAGCAGGTCCTCGATGGAGAATCGCAGCTCGCCGGACGGGCCCTTGCCGTCGCCCATAGATGATCCTCCTGGCTTTGGATCGGCCTTCTTCGACCAGCATGACACGACTGGACAGGACTGGTCAGGTGTTGAGATTTTCTGCTTCCCGCGCTGGCCGAACGCATCGTCGAAGCCACGCCGGCGAGTTATGCGGCTGAAATTCGCCGACGCCTCACGGATGTCAGCCGGCGTCGGCGCGGTCGTTGTAGACGCCCGCGTACTCCTGGCCGGACAATTCCCTGATCGCGGAGACGACGTCGTCGGTGATCGCCCGGCGGGCACGGGCGGGTGGAAGGTCGCCGTACTGGGTGAAGTCCATCGGCTTGCCGATCCGTACCGTCGGGCGCGGGCGGATGCGCGGCAGCTTGGCGCCGATCGGCTGCATGCGGTCGGTGCCGCTGATGCCGAGCGGCAGCACCTGCGCACCCGACTCGAGCACCAGCCAGCCGATGCCGGTGCGGCCGCGGTAGAGCCGCCCGTCCTTGGACCTGGTGCCTTCGGGGTAGATGCCGAACGCGCCGCCACTGTCCAGCACGTCGAGCGCCTGCTCGAGCGCGCCCATGGCGCCGCGCTGGGCGCCGCGCTGGACCGGGACGTGGCCGAGCGAGGTCAGGAACCAGCGGACGAAGGCGCCCTTGAGCCCCCTGGCCTCGAAGTACTCCGCCTTGGCGATGAAGGTGACGTGGCGGGGCAGCACCAGCGGGATGATGAAGCTGTCGATGAACGACAGGTGGTTGCTGGCCACGATCAGCGGGCCATCGCCTGGGACGTTGTCCCGGCCGTCCAGCCGAGGGCGCAGCAGCAGCCGCAGCAGCGGCGCGATCACCCTGTCCAGAAACGTAGCGAGCACTCGGCCTCCCTGGGACTATGCACTTCACTTTACGGGCGACCCACGAGTAAGTCCCCTACCCGCGATCACGCTCTTCGCGGCGTCGGGCCAGGTGAGCGCCGAGCGGGGGCCGGAGCGGGAGCCGGCGGACCGCGCGCATCGGGGTCGCGGGCGAGCGGATGATCGTGGCAGGCTGGATCGGTGAAAATCTTGATCAAAGTGGTCATTACGGCGGCCGCGTTGTGGGTGGCCACCGTGCTCGTCAGCGGACTGGAGGTGACCGCCGACACCACGGCGAAGCGAGTCGGCACCCTGCTCGCCGTCGCCGTCATCGTCGGCGTCATCAACGCGTTCCTCAAGCCGATCATCAAGACGATCGGCTGTGCCTTCTACGTCCTCACCCTCGGGCTGTTCGCGCTCGTGGTGAACGCCCTGTTGCTCGAGTTGGCGGGCTGGGTCGCCGGCAGGCTCGACCTGCCGTTCGAGGTCTCCGGCTTCTGGGCGGCGTTCTGGGGGGCGATCATCATCGGCCTGGTGAGCTGGCTGCTCGACCTCGTCATCCCCGAGCCCAACGAGGACTGAAGAGGAGTGGGGCGAGCCCGGAGCAAAACGGATGGCCCGGATTCCGGGTTGACCGGATAATCAGGTCACATGCCGCGCTTTTCGGACTTCGACACCCGGGGTTACCGGACCGTGGACGTACGGACCGGCTACGGCGAGTGGGTCGCCACGTACGAGCGGACCGTCCAGGACGTGATGGACATCGCGCTGCTCGACGAGCTCACCGTGCCGAACTGGCGCGGCGTGCGGCGGGCCGCCGACCTGGGCTGCGGCACCGGGCGGACGGGCGCGTGGCTGCGCCGGCAGGGGGTCGCCGCGATCGACGGGGTCGACCTCACCCCCGAGATGCTCGCCAAGGCCCGCTCCCGCGGGGTGTACGACCGGCTGGTCGAGGCCGACGCCACCGGCACCGGGCTGGCGGCCGGGGCGTACGACCTCATAGTCGCCTGCCTGATGGACGAGCACCTGCCGGACGTCCGGCCGCTGTACCGCGAGGCGGCCCGGCTCGCCGCCCCCGGCGCGCACCTGGTGCTGGTCGCCTACCACCCGCACTTCATCATGGCCTCCGGCATGCCGACCCACTTCACCTCGGGCACCGGCGAGCCGGTGGCGATCACCACCCACGTCCACCTGCTGAGCGACCACGTCATGGCCGGTCTCGAGGCCGGCTGGGCGCTGGCCGAGTTCCGCGAGGCCGTGGTCGACGACCGCTGGCTCGCCGTCAAGCCCAAGTGGGGACGCTTCCGCGGCGTCCCGTTCTCCGCCGCCCTCGTCTGGCGCGCCGAGCGCGCCGGGTGACGGCGTCGCGGGTCGTAAGGTTAAAGGATCAGCAGCCGTACCGCGGGGAGGCGACGGTGCCCGAAGACACCACCCCACGTTTCCGCTCCGTTCTCGACAGGTTCGTGGCCTACCGGCCGGGCAAGACCGTGCAGTCGCCCGAAGGCAGGTCGTACAAGATGTCGTCCAACGAGTCGCCGTTCGACCCGCTGCCGTCCGTGGTGGCGGCGATCGCCGAGGCGGGCCGCCACGTCAACCGCTATCCCGACAACGCCTGCACCGCGCTCGTCGACGCCATCGCCGCCCGGCACGGCGTCCCGGCCGAGCACATCGCGGTCGGCAACGGCTCGGTCGGGGTCACCCAGATGCTGCTGGAGGCGGTCGGCGACCCCGGCGCCGAGGTGATCTACGCCTGGCGCTCGTTCGAGGCCTATCCGCTGCTCGCCGACCTGGCCGGCACCACGTCCGTGCGGGTGCCGCTGGCCGGCGAACGGCACGACCTCGACGCGATGGCCGGCGCGATCACCGAGAACACACGGCTGATCTTCGTGTGCAACCCCAACAACCCGACCGGCACCGTCGTCGGCCGCCGCGAGCTCGAGGCGTTCCTCGACCGGGTGCCGGCCGACTGCCTGGTCGTGCTCGACGAGGCCTACCGCGAGTACGTCCGCGACGACGACGTGCCCGACGGCCTCGACCTGCTGCCTGGCCGGCCCAACCTCGCCGTGCTGCGGACGTTCTCCAAGGCCTACGGCCTGGCCGGCATGCGCGTCGGGTTCATGGTGGCGCATCCCGTGGTCGCCGAGGCGGTGCGCAAGACGTTCCTGCCGTTCAGCGTGAACGCCGTCGCGCAGGCCGCGGCGATCGCCGCGCTGGGCGCCGAGGACGAGCTGTTCGAACGCGTCGAGCGGACGGTCAAGGAGCGCGACCGGGTGCGGGCCGCGCTGCTCGCCCAGGGCTGGTCGGTGCCGCCGACCGAGGCGAACTTCGTGTGGCTGCGGCTCGGCGACGACACGATGGACTTCTCCGCCGCGTGCGACGCCGCGGGGGTGAGCGTGCGGCCGTTCGCCGGCGAGGGCGCCCGCGTCTCCATCGGCGTGGCCGAGGAGAACGACGCCCTGCTCGCGGTCACCGCGGCGTTCCGCTCCCGGACCTGACCGAGCCGGTCGAGCCGGCTGAGCCGGCCGGCTCGCCGCCTGCCGCGGATTCTGGGACGGCCGGCGGCCGGCCGCGGCGTTCGGTGGAGACCACGAGGCCGACCCCGACGAGGATGACGGCCCCGCCCACCAGCGTCGCCCAGGTCACCCGCTCGCCGAGGATCGCGGCGCCGAGCAGGACGGCCACCGTCGGGTTGACGTACGCGTACGTGCCGACCAGCGAGATCGGCGCGTTGCCGAGCAGCCAGACGTAGGAGGTGAAGGCCAGCAGCGAGCCGAACGTGACGAGGTAGCCGAGCGCCACCCAGGAGCGGGTGGCGTACGCCCCGATGTGGAGCGTCTCACCCTTGGCGAGGCCGAGGACGGCGAGCGCGAGACCGCCGGCGATCATCTCGTACACCGAGGCGACGTACGGGTTGCCCGGCATGGGCAGCCGCCCGGACATGAACGAACCGGTGGCCCACGAAGCGGCGGCCAGCATGATGACGACGATGCCGAAGACGCTGCCCGTCGCCGACCCGCCACGGGTCAGCGACAGCAGCGCCAGGCCGCCGAACCCGATCGCGACCCCGGCGATCGTGGACCACGGCGGCCGGTCGCCGGCCATCAGCCGGAACACCACGAGCCACAGCGGGACCGACGCGACGAGCAGGGCGGCGAGGCCCGACGAGATGTGCTGCTCGGCGACGCTCACCATGCCGTTGCCGAACGTCAGCAGCAGGACGCCGGCGACCGCGGCGGCGCCGATGGCGCGCGGCGGCACCCTGAGCACGCCGGTGCCGTAGCGCAGCACGAGCACGGCGGCGAGCAGGACGCCCGCCGTGGTGAACCGGAGCGCGCCGGACAGCAGCGGCGGCATCGTCTCGACGACGACGCGGATGCCGAGGTAGGTGGACCCCCACACGACGTAGACCACGCCGAGGGCCGTCCAGACGAGGGGAGTCGCCGGCCTGGTGCCAGGAGTCGAGGGGCTCATGACTCCTGACACTAGGCCAGGGGTCCGACATTTTGGAAATGCTTTCCCGGCTTATCGGACCCACCCGGCTCACCTGCGCTTACCTGCGCTCACTTGGGCTCACCGGGCCTTACCGGGGCTTGCCGGGCTTCGTGGTCACCCGATCCCGCTCGCCACGACCGCCGGGGCGGACGGGTCGCTCGACGGCGGGCTGGGAGACGTGCTCTGGTCGACGGGCGGCGTCGTCTCACCGCCGTTGTCGGGCGGGGTCGACGGATCGCCGCCGCCGGTCGTGGTTTCGCCGCCGCCGTCGCTCGGCGGGCTGGACGTCTCGCCGCCACTCGGCGGCGTGGTGGTCCCGCCGCCAGGCGGCGTGGTCGTCCCGCCGCCCGGCGTGCCGCCGCCGGTCTGGTCGCCGCCGCCCTGGGTGGTGCCGCCACCTGGCGTGGTGCCGCCGCCCGACCCCGGGCCGCCGCCGGAGCCGCCCGAGGTGCCGCCGCCGATCGGCGAGTCGTTGCCCGCCGGCGTCGTGGGCAGCGATCCCGGCGGCGTCCAGCCGCCGGTGGGCAGGCCGCCGGGCACCGTCCAGGTCGGGCTCGGCGCCGGCTTGACGACCGGGCGGTCGCCTGACGTCGCGCGCTTGTCCTTGGCCAGCGGCCGCGGCGTCGCCATCGGCGCCGCGATGGCGTTCGGCAGCGGGATCTTGTGGTCGGCGGCCAGCGCGGCGATGCCGGCGCCGGCCATGATGATGGCCATGCCGGCGCCGGCCGCCGCCAGCGTCCTCGCCCTGTCCTTGCCCAGCCGGGTGAGGCCGAGCACGGAGGCGATCCGGCCGGGCGGCTCGGCGAGCGGAAACAGCAGGGCCAGCAGCGCGGCCAGCTCGGCCAGCCTGGCGCGGCCGTGGGACTCCCACCGCGGGCCGTAGGCGGCGCGGGCGGCGTCTTCGACCTCGTCGAGGAACAGCGCCGCGGTCGCCGGCCGGTCGAGCGGGTCCTTGGCCAGGCCGTGCGAGAACATGACCCACAGCGGCTCCGGCACCTGCTTGATGGGGATCGGCGCGTTCAGGTGCGCCTGGGCCAGCAGCGCCGGCGTCTCGCGCTCGTACGGCGGCCGCCCGGTGACGCACTCGTAGAACACCGCCGTCGCGGCGTACACGTCGGTCGCCGGCGTCGCCGGCCGTCCCGCCCACTGCTCCGGCGCCATGTACGCGGGCGTGCCCGACGGGTTCCCGTCGTGCCCGGCCGGCAGGGCGATGCCGAAGTCGGCGAGCTTGCTCTCGCCCTTGCCGTCGATGAGGACGTTGGCCGGCTTGTAGTCGCGGTGCACGACCCCGGCGGCGTGCGCGGCGGCCAGCCCGAGCAGCGAGCCCTTGAGCACGGCGAGCGCGGCCTCAGGGCCGGTCGCCCCCTCGCGGCGCAGCAGCTCACGCAGGTTGACCCCGTCGACCAGCTCCATGATGATGGCGGCCGCGCTGCTCGATTCGACATATTCGTAGAACCTCACCAGGTGCGGGTCGCGAATCCCGGCCAGGATCCGCGCCTCGTTCCGGAATCTGCTGAGGAACGTCTTGTCGCCGAACAGCCGGTCGGACAGATACTTGATCGCGACCGGAACCCCGGAGGCGTCGTGTATGGCGAGCACGACGCGTCCCCCGTTTCCGACTCCCAGCTCCCGCATCGGCGTGTATCCGGGAACCGTCCATTCGTCGTCCACGCCGCATTCCTTTCCCCGCCCCGTGCGTGGCTGCGAATAATCGCGGCCACTTCGATGGTACGGCGCGGAAAGCCCGGCGCATCATGCCGCTAGCGTAGGGAAATACTCCCCGTTGGCCCGTTGGCCGGTTCCGGTCATTGCCGGCACAGATAATCGAACGCCGCGGACGCCCGCCGCTGGGCACCGGGCGACAGCAGTTCCAGAGTGGCGACCGCGTGTAGTTTTCCCTGGCCAGTGACCGTCCAATGCAATGGCAACGTCACCTCGTGCCGCCCTTTTTCGACGCTCGCCGAAAGGACGCCCGACTCGTTTCCGTCGCTGCGCAGCCACCGGTAGGAGACCTGGCCGCTCTTACCGTTCGTGGTCAGCACGCCGTCGACGTCCACCGTCGTGTCGCAGTGCTGCGTGGCCTGCGGCGCGCGCACCTTGAGCCCGGTCACCTCGAGCCCGGAGCCCTGCCCGCGCAGCAGCAGCCACAGCAGCACCCCCGCCACGACAGCGACCGTCACGAGGGCGCTGATGGCGCCGCGCGCCCGGCCGCGCCGCCGGCGCGGGCGCTGCCCCTGGCCGGCCCGCCACGTCCTGACCAGCTCATCGGTGTCCTCCGGCGTGACGCCAGGCCCGAACCGCACCGAAATGTCATCCCCGCCGGGGCCCGCGCCCCCGGCCTCAGGTCCCCCGCCGCCCCCCATGCCGTTCACCCCGTCCTCGCCCCGCCTTCATTCGCAGAACTGCCCGTCCGTGCTTGCAGTGTCGCTCACGCCGTCGGCGGACGCCGTAATCGACCACGGCGACGCGCATTGGGTCGTGAACGCGTGCTTGACATCGATCGAGTACGAGGTCGCGCCCGATTCGGCGAATGACTCCGCGCCGTCCGACCCCTCGCCCGCCGCGTACGACACCGAGATCGTGACTGGACCGGTGCCGCTCGTCTTCACCTGGATGAGGCCGACGCCGCTGCCGTTCCCGTCGTTCGTCCAGCGCGCGATCGTGATGCCGGTGACCCGCGTTGGTGGCGGGGGTGGTGGCGGCTTCGGGATGGAGCTCGACGAGCCACCAGGGATCGTGACCACGGGCGGCAGCGTGACGACCCCGTCGAGCGGGGTGGCGCCGCCGGCGGCCCCGACGCCGCCCGGCCCCGCGGGCGGGGGCGTCGTGGGCGGCGTGGTGGTCGGGGAGGCGCCCGGCGACGAGGGATCGGCGCTCGGGTCGCCGGACGGCACGGCGCTCGGGTCAGCCGACGGGCCGGCGCCGCCCGCCGCCGGGCTGGAGCCCGCCGCCGACGGCTTGCCGCCCGCGCTGTCGCTGCCGCTGATCGTGTAGGCGATGACGCTGCCGCTGCCGAGCACCACCAGCGCGGTGACCGCCGCCGCCAGGTAGGCGAAGCGGCGGCTGAACCGGCCGCCCGCCGCGCCCGCGCCCGCCGCCCCGCCGACGGCGGTCGCGCCGAGCACGGTCTCCGCCACCGCCGAGCCGTCGGTCGCGACACCTTCCGCCAGCGGGAACAGCACGGCGAGCAACGCGGCCAGCTCGGCCAGCCGGTCGCGGCCGCGGCGCTCCCAGTCGGGACCGTAGGCGGCCAGCGCGGTCGTCTCCAGCTCCTCCAGGAACGCCATCGCCGACTGCGGCCGGTCGTGCGCGGCCTTGGCCATGCCGCGGGTCACGAGGCCGCGCAGCGCCTCCGGCACCTCCTCCAGCGGCACCGGCGCGGTGCGGTGCGCCAGCGCGAGCTGCGGGAGGGTACGGCCGCGGAACGGGCGCAGGCCGGTCAGGCACTCGAAGAACACCGCCGTCGCCGCGTACACGTCGCTGGCAGGCGTGACCGGCCGCCCCGACCACTGCTCGGGCGGCATGTACGCCGGGCTGCCGGCGGCCGGCACGTTCTCCCCCGCGCGCACCGCGATGCCGAAGTCGGCGAGCTTGCTGACCCCGTCCCCGCGCACCAGGATGTTGCCCGGCTTGTAGTCGCGGTGGACGACGCCGACCGAGTGGGCGGCCGCCAGCCCCAGCAGCGACCCCTTCAACACCGTGAGGGCCGCCTCGGGCCCGGTCGGCCCCTCGGCCTTGATCAGCCTGGCCAGGCTGACCCCGTCCACCAGCTCCATGACGATGGCCGCGCCGCGCGGCGGATCACCTGGGGCCACGTCCCTGCCGACCGACTCGACATACTCGTGGAAACGCACCAGGTTCGGGTCGCGCAGCCCGGCCAGCAACCGGGCCTCCCGCCGGAACCGCGTCAAGAACTCCTCGTCCGCCAGCAACTGCTCGGACAGGTACTTGATCGCCACGGGGGTTTCCGTGGCGGTATGGACGGCCAGCACGACCCGTCCGGCAGAACCCTCCCCCAGATCCCGGATCTTTCGATATCCGGGAACCTGCCAGTCCCCTGCCACGGGGCCTCCCGAAAATGCGGGCAGCCTCCCAAAGATGAGGCCACGTACACGTCAAGACGCCTGATGGGGCGCCCGGGTTGGCAGAGATCGCCGGCCCGCGAACGATTCGGAAGCGGCACCCGTGGCAGGAGCGACCCGGATGGACGTCAGCCGGGGGTCTTGGGCCCCAGCTTCTCGACGATGAGCCGGTAGAGCTGGCGCGGCCGGCCCGGCTGCGGCGTCCTGTTGGGCGGCAGCGGCCAGGCCAGGCCTTCCTCGACGAGCGTGCGCAGCAGCCGGCGGGCGGTGCGCGGGGTCACGCCGAGCATCTTGCCGGCGTTCTCCGCGTCCACGATGAGCGGCTGGCTGTCGCCGCCGGCGCGGGCCGCGGCGGCGCGGCCCCCCGCGTTCGCCGCCGCCGAGCCCGAGTTCCCGGCCGGCCCGGCGGTCGCGTCGTGCTGGTCGCCGAGCTTGTCCGCCAGCCTGGCCAGGATCTCAAGGCCCTTGGGCTTGGCCTGCTGCCCGGTGCGCGGCGGGGTGCGCGGCGCCGGCACCAGGGCCCGGCCCTCGCGGTCGAGCGCGAAGCCGGTCGCCCGCTGGGACGACTGCGACCTGGCGAGCGCCGCGCGGGCGTGCGTCTCGGCCTCCTGCGCGGTACGGCCCATGCCGATGCCGACCTCGATGGCCAGACCCAGCTCGTCGCGGACCCGTTCCACGAACGGCGGGGTGCGGAACCCGTCGGTGACGCCGGCCACCGAGCCGCGGGTGGCGGTGACCAGGTAGCTGTGGTCGTCGAGCGGCCAGACGGAGGCGTTCATCCGGTGCGCGTCCTGCAGCAGCACCCGGTGCAGGGCGAGCTTGAGCTCGTCCCGCCAGTAGCGCGGGGTGACCCGGCGCGGGGTCTCGCGCAGCGTCGGCACGTCGACCAGCACCACGACGAGCTGGGATTCCTCGAGCCGGTGATGGGCGCCGAGCAGCGCCGCCGTCTGCAGCGCGGATCTGATGGCCGCGCCCGTCGGGCGCACCCTGATCGTCGGCACCCCGGCCATCTCGAGCCGTTCGGCCGTCGCGTGGACGCAGGTCATCGCGACGGTGGTGGTGCCGCGCCGCCACAACCGCTCGTGGAACGCGGCGAGCGTGCCGGGACCCGCGGCCTCCTCGCGCAGGTGGACGTGCTCGGTGCCGAGGTTGATCTCGTTGTAGGCCTCCTCCACCTCGGCGCGGCCCAGCACGTCGATGCTGACCTTGGCCGGGTCGAACCTGGCGTCGAGCGCGGCGCGCAGCAGCGCGCCCTGCAGCGCCGCGCCGTTGAGCGGCACGAACGTCGCCGGCATGGTGAGCACGCCGGCCTTGCGCGCGAAGTCGTACGGGACCGGGCTGGCGAACAGGCAGACGTCCACCCCCGAACCCAGCCGTACGACCTTGTCGGCGGCCTCCTGCTCGTCCCGGTAGGCGGCGGCGACCAGGCGGCTCGGTATGGGGGTGGGGCCATGGCCCATGAGCATGACCCGTTCGACGAGGTCGTGCGGGCCGACGACACCGATGGTCAAGTCAGGTGTCACCGCTCCGGGCCGTGGCGTGCTCACAGGGTGTCCTCTGGCGTGCGTCTGCGACCATTCCCTCGGCTCCGTCGGCCGAACTCCCGGCGGCTCCCCGGGCCGCCCGCCGGGTCGCGCGCGACCAATCCGATCCACGGATCTCTCATTCTTCATGCCCCTGCCTGTTGCCAACATCGCAGTTTCCGTGCGACTGGTTCCTCATTGGGCAGATCGCATGGAGGCCCGCACATGTGACGCCCAGCCGGGAATCGGTTTAATGGTGCGGCGAAAAACTCACCGAGGTGGGGCTTCGGTGAGGGATGTCTCACCTACACGACAGGCTTCGTGACTCACTTGCGTCAGATGTGGTCATTTAAGCATCATCACACGACTTCTCGGTAGATTTCCGCGCCAAGGCTCGAGAGCCGCTCAGCTATGTGCGCGTGCCCTCGGTCCAGGTAGTAACCGGACGTGATCGTCGTCTCACCGCTCGCGGCGAGACCTGCGATGACCAGCGCACTGCCGGTCCGCAGGTCGTGCGCGACGACCTCCGTTCCGGTCAGCCTGGTCGGCCCGGTCACCTTGGCCCGGTTGCCGGTGACCTGCACGTCGGCGCCCATCTTGACGAGCTCCTCGACCAGCGCGAACCGGCCGTCGAAGATCCGTTCGTAGATGTAGGACTGGCCGTCGGCGAGGCAGGACAGCGCCATGATCGGCGACTGCAGGTCGGTGGCGAATCCGGGGTACTCGTCGGTGATCACGTTGATGGGACGCAGCGGGCGTTCGCGCCGGACCTGGAGCACCGCCCCCTGGGTGGCGAACTCCACGCCCATCTGCTCGAGCTTGTCCGCCGCCACGCCGAGGTGCTCGAGCGACGCGCCGACCAGGCTGATGTCGCCGCCGGTGATCGCCGCGCCCATCACGAACACGCCGGTGTCGATGCGGTCGGGCATGACGGCGTGCTCGACCGCGGTCAGCTGGTCGACGCCCTCGACGGAGATGAAGCCGGTGCCGCCGCCGCTGATGCGGGCGCCCATCCGCTTGAGGAACTCGATCACGTCGAGCACCTCGGGCTCGAGCGCGCAGTTCTTGATCAGCGTGGTGCCCCTGGCCAGCGAGCCGGCGATGATCAGGTTTTCTGTGCCGGTGTGGGACGGCGTGTCCAGGTAGAGGGTGCCGCCGCGCAGGTCACCGGCCTTGATGTGGATGACGCCCCCGCCGTCCTCGGTGATCTGCTCGGTGACGCTGGCACCGAGGCGCTTGAACCCGTTGTAGTGGAAATCCAGGTTGCGGCTGCCGAGGTTGCAGCCGCCGACGCCCTCGATGACGGCCTCGCCGAGCCGGTGCAGCAGCGCGGGCACGAACAGGAAAGACCCGCGGAACCGGCTGGCGATCTCGGCGGGCAGCACCGGGCTGGTCAGCGCGGAGGCGTCGATGACCAGCGTCCGCTCCGCCTCGTGCAGCTCGGCCTTCGCGCCGATCGCCTGCGCCAGCTCCACCGCCCGGCGTACATCCTCGATGATCGGCACGTTGCGCAGCACCGTACGGCCGCTGGCGGCGAGCAGCGAGGCGCCGATCATGGGGAGGACGGCGTTCTTGGCACCTTGGACGAACACTGTGCCGCTCAGCCGGCGGCCCCCACGCACGCTGTATCGAACCTCGCGGCCCACGCTCATTGCGGCGGTACTCCTTCGTCGGGTGGTGAGTGTTCCGAAACTATTCCCTGCCCGCCCGTAATGTATGGGCGATCGCGAGGCAGGACGCGTCGAGACTGCCCCCAGTATGTCATCGGGGCACCTCAAGATCATCGCAACCACGACCGGGCGCCGGGGCGGCCCGATCAGTTAGACCGCTCGGGCGGCCCGCCGGTTCACCGCCGCCCGCGGCCACGTTATGGCCGGTCAGACCATACGTCACCGGAACGGCAGTCCGGTCAGTCGCTCGTAGGCCTCGACGTAGCGCGCCCGGGTGCGCGCCACGATCTCGTCCGGCAGGGGCGGCGGCGGAGCGCCGGACGCGCGGTCCCACCCCGAGTCGGGTGACGTCAGCCAGTCGCGGACGAACTGTTTGTCGAACGCTATTTGCGGACGCCCCGGAACCCATGCGCCCTCAGGCCAGAACCGGGACGAATCGGGCGTGAGTACCTCGTCGCCCAGCGTCAGCGCGCCCGCCGCCGACCAGCCCAACTCGACCTTGGTGTCGGCCACGATGATGCCGCGCTCCGCCGCCAGCTCGGCGCCCCTGCGGTACACCGCGAGGGTGACGTCGCGCAGCCGCGCCGCGACCTCGGGTGTGACCTTGGCCACCACATCGGCGTAGGTCATCGGCTCGTCGTGCTCGCCCACCGGCGCCTTGGTCGTCGGCGTGAAGATCGGCTCGGGCAGCCGGGCCCCGTCGACCAGGCCGGGCGGCAACGGCACCCCGCACACCGAACCGCTCCGCGCGTACTCGCCGAGCGCGGAGCCGGCCAGATAGCCGCGCGCCACACACTCGACCGGCACCATGTCCAGCCGGCGCACCACGATGGCCCGGCCGGCCCACTCCGCGGGGGCGCCGGCCGGCGGCTCCGCGGAGATCACGTGGTGGGGAACCACATCGGCCAGCCGCTCGAACCACCACAGCGACAGCTGGGTCAGGATGCGGCCCTTGTCCGGGATCGGTGTGTCGAGGACGAAGTCGTAGGCGGAGATCGTGTCGCGGGCGACCATCACCAGCTCGCCGCCGCCCGGCAGCTCGTACAGATCGCGGATCTTGCCGCTGTGCAGGAGCCGGTACGCCGGGTTCTCCGTCATCGAGCCGATCCTCTCGCCTACCGCAGGGCCGCGACGCGATCGAAGACCGGGCCGAGGTGCTCGACGAACCGCTCTGGCCGGCAGACCTCGTCCAGCCGGGCCTCGTCGAGGTCGAGCCCGGCCTCGGCCGCGTGCTTGCGCAGCGTCTCGCGGAACGGCACGCCCGTCTGCCAGGTCTCCATGGCGGCCCGCTGCACGAGCGGATAGGCCTGGTCGTCGCGCGACAGGCCCGCGTTCACGAGCTCGAGCAGCACGGTCGAGGTGTAGATCAGGCCGCCGGTCGCGTCCAGATTGGCCCGCATCCTGGCCGCGTCCACCACCAGGCCGGAGACCAGGCCGACCGTCAGGTGGAGCATGTAGTCGAGCGCGATCGACGCGTCGGGCAACGCGACCCGCTCCACGCTGGAGTGGGAGATGTCCCGCTCGTGCCACAGCGGGATGCCCTCCATGACCGGTACCACCTGGGCGCGGACGATCCTCGCCAGCCCGGCCAGCCGTTCCGACCTGATCGGGTTCTTCTTGTGCGGCATCGCCGACGAGCCCTTCTGGCCGGCGCCGAACGGCTCCCACAGCTCACGGACCTCGGTGCGCTGCCCGTGCCGTATCTCCAGCGCCACCGCCTCGCACACGGTCGCCATGATCGCCAGTACGGACGCCCACTCGCTGACGCCGTCGCGCATCACCACCTGCGTCGACACGTCGGCCGCGCGCAGGCCGAGGCGGTCGGCGACGTACCGCTCGACCCCGGGATCGATGTTGGAGTACGTGCCCACGGCGCCGGAGATCGCCATGACGCCGACCGCGTCCCTGGCGCGCCGCAGCCGGTCGCGGGACCTGGCCAGCGCGAACGCGAAGTCGGCCACCCGGTGCCCCCAGACGTCCGGCTCGGCGTGGATGCCGTGCGTACGGCCCACCCGCAGCGTGTCGCGGTGCGCCAGGGCATGGTCGCGCAGCACGGCGACCAGGGCGTCCGCCTTGGCCAGCAGGATGTCGGTGGCCTCGACGAGCTGGACGGCGAGCGCGGTGTCCAGCAGGTCGGACGACGTCATCCCGAAATGCGCGTAGGCGGCGGCCGAGCGCGGCTCGGTGTTGTCGGCCCAGGCGGTGAGGAAGGCGATCACATCGTGCTGGGTGACCGCCTCGATCTCGGCGACCCGCTCCGGGGTGGGCGGTGGCGCCGCCCTGATCGGCGCCACGACGTCGGCCGGGATCGTGCCGGCGGCCGCGTGCGCCTCGACGACGAGGCGCTCGACCTCACACCACAACTCGTACTTGTGCGCGTCGCTCCAGACGCGCCCCATCTCGGGCAGGGTGTAGCGCTCGATCACGAGGTCGATTCTTTCAGGCCGGCGAGCCGGCTCCGGAGGCGGTACTCCGCCGCGAGCGCGCCGACGAGGACGGCCAGCAGCGCCAGCGCCTGCAACTCCGCCATGACGGACGCGAGCGGGATCGTGGCCACGGCGGCGGCCGCCGCGGCCACGCGCAGCCGCGATGGGCCGATGCCGAGCACCCGGCGGAACCAGGCGTCCCCCAGCAGGTACAGCGCCAGCCCGCCGGCCAGCGCGGCCGCCGGCCCGACGGGCAGCGGCCCGTACATGTGCGCGATCGCCTTCTTGATGCCGCCGGCCAGCACGATCACCCCGACGAGGATCGGGATGTGCGCGTAGAAGTAGCCGTACATCGTCATCTGCGTCCGGCGGCCGCTGCCGGCCGCGGCGAGCGCCGCCGTGGCGCGCTCGTCGTCGTCCGCGAAGTACGTCCACCACAGCGCGGCGACCAGGGCGAGGCCGAGCACCGCCGCCTCGACGAGCTCGAAGTCGAGCCGCAGGTCGGCGACGCCGATGCCGATCGCCACGATCGACTCGCCGAAGGTGATGAGCACGAGCAGACCGTGCCGCTCCACGATGTGGCTCGCCTGGATGAGGAACCGGCCGCCGGGCGGCACGACGTAGGGCATCGCGACGGGCACGAACGCGGCCGCCGCCCACAGCACGTACGCCGGGATCCCGTGCACGAACCCGGTCGCGATGACGCAACCGGCGGCGACCAGGTTGCCCGGCAGGACGCGGAGGAACTTCGGGGTGAGCTGGAGGTAAAGGCCGCCGTGGACGAGCACCACGACCAGGTAGCCGAGGCCCCACCATGCGCCGTCGCCGGCGAACGCCCGCGGCGTGGCCAGGCCGACCAGGAGGAAGCCGGCCATGCCGACGAGCAGCAGGAGCCGGTGGCCGGAGGTGACCGGGGTGCGGGTGTTGGTCAGCCAGGCGTACCCGCTGTACATCCACCAGAGCACGACCAACATCAGCCCGGCGCGCACGAGCCCGACCACGCCGAGGTCGGCGACGAACACGCTGGTGAGCTGCGTGATCACGAAGACGAAGACGAGATCGAAGAACAGCTCGAGCGTGGTGACCCGGTAGCCCTCGTCCGGCGCGGCCGGTGGTCGCGACATCGCTTGCCCCCTCCCCCGCAACGATCCTTGCGGCCATCCCTCGCGGCCATCTCTTGCGGCGCGTCACGGTCATTTAATGTCATAGCCGCCATAGCTGGTCAGACCGCGCGTTTTACCTGCAAGACGGCGCCTACGAACGCTACTGTTCACTTCTCCACGACGAGAGAGGTACGTCGGTGACGACTCCGAATCCACCGCATTCCGGCCCGCAGCAGCCCTCATCGGGTGGGCCAGGCGAGCCCCAGGGATACCCCGGCTATCAGAGTCAGCCGGGCGGGTACCCGAGCCAGCAGGGCTACCAGGGCGAGCAGGGCTACCAGGGCGAGGGCTACCAGGGGCAGCAGGGTTACCCGGGCCAGCAGGGCTATCCGGGGCCCCAGCAGGGCTATCCCGGCCAGCCGCAGGGTTACCCGGGCGCGCCCGGGCTGCCGCCGGCGCAGCCGCCGAAGCGGCGGCGGCCCCGCACCCGCCTGCTGATCTCCATCGGCGTCGTCGTGGTAATCGTGATCATCGGTATCGTCGGCAAGATCCTTTCGAACGACCCTGACAAGGCCGCGGTCGGCGACTGCATGAGCGGCACGACCGCGGAGAACCTCAAGGTCGTGAAGTGCACAGACGCGAACGCCCAGTACAAGGTCGTCGGGAAGGTCACCGGCAAGTCGCAGGCCGAGTTCAACTCCAACAGCCGCGAGATCTGCTCCCCGTTCCCGAACGCCGAGAGCGCCTTCTGGAAGGGCGAGCGCGGCGGCGACGGCTACATCCTCTGCCTCGCCCAGGCCAAGTAACGGAGGGCCGGGTAACGGCGCGGGCTCACGCCTGGGCGGCGATGTCGGTGCGGTGGTGGGCGCCACGCATGCGGATCTTGCCCACGGCCTCGTAGGCGGTCTTCCTGGCCGCGGCGACGTCGCCGCCGGTGCCGACCACGTCGAGCACCCGGCCGCCGGCCGACACGAGCCCCCTGTCGTAGGTACGGGTGGTGCCGGCGTGCAGGACGTACGCACCCGGCACCCCATCGGCCTCGTCGATCCCGGCGATGGGGTCGCCCCTGACCGGGTCGGCCGGATAGTTCTCCGCCGCGATCACCACGGTCACCGCGGCGCCCGACCGCCACTCGAGGGCGGTCGCCGGGGACAGCCCGCCCACCGCGCATTCCTGCAGCAGCCCGGCCAGCGGCGTGGCCAGCCGATCGAGCACCACCTGCGTCTCCGGGTCGCCGAACCTGGCGTTGAACTCCACCACCCGGATGCCGTGCGGGGTCAGCGCGAGCCCCGCGTACAGCACCCCGCTGTAGGGCGTCTCGCGGCGGGCCAGCTCGGCGATGGCGGGGCGGACGATCGTGGCCACCACCTCGTCGGCCAGGCCAGGGTCGGCCCACGGCAGCGGCGCGTACGCCCCCATGCCGCCTGTGTTGGGCCCCTCGTCGCCGTCGTAGGCCCGCTTGAAGTCCTGCGCGGGCAGCAGGGGGACCGCGTGCGCGCCGTCGCACAGCGCGAACACCGACACCTCCGGCCCCTCGAGGTAGGCCTCGACGACCACCCGCTCGCAGCTCGCCGCGTGCCGCTCGGCGGCCGCACGGTCGCCGGTCACCACCACGCCCTTGCCCGCGGCGAGCCCGTCGTCCTTGACCACGTACGGCGGGCCGAACTCGTCGAGCGCCGCGGCCACCTCGGCGGGCGATGCGCAGGCACGGGCGGTGGCCGTGGGCACCCCGGCGGCGGCCATGACCTCCTTGGCGAACGCCTTCGACCCCTCGATCCTGGCCGCCGCGGCGTCCGGCCCGAAACACGGCATGCCGGCCCGCCGCACGGCGTCGGCCACCCCGGCCATCAGCGGCGCCTCGGGCCCGATGACCACCAGGTTCGGCCGCAGCCGCCTGGCCAGCTCGACGACGGCCGTCGGGTCGGTCACGTCGAGGACGTGGTTGTCGGCGATCTCGGCCGTGCCGGCGTTTCCCGGTGCGCAGTGGATCGCGGTGACCGCCGGGTCGCGCCGCAGCGCCCTGGCGATGGCGTGCTCGCGGCCGCCGGAGCCGAGGAGGAGGACTCGCACGGTGCATCACCCTATCGGCGGGCGAACGCGCACAGCAGAAGGAAGCGGTCCGGGGGGCGGCCCGCTTGACCGATGCTAACCTTGGTGAGGTTTGTGGTCTGACGCCCACGCGAAGGGAGGTGGCCGGCATGAGCCCTGGTGATCCGTGCAGTACCGCCGAGATCCCTCATAGTCGCAGCTCAACTGGTCCGTTCACCTCAACTCGGCGTCCGGCCGCCCGTGCCGCGCGTTCCCCTTACCCCGGGTAGTAGCGCGCCGCGCCTCGCGGTGGCCGGGAAAGGAACCCCCATGGCCACCACCAAAGTCGCCCGCCCGAGCCGGTCCGCCCGTCCGGTCCGCGCCAAGACGCTCTTCCGGCCGCTCGTCCGCCCCACCGGCCGGGTCGGCCGCCGCGACGAGTTCGGCCGGCCGTCCAACTCGGCCGTCGTCGACTGGGCGGCGTACGTCGGCGGACGGCGCGTTCCCACGAACTCCATCGCGGACGCCGTACGGCTGATCCGCGACGGCGCCCGGACGAGTAGGGCGGAGGGCGCCCCGCACGGCTTCGTCTGGGTGGGGCTCTTCGAACCGCACGCCGGCGAGCTCGAGCGCCTGGCCGAGGTGTTCGGGCTGCACCCGCTCGCCGTCGAGGACGCCATCCACGCCCACCAGCGGCCGAAGCTGGAGCGCTACGACGGCGTCCAGGCCTTCGTCATGAAGACCGTCGGCTACATCCCGCGGCCCGGCGCCGGCGATTCCGGCGAGTCGGTGGACACCGTCGAGACCGGCGAGATCATGATTTTCTGCGGTGCCGACTTCGTGGTGACCGTACGGCATGGCGCGCACGGCGAGCTGTCGTCGGTCCGGCGCGCGCTCGAGTCGAGTCCCGAACGGCTCGCGCTCGGCCCCGCCGCCGTCGTGCACGGGGTCGCCGACCGCGTCGTCGACGACTACATGTCCGTCGCCCAAGGGGTGCAGCAGGACATCGACGAGGTCGAGGAGGCCGTCTTCTCGCCCGAGCGGTCCAACGAGGCCGGCCGGATCTACCGCCTCAAGCGCGAGGTCATCCAGCTCAAGCGGGCGGTGGGCCCGCTGGCCGGGCCGCTGCGGACGCTGGTCGGCCGCCGTTTCGTGCCCGCCGAGATCAGGGAGTACTTCCGTGACGTCGAGGACCACCTGACCCGGGTCCGCGAGCAGGTCGAGTCGTGCGACGAGCTGCTCACCCCGATCCTGCAGGCCCACATGACCCAGGTGACGGTCGACGACAACCAGGACATGCGCAAGATCTCCGCGTGGGGCGCGATCTTGATGGTGCCCACCGCGATCGCGGGGATCTACGGCATGAACTTCAAGCACATGCCCGAGCTCGGGTGGGCGTTCAGCTACCCGGCGGTGCTCTCCCTGATCGCGGTGAGCTGCGTGCTGCTCTACCGCGGCTTCCGCCGCAACGGCTGGCTCTGAGCCCGGCCCGCGCTCAGCTCACCCGCACCCGAGGTCCGGCCGCGGGCTTGCCGGGCAGCGGCAGGCCGCGCGACTCGAGGACGATCCGGCACCGGTCGGGATAGTCGGTCACGAGCCCGTCCACGCCCAGGTCGATGAAGCGAGCCATCGCGGCAGGGTCGTTCACCGTCCACGGAACGACCCGCATCCCCAGCCGGTGCGCGTGGTCCACCAGCGCACGGGTGACCTGCCGGTGGTAGGGCGACAGGACGGTGGCGCCGGCGGCGAGCGCGGCCCCGACCAGGTCGGCGGGATCGGCCGGATCGGTGAGCTCGAAGCCGGCCAGCCACGCGGTGCCCGGCCGCACGGTCTCCTCCTCGACGAGCGCGACGCACTCGACGCCGGGGAGCATCAACCGGGCCGCCACGACGACCCGCCAGTCGAACCCCAGCAGCCGGAACCGCCCGGACAGGCCGCAGGCCTCCAGGGTCTCGCGGACGGTGGCCACGAACCACTCGACGTCGGCGTCCGGCCATTCCGGGCTCGTCTTCAGCTCGACCGAGGCCCACACGCCGTCGTACCCGGCGATCAGCGCGGCCGCCTCGGCCAGCGTCGGCGGCGGCGTGCCAGGCTCGGGCACCAGCGTCGCCGCGAGCCCGTCCTGCCGGTGCCTGGCCCCGGCGTCGACCGTCTTGACCTGGGCCAGCGTCAGCTCACGCAGCGGCCGCCCGACGTAAGGGAACAGCGGGTCGCCCGGCGTCACCGGCGCGGTGTCCACGCAGTTGACCGGGGACAGGGCCTGGTCGTGGTTGCACACGATCGCGCCGTCCGCCGTCAGCCCGACGTCGAGCTCGATGGTGTCCACGCCGATCCCGAGGGCATGCGCGAAGCCCGGCAGCGTGTTCTCGGGACGCAGCCCGCGGGCGCCGCGGTGGCCGACGATCTCGATGCGTTCCCCCCGATGTCTCACGTCCGGCAGGGTATGGGCGGCGGGCGTCACCGAGGGAAACACGGCGTGATGATTCGATCACGGGCCGCGGGACGCTCGGGACGTGCCGCACCGATCAGATCAGCGAGTGTAGCTGGAGCGTCTGGTCACGCCCCGGGCCGACCCCGATGGCCGAGATCCGCGCGCCCGCCATCTCCTCCAGCGCGCGCACGTACGCCTGCGCGTTCTTCGGCAGGTCGTCGAAGGACCCTGCGGCCGTGATGTCCTCCTGCCAGCCGTCGAGGTACTCGAACACCGGCTTGGCGTGGTGGAACTCGGTCTGCGTCATCGGCATCTCGTCGTGCCGTACGCCGTCGATGTCGTACGCCACGCACACCGGGACCCGCTCCAGGCCGGACAGCACGTCGAGCTTGGTGAGGAAGAAGTCGGTGATCCCGTTGATGCGCACGGCGTACCGCGCGATCACCGCGTCGAACCAGCCGCACCGCCGCTCGCGCCCGGTGGTGGTGCCGAACTCGCCGCCGGCCCGGCGCAGCCACTCGCCCTGCTCGTCGAGCAGCTCGGTCGGGAACGGGCCGCTGCCCACCCGCGTGGTGTACGCCTTCAGGATCCCGATCACCCTGCTGATGCGGGTGGGCGGGATGCCGGAGCCGGCGCAGGCGCCGCCGGACGTCGGGCTGGAGGAGGTCACGAACGGGTACGTGCCGTGGTCGATGTCCAGCAGGTTGCCCTGGCCGCCCTCCAGCAGCACGACCTGGCCGCGGTCGAGCGCGGTGTTGAGCACGAGCGTGGTGTCGGCGACGTACGGCCGCAGCCGCGCTGCGTAGGCGACGTACTCGTCGACGACCCGGCCGACCTCGATCGGCCGCCGGTTGTAGACCTTGGTCAGCACCTGGTTCTTCTCGCGCAGCGCGGTCTCGAGCTTCTGTTCGAGGATGCCGGGGTCGAGCAGGTCCTGGACGCGGATCCCCATCCGCGCGACCTTGTCGCCGTACGCGGGCCCGATGCCGCGGCCGGTGGTGCCGATCCTGGCCTTGCCGAGGTAGCGCTCGGTGACCTTGTCGAGGGCCTTGTGGTGCGGCATGATCAGGTGCGCGCCGGCCGAGATCAACAACCGGTCGCAGTCGATGCCGCGGGCGACGAGCCCGTCGAGCTCATCGAGCAGCACGCCCGGGTCGATGACCACGCCGTTGCCGATGACCGGGGTGACGCCCGGCGACAGGATGCCCGACGGCAACAGGTGCAGCGCGTACTTCTGGTCGCCGATGACCACGGTGTGCCCCGCGTTGTTGCCGCCCTGGTAGCGGACGACGTAGTCGACCTGGTTGCCGTCCTGGCCGCCGAGCAGGTCGGTCGCCTTGCCTTTGCCTTCGTCGCCCCACTGGGCGCCGACGAGCACGATGGCAGGCATCTGTTGGTGTCCCTTCTCGTGCCCTTCACATGGCTAAGGCTCCTGGCCGCAAGCGCGGCAGGAGCCTCTTGCGATGAAATCCTACCCGGCCGGGTCCCGGGGAGAAACGGTAAGAATCTGGACAGGTCAGGACAGGTCAGGACAGCGCCGCGACCGCCGCCTGGCTGCTGTCGCGCAGGAACGTCCGGCATCGTTCGGCCTCGTCGTCCTCGCCGATCGCGGCGGCGGCGCGGCCGAGGGCGTGCAGCGACCGCAGAAACCCGCGGTTCGGCGCGTGCTCCCACGGGATCGGGCCGCGGCCCTTCCAGCCGGCGCGGCGCAGCTGGTCGAGCCCGCGGTGGTAGCCGGTCCGCGCGTAGGCGTACGACTCGATGACCTCGCCCTTGGCGAAGGCGCGGTCGGCCAGCTCCGCCCACGCGGCCGAGTGGTCGGGGAAGCGGGCGGCCACCTCGACCGGATCGACGCCGCGCTCGAGGCTGCCGCGCGCTTCGGCGTTGTCGGGCAGCTCGGTGGGCGGCGGGCCGCCCAGCAGGTTCTCGTGCTGCGAACTCATGGCGACCATGGTAAGTGCGGATGAACGACCACCATCACGCCATACGACGCGGCCCAGCGGTTTCCCGGCCGGCATGACGCCCGCCGCGACCGCCGGATCAACCGATCTTGTGGCCGGCGCTCAACAGGTTCTCGCACGCGGTGACGACGCGGGCGGCCATCCCGGCCTCGGCGGCCTTGCCGTACGACCGCGGGTCGTACTGCTTCTTGTTGCACACGTCGCCGTCGACCTTGAGCACGCCGTCGAAGTTGCGGAACATGTGCTCGGCGATCGGCCGGGTGAAGGCGTACTGCGTGTCGGTGTCGATGTTCATCTTGATCACGCCGTACGAGACCGCCTCGCGGATCTCCTCGAGCGTCGAGCCGGAACCGCCGTGGAAGACCAGGTCGAACGGCTTTTCCCTGCCGTACTTGGCCCCGACCGCCTCCTGGATGTCCTTCAGCACGGTGGGCCGCAGCTTGACGTGACCGGGCTTGTAGACCCCGTGCACGTTGCCGAACGTCGCGGCGAGGATGTAGCGGCCCTTCTCGCCGAGCCCGACGGCCTCGGCGGTGGCCAGCGCGTCGCCTGGCGTCGTGTACAGCTTCTCGTTGATCTCGCCGACGACGCCGTCCTCCTCGCCGCCGACGACACCGATCTCCATCTCCATGATCACGCGGGCCTTGGCGCACTCTTCGATCAGCTCGGCCGCGATGGCCAGGTTCTCGTCGAGCGGCACCGCCGACCCGTCCCACATGTGCGACTGGAACAGCGGCTGCCGGCCCTGGGCCACCCGCTCCTGGGAGATCTTCACGAGCGGGCGCATGAACCCGTCGAGCTTGTCCTTGGGGCAGTGGTCGGTGTGCAGCGCCACGTTCACCGGGTAGCGCTCGGCGACGACCATGGCGTACTCGGCGAGCGCGGTCGCTCCGGTGACCATGTGCTTCACGGTCGTCCCCGACAGGAAGTCCGCGCCCCCGGTGGACACCTGGACGATCCCGTCGCTTTCCGCCTCGGCGAAGCCGCGCAGCGCGGCGTTCAGCGTCTGGCTGGAGGTGACGTTGATGGCGGGGTAGGCGAAGCCCTCGCGCTTCGCGCGGTCCAGCATCTCCGCGTAGACCTCTGGGGTCGCGATTGGCATATGTCAGCTCCCTGGTATGTCGGCTTCCGACCGGGCGGGTCGCGCGGGTGCGGCCCCTCCCTGTCAAGTATCCCGAAGCCGGGACGGCGGCGGAAACGAGCGGCGAGCCGCCGAGCCTTCTTGGGTACGCTCGGCCTGTGGAACTCGCCGTGAACGTCCTCGATCCGCAATCCTTGATCACCGCGTTCGGGGTGCTGGGGATCCTCGCCATCCTCTTCGCCGAGACGGGGTTGCTCATCGGGTTCTTCCTCCCAGGCGACACGTTGCTGTTCACGGCGGGTCTGTTCACGACCGCCCGGGCGGCCCACGACGTCGGCGTCACGCCGCTGTCGCTGCCTGTGCTGCTCATCGCCGCGCCGGTGTGCGCGATCGCCGGCGCCCAGTTCGGCCACTACCTAGGGGCGCGGTACGGTCGCAAGCTGTTCGACCGGCCGAACTCGCGGCTGTTCCGCCAGGAGCACGTGGACAAGGCCGAGCATTACTTCAACAAGTTCGGCCCAGCCAGGGCCGTGGTGCTGGCGCGGTTCATCCCGATCGTCCGGACGTTCCTGAACCCGCTCGCCGGGATGCTGGAGATGAGCTCCCGCAGGTTCCTCGTCTGGAACGCCGTCGGCGCGATCGCATGGACAGAATCGATCATCCTCGTCGGGCACTTCCTCGGCAGCCGGATCAGCGGCATCGACAAGTACGTGCTGCCCGTCGTCGCGCTCGCCGTGCTCGTGTCTGTCGTTCCCGTCCTCCGCGAGGTGCTGCGTGGCCGCCGCGCGCCCAGGGCGAAGCCGCGGCACGCGGCCGGCAGACGACCCGCCCACCGCGCCGGCGATGGGCGGGGAGGCCGGTCGGCCGGACGGGCCGATGGACCGGCCGATGGACGGGCCGATGGACGGGCTGACGGACGGGCGGATGGGCGCAGCCGGCATGCCGCCGGGCAAGAAGAACGGCTCTGAAGAGTCAGTCCGTCGCTCTGCGGCGACAGTTCCCGCTAACCTCCCCATGTGGGACGTCATCGGCCTGACCCGAGAGGTCATGCGCGCATCTTGATCGCGGTCGCCGCCGTGGTGCTGGCCATAGCGCTGCTGGTCGTGGGCGGTGTCGCGCTCTGGGGTGCGCTGACCTCGGCGCCGGCCAAACCCGGTCCGGGCGCGTCAAGGGCCGATCCGCCGGCCGTGTCCGGGGCTGCGTCGAGCAAGCCAAGACCGGCGGCAAGCTCGACATCCACCACGGACGCGCTCATCGTTCGCTGCCGCGCCCCCAGGTGCGGCGTGTTCATCTCGTCCGTCCCGGACGGCGACATCCTGTTCAACGGCACCCTCAAACAGGGCGACGAGCGGCACGCCGACGAGCCGCGGATGGCCCTCGTGGTCTCCAACGCCGGCGCGGTCGACGTGTTCATCAACGGCCGGCTCGCGCCGAAGGGGCCGCCGGGCAAGCGGAAGACCTACACGATCGTGAAGTCCTGAACGACGCCCGGGCCGTCGATGAGGTCGTCGATGCCGAAAGCGGCGCGGTACTCCAGGCCCTCGGCCACGACCCGATCGCGAGCGCCGCGTTCGACGATCGTGGCGACGCCGGCGATCTCGGCGCCCGCCTCGCGGAGCGCGGCGACCGCGGTCAGCACGGAGCCGCCGGTGGTCGAGGTGTCGTCCACCGCGAGCACCCGGCGGCCGGCCACGTCGGGGCCTTCGACGCGCCGCTGCAGGCCGTGCGCCTTGCCCGCCTTCCTGACGATGAACGCGTCCAGCCGCCGGCCGCGCGCCGCGGCGGCGTGCAGCATCGCGGCGGCCACCGGGTCGGCGCCGAGGGTGAGCCCGCCCACCGCGTCGTAGTCGAGCCCCGCCGTCAGGTCGAGCATGACCCGCCCGACCAGCGGCGCCGCGTGCCCGTCCAGGGTGATCCGCCGCAGATCGACATACCACGACGCGCGCCGGCCCGACGACAGGACGAAGTCGCCGTACACCACGGCCTTGGACTTGATCTCGGCGAGTAGCTCGTCGCGGTCGCGCACGGACACCAGCCTAGGCGGTGGCGGACGGCCCGGGGTTAACGGCGACCTGGGTGCGGAATGAACTTCGCGACGTCATGTGATCGGGGGGCCACGATGAGTACCAGCGACGCCGTGTTGATCTCCCGCATCCGGACCGGCGACCCGGCGGCCGGCGACCTGCTGTACGAGCGGCACGCCCCGGCGGCCCGCGTGCTCGCCCGGCTGCTCGCCGGCGACGGGCCCGCCGCGGAAGACGCGGTCGTCGCGACCTTCGCCCAGGCATTCGGGGTGCTGCGCGCGGGCGGCGGTCCGCAGGCCGGGTTCCGGCCGTACCTGCTCGTCTCCCTCCGGCGGACGCTCGGCGGCGCGCGCGCCAGTGGGTCGACCGGCGGGTCGACCAGCGGGCCGGCCGGCGGGTCGCCCGGTTTCGACCCGGCCGAGCCGTTCGTGGACGCGGCGTTGCGCGGGCTTGAGGCCAACGTGACCGCCCGTGCGTTCCTGTCGCTGCCCGAACGCTGGCAGGTCGTGCTCTGGCACGCCGAAGTCGAGGCGGCGCGGCCGGCCGCGGTCGCGCCGCTGCTCGGCCTGTCGGCCAACGGCGTCGCGGCGCTCGCCTACCGGGCCAGGGAGGGGCTGCGGCAGGCCTACCTGCAGCTGCACCTGGCCGAGTCGGCGCGCCGGCCCTGCCGGCCCGCGCTCGACAAGCTCGGCGGGTACCTCAGGGGTGGTCTCGCCGACCGCGACTCGGTCCGGGTGGAACGGCACCTGGCCGGCTGCGCGCGCTGCGCGGCGACCTACGCCGAGCTGGCCGACGTGCGGGCGACGCTCCAGGCGATCGTGGCGCCGCTCGTCCTCGGCACGGCGGCCGCCGGGTACCTCGCCGCCGGCCCAGAAGCCCGCGGAGACGCCGGCGGAGCGGGCGGCGGCGACCGCGGCGGGGCGCGGCGCGCCTGGCTCAGGTTGCCCCTCAGACAGCGCCGCCCGCACGACGCGGGGACCGCCGGCAGCCGGTAGTAAAGATCATGAGGGAATCGTTCCGGGCGTCCGGAACGGGTGGTACCGTCCGGGCGGGGAGCTCTGCGGGCTCGTCCATCGATTCCTCGGATAACGCTGGCGAGCCTCGAGTCCGGAAGGGGCGGTGAGCGTGGATCGCTGCGCGCTGTTCGTGGACGCCGGCTATCTGCTGGCGGACGGCGCCTTGGCGGTGCACGGGACCCGCCACCGTGAGACGGTCTCGTGGGACTTCGGCGGCCTGCTCCAGCTCCTGGGCAACCTGGCTCGCGAACGCACCGGCCTGCCGCTGCTGCGATGTTACTGGTACGAGGCCGCGGTCGAGGGCCGCCGCTCCCCCGAGCACGAGGCGCTCGCCGACCTGCCGGGGCTCAAGCTCCGGCTCGGACGCGTCCGGCCGGGACGCCGCGAGGCCGTCGACACCGAGATCCACCGCGACCTGATGACGCTGGCCCGCAACGGCGCGCTCGCGGACGCGGTCGTGGTGAGCAACGACGAGGACCTGGCCCAGGTGATCAGCGACGCCCAGGACCTCGGGGTGCGGGTGACCGTGCTGCACATCGCCACCGAGGGCAACTGGACCGTCGCCAGGGCGCTCCGCCAGGAATGCGACGACCTCATCGAGATCGGTTCGACGCACCTGCGGCCGTACGTCAACATGCTCACCGGGGTCGAGTCATCGTCGTCCCCGACATCCCCGTCGTCCCCATCGAACTTGTCGTCCCCGTCGACCTCCGCGGTGTCCAACGGTCACGCGACCGGCTCCGGCGCGGCGATCGGGCCGCTCCCGACCGGCGGGCACACCGGCCACGCCGCGCCCGGCGGCCAGCTGAGCCCCGTCGGGCAGCTTGGCCCTCAAGGCCAGCTGAACCCCCCAAGCCAGTTGGGCCCGCCCGGCCCCTTGAGCCAGCCCGGTCCCTTGAGCCACAGCCAACCCGGACAGCCCGGGCAGTTGAGCCAACCCGGGCAGTTGAGCCAACCCGGACAGTTGAGCGCCGGCGGCCATGTCGGCCCGCCACCGCAGGCCGAGCAGCCGCAGCCCACGCCCACGAACCCGATGTACGCCGCGCCGACGCCCGCGCCGGGCGGCGCTCCCGGCCCCGTCCCGTCCGGCCCTGTCCCGTCCGGCTCGCCGCCCGGCGAGGTCACGGGTCCTGGCTTGGGCTACCCCGGGCCGATGGCACAGGCGGCACCGCCCCAGCACGCCCCGTACACCGGTCCGCAGCAGTTGAGCCCCGCCCCCGCCCAGGTGACCTCGACGCTGTCCGACGCGGTCAAGGCGGCACATCAGGAGGGCCAGGACTTCGGCGAGTCGGTCGCCCGTGACGCGCCCGCGCTGTGGCTCGAGGCGGTGCTGGCCCGCAAGCCGCGGATGCCGTCCGACCTCGAGGCGCGGTTGCTGCAGGGATCGTCGCTGCCCATCGACTTCCTGCTGCACGACGAGGTGCGGCACGCGCTGCGCCGCGGGTTCTGGGACGCCTTGGAGCGCTCCCGCAGGTAGGGCCGCCTCCGTCGCGCCGGTTTCCGCGGTTCCGCCCAGGCGACCCCGGGTATGTGATCGGCAGCGTCACTTGATCATTGGTAGCCTGTGATCCATTTTTGGATGATCATTCGCATTGGTCCGCTTCGTCGGCCGAGTGGCGGGTAGCGTCTAAGGGTGACGCATGTGACCGAAGACGATCTCGACGACATGGAGTTCGACACGCTGCGCACGGGCGATCATGCGGCCGCCGCGCAGCGGCTGTCCGAACTGGCCGGGTCGGTCTCCGGCGGCGTGTCCCGCGCCAAAGTGCTGGTCCGCGCAGGAGAGCAGTGGCAGCACGCCGGAGAGCACGCGAAAGCCGCCGAGCTCTACCGCAAGGCCATCGAGGACGGCGGTGAGGTCTACGGCGATCCGCGCGCCTACCTGGCCGACGCGCTGTTCGAACTCGGGCGCGACGACGAGGCCCGTGAGCTGATAGAAGCGATCCGCGCCGACGCCCCCCGCGACCCGGAAGTGCATCGCTGCGTCGCCGAAATGCTCTACGCGCACGGCGACCTCGCCGGGGCACACGAGTGGGCCACGGCGGGCGCGGACGTGGTGCTGGCCATCCGCGACCGTGGGGAGGCGGCCGGCGGGAGCGGCGACGACGTACTGTCGGCGGAGGACAGCCTCGAGGCGCTGCTACGGCTGCGCTACCGGGCCAGGATCGATCTTGGCCAGCCCGAGGACGAGTACGACGCGATGCTGGACGACCTGCTCAAGGCCTAAGACCTGCCGAAGGTCTCAGACCTGCCGAAGGTCTCAGACCTGTTGAAGGCGTAACACCTGTTGCAGGCGCCTGACACCTGTTGCAGGCCTAACACCGTCCGGCCCACCGCGGGGGCGGCGGGGCCGCTCAACACGGCCCGGCCGAGGACCGCCATGCCTCCGCCGGCGGCCGGCGTCTCCCACCGTACGGTCGCTGCCCGGCCGTCGATGTCGATCGTGGCGATGGCGTTGACGAACCACGGCCCGTCGGTGACCCGCCACGCCAGCGGGCTCGGCGCCACGCCGGCCGCGCGCGCCAGCAACCGCAGGGACGTCCGTACGCCCCGCAGGCAGGCGAGCCGGTTGGCCCGCCGCAGCCGCGCCGTCAGCGGGTTGTGCAGCGGCGAGCACACCACCTGGGCGATGGCCCGACCGCGGACGCGGGCGAGGTAGGAGTAGTGCACGTCGCCTGACAAGATCGTGACGCTCGCCGGCGGCGTCCCCCGCGCGCCCCGTACGACGTCGAGCAGCCCGGCGGCCATGGCGCGGAACGAGCGCTGGAACGCCGCCCAGTGCTCCAGGTCTGCGCCCTGCCGCAGCCGCTCTCCCAGCGCGGCCGGCCGCCGCCCCCATGCCCCGGCGCAGACCGCCTCGTTCCACGCCTCGACCTCATGGATGCCGGCGGGCAGCAGGTACGGCAGCGAGCTGACGATGAGCAGATGGTCGACGCCGCCGGCGCAACGCTCGTCGAACCAGGCCTGCTCGCCGCCGGCCAGCATGGCCCGGCGGCCCTCGTCCAGCACCCGGCCGCACCGGCTGTCCAGCACGATCAGCCGGACCCGCCCGACGTCGTGCGCGTAGCTCCACCGCGCCGCGCCCCCGTCGGCGGCCGCGGCGAACTCGTCCACGATCTTCCCGGCGTCGTGACCGGCCGCGCGGACGGCCGCGTACACGGGATCGGCGCGCCGCTCGTCCGGGTCGAGGTTGCCGAGGTGCTGGTAGATCCAGTACGCGGCGAGGCCACCGCCGATCCGGTGCCGCCACCACGGCTGGGCCGCCATCTCCCGCCGCCACGCCTGCGACGTGTTCCAGTCGTCCCTGATGTCATGATCATCAAAGATCATGAGCGTCGGCACGGTGGACAGCAGCCAGCGGACATCCGGATCCGCCGTCCACGCCAGCCGGTACAGCTCCGCGTACTCGGTGAAGTCGGCGACCTCCTCGTGCGGCGGCTCGGCGACGTCCCGCCGCGCCCTGATGAACTCGCGCAGCGGCACCGGCGGCGTGTCCGCGTACACCTGGTCGCCCACCAGCAGCAGCACGCTCGGCGGTTCCTCACCGCCCGCGGCCAGCCGCCGTCCATACGCGGACAGCGCGTCCACGCCGTGCCTTGCCGCCGGCGCGGGCGCCTTCCGGCACGAACCGAACGCCAGCCGAAGCGGCAGCGCCGGATCGAGCGTCCGGATCACGCTCGGCGGCCGCCCGTCATCCCCGGCCTCCGGCCAGACCACCTCGCCGTCGAGCCGCACGTCGTACGGCGTGCGGGCGCCGGGCGTCAACCCGTCGACCTCGACGATCGCGTAGTGATGACCGTGCACGGTGAACGTCGGGCTCGTCGCGTCGAGCACGGACACCTCGCCAGGCCGGTCGGTCTCCACCCACACCGTCGCCGTGCGCTCCCCGACGTGCCGCAGCAGCGGGCCGGCCACCAGTCGTCGCATGGAACGATTCACCCTCCGGCAGTCGTTGTTCAACCATGGTCACACCGCCCCCACCCGTGCCTGGGGCCATGTCCCCGACTGGCGACAATTCCCCATCGGGCGACGTTAACGTGTCGGACGTGACTCTCGACGACGAGCAGCGGGCTCGGCGGCGACTCGAAGCGGTGATGGCGGAGCTGGTGGCACATCCCGAGGGCAGGGCCATGCTGCTGGTGTCCTCACGCGAGCAGGAGCCGATCAAGCGCGCCGAGCTCGCCGAGGTCGCGCTCGCCGTCGGCGGGGTGGACGTCGGCCAGCAGATCCTCGACGAGCTGTCGGCGCGCTGTCCGGCCGACCCCGCGGTCTATGTCCCGGCGTCGCTCGGCCTGCTGCACGTCGGCGCGACGGCGGAGGCGCTCCGCTGGGCCAACGCCGGCCTCGCCCGCTGCGGCGGCGACCATCCAGAGGAGTACCAGGCGCTGATCAGGACGCGCCTGATCGCCCGCATGTTCCTCGGCATACCCCGCGACGAGATGGACCACGAGGCGGAGCGCGGCGGTGAGGACGCGCCTTCGCTGCTGACCTTCTCCGCCGTCCTCATGTACTGGCCGCCGATCGAGCGCGCCGCGGTGGTCGCTCGCTGGCCACAGCTCGCCGAAGAGCTGCCGAGCGAGGACCACCGGCACGTCATCGAGGCGTTCCTGCGCGGCGACGCCCCGTGGGTCAACCCGGTCATCCGCACCCGCGTGACCGGCGTCTTCCGGGCCACCCGTGAGGCGTACGAGCAGTTCGCCGTGAGCGAGCGCCGCGACCCGGGAGACCCGCTCACCGTCCGGCAGTTCGGCCAGCGGGTGAGCACCCGCGGCACCGGCACGCCCTGGCCCCCCGCCCCCGCCGACCCCTGCTGGTGCGGCTCCGGCGACACCTACACCCGTTGCTGCGGCATCTGACGCACCACCGCACACCGGTAGGCGCCCTCGTTATGCGGATGTAGGCAGCGAAGACTATTGGGTGGTCGAGCTCAGCCCGGTGCCCAGGGTGACGGCGTTCGGGTTGAAGGGCGGACGCTACGAGGAACTGGCCTCGGCAGCGAAGGTCCTCGACGTACCTTTCAGGCGAAATACCCCGATTTGTCGGCGAACTCAACCGGGCCGTCAGTTCACGGGTCGTGTCCCGGTGATCGTTGGCGGGCGGAGTGTCCTCGAGGTTTGCGTGATCGATTGTTTGTGGGACGGCGGATGTAGTAGCTGTACCGTCCGTCGGCGCGGCGATCGATGATCACACGATCGGGATAGCGCCATTTGTACCGGTTATGGAATGAACAGCACAAAACCAACTGATCGATGTCGCTGCCTTGGCCGTTTTCCCATCCCTGGACATGTTCGATCTGGCAGCCGGTGCCGGGGATTTCGCAGTCGTCGACCACGCAGGTCGGGTAGCGGGTCAGGAGGACTCGGCGCTGCGCTGGAGTGCCACAGCGGACGCGACGTCCGAGGTAGAGCGGCAGGCCGTCCGCGCCGAGGACGAGGGCGGAAAACCCGGCGTTGAGCAGAATCTGGCGTGCGCGCTGTGTGGGGACGGGTGTGCCATCGGCGAGCCGGGCCGTGAACGGAGTGCCGTCGAACGGCCAGCCCGGCCCGGGCGGAGCCGGCACCACGCCGCCGGGGCCGCTGCCTTCTCGGCTGCGGCGGGCTGTGGGAGTCGTGGACGGACGGTTTCGCTCAGGGGGCGGGGCGGCGGCTGCTGGTCCACTCGCCGGTGCCGAGTCCGTCATGGATCGTGTCGCGCCGGCCGAGTGCAGCTCGATGACGAGTATCGGGTCCCATCGGCTGTCGCCACCGGACAGGTGGGTCTGGAGCGCGTCGGCAAGACGTTCGGAGTGATCGCGGGTGTCTTCTGGCCCGCAGGGTGTGGCCAGCGGCTCCACCTTGGCTTTGATCAAGGCGATCAACTCGGGGCCGAAGCGGCCCTTGACGAAGGCGCCCGATCCGGAGCGGCGCAAGGCCAACCACTGGCGCTCGCCATGCCGCCCGTCCTCCGGCTCTGCCGCGCTGCCGTCACGGTCGGCGATGAGGTCTTTGATCCTGTCGGCGAACCGGGTGATCTGCCCCACTGAGTGGCAATCGTCGACGAAACCCAACAGTAAGCGCTCCGCCTTGCCGCAATCAGCCTCGTCCAACCGCCGAACCCCGGTGGCGATGGCGGCGGCGTACCCCGACGACAACTCACCGGCGGCCAGCCGCTCGGCGACCCGCGGCAAGCGGGGCAACTGGTCCGCGAGCACGGCACGTTCCTGCGCTCGGACGTGCCGCATGCCCAAGCTGCCGCGCAGCCAGGCCGTCGGGGAAGCGTGCCCCCACTCGGCCACATAGCCGGAACTGGCGGCCACGCCGACGCGGGCGGCGATGGCCGACTCGAGCAGATCCACCGCGCGGCCCAGGGCCGCCACCTCCTCGTAGCACACGGCGCCGGACCCGGGCGCGGGCCTGGCGGCCAACTCAGCCGCAAACGCCGTGATGCCGGCCGCCAACTCCCCGCTGGTAGCCGCGCCGAGATCTGTCGAACGCACGTTCCAAAACTAACCGGAGCCTCTGACAAAACCGCTCGCCCACGGCACGTGCCAGGCGCCGAGCGCAGGTCTCGTCCTGTCTTCTTGCCGAGCCCCAGGCAGTTGCCCATCTCCCTGACCGCCCAGCGCCGGGGACAAAGTGGGAAGCGTCAGGAGGCCTGGAGAGACCCACGCTTGCGTGATGAAAGCCACACCACACCCAGGCCTCCGGATACTTACGCCCGCTGCTGCGGCATCTGCCTTCGCCACCCATCACACATCGGGCTCGAGTGGATGAATCACCGCATCATGGGCTTATGCCAGAGCTGATCGATCCGACCGCGCGGCTGCGGACGTCGTTCCTGGCGGCGATCGCCGAGTTCCGCGCGGACCGCGACTATCCGGTTCCCTGGTTCGTCGAGGACGTCGACGCGGCGGCCCTGGTGGATCCCGCGGCGTTCGACGCCTATGTCGCGCGGTTGCTGGGCGAGCGGACCCAGGCGGGCGTACGGCCCGGGTTCGTGCCCATGACCACCCTGTGGTGGGCCGACGGCGAACGCTTCCTCGGCAGGCTGGCGATCCGCCACCGGCTCACCGAGGCCCTGTGGGATATCGGCGGCCACATCGGCTATGACGTACGACCCGGCGCGCGCCGCCGGGGCCACGGCACGGCCATGCTCGCCGCGGCCCTCCCGGTCGCGCGTTCTCTGGGCATCCGCGAGGCGCTGGTGATGTGCGACCACACCAACATCGCCTCCCAGCGGATCATCGAAGCAGCAGGCGGCCGGCTCCTCGACCGCACCGAGCACAAGCGCCGCTACTGGATCTCGACAAGCCCGTGACCAGACCACCCGACCGAGGCCCGACCACCCACCTGCCCGGAGCGCGGCTACGCCGGCAAGAGCGCCACGTCGTACTTCTGGATGTTGGCGTCCCGCGTGACAAGGGTGAGCCCCTCGCATTGGGCCTGAGCGACCAGCATCCGGTCGAACAGATCGCGGTGGATGAAGGGAAGACGACCGGCTTGGATTGCATGACGAGAGGTGATCGGCAGTTCGCGCAGGTCGCTACTCGCCACGCGTTCGGGAAGGTCCGCGGGCCCAACCTTTCCCGCCGCCTGTTTGATCGTGATCTCCCACGTCGTGGCAGCGCTCACGAAGACGTCGACTTCGGTGTCGATCCGCTCCTTGATGTCGTCCGCCAGCCCGGGATCGTCGATGAGCCACCACAAAATGACATGGGTGTCCAGCAGGAGCCTCATCACTCCAACCCGAAGTCCGCCGCAATGGCCGCGTTGGTCTCCGGCGAGTCCCAGTCGTCGGCCAAAACGAGCTTGCCGCGCAGCGAACCCCGGCCGGCGCGCTTGACGTGGGTAACCAGCGGAACGACCTTGGCCACCGGCTTGCCGGCTCGACTAATGATCACTTCGCCACCCCCCTCGACGTGCTCAATGATGCGAGACAGCTGCGTCTTGGCCTCGTGGATGTTGTACTGCTCAGCCGCGATCACTCCGCACCTCCTAGCCAGACTTAGTCTAGTCCGTTCGCCTCCATCCTGCTCTCCGACTGCCCTGCGACGTCGGCACTCACTTATTCGGCGAGGGTGACGGCGCGGGCGGGGCGGAGGGTGAGGCGGTCGGCGGCCAGGTCGAGGTCGACGATGACCTCGTCGCCGTCGTGGATCTCGCCGGACAACAAGGCGCGGGCGAGCTGGTCGCCGATCGAGGACTGCACCAGGCGGCGCAGCGGGCGGGCGCCGTAGACCGGGTCGAAGCCGGTGACCGCGAGCCACTCGCGGGCGGCGTCGGTGACGGTCAGCTTGAGCTGCCGCTCGCCCAGGCGCCTGGCCAGCAGGTCGACCTGCAGGTCGACGATGCGGGTGAGCTCCTCTGTGGTCAACGCGTCGAAGATGATGACGTCGTCGAGCCGGTTGAGGAACTCCGGCTTGAAGGACGACCGGACGGCCGACATGACCGCGTCGCGGCGGGCGCCGTTGTCGAGCGCCGGGTCGACGAGGAACTGCGAGCCCAGGTTGGACGTCATGATGAGGATCGTGTTGCGGAAGTCGACCGTACGGCCCTGCCCGTCGGTGAGCCGGCCGTCGTCGAGCACCTGGAGCAGCACGTCGAAGACCTCGGGGTGGGCCTTCTCGACCTCGTCGAGCAGGACGACGCAGTACGGGCGGCGGCGGACCGACTCGGTGAGCTGGCCGCCCTCCTCGTAGCCGACGTAGCCGGGCGGGGCGCCGACGAGGCGGGCCACCGAGTGCTTCTCCGAGTACTCGCTCATGTCGATGCGGACCATCGCCCGCTCGTCGTCGAACAGGAAGTCGGCGAGCGCCTTGGCCAGCTCGGTCTTGCCGACGCCCGTCGGGCCGAGGAACAGGAACGAGCCGGTCGGGCGGTCCGGGTCGGCGACGCCGGCGCGGGCACGGCGCACCGCGTCGGACACCGCGGTGACCGCGGCGCGCTGGCCGATCAGGCGGTGGCCGAGCTCGTCCTCCATGCGGAGCAGCTTGGCGGTCTCGCCCTCGAGCAGCTTGCCGACGGGGACGCCGGTCCACGACGACACGACCTCGGCCACGTCGTCGGCGCCGACCTCCTCCTTGACCATCGCGCCGCGGTCCTCGGCGGCCTCGGACGCCTGGGCCAGCTCCTTCTCGAGCGCCGGGATCTCGCCGTACATGAGGCGGGCCGAGACCTCGAGATCGCCGTCGCGCTGGGCACGTTCGGCCTGGCCGCGCAGGTCGTCGATGCGCTTCTTCAGCTCGCCGACCCGGTTGAGCCCGGCCTTCTCGTGCTCCCAGCGTGCGACGAGGGCGTCGAGTTGCTCCTGCTTGTCGGCGAGGTCCTTGCGGAGGCGGTCGAGGCGCTGCCTGGACGCCTCGTCGGACTCCTTGTCGAGCGCCATCTCCTCCATCTTCAGCCGGTCGACGGCGCGCTGCAGCTCGTCGATCTCGACGGGCCGGGAGTCGATCTCCATGCGCAGCCGGGAGGCGGCCTCGTCCACCAGGTCGATGGCCTTGTCCGGCAGGAAGCGGGCGGTGATGTACCGGTCGGAGAGGGTGGCGGCGGCCACCAGCGCCGCGTCGGCGATCTGCACCTGGTGGTGCGCCTCGTACCGGCCCTTCAGCCCGCGCAGGATCGCGATCGTGTCCTCGACCGACGGCTCGCCGACGAACACCTGTTGGAAGCGCCGTTCCAGGGCGGGGTCCTTTTCGATCCGCTCGCGGTACTCGTCGAGCGTGGTCGCGCCGATCATGCGCAGCTCGCCGCGGGCCAGCATCGGCTTGAGCATGTTGCCGGCGTCCATGGCGCCCTCGGCCGCGCCCGCGCCGACGACCGTGTGCAGCTCGTCGATGAACGTGATGATCTGGCCGTCGCTCTCTTTGATCTCGTTCAGTACGGCCTTGAGCCGCTCTTCGAACTCGCCGCGGTACTTGGCGCCGGCCACCATGGCGCCGAGGTCCAGCCCGACCAGGCGCTTGTTCTTGAGCGTCTCCGGCACGTCGCCGGCCACGATGCGGCTGGCCAGGCCTTCGACGACGGCGGTCTTGCCGACGCCGGGCTCGCCGATCAGCACCGGGTTGTTCTTCGTCCGGCGCGACAGCACCTGGATCACCCGGCGGATCTCGGCGTCCCGGCCGATCACCGGGTCGAGCTTGCCCTCGCGGGCGCTGGCGGTCAGGTCGACGCCGTACTTCTCCAGCGCCTGGTAGGTCTCCTCCGGGTTGTCGGAGGTCACCCTGGCGTGGCCGCGGACCTTCTCGAACGCGTCGAGCAGCGCCTGCGGCGTCGCGCCGTACTCGCGCAGCAGCGCCGCCACCTGGCCGCCGTCCGCGGCGAGCCCGACCAGCAGGTGCTCGGTGGAGACGTACTCGTCCTCGAGCTGCTCGGCCCGGCGCGCCGCGGTGTTGAGCACGGTCAAGAACTGCCGCGACGTCTGCGGCGCGCCGACCGTCGCGCCGGCCGCCTTGGGCAGGGTGTCGAGCTGCTCCTCGGCCCGCCGCCTGACCACCTTCCAGTCCGCGCCGACCGCCTCGAGCAGCGGAGCGGCCGTGCCGTCGCCCTGGCTGAGCAGCGCGACCAGCAGGTGCGCCGGCTCCACCTGCGGGTGGCCCTCGGCCGCCGCCCGCCGGACGGCGGCGGAGACCGCCTCCTGGCTCTTCTGTGTCAGCTTGTAATCCATCGACATATTTCCTTGATTTTCCTTGATCGTCCCCGTGTGATGACTGGTCGAGGACTATTCGTCCCCCGATGTCTCCTGCCAGAACGCGGCGCCGCCGGCGCCGGTCTTCCTGATCGGCACCAGATCGCTGCCGGACCGGCTCTGACCGCGCAGCTGGGCGAGCCTGGCCGCCACCGCGCGGGTCGACTCCAGCTCATTCGTCAGCTCTTCGATCACCGCGCGCAGCCGCAGCGCCTCGGTGCGCAGGCGGTCGGCCTCGTTTTCGAGCTCCAGGATGTGCTTGATGCCGGCGAGGTTGATGCCCTCCTCCTGGGAGAGCCGCTGGATCTCCTGCAGCATCGCGATGTCGCGCATGGAGTAACGCCGCCCGCGTCCGGCGGTCCGCCCCGGGCACACGAGCCCCATCCGGTCGTACGCGCGCAACGTCTGCGGGTGCAGGCCCGACAGCTGCGCCGCGACCGAGATGACGTAGACCGGCGTATCGTCAGCGAATTGCATGGTGCCTCCGCTCAACCCCCAAGCCTCAGTCCTCCCGAGCCACCTGGAGCAACTCGGCGCGCAGGTCGTCGCCGCCGCCCGAGGCGCGCAGCTTCTCGAGGGCGTCGCGGGTCGGGGCGTCGAGCTTCTGCGGCACCTGGACGTCGACGGTGACCAGCAGGTCGCCCTTGGTGCCGTCGCGGCGGGTCGCGCCGCGGCCGCGGACCCGGAACGTCCGCCCGTTCGGGGTGCCTTCCGGGATGCGCAGCGTCACCGGCTGCCCGCGATGCGTCGGCACTTTGATCTCCGCGCCCAGCGCCGCCTCGGCGAACGTCACGGGCACGGTGAGCGTCAGGTTGTCACCGCTGCGCGCGAACACCTTGTGCGGCGTCACGTGCACGATCACGTACAGGTCGCCGGCCGGGCCGCCCTGCTCGCCGGGCGCGCCCTTGCCCTTGAGCCGGATGCGCTGCCCGTCGCGGACGCCGGCCGGGATGCGGGCCTGGATGGTACGGGTGCTCGGCGCCCGGCCGCTGCCGTGGCAGGTCGGGCACGGGTCGTCGACCACCAGCCCGCGGCCCCGGCACTCGCGGCACGGCTCGGACAGCGAGAAGCCGCCGAGGTTGCGGCTCTCGTGGCCGGTGCCCTCACAGTTCGGGCACACGCGCGGCACCGTGCCGGCCTTCGCACCGGTGCCCCGGCAGGCCTGGCAGGCCGCCTCGCTGGTCAGCCGCAGCGGCACCGTGATGCCGTCGAGCGACTCGGCGAACGACAGTGTCACCTCGGACTCGACGTCGGCGCCCCGCCGTGGCCGGCGGCCCGTCTGCTGCCTGCCGCGGTTGAAGAGCCCGCCGAACAGGTCGCCGAGGCGGTCGCCGGTTGCGGTGCCCGGCTGGCCGGGAGTGCCGCCGCCGAACAGGTCGCCGAGGTCGAACCCGAAACCGCCGCCAGGCTGCGTGCGGAAACCGCCGCTGCCGAACAGGCGGCGCGCCTCGTCGTACTCCTTGCGGCGCTTTTCGTCCGAGAGCACGTCGTACGCCTCGGAGATCTCCTTGAAGCGCTCGCCCGCCTCGGCGTCACCCTTGTTGGCGTCGGGGTGGTACTTCCTGGCCAGCTTGCGGTAGGACTTCTTGATCTCGTCCTGCTTGGCCGTCTTCGAGACACCGAGGACTTTGTAGTAGTCCTTTTCCACGTAGTCCTTGGTGCTCAACGCGCCTCCCCGCCACTACATCTCATATCGGTCGCCGCGGGCGGCCGGGTCGTGGCCGCGGCCGCTGCCGTACGTCCGGCGGCGCGAACCGCGACCGCCCGCGGATTTCAGTCTCTCTCTTCGCTTTCTTCGCGCGGTCCACCGGAACCGCCAGATTCGCCGGTCTCGCGCTGCTCGGCACCGGCGGCGGACGCAGCATCGGCGCCGGCATCGCCGCCCTGCGCCTGCTCCGCCGCCTCGCCCGGCTCGCCCGGCTCGGCCACCGCGACCCGCGCCGCGCGCAGCACGCGCCCGCCGACCCGGTAGCCGGGTTGCAGGATCTCCACGCAGGTCGGCTCGCCGACGTCGCTGGAGTACGAGTGCAGCAACGCCTCGTGCACGGTCGGGTCGAAGGGCTCGCCCTTCTCGCCGTACCGCTCGAGGCCGAGCTTGGCGAGCTTGGCCTCGAGCGCCTCGCCGACCGACTTGAAGCCGCCGGTCAGCTCACCGTGGTCGCGGGCCCGGCCGATGTCGTCGAGCACGGGCAGCAGCTCGACCAGGACGTTGGCGAGAGCCTGCTCGCGGACCGCCAGCCGGTCGCGCTCGACCCGCTTGCGGTAGTTGGCGTACTCCGCCTGGACCCGCTGCAGGTCGTTGGTGCGCTCGTCCAGTCTGGCCCGGAGCTTGGCCGCCGCGCCGTCGTCCTTGCCGCCGCCCGGCTCGGCCTTGCCGGTACCGCTCCCGGCGTCGGAGGTGGGTGCCTGCGCAGGCGTCTCCTCTGGCGGCACCCTGACCTCGCCGGTCTCGGGATCGATGCGCCGCTTGTCGCGGACGACCGGCCCCTGGTGCTCCTCGGAGGCTCGGCTCACGCAGCACCACCCTCCCGCTTCTCGTCATCGACGATCTCGGCGTCCACGACCTCGTCGTCGGCCTGCGCCTGCTCGCCCGCGGCGCCGCCGTCGGGACCCGGCTGCTGCGCGCCGCCCTCGCTCTGCTGCTGGGCGTACATCGCCGCGCCCATCTTCTGGCTGACCTGGGCGAGCTTCTCCGAGGTCGTGCGGATGGTCTCGGTGTCGGTGCCCTCCAGGGCCTTCTTGGCCTCGTCGAGCGCCGCCTTGACCTCGTTCTTCACGTCCTCGGGGATCTTCTCGTCGTTCTCGCGGAGGAACTTCTCCGTCGAGTACGTCAGGGTGTCGGCGTTGTTGCGGACCTCGGCCTCTTCGCGGCGCTGGCGGTCCTCCTCGGCGTACTGCTCGGCCTCGCGCATCATGCGCTCGATGTCGTCCTTCGGCAGCGCGGAGCCGCCGGAGATGACCATCGACTGCTCCTTGCCGGTGCCCAGGTCCTTCGCCGAGACGTTGACGATGCCGTTGGCGTCGATGTCGAAGGTGACCTCGATCTGCGGCACGCCGCGCGGCGCCGGGGGCAGCCCGGTGAGCTGGAAGGTGCCCAGCTTCTTGTTGTACGCCGCGATCTCCCGCTCGCCCTGGTAGACCTGGATCTCCACGGACGGCTGGTTGTCGTCGGCGGTGGTGAAGACCTCCGACCGCTTGGTCGGGATCGTGGTGTTCCGCTCGATGATCTTGGTGAAGATGCCGCCCTTGGTCTCGATGCCCAGCGACAGCGGCGTGACGTCCAGCAGCAGGACGTCCTTGACCTCACCCTTGAGCACGCCGGCCTGCAGGGAGGCGCCGACGGCGACGACCTCGTCGGGGTTGACGCCCTTGTTCGGCTCCTTGCCGCCGGTCAGCTCCTTGACCAGGTCGGCCACGGCGGGCATCCGGGTGGAGCCGCCGACGAGCACGACGTGGTTGATCTCGCTCAGCTTGACGCCGGCGTCCTTGATCACCTGCTGGAACGGGCCCTTGCAGCGGTCGAGCAGGTCGGCCGTCATCTTCTGGAACTCGGCCCGGGTGAGCTTCTCGTCCAGGTGCAGCGGGCCTTCGGACGACGCCGTGATGTACGGCAGGTTGATCGTCGTCTCCGAGGAGCTGGACAGCTCGATCTTGGCCTTCTCCGCGGCCTCACGCAGCCGCTGCAGCGCCATCTTGTCCTTGGACAGGTCGACGCCGTTGGCGTTCTTGAACCGGGTGACCAGCCACTCCACGACCTTCTGGTCCCAGTCGTCGCCGCCCAGGTGGTTGTCACCACTGGTCGCCTTCACCTCGACGACGCCCTCGCCCACCTCGAGCAGGGAGACGTCGAACGTGCCGCCACCGAGGTCGAAGACGAGGATCGTGGCCTCGTCCTCCTTCTCCAGGTGGTAGGCCAGCGCCGCCGACGTCGGCTCGTTGATGATCCGCAGGACGTTCAGGCCGGCGATCTGCCCGGCCTCCTTGGTGGCCTGCCGCTGGTGGTCGGAGAAGTACGCCGGAACGGTGATCACCGCGTCGGTGACGGTCTCGCCCAGGTAGGACTCGGCGTCCCTCTTCAGCTTCTGCAGCACGAACGCGCTGATCTGCTGCGGGGTGAAGTCCTTGCCGTCGATCGTCTTCTTCCAGTTGGTGCCCATCTCGCGCTTGACCGAGCGGACCGTGCGCTCCACGTTGGTCACGGCCTGGCGCTTGGCCACCTCGCCGACGAGAACCTCTCCGTTCTTGGCGAAGGCGACGACGGACGGCGTGGTCCGCGACCCCTCCGCGTTGGCGATAACGGTGGGCTCGCCGCCCTCCAGAATCGCGACGACCGAGTTGGTCGTCCCGAGGTCGATGCCGACCGTACGTGCCATTAGTCGTCCTCCGTCGATGTGTGTCAGTCGATGTGTTCTGTGGGTCGATGTGGTGTCTGTAGGTCGTCAGTTGACGTGTCGTCGCATGTCGCGGCGTGCTCGCGCACGCTAGCCCCCGCCAGCGACACTGTCAAATGACTTGAGTCTAACTCACTCAACTTTGCTGCCACTAGATCGAACGTGGACGCCACCGGAGTTTGTTCCCGCCATGGCCCGGTTTCGGGCGATCGGAGCCGGGTGGCCGCCGGGCTACGGCCGCCGGCACGTGGTGGAGGGGGCGATTGCCGTGCCTGAGGAGGCGGGCGTTGTGTCCAGCGCGGAAGAGGTGGCTTGCGCGGAAGAGGTGGCCTGGGTGGATGAGGTGGCGATCGTGGCCGGCGCTCCGTGCCGCGCGATCCCGCACTGGAACACGACGGCGGGCGGCGCGCCGGCGTCGCGGATGTTCTTCGCCCGAACGAAGAAGATCATCTTGTTGACCGGCTGGCCGTACCCGTCGAAGCTGACGTCCCCTGTTATGCCGGCGAACGGCTTCCTGGCATTCTCCCGGATGATCTCGTCGTACACCTTCTGCGGCGTGATGGACCGCGGGCGGGAATGCCGCGCCACATCGGGGCCCGGCCGGGCGGCGAGCTCCTGCACCGCCAGCACCATGATCATGGCCGAGTCGTACGCCAGCCCCACGCGCTCGCCGACGGGCCGGTCGCCGTGCGCAGGGTCGCAGCGCGGCGGAGCGAGCAGGTCGGCCTTCCGCACCAGGTCGAGGAACTGGCGCGCCGAGTCCTCGCCGACGGCGCGCTCCCGGAGGGCGGCGCAGGTGGCCAGGGCGCCCTTCGACACGTACGTGAGCGGGATGTTGTCCGGGGCGGCCCGGCGTGCCGTGGGGTTGGCCATGTAACGGTTGACCGAGTCGTCCGCCACCAGGTGGGCCGGGGGGTCGTCGGGGCACGCCAGCGACAGCCGGCGCAGGAAACTGGCGAACTCCGACCAGCGCCCCGCGAAGAACACCATCCCGCGGTAGCCGCACTCGCCGCTCAGGTCGGCGCCCTCATCGAACGCGGTGATCCGTTGGAGCCGGCGGCCGAACGCGCCTTTCAGGTCGGCGAGCAGGGTGGCCACGTAGCGGTCGCCGGGCAGGGTGGCCCGCTCGCCCACCGTGTAGTAGATCCGCACTCCGCGCACGTGCAGCACCGTGCTCGCGTACCGCTCCACCATGACGGCCTGGTCGCGGTTCGGCGGGGCGATCTGGAGGTAGCGGCGGGAGTACTCGTGCATGTCGTCACCGGAGAGGGTCGGCGCGATCGCGGGGATGTGGGCGGCGTCCAGCATGCGAAGCGCCGCGCCGGTCGACGTCCGGCTCTCCACGAGACCCACCACACCGATCACCGTCGGGTCGCGACGGGCGAGCGCCACGATCCCCTTCACCGCTTCGCTCGCGTACCGCATCTGGAAGCCGCCGTTGGCGACCACGACGCGCAGCAGCGGCGTGCCCGGCTCGGACGTCTGGATTCCCCCGTACTGGGCCATCGCCAGGCCCTCGAGCTCCTCCCGTTCGGCCACGTACGCCTCCTCGTCCGGGAGGGTGGCGGTGTCGCGGCCGGTCAGCGTGCCGAAGTACACCAAAGTGGCGAGCGGCCGGTGCCGGCCGCTGCGCTCCCAGAGGCGCCGTACCTGCCGGTCCTGGGCGAAGATCCGTCGCTGGACGGCGACCAGCTGTTCCTGGCCGGGCTGGTTGTTGAACACGAAGGCGTCGTCGGCGCTGAGACCGATGCACTCGCCGCCGATCTCGCGTACCGAGACCGTGCCGGCGAGCGGCGAGTGGGCGCAGCCCGGCCAGCTCGACCGGATCGCGACCAGGCCGGCGCCCGCGGCGGCGAGCAGCAGGCAGGCCGCGGCGGCGACGGTACGCCGGGCGAACCACGGTGGCTTCGGCGGAACGAAGCTCGGCGGCCCCTCGGCGCTGTCCTCACGGTCGTCCTGCTCGCGGTCGTCCTGCTCGCGGTCGTCCTGCTCACGGTCGTGGCGGGCGGGATCCTGGGAGGCGGCGGGGACGGCGACCGACCAGATCCAGGCGCCCCGGCCGCGCGCCCCGCGCCTCCTCGGCAGCGCCTTCGCCCACTCGTCGAACACCGATGCGAGCTCGGCGGGGTGAACCTCACGGGGCGGCGCCGCCGCGCCGCCGCCAGCCGGGGTCACCTCGCGCGACCCCCGCCCGTCCGCGCCGACGAGCAGCAGCGGGTCGTCCCGGCCGGTCTCGTCGCGGACGTCGGCGACGAGACGTAGCAGCGCGTGCCGCGCGTTGCCCGGCGCGACGCCGTCGATGAGCACGATCGGGTACGCGGTGCGCCGCCGGCTTTGCACCCGCCACGGGCGCCTGAGGTAGGCCTGCCGCAGATCCTCGAGGAAGGCGTGGAGCAGCAGCTTGTTGATCTGGTCGAGCGGCTCGTCGTCCCTGCCGCCGATGGTGAGCCGTTCGGCGAAGCAGAGGAAGGTGCCCGACTGCGCGGGCGCGAGGTACTGCTGGCGCATGAACCATCGGTACCGGCGGCCGACGCCCGGCACCCTGCCGGAGACGGCGACGCGGAACACCACCTGCGGCACCAGGCGACTGAGCAGCCACGACACCGCGGCGAACGCGCCGAACAGGCCGTCGGCCGACAGCTCGCCGCGCCTGCCGTGGTCGGCATGGCCGGGCCCGCGCCGCGGCCGCGCGCGGTCGCGGAGCAGCCGGGCGAGCTCGCCCGGGACTTCGTCGTGGTGCAGGGCCGACAGGTCCTGGTCGAGCAGCCAGGCGGCAAGCACGTACCGGCGGAACCACAGCCGGCGGGTGCCGAACGTCGGCCTGGACAGCTTCCGGCAGAGCCGGTCGAGCAGCGGCCTGATCTCACTCTCGGACGGCACGCTCTCGGACGGCCCGCTCTCGGGGGGCGCGCTCTCGGGGGGCGCGGTCAGCCGGACGTGCGGCACCCGGTATCTGGCCGGGCTGCCGAGCAGGTCGGCCAGCATGTCGAGTACGGCGGTGCCGTGCTCGCCGGTCAGCCAGATCAGCGGGAGCCGCCGGTCGCCCAGGCGCGGCCGGGCGACAAGGCCGGCGACCAGCCGGAGGAAGGCGTTCGTCCAGTGCGCTGGTGTCGCGGCGTCGCCCGTGCCCATCTCAGACCACGAACCCACGCCCGGCCCCACCGAGCCGCATCGTGCCCCGTGCCGGCCGGTCGACTAACCAGGCGGACGCGGACCGCGCAGGCCCCATTGGCCTCGTTGGGAGGAACATTCCGTTTCCCAATCGTCAGTGGGCCGTCTATGGTGAGGCGGGGATCAGTTCTACAGTCGATTGTTGAACAAGCAGCGTTGAATACGAGTGTTGGGCACGGGTCTACGATGGTCAACCCTTCCGGACATACCGGCTCCGCGCCGTCGTACGGTTCCGGTCGGCACGAAGGCGCGGACCCGCATGACGGGCTCGCCGGGCTGCCGGCGCTCGAGCCGCTGCCCACGGCCGCCGAGCGGGCCGCCGACGTGATCAGGGAGAACATCTTCGAGGGCCGGTTCGCGCCGGGCACGGCGCTGCCCGAGGCCGCGCTGTCCAAGGCGCTGCAGGTGTCCCGCAACACGGTCCGCGAGGCCTTCCGCACGCTGACCGGCGAGCATCTGCTGGCGTACGAGGCGCACCGCGGGGTCACGGTGCGGTGGCTGACCGCGGACGACGTCACCGACATCTACCGGCTGCGCCGGATGTTCGAGCTGACCGCCGTCGAGCTGACCGCCGCCGGCCGCCCCGGGCACGAGCTGGACGTCGACGCGATCGGCGGCCTGGTCACCGCCGCCGAACGGGCCGCGACGGCCGGCCGCTGGAAGGAGGTCGGCACCCTCAACCTGCGGTTCCACGAGCGGATCGTGGGCGCGCTCCGGAGCCCGCGGATCGACGAGGTCTTCCGCCGCCTCATGACCGAGGTGCGCCTGGGGTTCCTCGCCTTCCCCGACCCGGCGGAGCTGCACGCCCCCTACGTGTCGCGCAACCGCTCGCTGCACGCGCTCATCGTGGACGGCAGGTCGGAGGACGCGCGGGCCGAGCTGGCCACCTACCTCGACGACGCCGAGCGGCTCATCCTCGCCGCGATCCAGGGAAGGCCCGACCAAGAGCCGAAGGAGCATGACCGATGAGCCGGCGCTGGCAGTTCTGGATCGACCGCGGCGGCACGTTCACCGACGTGGTGGCGCGCCGGCCCGATGGCACGCTGGTCACCCGCAAGCTGCTCTCGGAGAACCCGGAGCGGTACCGGGACGCCGCCGTTGCCGGCATCCGTGAGGTGCTGGGCATCGAGCCCGCCGAACCGATTCCGGCCGACCTGATCGAGGGCGTCCGGCTGGGCACGACCGTCGCCACCAACGCGCTGCTCGAGCGCAAGGGCGAGCCGACCGCGCTGGTGATCACCAAGGGCTTCCGCGACGCGCTGCGGATCGCCTACCAGAACCGGCCGCGCATCTTCGCCCGCGAGATCGTGCTGCCCGAGCTCCTCTACTCCCACGTCATCGAGGCCGACGAGCGGATCGGCGCGGACGGCGAGGTCGTGACGCCGCTGGACGAGGCGGGCGTGGCCGGGCGGCTGCGCGAGGCGTACGCCGAGGGGTTCCGGTCGGTGGCGATCGTGTGCCTGCACGGCTACCGCTACCCGGAGCACGAGGCGCGGATCGGCGAGATCGCCCGCGAGATCGGCTTCCCGCAGGTGTCGGAGTCGCACCGCACGAGCCCGCTGATGAAGCTGGTCTCGCGCGGCGACACGACGGTCGTGGACGCCTACCTGTCGCCCATCCTCGACCGGTACGTCGAGCAGGTGGCCGGCGAGCTGGACGGCGCGCCGCTGATGTTCATGCGCTCCAGCGGCGGCCTGGCCGACGCCCGCACCTTCCGCGGCAAGGACTCCATCCTGTCCGGCCCGGCCGGCGGCATCGTCGGTATGGCCCGTACGTCGGCCGCCGCCGGCTTCACCAAGGTCATCGGCTTCGACATGGGCGGCACCTCCACGGACGTGTCGCACTATGCCGGTGAGTACGAGCGGCAGTACGAGACGCAGGTGGCCGGGGTCAGGATGCGGGCGCCGATGCTCAGCATCCACACGGTCGCCGCGGGCGGCGGCTCGATCCTGCACTTCGATGGCGAGCGCTACCGGGTCGGGCCGGACTCGGCCGGGGCCAACCCCGGTCCCGCGGCGTACCGGCGCGGCGGCCCGCTCACCGTCACCGACGCCAACGTGATGCTCGGCCGGATCCAGCCGCGGCACTTCCCGCACGTGTTCGGGCCCACCGGCGACCAGCCGCTGGACGCCGAGATCGTCAGGGACCGGTTCGCCGCGCTGGCGGCCGAGATCGGCGACGGGCGCTCCCCCGAGGAGGTGGCGACCGGGTTCCTGGACATCGCGGTCGCCAACATGGCCAACGCGATCAAGAAGATCTCCGTGCAGCGCGGCTACGACGTCACGAAGTACGTGCTGGCGACGTTCGGCGGCGCGGGCGGGCAGCACGCCTGCGCGGTGGCCGACGCCCTCGGCATGACCAAGGCGCTGATCCACCCGCTCGCCGGCGTGCTGTCCGCGTACGGGATGGGTCTCGCCGACGTCACCGCGATGCGCGAGTCGGCCGTCGAGGCGCCGCTCGCCGACGCGCTGCTGCCCCGGCTGGAGGAGATCCTGACCGGCCTGGAGGCCGACGCCGTGGGCGAGCTGGAGATCGCCGGGGTGCCGCGCGATCGGGTCGAGCCTGTGCGCAGGGCGCATCTGCGCTACGACGGCACGGACACGGCGCTGCTCGTTCCGCTGACCGCCTCGGCGGCGGACATGGTCGCCGCGTTCGAGGCCGCCTACCGGCGCCGGTTCTCTTTCCTCATGCGCGACAAGCAGATCGTCGTCGAGGCGGTGTCGACCGAGCTCGTCGGCGCGTCCTCCGTTGACGTCGAGCGCCCGGCCGCCGGCCGGGACCCGGCGCCCGATCGGGCCGGCGAGGCCGGCGCGCCGCGGGTGGCGGTGTTCACCGGCGGCGCCTGGCGGAAGGTGCCGCTGTACGAGCGGGCCGCGCTGCGGGCGGGCGACGCGGTCGACGGGCCGGCGATCATCGTCGAGGACAACGCCACCACCGTGGTCGAGCCCGGCTGGCGGGCCGGCGTCAACGAGCTGGCGCATCTGCTGCTGACCCGGGTCGCCCCGCGACCGGACGCCGCGGCGGTGGGCACCGAGGTCGACCCCGTGATGCTGGAGATCTTCAACAACCTCTTCATGTCGATCGCCGAGCAGATGGGCATCCGGCTGCAGAGCACGGCGCACTCGGTGAACATCAAGGAGCGCCTGGACTTCTCGTGCGCGCTGTTCGACGCCGAGGGCAACCTCATCGCCAACGCCCCGCACATCCCCGTCCACCTCGGCTCGATGGGCGAGAGCATCAAAGAGGTCATCAAAGACAGGGGTGGAAAGGGCCGGGGTGGAAAGGGCAGGGGCGGATCGATGAAGCCGGGGGACGTCTACGTCCTGAACGACCCGTACCACGGCGGGACGCACCTGCCGGACATCACGGTCGTCACCCCGGTGTTCGACGAGCAGGGGCGCGAGGTCCTGTTCTACGTGGCGTCGCGCGGGCACCACGCGGATATCGGCGGGCTGACGCCCGGGTCGATGCCCGCGGTCAGCCAGCGGGTCGAGGAGGAGGGCGTGCTGATCCGCAACTGGCTGCTCGTCGAGAACGGCGCGCTGCGCGAGGCGGAGACCATCGAGGCGCTGCGGTCCGCGCCCTACCCCTCACGCAACCCGGCCAACAACATCGCCGACCTGCGCGCCCAGGTGGCGGCGAACGAAAAAGGCGTGCGGGAACTGCGCGCCATGGTCGACCACTTCGGCCTCGACGTCGTCCGCGCGTACATGGGGCACGTGCAGGCCAACGCGGAGGAGGCGGTGCGCAGGGTCATCGCCGCGCTGCGCGACGGCGCGTACACCTACGAGATGGACAACGGCGCGGTGATCAAGGTGGCGATCCGGGTGCGCCGGCAGGACCGCACCGCGGAGATCGACTTCACCGGGACCTCGCCGCAGCTGGCGAGCAACTTCAACGCGCCGTCGTCGGTGGCGATGGCGGCGGTGCTGTACGTCTTCCGCACGCTGGTGGACGACGAGATCCCGCTGAACTCCGGGTGCCTGAAGCCGCTGCATGTGATCATCCCGCGGGGGAGCATGCTGTCCCCCGAGTACCCGGCCGCGGTGGTGGCGGGCAACGTCGAGACCTCGCAGGCGGTCACCGGGGCGCTGTACGCGGCGCTCGGCGCGCAGGCCGAGGGCTCGGGCACGATGAACAACGTCACGTTCGGCAACGACACCCACCAGTACTACGAGACGGTGGCCGGCGGCTCGGGCGCCGGGGACGGTTTCCACGGCGCCGACGTGGTGCAGACCCACATGACCAACTCGCGGCTCACCGACCCCGAGGTGCTCGAGTGGCGCTACCCGGTCCGGCTCGAGGGCTACGAGATCCGGCCTGGCACCGGCGGGGCGGGCCGGTGGCGGGGCGGCAACGGCGGCCGGCGGCGCATCAGGTTCCTCGAGCCGATGACGGTGACCACGCTCAGCGGCCACCGGCGGGTGCCGCCGTACGGGATGGCGGGTGGCGAGCCCGGCGCGCTCGGTCGCCACTGGGTGGAGCACGCCGACGGCTCGGTCACCCCCATGGCGGCCTGCGACTCGGTGCCGGTCGCCGCCGGCGACGTCTTCGTCCTGGAGACTCCGGGGGGCGGCGGTTATGGCTCGGGAAAGCCTTAAGCTACTCCCGAGTAGGATTCGGTCGGCGCGATGCGACCCGCCCGGTGCGGCGCGACGTGCCGAGATGGGCCTACGCTGGCATGCCAACCGCCGTACCGGCGTGGCCGCACCGATATGGCCGTACCTGCGTACCGGAAGGACGGAGCCGTGGTCATCAGGTTGATCATTGGGCTGGTCGCGACGGTGATCGCGCTTGCGATCGCCGGGCGGCGGGTGCTGTTCCTCTACCGGCTGGCGCGCAGCGGCCAGCCCGATCCGGAGCGGCTGGCCACGGCGCGCGAGGACGTGGGCGAGGACGTCCGTGGCCAGGTCGTCGAGGTGCTCGGCCAGCGCAGGCTGCTCAGGTGGACCGTGCCCGGCCTGGCGCACTTCTTCGTGATGTGGGCGTTCTTCATCCTGCTCACGGTCTATATCGAGGCGTACGGGGCGCTGATTTTCGGCCTCGACTTCCACATCCCGCTGATCGGCCGGTCGCCCGTCCTCGGTTTCCTGCAGGACTTCATCGCGGTGGCCGCGCTGGCCGGCCTGATCGCCTTCGCCGTCATCCGGATCGTGAACTCGCCCGCGCGCCGGGGCCGCGAATCGCGCTTCAAGGGGTCGCACCTCGGGGGCGCGTGGCTCATCCTCTTCATGATCTTCAACGTCATCTGGACGATGTTCCTGTTCCGCGGCGCCGGCGTGGCCACCGGCAACTTCCCGTACGGCGGCGCGGCGTTCGGCTCGCACGCGGTCGGGAACCTGCTCGACGGTCTGGGCCACGACGCCAACGAGTGGATCGAGTCGGTCGGGCTGCTGCTGCACATCGGCGTCATGCTGGCGTTCCTGGTGATCGTGCTGAACTCCAAGCACCTGCACATCTTCCTGGCGCCGCTCAACGTCATGTTCAAGCGCCGCCCGGACGGGCTCGGCCCGGCGCAGCCGATGAGGAGCAACGGCAAGGTCCTCGACTTCGAGGAGGCCGACCCGGACGAGGACGTCTTCGGTCGCGGCAAGGTCGAGGACTTCACATGGAAGGGCTTCCTGGACTTCGCCACCTGCACGGAGTGCGGGCGGTGCCAGTCGCAGTGCCCGGCGTGGAACACCGGCAAGCCGCTGTCCCCGAAGATGGTGATCACCGACCTGCGCGACCACGCGCTCGCCAAGGCCCCGTACATCCTGGCCGGCTCGGACGAGGCGCGCGAGAAGCTGCCGGCCGCCGTGCTGGCGGAGGCCGAGCGCCCGCTGGTCGGCACGGAAGAGGACGGCGGCGTGATCCACCCGGACGTGCTGTGGTCGTGCACCAACTGCGGTGCCTGCGTCGAGCAGTGCCCGGTGGACATCGAGCACATCGACCACATCCTGGACATGCGCCGGTACCAGGTGATGATCGAGTCGAGCTTCCCGTCCGAGGCGGGGACGATGCTCAAGAACCTCGAGAACAAGGGCAACCCGTGGGGGATGTCCGAGGACAAGCGGGCCGACTGGATCACCGAGCTGGACTTCGAGGTCCCCGTCGTCGAGGACACGATGCCCGATGACGTGGAGTACCTGTTCTGGGTGGGCTGCGCCGGCGCGCTCGAGGACCGGGCGAAGCGGACGACCAAGGCGATCGCCGAGCTGCTGCACATCGCCGGCGTCTCCTTCGCCGTGCTCGGCCCGATGGAGGCCTGCAGCGGCGACCCGGCGCGGCGGCTCGGCATGGAGTTCGTCTACCAGATGCTGGCGCAGCAGAACGTCGAGACGCTGAACGCCGCGGGCGTCCGGAAGATCGTCGCCTCGTGTCCGCACTGCTTCAACACGCTGTCCAGGGAGTACCCGCAGATCGGCGGGCACTACGAGGTCATCCATCACACCCAGTTGCTGGCCAGGCTGGTGGATGAGGGGCGGCTCACCCCGGTCACCCCGATCGAGGAGAACATCACCTACCACGACCCGTGCTTCCTCAGCCGGCACAACAAGGTCTACCGGCAACCACGGGAGATCCTCGCCACGGTGCCCGGCGTGTCCACGCGAGAGATGCACCGGTGCAAGGACCGCGGCTTCTGCTGCGGCGCGGGCGGCGCGCGGATGTGGATGGAAGAGCGTATCGGCAAGCGCATCAACACCGAGCGGGTGGAGGAGGCGCTGGGGACCGACCCGGACACGGTGTCCACCGCCTGCCCGTTCTGTCTCGTCATGCTGGGCGACGCGATCAACGAGAAGAAGAACGCGGGGGCGGCCAAGGAGTCGCTGGAGGTCGTGGACGTGGCCCAGCTCCTGATCAAGTCGGTCAAGCAGAGGGCCGAGTAGCCCTCGTCAGGGTCAAGCCAGCCCGCTATTCGGTCATGGGCATGGCAGCTTTCGGGTCCCTTCTGTCGCGCCGCGGTTTGTGGCCGGGTTAGCCGGCAATAGCGCAAGCAAGGCAGAAGGGGTGTAGCTGGCGTACGGTGCGTTACAGCACGAATCAGGGCACAAAATCCGCGTTGATGTCTTAGCGTGCCGTACCGACATGATGTGGTCTATCTCACACTTGTCGAACCTCTGGTCCACGGACCTGGGGCGCCGAACCGAACCTTCGCTCGCCACCGCGCACCCCCCGACCTGCCTTCCGGGCAGGGGTTCGTCTTCCCACGTCACCACGCTGTTTTGGGGCGGGGAGCGGCCTCTCGTACGACCACAGCAGGCTAGAGATCGGGGAAAACCGCCTTGTGTACCCACGGATGCATGATGCAAACATCGGCGACAGGGTGGCCTCGCCCGCCGTCGAATGAGATTCGCTAGGTTAATTGCACATGTCCGGCGAACACGCTCCGCAACGGACCAGATCACCTGGTGACCTCGACCGAAATCCGGGTGCGCATCCGGCCTCCTCGGCACCGCCCGTACGAGGCGACCGAGGCGGATCAGTCATGGACCACCGGCACCTGAGCGATCAGCACCTGAACGATCGGCACCTGAACGATCGGCACCTGAACGATCGGCACGGGCACGACGTACGGCTCGCGGCGCCGTGCCCGGACGACGGCCGGGAGATGTGGCGCATCGCGCGGGACACGCACGTGCTCGACGTCAACTCCCCCTACAGCTACCTGCTGTGGTGCCGGGACTTCGCCGAGAGCTCCGTGGTCGCCCGCGACGGCGCCGGGCTGTGCGGGTTCATCACCGGATACATCCGTCCGCGATCGGCGGCCACCTTGTTCGTGTGGCAGGTCGCCGTGGATCAGGCACATCGCGGACGCGGGCTGGCCATGCGCATGCTCGACCACCTGGGCGAGCGCGTTCCGGCCGGCCAGGGACGTCGTTACCTTGAGGCCACCGTGACCCCGGACAACGTCCCCTCCAGCAGGTTGTTCGAGGCCTTCGCTCGTAGTCGTGGCTGCGCGCTCGATCGCCGCACCCTCTTCACCCAGGCGCAGTTCCCCGAGGGGCACCAGGCAGAGGTGCTCTACCGCATCGGCCCCTTCTGAGCCTCGACTCCCACCCCACCGAAACCGCTGAAGAACCCGCCGAAGAACAGCTCACAACCGCTGGACTCCTGCGAAAGCCGCAGGCACGAGGCGCACAGCCGCGACACACGAGGAGAGATCGTGGACGTATTCGAATGGCTCGAATCAGAAGTACGCAGCTACTGCCGAAACTGGCCCACGGTGTTCCAGAGCGCGCGCGGGAGCCGCGTACAGGACGAGCACGGCCGGACGTTCCTCGACTTCTTCGCCGGCGCCGGTTCGCTCAACTATGGGCACAACCATCCTCGGCTGAAACAGCGGCTGCTCGACTACCTGGCCGCGGACTCGATCGTCCACAGCCTCGACGCGTACACGACGGCGAAACGCGAGTTCCTGGCGGCCTTCCACGACGTCGTGCTGGCGCCGCGCGGCCTCGACTACAAGGTGCAGTTCCCCGGCCCGGCCGGCACCAACGCGGTGGAGGCGGCGCTCAAACTGGCCAGGAAGTACACCGGGCGGGAGACGATCGTCAACTTCACGAACGCCTTCCACGGCATGACGCTCGGCTCGCTCTCGGTGACCGGGAACTCCAGCAAGCGCGGCGGGGCCGGCATCGCGCTGCACCACGCGGTGACCATGCCGTACGACAACTACCTGGACGGCACCGCACCCGACTTCCTGCTGCTCGAGCGCATGCTGGAGGACAGCGGCAGCGGCCTCGACAAACCCGCCGCGGCCATCGTTGAAACGGTCCAAGGCGAGGGCGGCGTCAACACCGCGAGCGTCGAATGGCTGCGCGGCCTCGCCGACCTGTGCAAGCGGCACGATCTCCTGCTCATCGTCGACGACATCCAGATGGGGTGCGGGCGCACCGGCCCGTTCTTCAGCTTCGAAGAGGCCGGGATCGTGCCCGACATCGTCTGCCTGTCGAAGTCGCTGAGCGGGTACGGCCTGCCGATGGCGATCACCCTGCTGCGCCGCGAGCTCGACGTCTGGGAGCCGGGCGAGCACAACGGGACGTTCCGCGGCTTCAACCCGGCGTTCGTGACCGCCACCGCCGCGCTCGACTTCTGGGTCGAGGACGGTCTCGAGAAGGACACCCTGGCCAAGGGCGAGCAGGTCGAGGCGGCGTTCAAGCAGATCGCCGCCGAGCACGGCGACGCCGGCGCCGACATCCGCGGCCGCGGGCTGGCCCGCGGCATCGCGTTCGCCGACCCCGCGCTCGCCGGGGAGGTGTGCGCGGCGGCGTACGAGCGGAACCTGCTGGTCGAGACCTCGGGGCCGGAGGGCGAGGTGGTCAAGGTGCTGCCGCCGCTCACCGTCACGAGCCAGGAGCTGGCCGAGGGCCTGGACATCCTCGTCGAGTCGGTCGCCGCGGCCCGCCAGCTGCAGCCCGCCTGACCGGCTGATCCGAACGAAAGGTGAGATCACGGTGATCGTCAGAACGCTCGACGAGATCATCGGCACCGAGCGCGACGTCGGTGCGCCCACCTGGCGCAGCCGCCGCCTGGTGCTGGCCAAGGAGAGGGTCGGCTTCTCGCTGCACGACACGGTGCTGTACGCCGGCACGCGGACGTCCATGTGGTACGCCAACCACGTCGAGGCGGTCTACTGCGTCGGCGGCACCGGGGAGCTCGTCAACGACGAGACCGGCGAGCGGCACCCGGTCGCGCCGGGCACCATGTACCTCCTCGACGGCCACGAGCACCACACGCTGCACGCGCACACCGAGCTGCGCATGGTCTGCGTCTTCAACCCACCGTGCACGGGACGTGAAGTGCACGACGAGAACGGGGTCTACCCGCTGCTCGTCGAGGACGACGACGGCCCCGCGGCGGGCGCGGACGAGGCGCCGGCGAACGCCCGGTGACGGCATCGGCAGCAGCGGCAAGGAGACCGCCCATGGCCATGGACACCTACCCGACCCGCAAGACCTGGGAGCCGACGTTCATCTTCCGCCGGGATCCGGTCGTGTACGGGACGGCGGCGGACGGCCCCGTCGCCGCCGAGACGCTGGAGACGTTCGAGAAGACCGGCTTCCTGACCATCGACCGGATGCTCGAGCCGGACGAGGTCGAGCGGTACCGCGTGGAGACGCGCCGGCTGGCCGCCGACCCTGCCCTCGCCGGCGACCCGCGCATCGTCGTGGACGGCGAGTCGGGGAAGACCCGGTCGATCTTCGAGATCCACCGGCTCAGTGACGTGTTCGCCGAGCTGGCCGGCGACCCGCGCATCGTCGACCCGGTCCGGCAGATCCTCGGGTCGGACGTCTACATCCACCAGAGCCGGGTCACCACCACGCCCGGATTCCACGACAAGGACCTCTACTGGCACTCGGACTTCGAGGCCTGGCACGCCGAGGACGGCATGCCGCGCATGCGCTCGGTGAACGTCTCCATCGCGCTCGCCGACCACTTCGTCCACAACGGTGGATTCATGATCATGCCGGGGTCGCACAAGACGTTCGTCTGCTGCCTCGGCACGGCCGGCGTACCGGACGCGGACAGCCTCTCGATGATGGCGGACAAGCACGGCATCGAGCTGTGCACGGGCGCCGCGGGCTCGGCCACCGTCTTCGACTGCAACTGCATGCACGGCTCGAACGGCAACATCACGCCGTTCCCGCGGGCGAGCGTGTTCTTCGCCTTCAACAGCGTCGACAACCCGTGCGGCAAGCCGTTCGCCGCGACGACGCGCCGCCCGTCCTTCGTCGCCGCCCGCGACTTCACGCCGGTATCGCCGGAATCGGCGGTATCACCGACGTCGCCGACGACGCCGTCGTCGCCGGTTTCGCCGTCGCCCCCCGTGGCGAGTCACTGAGAAGGGAAGTGGGCAGATGGAAAGCACGCAGCACAACCGAGCGGCCCGGCCGGGCCACGAACCCGGGCGGGAGGTGTCCCGGAGGGACCTCCTCAAGCACACCGGCCTGGCGACCGCGGCCGCCATCGGCGTCCCCGCACTGCTCGCGGCCTGCACCAAGACCGAGCAGTCCGGCGGCGGGAGCGGCGGGGGCGGCCTGCTCGACCGCATCAAGAAGGACGGCTCGATCAAGGTCGGCTTCGCCAACGAGGCTCCGTTCGGGTTCCGCGACAAGAGCGGCGACCTGACCGGCGAGGCACCCGCGCTGGCCGGCGCCATCTTCAAGTCGATGGGCGTCAGCAAGCTCGAGCCGGTCCTCGCCAAGTCGTTCGACGCGCTCATCCCCGGCCTCGCCGCGCAGCAGTACGACATCATCGCGGCCGGCATGTTCATCACGCCGGAACGGTGCAAGCAGATCGCCTTCACCAACCCCGACTACTTCGGCTCCAACGCCTTCCTCGTCAAGAAGGGCAACCCGGCCGGCATCAAGACCTTCGCCGAGGTCAAGACGTCCGGCATCAAGCTCGGCGTGCTCGGCGGCGCCGTCGAGAAGGGCTATGCCCAGGCCAGCGGCGTCCCCAGCGGCAAGATCGTCACGTTCCCCGACCAGAACGCCGCGTTCCAGGGGATGCTGGCCGGCCGCGTCCAGGCCGTGGCGCTGACCTCGGCCTCGCTGCGCTGGACCCTGGCGCAGAACTACCCGGGTAAGCCGCTCGAGGTCACCGCGCCGTTCGTGCCCGTCGTCAACGGCAAGGAGCAACCCAACTTCGGCGGTTTCGGCGTCCGCAAGGGGGACACCGACCTGCTCAACGCGTTCAACGCCGAGCTGAAGAAGATGCAGGCCGCCAACCAGGTCCTGCCGCTGATCCAGCGGTTCGGCTTCACCGCGACCGACGTGAACAAGGCCAAGACGCAGACCGCCACCGCTCTCTGCCAGGCCACCTGACCCGCGCCCCCGCACCCATCCGGGATCCCTGATGGCAACGATCAATCCCTGTAGCAGCGACCTGCCGGGCACGTTCGGCCAGGCGATGCCGTTCATCTGCAAGGGCGCCCAGATCACGGCGGAGGTCACGGTCGGCGGCGCGGTGCTCGCCATCGTGCTGGCCTGCGTGGCCGGGCTCGCGGCGACCGCGCACCTGCGCGTGATCAGGGCGGTCGCGCGCGTGTACATGGAGTTCTTCCGCGGCGCATCGGTGCTCGTCCAGCTGTTCTGGGTCTTCTACGCGATGCCGGCGATCACCGGCTACCGCCTGTCGCCCATCTTCGCCGGCGTGCTCACCCTCGGCCTCAACCTGGGGGCGTACGGCTCCGAAGTGGTCCGCGGCGCGATCCAGTCCGTACCGCGCGAGCAGCGGGAGGCGGCGATCGCGCTGAACCTGTCGCCGTACCAGCGGATGCGCCGCGTCGTCTGGCCGCAGGCGTTCGTCGGCATGGTGCCGCCGGCCTGCAGCCTGCTCATCGAGCTGCTCAAGGCCACCTCGCTGGTCTCGGCCATCTCGGTGGCCGACATGACGTACCAGGCGAACGTCACCGTCAGCTCGATCGGCCACCAGTTCACCATCTTCGGCGTCGTGATGGTGATCTACTTCCTGATGGCGTACGTGATCACGGTCGTGATGCGGGCCGTCGAGCGCCGCGCCGCCGCGAAGGTGGGGCGCGGCGTGCCCAGCCGGGCCGCAAGGAAGCCGCGCATGGCGTGGACCGATCCGGCGTCGGGCGGGGGCGAGCTCTAGATGGACTGGGACTGGAGCTGGACCAGGCAGTTCTCCGGCGAGCTGTTCACCACCGGGCTCAAGGTGACCGCCGAGATCACGCTGTTCGGGGCGATCGTGGCGTTCACGTTCGGCCTCGTGCTGGCGCTGCTGCGCCGGTCGAGCACGCGGTGGGTGAGCACGCCGGCGCGCTGGTTCATCGAGTTCGTGCGCAGCACACCGCTGCTCGTCCAGCTGTTCTTCCTGTTCTACGTGCTGCCGACCATCCCGCTGCACATCAAGCTGCCCGCGCTGACGGCCGGCATCATCGGGCTCGGCGTGCACTACTCGTGCTACACAGCCGAGGTGTACCGGGCCGGGATCGACGGCGTGCCGACCGGCCAATGGGAGGCCGCGACCGCGCTGAACCTGCCGCGGCTGCGCACCTGGACCAGCGTGGTGCTGCCGCAGGCGATCCGCCGCTCGCTGCCCGCGCTGGGCAACTGTCTCGTGGCGATCTTCAAGGAGTCGCCACAACTGTCCATCATCACGGTTCTCGACGTGGTCGGCAGGGCCCAGGAGCTCGGCTCGGAACGGTTCCGCTATCTGGAGCCGCTCACCGTGGCCGGGCTGTTCTTCCTGGTCCTGGCGATCCCGTCGTCCATCATGATCCGGCGCTTGGAGCGTCGCCTTGAGTACTGAGACGGCCATGAACGGGGAAAGCCCCACAGAACCCGCCACCCAATGGATGATCCGCTTCGACAGGGTGGTCAAGCGGTACGGCGACCTCACCGTACTGGACGAGCTGAACTTCAACGTCCGGCCGCGCGAGCACGTCACCTTGATCGGTCCGAGCGGGTCGGGCAAGACGACCATCCTGCGGTTGTTGATGACCCTGGAACCGGTGACCGCCGGCAGGATCGAGGTCGGCGGCGACTACCTGACCCACATGCGGCGCGGCGACCGGCTGGTCCCCGCGGACGAACGGCACCTGCGCCGCATGCGCCGGCGGATCGGCATGGTGTTCCAGCAGTTCAACCTGTTTCCGAACATGAACGTGTTGCGCAACATCACCGAGGCGCCGGTCCGCTCGCTCGGGCAGTCGCGCGCCGAGGCCGAGGCCAGGGCCAGGGAACTGCTCGACCTGGTCGGGCTGGGCGACAAGGCCCTCGAGCACCCGACCCGGCTGTCCGGCGGCCAGCAGCAGCGGGTCGCCATCGCCCGGGCGCTGGCGATGGAGCCCGAGGTGCTGCTGCTGGACGAGGTGACGTCGGCGCTCGACCCGGAGCTCGTCGCGGGGGTGCAGGACCTGCTACGCGACATCGCCGCGCAGGGCGAGCTCACGATCCTGTGCGTCACGCACGAGATGCGTTTTGCCCAAGACATTTCCGACCGCGTCCTTATGTTCGACAAAGGACAGATTGTGGAGGAGGGGTCACCGGAAAAGATCTTTACCGAGCCGGAAGAGCAGCGTACGCGCGATTTCCTGCAGGCAATCCTGAACGCCTGAGGGCTTGATCACCGGAGACACCGGGAAAGCCCGGAATGCCACGCATACGGCCGTACCGCCGGATGCGCCAGACCAGCGAGAAAGGACCCGACATGGCGTACGAGACCGACGAGCACTACAAGCGACTGGCCGAGACTTACGACGGCAACTGGGCCGACCGCCCGCAGTACGTGAGCTGGATGGCCGACAAGATCATGGCCTGGCTGGAGCCGTCGAAGGGCGACCGCATCGCCGACATCGGCTCGGGCACCGGCCTGTTCCTGAGCCGGCTCATGGATGTCGCCACCCCGGAGACGCCGATCCTGTGCGTCGACCCGTCCCAGCCCATGCTCGACCTGCTGCCCGACGACCCGCGACTCGTCCCGGTCTGCGCGACCGCGGAGCAGATCGCCTCGGGCGAGGTGCCGATGCCGACGCCCACCGTGGACGCGTTCGTCTTCAAGGAGGCGATCCACCACGTCAAGGACGTCCCCGGCACGCTGCGCGGCCTGGCCGACCGCCTCAACCCCGGCGGCCGCATCCTCATCGTCAGCCTGCCGCCCCGCCTCGACTACCCGCTGTTCGGCGCGGCCCTCGACCGGTTCGCCGAGAACCAGCCCGAGCCCGACGACATGGTCGCCGCGATGAGCGCGGCCGGGCTGATCACCGACAGCGCGATCGAGCAGTTCACCGTCACGATCGACCGCGACCACTGGATCGAGCTGGTCCGCAACCAGTGGATGTCCGTCCTGTCGACCTTCTCCAAGGACGAGATCGCGGCCGGCGTCGAGGAGATCAGCGCCCGCCACCCGGAACCGCAGATCAGCTACGCCGACCGCTTCGCCTTCGTCCGGGGCATCAAGGCTTGATCTTCGTACGGTGGAAGTTGAGGTAGGACCGGGACGGCGTCGGCCCGCGCTGACCTTGATACCGCGACTCGTACGCCGGTGACCCGTACGGGTGCTCGGCGGGCGAGCTGCAGCGGAACAGGCACATCTGGCCGATCTTCATGCCCGGCCACAACTTGATCGGCAGGGTCGCCACATTCGACAGCTCCAACGTCACATGCCCGGTGAACCCGGGGTCGATCCACCCGGCCGTCGAGTGCGTCAACAACCCCAGCCTGCCCAGACTGGACTTTCCTTCCAGCCGCCCGGCGAGGTCGTCCGGCAGGGCAAAGCACTCATACGTGGACGCAAGCACGAACTCCCCGGGGTGCAGGATGAACGCGTCCTCGGGGTCCACCTCGACGAGCCGGGTCAGGTCGGCCTGCTCCTGCGCCGGATCGATGTGCGGATACCGGTGGTTCTCGAACACCCGGAAGAACCTGTCCAGCCGCACGTCGACGCTCGACGGCTGGACCATCGCCGGATCGTACGGATCGATCCCGACCCGTCCCGACTCCAGCTCGGCCCTGATGTCACGATCGGAGAGCAGCACCCCAGGAACGCTACCGTCTCACCGGTCCCGGCATCCCGCCGACTTCCGGTAACATGTCCCAACGACCGCCGCCAGAGGGCGGTGCCGCGGGTGTAGTTCAATGGCAGAACATCAGCTTCCCAAGCTGATAGCGCGGGTTCGATTCCCGTCACCCGCTCCCACCACGAAGGCCCAGGCCAGAGGCACGA
>DASUWU010000077.1:0-8784 GCA_036378315.1 Streptosporangiaceae bacterium | reverse complement strand
AGGGTGAGCATGTCGGCGAGGATTTCGGGTTCGGGGAGGCCGGTGTAGGTGCCATCCAGCATGCGGAGGTACAGGTCGGCTTTGATGTGGTTGATGGGGCGGGTGTCGCCGGCGTGTTTGATCTTTTTGGCGAGGGTGTCGATGTGGGCGCAGGCGGCGGCGGCGCGGTCGGTGGGGAGTTGGTAGCCGCACAGGTTGGCGGTGCCGTCGTCGTTTTGGTAGCCGACGATTTTACGGTCGCGTATGGCTTGGTGGTAGCGGCGGCGGGCCCAGTCGGGGTCGACGGCGATGGCCATCTTTTTGATGCGTTCGCACAGCTGCCCGGTGGTCAACTCGGGTGCTTCGGGCAGCAGGTGGTCGCAGATGCGGTGGGCCTGGTCGTCGGTCAGGTCGGTGGTCCATTCGCAGAACACTTTGGCTTTGGGCAGGTCGATGGCTCCGGCGTCCAGGGCGGCGTACACCATGTCGAGGCGGTCGAGCAGATCCCATGCCAGGTCGAGTTGGGACGTGGCCGCCGAGCGGGTCCAGGCCAGCGCGGCGCGGATCTCATCGGCGGAGAACTCATCCGGCGCGGCCATCCGCGGCAGCGTGTCGTCGGGGCCGATGTCGCAGCACGCCACCTCCACCATCGCCGCCATCAGCTGGGCCTGGGCGTGGGCGACTTGGCGGTGGCGGGCCCGCAGCACCCTCACGCAGTCGCCGCCGCTCAACCGCGACAGGTCGATGCCGGCCAGCGCGGCGGCCAGCCCCGGCCCGGGCGGCATCGCCGCCAGACCCGAAGGAATGGACTGCCGCTGCTTTCTCATGGCGTCAACATTACCGACGGCCTCTGACAAAACAGCGCCGGGAAAATGTCGTTCACCAGGTGAAGAGAAAGAAGGATAAATAGGCGTTATTTGCGATTAATTCCAGGTACTCCTGAATCACTCAGGAGTACCTGGAATGCCCAGGGCGGGACGATTCAGGGCAGGACGAGCTCGGTCACGTCGGCGAGCCGGCTGGCGTAGCCCCACTCGTTGTCGTACCAGCCGAAGACCTTGACCAGCTCCCCGTCGGCCTGCGTGAGCAGCGAGTCGAATACGCACGACGCGGGATCGCCGACGATGTCCCTGGACACGATCGGGTCGGTGCAGTAGCGCAGCACGCCCCTGAGCGGGCCGCCGGCCGCCGCCTCGAACGCCTCGTTGACCTCGGCCGGGGTGACCGGCCTGGCCAATACCGCCGCCAGATCGGTGAGCGAGCCGTCCTCCACAGGGACCCGCACGGCAACGCCGTCCAGCCGGCCGCGCATCCGCGGGATCACCTCGCCGACCGTACGGGCCGCGCCCGTGGTGGTGGGAACGATGTTCGCGGCGGCGGACCGCGCGCGGCGCAGATCCTTGTGCGGTGCGTCCAGCAGCGCCTGGTCCCCGGTGTAGGCGTGGATCGTCGTCATGAAGCCCTTGACCAGGCCGAACGCCTCGTCGATGACCTTGACCATCGGAGCCACGCAGTTCGTCGTGCACGAGGCGACCGAGATGACGTCGTGCGCGGCCGGGTCGTAGACGTCGTCGTTGACGCCGAGGACGATGGTGGCGTCGGCGCCCTTGCCGGGCGCGGAGATCAGCACCTTGCGCGCGCCGCCCTTGAGGTGGGTCACGGCGTCCTCGCGGGCGCGGAACCGCCCGGTGGACTCGATGACGATGTCCGCGCCCAGGTCGCCCCACGGGATGTTCGCCGGATCGCGGTGCGCGGTGACGGCGATGGTCCGCCCGTCCACCGTCAGGGACCCGGGACCCGCGAGCACCTCGGCCGTCGCCGGCCCGTACGTGGAGTCGAACCGCAGCAGGTGGGCGAGCGTCTCGGCGGCGACCACGTCGTTGATCGCCACCACCTCGATGCCGCGGTCGATGGCGACGCGTAGGTATGCCCGCCCGATGCGGCCGAATCCGTTGATCCCGACGCGCAGCGTCATCGGGTCCTCCTTCGTCGAAGTGGTCACCTGCCACGCTCGTCGATCCGCGATCACCTCCACAGGGCCGGACGGTCCACGCGAACCGGCCGTACGTCCCGGCCAGCAGGAGGCTTTGGGGACATCCCCGGACGGCGCACCGGCGCCACGATGGGGGTGCTGAAGATCGAAGGGGGACCGCATCATGTGGACGATGGGCGCCGCGCGGTCGGCGTTGCCAGGGGCCGACCTCTCGGCCCGTTTCCTCGTGCGGGCTGCGATCAGCGCGCCGTCGGTGCACAACACGCAGCCCTGGCGGTTCGTCGCGCATCGCGACCACATCGAGCTTTACGCCGACCTGTCGCGGCCGTTGCGGGTGGCCGACCCGTCCGGCCGGGAGATGGTGATCAGTTGCGGTGCCGCGCTGTTCAACATGCGCGCGGCCATGCGGCATCTCGGTTTCGATCCGGTCGTCCGGGTGCTGCCGGATCCGGCCAGGCCTGACCTGCTGGCCGCCATCGGGTGGGGGCAGTACGTCCGGCCCACGGCGTTCGACGAACTGCTCTACCGCGCCATGCCGCAACGACACACGCACCGCGGGCCGTTCGACCTGACGCCGGTCTCGCCGTGGCTGGTCGGCGAGCTGTCGGACGTCGTCCGCCGGCAGGGCGCCACGCTGTACCAGGTGCGCGACGGCGCCGACCGCCGCCGGCTCGCCCGCATCATCCGGGCGGCCGAGCTGGCCCAGCGCGCCGACCCGCGCTGCGCCGCGGAACGCGCGCGCTGGGCGCCGCCGCCGGACTCACCCAGGCCGGACGGCATCCCACCGGCCGCCTACGCCAGGCAGCCTGACATCCTCCCGTTCGCCGCCCGCGACTTCCGCGTCGGCGCGTCGTGGGGGCCACCGCCGCGGACGACGGGGCGTGGGGTGCGCGGCGGCGTCGGCATCGTGGCCGTGCTCGCCACCCAGCGCGACAGGAAGCTGGACTGGCTGCTCTCCGGGCAGGCGCTGGAACACCTGCTGCTGTACGCCACGGTCCACGGGGTCAAGGTGGCGCTGCACACCCAGCCGCTCGAGCTGGCCGAGCCGCGAGCCGAGATCAAGACAGGGCTGCTCGGCGACAGCGCCAACCCGCAGATGATCCTGCGTCTCGGGCACTCGTCCCGGATGCTGGCCACGCCCCGCCGCACCGTGGGCGACGTGCTGAACGAGCAGGACTGAACGAGCAGGACTGACCGCGTCGACCGACCGCGTCAGTGGAGCCGGCCTTCGGTGAGCGGGAGCTCGCAGGATTCTCCGGGCTGGATGGTGACGATATCCCGGCCCGGGACGGCGACCTGGATGGCCGGGGCGGCGCCGTCGGGCCGCAGCCGCACGCGCATCCGGTCCCGGCCGTAGGAGACGTCGACGCCCCAGTGCCCGCGGTAGCGCAGCTCGAACCGGAGCTCGTTGATCATCGCGGGCAGCCTGGGGTTCAGCCGCAGCACCTCGCCGTGGGTCTCCACGCCGGCGTAGCACCGCTGCACCAGGTCGACGGTGCCGGCCATGGCGCCGAGATGGACGCCTTCCGCGGTGGTGCCGCGCTGGAGGTCGTCGACGTCGGCGTTCAGGGTCTCGAGGAAGAACCGCCAGGAGTCCTCGCCGTCGGACCTGGCCAGCACCCAGGCGTGGACCAGCGCGCTGAGCGTTGACCCGTGGCTGGTCCTGGCCATGTAGTAGGCGATGGTGCGAGGGATGAGACCGGGGTCGTACGGATAGCCGAGCCGGACCAGGATGTCTTCAAGCTCTTCGGCCGGCAGCAGGTAGAACAGCATCAGCACGTCGGCCTGCTTGGACGCCTGGTAGGCGTTCGGGCTGTCGCCCTCGGCCTCCAGGATCCGGTCCAGCCTGCGGATGTCGCCGTACCGCCTCCGGTAGGCCGCCCAGTCGAGCTCGGCGAGTTTGTCGTAGCCCTCGAACTGGGTGATGACGTCGCCACCGGGGTCGGGGCCGGGGTCGGGGCCGCCAGGGGGCCGGTGGAAGACGACGCGCATCTTGCGGCTCACGTCCTCGAACCGGCTGACCTCCTCGCGTTGCAGCGCGATCCGCTCCATCAGTTCGACGCGCCGGTACTCGGGCAGCACGGCCAGGGTGGCGAGGGCACGGCGCAGCACCCAGACCGTCATGATGTTGGTGTAGGCGTTGTCGTCGATGCCGGGCTCGGCCCTGTCGGGGTAGCCGTCGTGGTATTCGTCGGGCCCCATGACGCCACGGATCTCGTACCGGTCGAGCGTACGGTCGTACGTGGCCAGGCCGGAGAAGAACCGTGCGATCTCCAGCAGCATCTCGGCCCCGAACTCGGCCAGGAAGTCGGCGTCGCCGGTCGCCTCGTAGAACCTCCAGACGTTGTAGGCGACGGCCAGGCCGACGTGCCGCTGCAGGCGGGAGTTGTCGGGGAGCCAGCGGCCCGAGTTCGGGTTGAGGTGCAGCCGCTGGGTCTCCTCCCTGCCGTCGCCGCCGCTCTGCCACGGGTACATCGCGCCTGGCAGCCCGGCCGCGCGTGCCGCCTGCCGTGCCGCCGGCAGCCGCCGCCAGCGATAGAGCAGCAGCGACCGGGCGATCTCGGGGAAGCGCACTATCAGGAAGGGCAGCACGAACAGCTCGTCCCAGAAGACGTGCCCGCGGTAGGCCTCGCCGTGCAGGCCGCGCGCCGGCACCCCCGCGTCCAGGTCGACCGTGTGCCCTGAGACGGTCTGCAGGAGATGGAACATGTGCAGGTTGAGGATGCGCTGCGCGTCCTCGTGGTCGATGCTGATCCGGCACCGCCGCCACAGGTGCTGCCAGGCCAGCGCGTGCCGCTCGAGCAGCGCGTCGAAACCGGCGGCGCCGGCGGCCCGCGCCCGCGCGGCCTCGGCGCATTCGGTGATCGCGCGGTCGCGTGAGGTGAACAGCGCCGCCACCTTCTCCACGGTGACGGGCGTTCCCGCCCGCACGTCCACGGCGATGTCGTGGCCGATCCTGCCTGGCTCCCGGCTCAGCTCGCCGACCTGCCCTTTCTCCTCGCCGCGGCCTGTGGTCAGCCTGGTACGGGCGGCGACGGCGATCTCGATGCGGGACGACACCGTGCGCGCCCTGAGCCAGATCACGTCATCGCCGGCCGCGCCCTCCGCGTCCGGCTGGAGGTGCGACCCGTTCAGGTCGCGGTAGCGGGAGACGCCGGCGTTGGTCACCCTGCCGTCCAGGCCCGACCGCACCTCGAGCCGTCCGCTCCAGTTCTCGGGCAGGATCGTCGTCTCCAGCGCGGCGAGATGCGGATCGTCCATGGACACGAGACGGCGCTGGGTGACCCGGGTGGTCCTGCCGTCGCCGTCCCGGTATCTCAGCAGCCGGGTCAGTACGCCGCGCCGCAGGTCGAGCTCCTGCCGGTACGACAGGAGCGTGGCGGCGTCCGGGCTGAACCAGTCGCCGCCGCCGATCCTGAAGGCCAGCGGCAGCCAGTTCGGCGCGTTGACGATGTCCTCGTTCTCGACGCTGTGGTCGCCGACGTCGCTGACCAGCCGGTTGTAGACGGCGGCGACGTACGTGCCGGGATAGTGGGTGCCGTCGGCCGTTGATTCCGGCGCAGCTCCGCGCGTGGCGAAAAAGCCGTTGCCGAGCGTGCACAGCGCCTCCCGCACGCCCTCGGCGGCGGGGTCGTATCCGTCATAGCCGAGCAACCATCGACTCATGTTCGCTCCGGACAAGGCTCAGGTCGGCCAGGTCGGCGACCACCACGTCGGCTCCGCTCTTCCGCAGCGCGCCGGCGTGGCCGCCGCGGTCGACGCCGATCACGAGGCCGAAGCCGCCGCGCCGCCCGGCGGCCACACCGGCCAGGGCGTCCTCGACCACGGCGGTCCGCTGTGGTGGTACCCCCAACCGGCGGGCGGCCTCGAGGAACAGTCCGGGATCCGGCTTGCCGGGGAAGCCGAGCCTGGCCGCGTCGACCCCGTCCACACGGACGTCGAACATGTCGGCGACGCCCGCGCGCCGCAGCACCTCCGCGCAGTTGCGGCTGGCCGACACCGCGGCCGTGCGGACTCTGTGGTGGCGCAGATCGAGCAGCAGCGCGACGGTCGACGGGAAGGCCGCGACGCCGTACCGCCGGATCTGGTCGAGGAACATCGCGTCCTTCCTGCGCGCCAGATCATGGATGACATCGTCGGAGCCGTCGGACGGCAGCGGCACCTGCCGGGCGGCCAGGAAGGCGCGTACGCCGTCCATGCGTTGCCGGCCGTCGACGTAGGCGAGGTAGTCGGCGCGCACGTCGAACGGCAGGAACGGCTCGCCCAGGCGGGCGGCCCGTGCCCGAAGGTAGGAGTCGAACACGGACTTCCACGCCGAGGCGTGCACGCGGGCCGTGTCGGTGATGACGCCGTCGGTGTCGAAGATGACGGCGTCGATGCGGTCGACGGGAATGACGGAGACGCCTGCCGGGACCGGTGGGACGCCTCGCTGAGCCGGGGTGGGACGCACGGCTGACCTCCTCGCGCCGTTGCCTGCTCTCACCATGGCCCGGCCCCAAGCGGGCGAGCAGGGCCGACGGGACCCGAGCCGGCAGGACCTTGGCCCTTGCCGCGGCCCGGACCAGCCCGTAGGGGCGCATATGCGTTCGGAACGATCCGGACGGGTCATGACGTGGTCCCGGATCATGACGAGGTTCGGATCCCCAGAGGTTCGTTTACCGTAACCCGCGGGTTCGGCAAGACGGCATTTCGGAATCGCCCGGTGGTCCTCGCTCGTACGCTTCCATCGCGGAGATTAATCGTTTATCGTCGATGAACGATGAAGACCGTGGCGAATGTTGGGGACGCCGTGTCCTTCGCGCCGCTCGACCGTGTGACGGCGGCGGAGTACGCGTCGTGGTTCAAGGCGCTGGCCGATCCGACGCGCATCCAGATCGTGTCCCTGCTGGCCCGGCGCGGGGCGCCGATGAACGTCGGGCAGATCGTGGCCGCCGTGGACGTCGGGCAGTCGACCGTCTCGGCCCACCTCAAGCAGCTCGCCGCGGTCGGGTTCGTGCTCGTCGAGCGCCGCGGGACCGCCGGGCTCTACCGGATCAACGATGCCTGCGTGGACTGCTTCCCCAGCGCCGCCGACGTCGTGATGGGTCGGCCGGTCCCGCGCCCGGCCGCGCCCTGTCAGGAGTGAACCCGTGATGTCCGACCACAGCCCGGCCGGCGGAGGTCCGGCCGGCCGGCGTTCCCGCGAGCAGATCGTCGCCCGTTACTCCGAGCTCGCCCGGCGGGCCGGCGCCGGCGGCCGTCCCGATGACGGCGACCCTCGGCCGTCGGCCGGCGAGGCGGGCGGCGCCGGCGGCTGCCTCGACGCGGGCGCCTACGCCGGCGAGACCGGCGTCCCTCAAGACGCGCTGCGGGCCAGCCTCGGGTGCGGCAACCCGCTGGCGGTGGCCGACATCGCGCCCGGCGAGACCGTGCTCGATCTCGGCTCGGGCGGCGGCCTCGACGTCATCCTGTCCGCCCGCCGCGCCGGGCCGGCGGGCAGGGCCTACGGTCTTGACGCCAGCTCCGAGATGATCGCGCTCGCGACCGAGAACGCGCGGCGGGCCGGGGCCGGCAACGTCGAGTTCCTGCGTGGGCACCTCGAGGACATCCCGCTTCCCGACGGGCACGTCGACGTGGTGATCTCCAACTGCGTCATCAACCTCTCGACGGACAAGCCGGCCGCGCTCGCCGAGGCGTTCCGCGTGCTGCGCGCCGGCGGGCGGCTCGGCGTCACCGACGTCATCGCCGACGGCGACCCGGGCCCCGGGCGGCTGAGGGCGGCTGAGGAGGCGGTCGGCTGCGCCGCGGGCACGGTCACCCTCGCCGACTACCGGGCCCAGCTGCTCGCCGCGGGGTTCACCCGGATCGCCTTCACGGTCACGCAGCGGCTGGCGGACGGCCTGAGCTCGGCCATCGTCCGGGCGGTCAAGCCGGGCGCCCCTCCTGGCGTCATGATCCGGCCGATGCGGGCCGCCGACGCCGACCAGGTCCTCGCGGTCTACCAGGCCGGCATCGACACCGGCAACGCCAGCTTCGAGACCACGGCGCCCTCGTGGGAGGCGTTCGACGCCGGCAGGCTCCCCGACCACAGGTACGTCGCCGTGGACGTCGCCGACGGCACCGTGCTCGGATGGGTGGCGGCGGGCCCGGTCTCGCCCCGCCCGGTCTACGCCGGCGTCGTCAAGCACTCGGTGTACGTCCTGCCCGCGGCGGGTGGCAGGGGGATCGGCCGGGCGCTCCTCGATGCGCTGATCGGGTCCACCGAGGCCGCCGGGATCTGGACGATCGAGAGCGGCGTCTTCCCGGAGAACGCCGCCAGCCTCGCCCTCCACGAGCGCGCGGGCTTCCGCACGGTCGGCGTGCGCGAACGTGTCGGCCGGCATCACGGCCGCTGGCGCGACGTCGTGTTCATCGAGCGCCGCAGCGCGGTCGCCGGCCAGGACTGAGCGGCCGGCGGCCGCGAACCTGCCGTGGCCGCCGGCCGCCCTGGTGTGCCTCCTGGTGTGCCTCCTGGTGTGCCCGTGCCCGCCGGGCCGCCGGTACGCGTGGCACCGGAGAGGCGGCGCCTCAGCAGCAGCCCGCGGGGGCGGCCGCGGCCGCCGCGCCCGTCTCCGGCCGGCCCGCGTCGCCGGCGGGGGTGCAGCAGGCTGAGGAGTCGGCCTTGGCCAGGGTGTCGGCGTCGGCCTTCACCACGTAGACCTCCCACGGCTCGGCGCCGGGGCCGTGCACCCAGACCTTGTCCTGCACGGCGTAGCAGCAGGTCGTGTCCTGCTCGACCGTGGTGTCGAGGCCCTGGCCCGCCAACCGCTCGGTCGCGGCGGTCACCTGATCGG
>DASUWU010000076.1:0-25382 GCA_036378315.1 Streptosporangiaceae bacterium | reverse complement strand
CCGTAGGGTTCACGATGTCCTGGATGGCCTATACCAGTGGAGGTCTCCGGTGAGCCGTAAGGATTCGGAGTTCCCGTGGGGCGCGGTGGAGAAGGACCTCACGGCACGCATCGACCCGACGAAGCCGCATTCGGCCCGGGTGTGGAACTACTGGATCGGCGGCAAAGACCATTACCCGATCGATCGCGAGGTCGGCGAGCGGGTCGCCGAGGTATCCCCCAAGATCATCGATATCGCCCGTCATTCGCGGGCCTTCCTCGGGCGCGTCGTCCGCTACCTCACCGCGGAGGCCGGGATCCGTCAGTTCCTGGACATCGGGACCGGGCTGCCCACGCACGACAACACCCACGAGGTGGCGCAGCGGGTGGCGCCGGAATGCCGCGTCGTGTACGTCGACAACGATCCACTGGTGCTGGCGCACGCGGAGGCGTTGCTGGCCAGCCACCCGAAGGGGGCGTGCGCCTACATCGACGCCGACGTGCGGGACCCGGAGAAGATCCTCACCGAGGCGGCAGGGACGCTCGATTTCGGCCGGCCGATCGGGCTCATGATGCTCGGCATCATGGGCAACGTCGACGACGACGCCGAAGCGAAACAGATCGTGCGCCGGCTGCTCGCGGCGCTTCCGTCGGGCAGCTACATGGCGCTGAACGACGGCAGCAACGTCGTCGACCATGAGGAGTCCTCCGAGGGGGCACGGCGCCGAGCCGACGCCGGCGACCCGTACCGTCTGCGAACGCCCGCCCAGATCGCCGAGTTCTTCGACGGCCTCGAACTGATGGAGCCGGGCGTGGTGTCGGTGTCGCGGTGGCGCCCCGAGGCGACCCCCTTCGGCCTCCCGGATGAGGTGGACGCCTTCTGCGGGCTCGGACGCAAGCCGTAGCGGGCGCCACCTCTCCCACGCCGCACCCGGACGGGCACGGCGATTCCTTTCCGGGGTCCGGCAGGTCTTGATTTCGAGCACAAGACCGGACCGGCGGTCGCCCATGAAGGAGGGGAAGCGATGACGGGAGATGACGACGCGACCGCGATCGACGACGACTTCGCCCGGCTCGCCGAGCCGTACCGGCGCGAGCTGCTGGCGCACTGCTACCGCATGCTCGGCTCTGTGGACGACGCCGAGGATCTCGTCCAGGAGACCTACCTGCGGGCGTGGCGGTCGTACGAACGTTTCGAGGGGCGGTCGTCGCTGCGCTCCTGGCTGTACCGCATCGCGACCAACGCCTGCCTGACCGCGCTCGAGCAGCGCGGCAGGCGTCCGCTGCCGTCCGGCCTGGGTGAGCCGAGCGGCGACCCGGAGGCGCCGCCGGCAGGTGCCCGCACCGACGTGCCGTGGCTGCAGCCCATCCCGGACGCGCTCGTCACCCCTGACTCCGGCGACCCCGCGGCCGTCGTGGCGATGCGTGACACCCTGCGCCTGGCGCTCATCGCGAGCCTGCAGTACCTGCCCGCACGGCAGCGCGCGGTGCTGCTCCTGAGGGACGTGCTCGGCTGGCCGGCCGCCGAGGTGGCCGAACTGCTCGCCATGTCGACGGTCGCGGTCAAGAGCGCTTTGCAGCGCGCCCGCGCCCGGCTGGACGAGGTGGCGCCGGCGGCCGAGGACGTCACCGAGCCGGCCGAACCCGAGCTGCGCGCGCTGCTCGACCGGTACATCGCCGCCTTCGAGAACTCCGACGCCGCCGCCCTCGAGAAGCTGTTGCGCCAGGAGGCGTCGCTGGAGATGGCGCCTTCCCCGACCTGGTTCGCCGGCCGCGTGACCTGCGCGCGGTACCTCGCCGCGCAGGCCATCGGGTCGAAGGGCGACTGGCTGATGATCCCGACCATGGCGAACGGGCAACCAGCGGCCGCCGCGTACCTCCGGGGCGCGGACGGCACCTACAACGCGTTCGCGATCGCCGTGCTCACGGCCGCCGCCGCACGCGACGGCATCGCGCCGGGCGGCATCGCGCCGGACGGTGGCAGGGCTGGGAACGGCGCCGGGGCGGGGATCTCGCGTATCACCCTGTTCGGCGAGCCGGGTCTGTTTCCCGCGTTCGGTCTCCCCGCCGCCCGGCCGCCGCGGCCCGCCCGCTGATCCCTGCCCCGCCCACTGATCCGTGCCCGCAGGCTCGGCAGGCGTTGAACGTCACGGCTCCAGGGGCGGGAGCCCGACGCAGCCGCGCAGCGCGTTCTCGATGGCGATCGCGTCGGCATGGGTGCCCATCGTGCCGGTGAGGAAGGCGAAGGCGTAGCCGCCCTCCGGGCTGGCACCCCCGTAGGCGCCGCCGAGGCCGCCCATGCCGAAGTCGTCGCCGTCCACGGAGAAGCCGAGCCCCCAGGACACGGCATCGCCCAGCACGAGATCCATCCCCGTGCGCTGCGCCGTGGTCGCCTCGCGCAGCAGGGCACGCGACAGCAGCCGTCCGTCCAGCAGCGCGGCGTACAGTCCGGCCACGGCGCGGGCGGTTCCGTGCCCGTTCACCGCGGGCACCTCGGCGGCCCGCCAGGCGGCGCCGTTGACCACGGCGGCGTCCTGGGCGCCGGGCGGGTTGCCGGTCGCGCGCCGGTACAGCTCGGGCCGGCCCGCCGCGTTCTCGGAACGGAACCGCTCGTCCAGGCCGGTCAGCTCGACCGCCCGCGCCCGTTGCGCCGCGTCCAGCCCGATCGAGAAGTCCAGCCCAAGCGGGCCGCACACCTCTTCGCGCAGGAACCGGCCAGGGCTTCGCCCGTCCACCCGCCGTACGAGCTCGCCGACGAGATGCCCGTACAGGAGCGCGGACTCGCCATGCGCCGTGCCGGGCTCCCACTGCGGCTCCTGGGCGGCCAGCAGCTCGCAGAGCCGGTCCCAGTCGTAGAACGCCTCCGTCGTGACCGGCTGGTCGAGCGCCACCACGCCGGCCTGGTGCGACAGCACCTGCCGTACGGTCGCGGGCGCCAGGAACTCCGGCCAGTAACGCCGGACCGGCGCGTCGAGATCGAGCCCGCCGCGGTCGACGAGGAGCAGGGCGCACACGGCGACGAAGGCCTTCGTGACCGAGTACGGCTGGACGATGCTGTCGGCCAGCCACGCCCGGGTGCCGGCGGCGTCGGCCGGCCCGCCCCACAGGTCGGCGACCCAGCGGCCGTCGTGGCATACGGCTACCGCTCCTCCGGTGCCGCCCCGCTGCCGCCTGGCGCGCAGCGCGCCGGCGAACTCCTCCCGCACCGCATCGAACCCGGCCGCGACTGTCCCGTGCACCGCCCAGCCGGCCGCGTCAGGGAGCGTCCCGAGGGCGGCGTCGGGGACCTTCCCGGAGACCATCTCGGTGACCGGCTCGGGGACCGTCCCGCCGAGGTCACCGTAGCCGGCTGGTCGCGGGGCCGGAGTCCTGGGATCAGGCCGTTGGTCGGGCCAGGGCGCCGGCAGGCGCTCGGCCGCGGCCCGCAGGCGGGCGGCGGCGCCGTGGGTGACGGGTTCGCCGTGGCCGAAACAGGCGATGTCGACGTCGAGGCCCGCCAGGCGCCGGAACGAGGCGGCCGCCTGGGGCGGGTCGACGTTGAACACGCCGAGGATCACCGGCGTCTCCGGGTCACGGCTCTGCGGCGAGCGGGCGGCGAGGTCGCCGGTGAACAGCACCCCCGGGCCCGGGAGGTGGAGCGCGACGCTGCCCGCGGTATGGCCGGGCACCGCGACGACCCGCGCCCCGCCGCCGAAGTCGATCACGTCGCCGTCGTCGACCTCGCTGACCACGCGGACCGGCGCCGGCGGATCCGCCGGCAGCCGGGCCATGACGTCCTCCAGGATCGGCCGTTCCCAGTCGGCCAACTCGGGCGGCGGCGCGGCGGCCTCGCCGCGGATGATCGGCGCGTCGGCGCGGTGGGCGTACACGGTGACCTCGCCCCATGACGCGATCTCGGCGGCCGCGCCGATGTGGTCGCCGTGCCCGTGGGTGAGCACCAGCCGCCGTACGTCGGCCGGGCGCCGGCCCAGCTCCCGGATCGCGCCGGCGATGGCCGGGCCGGAGCCGGGCACGCCCGAGTCGATCAGCGTCAGCCCGTCGGGTTCGCGCCACAGGTAGACGTGTCCGATGGGAAAGCGAAGGAAGTACAGGTGATCCGGGATCAGCTCGACGACGTCCATGCGGACACGCTAGGAGCCGCCTCGGGCCCGGCCCACCGCCGTACGCCGTGGGCTGATCAGCTACCGGCGGAATCCGCCGCCCGGCGCGGTCGGGCGCCGCGGTCGGGCGCCGCCGTCGGGCGCCGCGGTCGGGCGGCGCGGCCGCCGGAGCGCCGAGGTCAGGTGTAGCCCCAGGTTCTGGCGATCTTCTTGAGCCGTCCAGGGATCGTGGCGTGCTCGGCGATCGTGGCGGTCTGGACGCGCCCTGACCTGATCAGCTCGCTCCAGTCGCCGAGCCCGGCCTTGAAGGTGCGGCCTTCGGCGCGGCCGTAGTCGAGCATCTCCGGCTCGAACTCGACGCCGAGGAACCCGCACAGGTCCCGGATCACCGCCTCGGGGTCGGCGAGCAGGTCCTCATACCGTACCGTCGCGCCGGGCAGCTCAGTGCGGGCCTCCTGCACGGCGGTCGCGTACGACAGGATGCTGGCGACGACCTCGTCCTCGCTGTAGCGGGGCCTGGCCCGCCACCAGGACGCGACCATGTCCCCCGGGTGGCGCAGCAGGAAGACGAACCGGGCGTCGCGCCAGCACGCGGCGATCCGCCGCCACATGAACACGTCGTCGGGCGACTTGTTGACGTGAATTGCCTTGCCGCTGCGGGTGAGCTCGTGGTGCAGCACCCGGTCCCACAGCAGGTGCTCCAGATCGCGCTGCTCCAGACCGAGCTCGGCCATGGCCTTGGCGACGTAGTCGCTGGTCAGGTCGACCCGCAGGTCCCTGAGGTGCAGCTCGTGCGGGGCATGCAGCCGGGAGTGGCTGTCCAGGATCATCCGCAGCAGCGTGGACCCGGACCTGACCGACGACAGCACGAACACCGGGCCGCGCAGCAGCCGATCGCCGACCATGGGGGCGGCGGAACCCGGCGATGGGCCGGCGCGCCGCACCCGCACCACCTCGTACCCGACCCGACGCAGCATCCGGTTGACGGAGTTCTTCCAAATCACAGGATCCATAAAGAAAGGGGGTCGACGAAAGAGGTCGGCTGCCACCTTAGCGAAGAGTTAACGAGAGTAAAGGGGGGCATTACTTTTCGGATTTCCTCATCGGGCCGGGCATAAGTCACCGGAAGGGGGTGTCGAGGAGCCGCGTGGCCGGCTGATGCGCTGATTCCGGCACACTGCCCCAACCTGCCTCGACTGCCGCCAAAGTACGCAAACAGCTGATCAACGGCTACCGTTGCCGCGTGCCTCCCACAAGCGTCCCCGCCCCGGCCGTCCCTGCCCACCCGCCGGACGGCGCGGTCCCGGCGGAGCCGTCGCCGTCGCCGCACTCGCGGTTGGGCTGGCTGGACGCGCTGCGCGCCGTCGCGGCGCTCATGGTGGCCTTCCAGCACGCCGGGTACCGGTACGTGCCGAAGCTGCAGTGGGAGATCTCCCAGTGGTTCGACCCCGGTACGTACGGCATCACGGTGTTCTTCCTCGTCAGCGGCTACATCGTGCCGGCGTCGCTGACCCGTACGGGCGACGTGCGCCGGTTCTGGATCAGCAGGCTGTTCCGGATCTACCCGCTGTGGGCGTTCGCGTCGGCGGCGATCGTCGTGCTGGCGGTCACCGACGTCGCCGAGTGGCGCACCGGGCTCCCGGACGTCGCGCCGAGCACGGCGGTGCTCGCCCATCTGACGATGATGCAGGACCTGCTGTTCGTGCCGAGCGTGATCAACGTACTGTGGACGCTTTCGTACGAGATGGCGTTCTACCTGATCGTGGTGGCGTTGTTCACCGCCCGAATGCACACGAGGCCGGCCCCCGTCGCGGCGAGCTTCGCCGTGGGGGCCGTGGCGCTGGGCAGCCTGCTTCCGGTGGCCGGGCTGTCCCGTGCGGCCGACCTCGACCTGGTGGTCGCGGTCGTCGCGGCCTGCGCCGCGTGCGCGATCGGCGGCGCGATGTCGGGGCACCGGACGGTGCGGACGGCCGGCACCCTGCTCGGCGGCGTGCTCGGCCTCGTGCTGGTCACGCTGAACGGGCGGGTGGGCCCCTGGCAGGGCCTCGCGATCATGGCGGCGATGTTCACCGGTACCGCGATCTACCAGGCCGAGCGCGGCTGGACAGAACGCCGGCCGGCGGTAGGCGGGAAAGGGAACGGCGGGCGGCCCGCCCAGGACGCGGCGCGGGCGGCTGGTGCGGCGGGCCGGGGGACCGTGGGTCTCCTCGCCGCGGGAGTGCTCGCGTGTTCCGTGGTCGCCGGGGTCTGGCACTCGCGGACGTGGGGGCTGCCGCCGGCGGCCGAGGCGGCCTTCCAGCGGGCCTGGACCTCGGCGATGGTGGCCGCCGCCCTGACCTTCGCCGTCGGTCTCGCGGTACGGCACAGGAAGCTGCCCCGTGTGCTGACCGGGATCGGCCTGATCAGCTATTCGATCTACCTTTTGCATCCTGTGCTGTTCCAGAGCCTCGACCACCTCATCGGGCGGCCCGGCAGCGACAACGCCTGGGTTCTGATCGCCGTTCTGGCCGCCCTGCTCCTGGTGAGCTGGGCGGCCTACCGGCTCATCGAGGCGCCGACGCAACGTCTCGGCCGTGCCGTCGCGCGCAGGTGGAGCACCACCGGATGACGGTTCGCGCCGTTCAGCGCCGCTTGACCGTCGCTGGGAGCGCGGCGAAACCGCGCGTGTTCGCGCCGTGGGAGCGGACCGCTGCGTCCTCGTCGATGTCGTAGTCGGCGACCCGGGCCACGAACTCCTCGAGCACGACCCGTGCCTCGAGCCTGGCCAGCGCGGCACCCAGACAGAAGTGCGGTCCGGTGCTGAAGCCGATCATCGCCGACGCGTTCCTGCCCACGTCGTAGCGGTCGGGGTCGGGAAAGGCACGCGGATCCCTGTTGGCCGCGCTGGTCAGCAGCACCATGCGGGCCCCCCGGCGGATCGTGACGCCGTGCAGCTCGATGTCCTCGGTGAGCCGCCGCGCCACGTACTGGGCGACGCCGTCATAGCGCAGAGTCTCCTCGATCCAGCCACCGATGTTGCCGGCGTAGGCGGCCGCGCGCTGGTCGGGGTGGCGCCATGCCCAGTACCAGGCGTTGCCGAGCAGGTAACGGGTGGTCTCGTTGCCCGCACCGACCAGCAGGGTCAGGAAGGTGACGATGTCGTCGCCGGTGAGCTCACCGTCCTCGGCCGCGACCGCGAGCAGGGCCGACGCCAGGTCGTCCCTGGGAGCGCGGCGCCGTCCCGCGATCAGGTCCGTGTAGTACGCCGCCATCTGCAGGAACGCCTCGGCCGACTCCCGCGGGATGTCGGTCGCGCCCGCCGGCCGCGCCGCCGAACGGTTGCCGAGCTCGCGGATCCGGTCGCGGTCGGCCATCGGGACCCCGGCCAGCTCCGAGATCACGTCCATCGGCACCTTGGCCGCGACGTCGGCCATCAGGTCGGGGCGGCCCCGCTGCAGCGCCGCGTCCAGATGCCGGCGGGCGATCTCGCGGATCCGCGGCTCGAGGCCGGCCACCCGGCGCGGGGTGAACCCGCGGGACACCAGCCCGCGCAGGCGGGTGTGCCGCGGCGGGTCCATCGCGACGAACGACATGTGCCGCGCCGCGGCCGGGCCCCAGGACGACGGCTCGATCATCACCCCGTACGAGCTGGAGAACCTGGCCGGGTCGCGGAGCGCGGCGGCCACGTCCGCGTGCCGGGACAGCGCCCAGAAGTCCAGCTCTTCGTTGCGGTACACCGGATGCTCGTCGCGCAGCCACGCGTAGATCGGGTACGGGTCGCGGTGCACCTCGTGGTCGTACGGATCGAAGCGGGTGAAGTCGTCGTGGTCGGTGCGGTGGGTGCGGTCAGTGCGGTTGTCGTGGTCGGTGCGGTCGTTGCGGTGGTACTGGCTCGGTCGGTCGCCCACGCTGCTCCCCATGGCCGGCCGGGCCGCCCACTGGCCCGGTCGCGTGGCCTCATCGTCGCCGCGCGGTGCGCTCTTGGCCAGAGTCCGGCCCGGTCCGCCGGTACGGCTCTGGGCGCGCCGGTGCCGTGGACCAGCCGGCGCGTGCCGGCGGCCGGCTCCTAAGATCGGAGGCAGGAGCACCGCAAACGTTCTCCATGTCCGGCGACGGCGACATGCCGCCGAACGCTCCGTCGATGTGCGAAAGGGCCGCTGCCGCGTGCCAAGGACGTCACCCGACCATCTCCGTTCCGCGGGCGAGAGCGGCCGCGCTGCCGGCGCCGAGGACGGGTCCGCCGAGGACGGGTCCGCCGATCCGGGCCGCCCGGGCGGCGCGGGCAGTGCGGACGATGATCGTTCCAGACACGACGCGGGCGCGGGAGACGACGCGGTCACCGGCGGCGACGCGGGCGCGGGCGGCGATACCGGCGGTCCGGGTGACGCCGACCGTGGCGATGGCCTGGAGGAACGGGAGCCTGACGCGCGGTTCACCTTCGCCAACGAACGGACGTTCCTCGCCTGGAACCGTACGGCGCTGGCCCTCGTCGTCGCCGGACTGGCGATCGTCCAGCTACTGCCGCCCTTCCCCGGGCTGCCGTGGGGGCGGCACCTTCTCGCCGTGCCGTTGATCACCTTCGGCGCGGTCCTCGCTGTGGGCAGCTTCGTGGAATGGGGGCGCAACCAGCGGGCGCTGCGCCGCGGCGAGCCGCTGCCCGGGTCGCCCCTGCCCCGCCTCCTGGCCGTCCTGATCGCGGTGGTGGCGGTGGTGGCGGCGTTCCTCGTCCTGCTGTCGTTGGCGCTGAAATGACCCGGTGAGCCCGCGCCGCGTCACTGGCCGGCGGAACGTGCCGCCCGGGCCGTCGCCGGAACGCCGCGTCTCGTAGGGTTTCACGATATGACCGGCCCCACCTATCGCCTCCCCCACCGTGACGCCGCCCGGCAAGGCAGCCGGCAAGGCAGGTCGACGTCGCGGTGAGCTGGTGGTCCATCGTTCGCTTCCTCCATGTACTGTCCGCCGCCCTGTGGGTCGGCGGGCAGATCGCCGTCTCCTTGGTCGTGCTGCCGGCGGCCCGCCGGCTGCTTGGCCCGGACCAGCGCGCCGGCGTCCTGCGCGAGATCGGCCGCCGCTTCGGCGTCGTCACCATGGCGGTCTTCCTGCCGGTGCAGATCGCCACTGGCATCGCCCTCGCCCGGCACAACCAGGTCACGTGGAGGTCGCTGGCGCACACCGACTACGGCCGCATCCTCGCCGCCAAGCTGGCGCTCTTCGCCGCCGTCATGGTCGCCGCCGGGCTGCACGGCATGGCCAGCGGCCGCGGCCGCACCGGCTTCGCGCGGGCCATGGCGATGGCCTCCCTCGTCGGCTCGGTCGGCGTCATCCTGCTCGCCACCGCGCTGCCGACCGCCTGACCGGTCCGGCGGCGGGGTTCACCCACCACCCGGACGCCGGCACGGCACCAGAGTCAAACGCCCTACAGTGAATCGGTGACCTCCCTGCCGGAAAACCGGCCGCAGTCGATCAGCGAAGACGACCGCGACGCGGCCGTGCGGCGCCTCCAGGACGCATACGCCGAAGGGCACATCGCGCACGAGGAGATGGACGGACTCCTCCACCAGGTGCTCACCGCCAGGACACACGGCGAGCTGGTGTCGGCGCTGGCCTCGCTCCCCGAGGAGGACGCGGGCACCACGTCCACGATCGCCGTCGTCACCGGGCGGATCCAGCGCGGCGGCGCATGGCGGGTGCCCAGGACCCTCAAGATCGAATCCGCGCTCGGCAGGGTGCGCCTGGACCTGTCCCGCGCGGTCATCGAGCATCCGGTGGTCGACATCGAGCTGCAACTCGGCACCGGCGGGGCCAAGATCACGGTGCCGCGCGACGCGATCGTCGACCTCGAGGATCTGCGCCCCATGTGGAAGGAGCCGCGCTACAAGCCCCGGCGGCCGTCCCGCCCCGGCGGGCCGAGGATCCGGATCTCCGGGACCACGGGGCTCGGCCGGTTGAAGATCCGCCACGCGCGGCGTTGATCCGCGACCCGCCGGTCAGCGGCGGCTGAGGATCCGGGCGACGCCAGCGGCGATGGTGGTGGCCAGCACCCAACCCGCGGCGACGAGGAAGTACGAGAACCACTGGTCGACGCCGTCCGGGTTGAAGGCGCGCTCCTGGCCGAGGTCGACGATCGGCAGCAACAGGTCGAGCGTGTAGATCACCGGGTTGAAGTGCGGGGATTCCCCGGCCACGAGCGGGGCCGGCGGTGAGATCCCGTACGTGACGGCGCCGACGGCCAGCAGCAGCGCCAGCCACATCAGCGGCCGCCATGGCTGGTAGCCGTACGCCACCGTGACGTCCTGCAGCACGCCCCACAGCCGGCCGAGGAACGGCTTGGTCCTGCGGTGCTGGTGTTCCCTCGCGTGCAGCACCCGCCGAGCCTCGACCGGCTGGCCCGTCCTGGTGTAATGCGCGGCGAGCTGCTCGTACGGCTGCGGCTGGTGGCCGGACGGGTCGCGGGTCAGCCAGTCGAGCCGGCGCCGCGCGGGCAGCGTGGGGAGCAACGCCTCGTACGTCAGCCCGGCCAGCCGCAACCGCGCCGGCCACGCGGCCGGGTCGTCCCTGAGCAGCCCGATCCGGGCGTTCTCCAGGATCACCGTGCCGTCGACCGGGCGGCCGGGCAGCAGCGACAGCTGGGCGGCGCGCACCATCCGGGCGTCGAGCGCGACCCCGCCGGGGTTGACCAGGCAGACCTGGTCCAGGTCGAGATGCCGGCCGATGTGGGAGTCGACGAACCGCGCCTCCCCGATCGTCACCAGGTCGTCGCAGACCACGTCGGTGTCGACCTCGTTGCGGGTGAACCTGAGCGCGACCTCGTCGGTGCTCTCGAGCCAGGAGTACGACAGCAGCACCCGTCCGTGGATGACGCTGCCCCTGATCCGTACCTCGCCCACCGTCCGCAGCCAGGTCAGCCGCAGGATGCCGCCGACGGTGGCGCCTTCGAGCCAGATCGCGGTGTCGCCGTCGACACCGCCGAGATCGTCGCCCGGTCGTGCCGCCCGTCCGGTCGCCTGGTCGCCCGCCCGTCCGGTCGCCTGGTCGTTTGCCTGGGTCGCGGTGTCGGCCGCCGTCGCCGCCCCCGCGACGGTGGCGTCCCTGCTTACGGTGGCGTCCCTGCTTAGGGTGGCGTCCCTGCTTAGGGTGGCGTCCCTGCTTACGATGGCGTCCGCGATTGTGGTGGCGTCCCGAACTGTGGTGGCTTCGTCGTCGGGCGCGGCGCTGCCCGTCGCGGGCCCGGGCGCGCTGAGCCACGACCGTTCGAGGTTGACGTGGCCGCTGACCTTGGTGCCGATGAAGCTGAGCCGGCCGCCCCTGACGGTGAGACCGGCGCCGTAGAACTCGCCCAGACTCGCGCGGTCCAGCTTGAGCGCGTTGCGTCCCGGGTTGCTGAGCGTCGCGTTCCGCAGGGACAGGGTGGCGCGCAGCTCGGCGCCGATGAAGCGCAGCTCCCCGTCGGCGGAGAACCCGCCGCCGCACCAGACCCCGCCGTGGATCACCATGCCGCCGCAGCTCAGCGCGAAGCGGCCGGGATCGCTCAGCCGGGCCTTGTTGAGCTGCAGGTCGCCGGCGATGTTCGCGTTGATCAACCGGACCTCGCCCTCGGCGATCAGGGCGTCGGCCTGCACCGGGCCGTTGACGACCGCCCGGTCCGCCCACAACGCGATGCCGCCGGGATTGACCAGCGTGGCGCGGGCGATGTCGAGCGCGCCCTCGACGCGGGCGCCGCGCAGCCGCACGCCGCCGCGGGCGGTGAAGCCTTCGTTGCACTCCACCGGGCCTTCCACGGCCAGGCCGTCGGCCGCGAGGGCGACCCCGTCGTCGCCCGCAGCGAGGCGGGCGCGCCGGAACGACACCTCTCCAGCGACCTTCGCTCGGTCCAGCCGGACTCCGCCCGCCACCTCCGAGTCGAAGAAGTTGACGATCCCCTCCGCGCGCAGCCGGGCGCCGTTGAACGACGGGAGCGCGCACGAGACGATCCGTACCGTCCTGGTCACCGCCTCGACGAAGCGCAGCGGCCGGTCGAACAGGCAGTGTTCGCAGACGAGCGGATGCGCCACGGTCGCGCCCATGAGGTCGAGCCGCCCGGTGACGCGGGCCCCGCGCAGCCGCAGCGCCGGCCGGTATCCGGGCTCGACCCGCGCGGCGCCGAGCAGCAGCGCGGCGATCACCTTGGCGCGGACGACCCGTTCCTGCCCCCATCCGCCGGCCTTCGCGAGGTCGTCCTCGCTGGGGTCGCCGGTACGGAAGTCCACCCAGGCGCCGCGCGGAAACGCCGCCCACAGCGCCCGTTCCGCGGCGCTGAGATCATCATGGTCCACGCCCACCATCATGGAGAGGACGCGCCGCCGCGGGCGGGCGTTTGGGCGCCTGGGACGCACGCGGGCAGAGGAGAGGCGGAGCGGGATTGGCCGCCCGGCTGGGGAACAAAGGTGAACGGATGGGTCAGATAGCGGTTCGACTGCTGAATCTGGACGACCTGCCTGGGGCCGAACGCGCCTCAGACGTGATCTTCCTCGACGCCGACCTGAGGGACCGCAGGGTCAGTGACCCCGAGCCGCAGCCCAGGTCAACGGCCGCCGCCAAGAGATGGATCGAAAGGATGCGGTACTTCCTCGACGTCGATCCGGAAGGGTGCTGGGTCGCGATGGACGGCGCCGACGTCGTGGGCTTCGCGATCTCGCAGAATCGTGATCGCCTGTGGTATCTGGCGACCTACGGGGTGCTGCCGAGCCGTCAGGGCCAGGGGATCGGCAGGCGGCTGATGGACGCGGCGCTGGCCCACGCGGACGGCCGCCCCGGCCTGTTCTCCTCGACCGTCCATCCCGGGGCGACCCGCCGGTACCGGTTGGCCGGCTTCTCGCTGTTCCCGCAGATGCGCATGGTCGGTACGGTCGATCGGGCCGCCCTTCCGGCGATCAGCGGGCTGCGTGCGGGCGGGGCCGACGACTTCGAGTGGATGGACCGGCTGGACGAGCGGTTGCGCGGAGCCGGACACGGGCCCGACCACCGGTTCCTGCTGGCGGACAACCGCCTGGTGGTGTCCGGCGGGCGCGGCTATGTGTACGTCGACAGCCTGGGACGTCCGTCCCTCCTCGCCGCGGCCGACCGGGAGGTCGCGCGGAAGCTGTTGTGGGAGGCCCTCGCCGCATCGACCGAGCGCACCCTGGTCAACTGCATCACTACCGCCAACGAATGGGCGGTGGACGTGGGGTTGGCCGCTCGCCTGGACATCGGCCAGGAGGGCTATCTGGCCCTCCGCGGCCTGCCGGAGCCGGCGCCCTACCTGGCCAGCGGTCATTTCCTCTGAGCGCAGCCCCCCGGCGGTGATCCCGACGGATCCCGGCCGGCGACCGAGGCGCAGACGTCACCCGGTGGCCAGCATGGCGAACGCGTCCACCTCCAGCAGCAGGTCCGGACGGTAGAGCGCCACCACCTGGACGACCGTGCTCGCCGGTGGGCGCCTGGAGTCGACGAACTCGTCGCGGACGGCCAGGATCCGCGGCACGTACGCGATGTCGGTGACGTAGTACGTGAGCTTGATGACGTCGTCGAAGGTGGCGCCGGCGGCCGCGAGGCAGCGCCTCATGTTGGTGAAGACCTGTCGTGCCTGCGCCGCGGGGTCGTCCGCACCGACCAGTTCGCCGGCCTCGTCGAAGGCCATCTGGCCGGCGATCGCGGCCAGCCGTCCCGGGCCGGTCACCACATGGGTGTAACCGGAGCTCGGGGCGACCCCGGCCGGGGCGGAGATGTGGGTGAGCCCGTTTCGCCGCACCGCCGGCTGCCGCGGTTCCGCGACCGGGGGGCGGACGGGCGTACGTGCCAAGACCGGCTGCGCCAGTCGCCGGACGCGCTCGAGAGCCTGCCGGCCGAGGAGGGGCACCGTGTGGTCCGCCATGTCGTACTCCCGGGAGGGTCGAGGGACGCGCACTGACCGCATGTGCTGTGGGCAAAGCGCGCAGGGGCGCTTCGGCCGCGACATTGAGCTTGCCATAGAGTTGCCTAGTTTGGCAATATTAGGCACAGCCTTGTTCCGCAGGCTGGCCCATACCACGGCGCGGCCCTCGGCCGAGCCGGACCGAAGGACGATCAGCGATCGGTCGCGGCGGCACCGGAGCGATCATGGATGCCTGGCGCCGGGATCCCGGTCACCGGCGTCTCGGTCACCGGCGTCTCGGTCACCGGCGTCTCGGTCACCCGCATCTCGGTCGGGGAGTCGCCGGCGAACCCGTCGGCGATGGCTTCGATCAAGGCGGCCGACTCGGTTTCCGGCAGTGCCGCCGCGCAAATGCGGTCGAACTTGTCGCCGCACCGCCTGACTTGCTCGACGTCCTCGATGAAAATTCCGCCGACCACGTTCTTTATATAGGCGACGTCCAAGGCGATCGGGCTGGCGAACGACAGGATGACGAACGAGCCTTCCATGCCGGGAAAGTCGCTTTGACCGGTCGGCGCGACCTGCAAATGGACATGAGGTCGTTCCGCGGCCTCCAGCAGAGCCGTCAGCTGCCGGCGCATGGCGTCCCGGCCGCCGATCGGCCGGCGCAGCGATGACTCGTCGACGACGGCGCGCAGCGTCGGCGCGGAGTGCCGGGTCAGCACGGTACGGCGGGCCATGCGCGCCTGCAGCCTGCGCAGCTGCGACTCCTCGCCCGCGTCCGGGTCGGTGAGCCGGATGATCGCTAAGGCGTACTCGTCGGTCTGCAGCAGGCTCGGGATCTCCTGTACCTGCCAGGACCTGATCTCCACCGCGTCGTCCTCGAGCTCGGCGTACGAGGGCGGCAGGACGTCGTCGTAGGCGGTCCACCACCCGCGTTTGCGCACATCGCGGGAGAGCTGAATGAGCGCGATCTTGTAGACCTCGGGCGCGCCGTAGAGCTCGACCATGGCGGCGACGTCGGCGGGTCCTGGCGCGTTGCGGGCGGTCTCGAACTTCACCAGCTTGGGGCGGCTCCAGCCCAGGGCGGCCGCGGCGAGGTCCGGGGAGAGGCCGGCGCTTTCACGGAGCCGGCGCAGCTCGGCGGCCAGCCGGCGGTGGCGGACGGTGGGACTGTGATCGGACGTCATCATCGAGTCCAGTGGGGCGGGTGTTCCGATGAGGTTTCGCGGACGTGCTGGGAGAATTATGCACGACGAAGATTAACAGGAACATGTTCCGCACATTATGGAACATATTCCGCCAGCCGGGAACAACCAGATTGCGGGGTATCGCCAGTCCACTCTTGCCTTCATTGGCTGTTGCCGTTCCGGTCAGCGGGGGTGCGGCGTCCCACATATCGTTAATATCAGCCGAATATGTCTTGCCACGCTGTTGTTATTAGTTAGTATCCGTACCGGAGAGCGCAATAACAGCCCTAATGATCAAGAGTCACCCGGGCGGGCACGGAGGCGTCGGACGCCAGCGCGTCGATCCCCAGCTCGGTATCACCGCCGAGGAGACGACATGGTCAACGCGACTGCGCCCAGCGCGGCCCGGCCCGGTCGGCGATGGTCGGGCCGGCGATGGTCGGGCCGGCGGCGTCCCGATGGTTCCCACCTGCCCGTCCGGTCACGGGAGCGCGCCCGCGAGCACTCCCCCATGGCCGCTTCCTGGCCCGCGTCGAGGCCTGAGTCCCGATCCGCGTTCGGGTCCCGGTCGTCCTTCGCGGTCCGGTCACCAGCCACGACAGCGGGTCCGGCGTCGGCGGCCACGGGCGCGGCCGTGGCCGCCGCGCTTCCCCTTCCCGCTCGCGACGCCGAACGCTTCGGCCACCGCGGGCAGCCGCCCGTCCGTTCGAACGATTCGAACGAGCGGATGCTCCGCCTCGCCGCGGACAACCTGGGGAAGGCGGCGTGCGCGCTCGGCGTCGCCGGGCGGCCGACGATGGTCAGCGCGGTGCTCCGGCCGCGCTGGGGCGCGTCGTCACCCGCGTGATGTTCGAGGTGGCAAGGAGCGCCGGCGAGACCGCTCCGCTCATCCTCGCCGGCCGCACCCAGCGGCTCGAGCTCGACCCGTTCGCGGCCCACGTGGTGCGGCGCCCGATGGAGTCGCCGCCGACGTCGCCGCCGAAGCAGCCCGGCAGCGCGCCCGGCGACAACGCCGCGCCGCCGTTCCGGCGCGCCCGCAACGCCGCCCTCGCGCTGATCGGCCGTGTCGCCGTCCTCGACCAGGCGGCCCGTCCGGTCGTCCGCTTCGCGCGGATCTCAAGGTAGCCCGCGATGCGGACGTCGCGGGGGATCGTGGGCCACACCCGGGAGCCGGCAGCGCCGCTGCGGGTACGAACGCCCGACGATGCCCACCTCACCGACCGCGTGGGGGCGTCACCGAAGCCCCCGCAGTCGATCGCCATGCCGCCGCTCCGCTGGCACCGTTCCTTCCCCGGCCGCCTCGACCAGGCCGCGCACGTACGCCGGTTCGTCGCCGTCCTGCTCGCCGACCATCCCCGGGGTGACGACGCCGTGTTGGCGGTCGGGGAGCTGGCCGCCAACGCCCTCCAGCACACCCTGTCGGCCGCTCCCGGCGGGGTCCTCGTGGTCGAGGTACGTCGCTGGCACGCGGAGGGCCGGGTCGCCGTCTCGGTCACCGACCAGGGCGGCCCCACCGAGCCGCGCCCCGCCGACCCCGACTACCTCGCCGGCCACGGCCGCGGGCTCCACCTCATCGCCGCCACCGCCGCCTGGTGGGGCTGGTCCGGTGACGCCACCGGCCGCACCGTCACCGCTGTCTTCACGTATCCGCCTCGCTAGCGCGCTGAGCAGGACGTTCGCCGGGGGATGACGCCATGGCCGGTCGAGCCCAGCGGTGCCGGTCGACCTCACGCGGCGAGAGCGTGCGATGCCCGGACGAGCGCGCGGGAAGGTGGCGGGGCGTCGCCGCCGGGGCGCCCAAACGCCCTGCCGACCCGAGCGAAACGTGGAGCTCATCCGGCGAGGAGGACGGGGGGCAATCCAGTGGCGGCCGTGCGAGGTTCCGCCGGTTGGAGCCGGTGACCAGGCCGCACCGGCCGGGTGCGACTGCTGAAGCCCGGGTGCTTGGCTCCGATCGGTCAGCGACGTACGGGCACCGGCGGGATGCCGGCCAGGCAGGACGTGTCGCCGACGCCCAGGTCCCGGATGAAGGCGCTCTCGATCCCGGTCGCGCAGCCGCTCGGCTCCATCTCCGCCACGTGACCGACGTTCGGAACCCCCACCACGGTGGCATGGCGGAACTGGCGGGCGGCCAGCCGGCCCTCCTCGGTAGGAGCGTTCGTTTCCAGGTCACCGGACATCACCAGTACCGGCACGTCGCGGAACGGGCCGCCCGTGGGGATGGATCGGGCCGTTCCGGTCCGGCCACCGGACGCAGACGTCACCCCGGTCGGTGACGGCGCTCGTGCATGCCCGCCTGCCGAACGGCCAGAACGCCTGCCCGGACAGCGCGGCGCGGGCGGCGGCGAACTGGCGCAGCCGGATGGCCACAGGTGCCGTACGGTCCCAAAGCGTCGGATAGTCGTTGCAGAGCACGGCGGCGTCCTGGTTGGGGTTGACGGGCTGCTTCTCCTGGCCGGCCTGGGCGTCCTGTACCGTCGCGGATCCGCTCATCGGGCCCAGCTGCCTGGCCGCCCCGACGAGCGTGTCGCTGTCGCCGCGGAGCGCGGCCCGCACCATGGCGGGAACGTCGCCGATGCCCGCGGGTGCGGCGGTGGCGGAGTCGTACACGATGGCGGCCGGCGAGGTGTCGTCCAGGAGCCGGCTCTCGCCCTCCAGGGTGTACGGGATCGGAGCCCTGTGCAGTCGACGCGCCGGCCGCGAGATCTCGTCCGGCACCCGGCCGACGTCGCAGGCGCCCGCGCTGCGCTCGCACATCAGCCGGATCGCGCGACCCGATGGTCCTTCATGCTCCCCGTCGCCATGCTCCCCTGCCGCGGTCGGATGCTCGACCGCGGACTCGGAGCCCATCTCAGGACCACCCGCCGCCCTCGTGCCGATGTGCGTGTGTTCCGCGCCTGGTCGGCTGACCACAGCTCAACGGATCAGGCATCCTGAATGTTGTGAGCGACGGATACATCCGTTTGATCCCAACCGACCAGAACTGGCAGCCCACGCCCGCGGCCGCCGCGTCGGCCGTGACCTACGTCGCCCGGCTGTTCTCCGGCCCGAATGACGCGGTCGAGAAGGTTAGCCACGAGTTCTACGATCGGGTCACCCTGATCGACGCCGGTGAGAACACCGTCCAGATCACATGCTCGCGCTGCGGCGGAGAGATCAGCGTGCGGTGGTTCTTCGACCTGGTCGAGGAGAATGGCGAGAGCTTCGACCACCTGGACGTCACGGTGCCCTGCTGCGGTGTGGTCGTCTCGCTGGACAACCTCCGCTACGAGTGGCCAGTCGGCTTCGCGCGGTTCGAGGTGAGCGCCATGAATCCGACCCGGGCGAAATACGAACTCGACGCCGAGGAACTCGCCAATGTGACGGCTCTTCTCGGCCACCCCGTCGCGCAGATCCTCGCTCACTACTGATCAGCGCAGGTCCCTGTCTGGGCACGGCTAAACCGGCACAAGCTCATACCAGTGACTGCGCACACCAGGGTCGGGTGCACGATCTGCCGTCGGCCGGGCGGACTGACATGCCGAATTTGGGACGTCGGCAAGGTTAGCTGCCACCTCGGCGGCGGCTAACAGGCGCCGACCATCTACTGGGCCGACCAGTTCAACCAGAACAACCATGCCCACCACCCGCCCTTACGCCAGATACCGCGCCATCGACCCGGAAGGCAACTGGTTCGACCTCTCCGAACACGGCCACGGCATCCCCCTCACCCCTCGATTCACATCCCACTCCGCAGGCCCGCTGCGATGGCCACAAATGTCCGTCATGTCCCGTCAGGCTTCCTGTCACGAGCCAATGAGGGCACGCTGTCAGATAGCGGCTCGGCCAGGCGGGGGTACGGTCGGCCCGGTCGCGGACGTGCACACGGCGAGCGGGGAGAAATGCATGAACAGGCACGGTGTGCGACCCGAGGAAAACGATATCCCGGATCTGGCGCGCGAGCTTCGCGCCGTACGTGTGGCCACGGGCAAGAGCCTGAAGGAGCTGGAACGGCTCACCGCTAGCAGCGACTCGTCACTGTCGCGCTACCTGTCCGGTTCCGGCGTTCCGCCATGGCCGGTCGTCGAGGCGCTCTGCCGGCTCGCGCAACGGGATCCTCAGGACCTAGCGCCCTTGTGGCAGGCGGCCCAGCGCACACGGGTGGAACGCCGCAGCGGCGCGGGCTCGAACGGCCGGACGACGGACGGGCCGGACACCGGTCTTCAGCCGTCACCCGGCAACGCGGCTCCACCTGGTGAGGCTGCTCCGAAACACCGCAGGCGCCGGGTGCTCGCCATCGGCGGTGGCGCGGCAGCGGTGGCGTCGATCGCCGTGACCGCCGTGGTCGTGAACACACTGTCCGGCGGCGATCCGGCTCCCTCCGGAGGCCGGGTGTGCCCGTGGCACTACGTGGTGACCGATGGCGACCCGGCGCCCGTCCTGATTTCCGACTCGCCGGAGGCGAATCGGAAGCGCATCGGTATTTACGAGCCTAATCAGGTTTTCTACGCGACTGACCCACCGCTGCGAAGCAACGGCATGATGAAGACGCTGGACGGGTGGGTACACGCGGGCGACTGGATCCAACGCTATTCGGGACCCTGCCTGAACCGATCGGATGTGGCCACCTCGCCGTCCTCCCGGTAGGACTTCGGCCGTTCACCCAGCCCTCAACCCGGGCCCCTGCTCGCAAGCGTCCCGCGTTCGTCCCATCGGCGTCCCAACAGCTGGTATGGCCGTGGAAGTCCCGAGCACAGTGGTCCCAGCGTTCCATTCAGCGAACGCGGAAACGGGAGGCTGCAAATGCGCGGGAAAATCGGGGGCGCGCGCAGAGCGCGGGCAAGTGGGCGCCGGTTGATCGTGGTACTCAGTTCCTTCTTCATGGAGTCGCCCTCCGTCGTCGATTCCGGCTCGGCCCACGCCACGAGCGCAGTATGGAATCAGTCCACAGGAAGCCATCGCGCGGCTCCGGCTGCAGCGGGATTCTCAGGTGCTCGGCGCTGGCCTCACGAAGGACGCCGCCAACGCGTACGGCGGCATGTGGCTCGACCAGGACGACGGCGGCACGTTGGTCGTCGCGATGACCGACCCCCGGGCCGCCGCCGGATACCTGCGCAGCATGCACGACCTGGCGCGCGTGTGCTCCAGCGGCGTCAACTATCAAGACTCTTACGACGCCGGAGCCGGCGCGGACTACCTGCCAGGCACGAGATGCGGGCGCGTGACATCCACGGACGTCGGCATCAACACCGACATCTGCGCGCGCGACGGTGACAGCGGCGGACCGCTGTTCAGCGAACTCGACAGCGCTGCCTACGGAATTCTGGAAGGCAACACAGGATTAAAAGGCCCGTGCGTCGCTGGTGAACTGAACAACAACACGCCGATCAGCACAATCATGGACGACATCAACAATCGCCGGCCGACGTCTATCAATGGCGGATCAATATTCTCCGTCATCACTTAGTCATCCAGCTGAAACCGATCGCACAATTCGCGGCGACAAAGAAAGAAGGCATCACCATGGCGAAAGCACGCCGTATCGGCTCCATCCTGATCACAACCACGGCCATCGCGTTGGCCTCGACGGCGACGAGCGGTGTGGCGCAGAGCGCCGTTTCCGCGCCCGACCGCACCGCCAAGAACATCACGGAACGCCAGGTCAGCGGGCTGCTGAAGTACAACCCGGGCGCCAAGCGCATCAGCACCGACTCGGTGCAACTGGCCAAGGGCGTCGTCGTCACGGTACAGCCTCGTACCGCATCACTGGTGTCGGTGAGCCTATGCAGCTTCCGCCACGGCGATTCGGTCGGCTGGCTGTGCATGTACCAGAACAGCAACTGGGGCGGCTACAACCTCGACCTGTATAAATGCGGAAACGTGAACCTCGCCAACTACCACATGGGTGACGGCCGCCCCTGGAACGACCAGATCTCCTCCATCGACAACGACCAGACGTCGGGCGTGCAGTCCCGGTTCTACAACTACAAGGGCTCCGGGGATCCGAATTCCTCAGCCAACTGGAACCTGGTGATCGTTCTCAACGCCGGCCACTACCTGCGCAACCTGGCAGACGATTCCTCCGCCGACGGCGGAAACGCCAACGACAAGATCGACATCGTGCACGTGTGCTAGACGGTGTCACTCTGCGGATCCAGGTCCGGCCCGGGCGGCGCAGCCACCCCGGGCCAGGCCCTCGTTATTTCCTACAGGTCGAACTCGCCGGATCGAATCCGGTCGAACAGCTGGACTTCCTCACTGGCAAGCCGCGCGATGGGTACGTACTCTTCGCGTCCGTCGTCCATGAGGACGAGTGCTTCGCCGTCTCGTCGCTGGCCGAGGTTGTGCCTTTGGCCTTTCCGGGCAGATTGTTGTGCGAGGAGGTCAGGCGGACCCTGCCTCTTGCCCAGACGGCCCGGCTGTTTCCTTCACCGCGGATTTGACATCAAAGCCACTGTCTCTTGTCGGAGCCGATGCAGTATTGCGATCATTCCGATGGCGGACATCTGGTCCCTGGAGGGTGCCGTCGGTCCGCTCGGTCAGTCCTCCGGCGGGACGGTGATCACGACATTGCCGATCTTCTGTCCGGTCTCCACATACCGGTAGGCATCGACGATCCGGTCCAGCGGGTACCGCCGGTCGATGACCGGCTTGAACTCCCCGGACTCGATCAGCTCGCGCAGGTGCCGCACGATCGCCTGTTGTCCCGCGGCAACGGAAACCTCACCGTCCTGCCGCGCAGCAGCGGCGTGACGAGCGCCAGGATCAAGTTCTGGGCCCAGGGGCCCAGCTCCGAGGACACGTAAACCCCACCGGGCTTCAGCAGCCGTCTGCGGCGGCCGAAGGTGCTCTTGCCCACCGCGTCGAACACCGCGTCGTAGCTCTGCTCGTCCCTGGTGAAGTCCCCGGCCGTGTAATCGACCACCCGGTCGGCGCCCAAACCCCGCACCAGCGCCAGGTTCTCCGCCGCGCACACCGCGGTCACCGTGACGCCGAGACTCTTCAACAACTGCACCGCCGCCGAGCCGATCCCGCCGGTCGCGCCGTAGACGAGGACGTCCTGCCCGGCCTGCGCCCCCGCGTGCCTGATGAACGCCAGCGCGTAGTGCGCGCCCTCGGTGCTCGCAGCGGCCTGCTCGAACGTCACCCCCGCCGGCACCGTCGCGATCGAACCGTTCTCCGGCACCGACAGGTACTCGGCATGCGCCCCGAACGCGCCCTCGTTGTACCCGAACACCCGGTCACCGACCGCGAAGGACGTGACGCCACGGCCGACCACCTCGACCACACCCGCGAACTCGGTCCCCAGAATCGTCCGCCGCGGCCGGGTGAGGCCGGTGAGCAGCCGCATGAACAACGGCCTGGCCGCCCGGTAAGCACAGTCCGTCCGGTTCACCGTCGTCGCATGGACCCGGACGAGCACGTCACGGTCCCCCACCGCCGGCCTGGCCACGTCACGGACCCGGACGACCTCCGGCAGGCCATACCTGGTGTGCGCCGCGGCCTTCACGGTGAAACCTTAACGTTCCGCTCACCGCCAGGAAGTCCGTGTCTCCAACCATCTCGGAGCCCGTCGGGAGTCGGGATCGCAGGGTGCGTCCCCGGCCATGCCCGAAGGGAACATCCGCTCATACCGCGTTTCGGGTGCTGGACTCGGCTCGGGATAATCGGATGGGTCACATGGGCGCAGCGTCGGATGTATGACTGGGTTCGAAGTGGCGTCGGGCGTCGGGTCGCTTGCTGAGCTACTGCCGATGGCGGTGGCCGTTCATTTGGCACGTTACAAGGGCTCGTCGCGTATGCCGTGGAGGTCGCTGTCGTTGCCCCAGGAGCGACCCTTCTTCCCGCTGGGGACGCGGCGAGTGGGAGCACAGCCGGGTGCGGGCACAGGGCGGATGCACCGCTCCCTTTGGTGCTCAGCCGCGCCCTTTTCGTGCCCGTGTGTCTCGTCCAGTTGCACGGCGGTCGGGGCGGCGTTGCTCGCGTGCGCCGTAGCGGCTGCCAGGACCGCCGCCGGGTCGGGCGATCTGGTAGCGGTATCGCCCGTCGGCGTCTCGGTGGATGGTGACGCGGTCGGGGTGGCGCGCCTTGTAGCGGTTGTGAAAGGCGCAACACGGGACGAGAAGGTCGATATCGGTGGGTTGGCCAGCCGCCCAACTGTCCACGTGATCTATCTGGCAGGCGATCGCCGGGATCTCGCAGCCCTCCACCACGCAGGTGGCGTACTTGGTCACCAGCACCCGGCGCTGGGCCAGGCTCGCGCACCGGACCCGCCGCCCCAGGTACAGCGGCAACCCGTCGGTGCCCAGGACGAGGGCGGAAAACCCGGCGTTGAGCAGGATCGTGCGTACGCGCTCGGCGGGCACGGGCGTCCCGTCGGCGAGCCGGCCGGTCAACCGGGCCCCGCCGAACGGCCACCAAGGCGCCGGTGGCTGCCCGGCGGTTGGCTGGCCTCCCTGCCAGGAGGGGTCCGGCGGCCGGCCGACGGTTGGTGGACCTTGTTGCACCGGTGGCTGTTGCGCCGGTGGGTCCGGTGGTCGATTGGCGCCTGGCGGGCTTCCCCGCCATGGTGGCTCGGGTGGTCGACTGGTGCCTGGCGGGCTTACCGGCGCCGGTCGGCCTGGCTGCCCGCGACGAACGGCCGAGCCCGGGACCGGCCCACGTGCCGGCCCGGCGCTCAGTCCACTCGGCAGGCCGGTGTCCGGACATGGATCCAGGTGAGCGCAGGAGGCCGACCCGGGGGCGGCCCCTGCGTCACCGGCGAGCGGGCGATCCGGGGGCGGGACGGCCGGGGGGTTGCCCGTCGCGGCGGCGACCGGCGCCGTCGGGTCGGACAGAGGACGTCTGTGCTGGTCGCTGTCGCCATCTGCCTTGTCGACGGCGCCGCCCCTTTCCCGTGGCCGGCCCGCCGGCTGGCCGGGAGCCTGCGCGGGGCGGGAGGACGCCGTACGTTCGGGCTCGACATCGGTCATCGTTGCGGGTGCGCCTGCCGGGTGCCGGGCGGACCCCGCCGTGATCGGCGGCATCTCGACCGTCTCGCGCGTTGCGGGCTCGGGCGTTGCGAGCTCGGGCGTTGCGGGCTCGCGCGCCGCAGGCTCGTGCTCGTCGGGCTCGCGCGTCTTGGGCTCGCGGGGCTCGTGCTCGTCGGGCTCGGGCACCGCCCTCTGGGGCATGGCGGACTGCTCGACGTCGATGACGAGGATCGGGTCCCACCGGCTGTCGGCGCCGGCGCTGTCGGCGCCGGACAGGTGGGCCTGCAGGGCGTCGGCGAGGCGTTCGGCGTGGTCGCGGGCATCCTCGGCGCCGCACGGCCTGGCCAGCGGCCCGAGCCGGGCCTGGATCAGCGCCATCAACTCCGCGCCGAATCGGCCCTTGACGAACGCGCCGGAACCGGACCGGTGCACGGCCCACCACTGGCGCTCGGCGCGGCGGCCGTCTTCGGGCTCGACGGCCGTTCCGTCACGTTCGGCGATCAAGTCTTTGATCCTGTCGGCGAACCGGATGAGCTGGCCCACCGAATGCCCGTCGTCGACAAGGCCCAGCAGCACCTGCTCGGCCTTGCCGCAGTCGGACTCGTCCAGCCGCCGCACCCCACTGGCGATCGCGGCGGCGTACCCCGATGACAGCTCGCCCGCGGCCAACCGCTTGGCCACCTGCGGTAGGCGGGGCAGCTGCTCGGCCAGCACCGCGCGTTCGTCGGCGCGGGCGTGGCGCATGCCGAGGCTGGTGCGCAGCCATGCGGTCGGCGAGGTGTGCCCCCACTCGGCGACCTGGCCGGCGCGGGCGGCCACGCCCACGCGGGCCGCGATGGCCGACTCCAGCAGATCCACCGCCCGGCCCAGCGTCTCGGCCTGAGCGAAGCAGGCGGCGCCCGAATCGGGTGCCGGCCGGGTCGCCAACTCGGCGGCGAGCGCGACGACGCCGGCGACCACGTCACCAGTGGCGGACCCACCCGGCTCGACCGAACACATGTTCAAACGATAACTCCGGGTACCGACAAAACCACGGACCGCATGTCTCCGTGACCCGCGTACCAGGCCGGGAACGCCTTGCCGCCTGCGGCGTGGCTTCGCGCCGGCGCGGCATTGAAACGGCGTTGCGAGGCTGCCGGCGGCTACCTGATCTCGGGTGGGCCGTTCGCGCCGCGTCGATGCCGGTCCGGACGTCGCGGCGGGGCGAGGTTCCGCCGGCAGGGCCAGTGACCAGCGGCGCTCCGGCAGGCGGGCCGCCCTGCCGGACCGACCGCGCGATGGTACCGCTGCCGCGCCGGCACCACCGACCGTGCGAG
>DASUWU010000075.1:0-16414 GCA_036378315.1 Streptosporangiaceae bacterium | reverse complement strand
GTACCGGCGGCCGCTGCACCCGTACACCTCCGCGCTGCTCGACTCCATCCCCGGCCTCGACCCGGCCACCGGGCAGGTGCGCCATCCGGTGCCGCTGGCCGGCGAGCCGCCGTCGCCGATCGAGCCGCCCAGCGGCTGCCGGTTCCGCACCCGCTGCCCGCTCGCGCGCGAGCGCTGCGCGACCGAGACGCCGCCGCTGCGGGAGATCCTGCCCGGCCGCCAGGTCGCCTGCCACTTCCCGCTGAACGCGAAAGTCCAGGACGCGGCACCGACGCAGAACGCGAAGGCGACGTGAGGCCGGCATGGGGCTGATCACACGGGCGGCGGTCTGCCGCGAACCAGGCGCGCCATGGGAGATCGCCGACCTCGAGCTGGACGACCCAGGACCGAGCGAGGTCAGGGTCAGGTTCATGGCCGCCGGTCTGTGCCGGTCCGACGACCACGTCCAGAAGGGCGCCGCCGCGATGCGGATGCCGGTCGTGGGCGGGCACGAGGGCGCCGGCATCGTCGACGCCGTCGGGGCGGGAGTCACCCGGGCCGCGGCCGGCGACCATGTCGTCTGCTCGTTCGTGCCGGCCTGCGGCACCTGCCGGTACTGCTCGACCGGCCGGCAGAACCTCTGCGAGGCGGGCGGGAACGCGGCCACCGGGGCGCTGCCCGACGGCACGTTCAGGTTCCACGCGAACGGCACCGACCTCGGCGGCCTCTGCGTGCTCGGCACGTTCTCGCGGTACGCCGTGGTGCCGGAGACGCAGGTGATCGGCATCCCCGACGACGTCCCGTTCGACGTGGCGGCGATGGTGTCGTGCGGCGTGCCGACCGGCTGGGGCTCCGCGGTGTACGTCGCCGGGGTGCGGGCCGGCGACACCGTGGTGATCTACGGCGCCGGCGGCGTGGGCAGCAACGCCGTGCAGGGCGCGAGCCACGCCGGGGCCAAACACGTCGTCGTGGTGGACCCGGTGCCGTTCAAGCGCGAGATGGCCGAGGCGTTCGGCGCGACGGACGCGTTCGCCGACGCGGCGGCGGCGCGCGAGTTCGTCGTCGCGGCCACCGGCGGCGATCTCGCCGACCACGCGATCATCACCGTCGGCGAGCTGGACGACGAGGTGATCGAGCACGCGCTGGGCATCGTCGGCAGGAACGGCCAGGTCACGATCACGGCGGTCGGCGGCGGCATGCTCGATGCCGGCCCCGGCCTTTTCATCGGCTTCCAGCGGCGCGTCCAGGGCGCGGTCTACGGCGGCTGCAACCCGCGCCACGACGTGCCGCGGCTGCTCGGGCTCTACCGCTCGGGCCACATCAAGCTGGACGAGCTCATCACCCGACGCTACCGGCTCGACGAGATCAACCAGGGCTACCAGGACATGTTGGACGGCAAGAACATCCGCGGCGTGATCATCCATGAGCACTGACACCGGCGCGGCCGCGCCGCTCACCACCCGGGCCGCGATCGCCCGCGGGCCGCACATCGGCTGGGAGCTGGTCGACCTCACCCTCGACCCGCCGAAGGCGCACGAGGTGCGGGTCGCCTTCCACGCCGCCGGGCTGTGCCACTCCGACCACCACATCACCATGGGCGACGCCTGGCCGCACTTCCCCGTCGTCGGCGGGCACGAGGGCGCCGGGGTGGTCGAGTCCGTCGGGCAGGACGTACGGCGGGTGCGGCCTGGCGACCGGGTCGTCTGCTCCTACATCCCGGCCTGCGGCGCCTGCGAGCCGTGCTCCACGGGCTACCAGAACATGTGCGTGACCGGGCGCAACGCGGGCACCGGCATGTTCCTCGACGGGACGTACCGGTTCCACCTGGACGGCGAGGACCTCGGCGGGTTCTGCACGCTCGGCACGTTCTCGCGGTACGCGGTCGTGTCGGAGTGGGCCTGCATCCCGCTGCCCGACGACGTCCCGTTCGACGTCGCCGCCCTCGTGGGCTGCGGCGTGATGGCCGGGTGGGGCTCGTCGGTGTACGCGGCCGGGGTGCGGGCCGGCGACACCGTGGTGATCTTCGGCGCCGGCGGGGTGGGCAGCAACGCAGTGCAGGGCGCCAGGTACGCCGGAGCCAAGAACGTGGTCGTGGTCGACCCGGCCCCGTTCAAGCGCGAGACCTGCAAGGTGTTCGGCGCCACGCACGCGTTCGCCGACGCCGCCGCCGCGCACGAGTTCGTGGTCGAGGCGACCGGCGGCCGGCTCGCCGACCACGCCATCCTCACGCCGAACCTGGTCACCCAGGAGATCGTCGAGGCGGCCGTACAGATGCTCGGCAGGGGCGGGAAGGTCACCATCACCGCGGCCGGCCGGGCCACGGAGAAGGCGATCCACATCCGCGCCGGCCTGCTCGTCGGCCGCCAGCGGCAGATCCGCGGGGCGCTGGCCGGCGACTGCAACCCGCTGTACGACGTGCCGAACCTGCTCGGCCTCTACCGGGCCGGCGACCTCAAGCTGGACGAGCTGGTCACCCGCCGCTACCGGCTCGAGGAGATCAACGACGGCTACCGCGACCTGGTCGACGGCAAGAACATCCGCGGCGTCGTCGTCCACGAGCACTGATCCCCGTGAGGAATGGAGACGGCAACCGATGCCCGACGACCCGCTGACCGATCCGTTCGCCGACGCCGGCCCGCAGTGGATGACCGGCCGCACCGCGCTCGTCGCCGGCGGCGGCCAGAACACCGACTTCCCCGGGGTGGGGTACGCCATCTGCATGCTGCTGGCCCAGCACGGCGCGAAGGTGGCCGTCCTCGACCGGGACAAGGACGCCGCCGCCCGCACCGTCGAGCGGATCGCGGCGATCGGCGGCGAGGCGGTCCCGGTGATCGCGGACGTGACGTCCGACCGGGCCTGCGCCGGCGCCGTGGCCGAGACCGTCACCGCGCTGGGCGGTCTCGACACGGTGGTGCACACGGTCGCGGTGGGCGACAGGGCCGGGGTGTTCGAGGTGACCCCGGAGCGGTTCGACGAGCTGATGGACGCCAACTTCAAGTCGGCCTGGCATCTGGTCAGGCACGCCGTCCCCGTCCTGCCGCGCGGCAGCTCGATCGTGACGATCTCCTCGGTCGGGGCGCGCTACCGCGGCCCTGGCATGGTCTACTGCGTCGCCAAGGCGGCGCTGGAGAACTTCACCGAGGGCGCGGCGACCACGCTGGGGCCGCAGGGCATCCGGGTCAACTGCGTCCAGGTGGGCGCGATCTACGGCGCGTTCGCCGCGCGCGGCGGCATGCCGCAGGAGCTACGCGAGCCCCGCCGGCTCGGCACCTCGCTCAAGACCGAGGGGACGTCGTGGGACATCGCCTACGCCGCGCTGTTTCTGCTCAGCGACCGGGCCAAGTGGATCTCCGGGCACATCCTGACCGTCGAGGGCGGGCCGCCGCACCGGTTCCCGGTGGGCCCGCCGATCACCTCCGTGCCATGAGGGGCTGACCGAAGGGCGCCGGTGCCGCGAGCCGCCCTGGCGCGGGTCGCGGCGCCGGGACCCGCCGCCGGTCGCCGCCCGATCCGTTCGCGCCGCCCGATCCGTTCGCGCCCGTCCGGTCCGCGCCCGAGGCGTTCGCGCCGGTCACGCCGTTCACGGCGAGTGAGCCGCCGGGGCCGCCGCCCGCCCGGCCGGCGCCGCCGCCGGCCGACGGCGCGCCGAGCGCGCGCGAGATCGCCCGCGCGGTCGCGGCCAGCGCCGGGACCAGCGCGTACGGCGACGGCGCGTCCGCGTCGGTCGGCGTCGTCAGGCCCACAGCCGCGATCACCCGGTCGCGCGGCCCCCTGATCGGGACCGCGGTGGCGCGCGCGTCGTACGTGAGCTGGTTTTCGATGACCGCGACGCCCGACCGGCGGATCGCCGCCAGCCGGGACCGCAGGTCGTCCGGATCGGTCGGGGTGAACTCGGTGAACCTGCGCAGCTTGGAGGAGAGCACCTCCTCCTGGAACTCCTGCGGCGCGTGCGCGAGCAGCACCAGCCCCGTGCCGGTCGCGTGCATCGGCCAGCGCCCGCCGAGCCGGCTGGGCACCGGCACCCCGTCGCGGCAGCGCAGCGACTCGATGTAGATCACATCGTGCCCGTCGGCGACGGCCAGGTGGATGTTGGCCCGTACGGCGTGTTGCAGGTCCTCCAGGAACGGCAGCGCCACCTCGCGCAGGCGCAGCCCCTGCGAGGTGGTGCCGAGCTCGAGGATGCGCAGCCCGATGCTGTACCTGCCGTCGGCGTCGCGGGACAGGGCACCCCAGTCGCGCAGCTCGTTGACCAGCCGGTGGGTCGTGCTCAAGGTCAGCCCGGTACGCCGGCTGATCTCGCTGAGCGACAGCGCCGAGTTCTCGATGTCGAACACGCCGAGGATCGAAAGGACACGTTGCGCGGCCGTCAGGCGTTTGGGGGTCCGACAGTCGGCTGCCTGGACGGTCATCACGCTCACCTACTCGCGCCCGAGAATGTGGCTGACGTTACGCCTCTGTGAACGAGGCTACAGAAAGCGCAAGCTTGGGGAAAGACACCACAAGCTGCGAAAATCTTCTGGGCGACGAAAGTACGCTCCACTTTCCTGTACGAGCGTCACGGATCATGACAAGTAGCTGAGGGCAATCAGGCCGTGGACCGGGGCGGACGTCTTCCACGACACGAAAGCCCTGATTCGTCTCGTGCCGCGCCGACCTAGAGTCGAAACGTGGGGCGGCCGTCGTTCCGCACCGGCGGCCTTGCCCCCTTACGTACGTTGGCCGATCACGAATGAGGCGACGATGCGCGACGAGTCACGGTTCGACCACATCCTCGACCCGACCGGGCTGTCGCAGCGGCCGGTCCAGACCATCGCGGGCGCGCGCCGGCTGCCCAGCCTGGCGAACGCCCGGGTGGGGCTGCTGAACAACACCAAGCAGAACGCGGCGCCGCTGCTGGCCGAGGTCGGCCGGCTGCTGGCGGACCGGTACGGCGCGGTGGTGACGATTCAGCGCACCAAACCCACCATCGCGCACCCCGTGGACGAGCCGCTGCTCAAAGAGATCGCGGCCGTCAGCGACGTGGTCGTGGTCGGCGTCGGCGACTGCGGCTCCTGCAGCGCGTCCGCGGTGGCGGACGGCATCGCCTTCGAGCGCGAGGGGCTCCCCACCGCCGTCATCTGCAGCGACGCGTTCGAGGTGACCGCAAGGGCGATGGCCGAGGTGCACGGCGACGCCGGGTTCGAGTTCCTGATGACCCCGCATCCGGTGGCGGTGCTGAACCCCGACCAGGTCAACTCGCGCGCCGCGGAGCTGGTGTCCGCGGTGGTCGACCGGGTGACCGAGCCGGCGCCATGACCCTGCAGGACACGACGCTCACCCAGCGCGACATCGAGTACATCTACGAAAAGGGCTGGACGGACGGGCTCCCCGTGGTGCCCCCCACCCGCGACCTGGTGGACGAGCTGCTCGCCACCACGGCACGGCCCGCCGACGAGGTCATCGGCCGGCTCGACCATCTCAAGCGCGAGGTGACCGTCGAGCTGGCGGCCATCAACGCTGTCATGGCGGGCTGCCGGCCCGAGTACTTTCCTGTGGTGCTCGCCTGCTGGGACGCGCTCATGCTGGAGCGGGCCACGGTGGGCGGCGGCTGGCAGAGCACCAGCGGGCCCGCCCCGCTGCTCGTGGTGAACGGTCCGATCAGGGAGCGCCTGGGGTTCAACAGCACCGGCGGCGTGTTCGGTCCCGGGTTCCGGGCCAACGCCACCGTCGCCCGCGCGATCGGCCTGATCGTCCGCAACGCGCTGGGCATCGTCCCGCACGTCTTCGAGCAGGCCACGCAGGGCATACCGGGCCGGTGGGCGCAGTGCGTCGGCGAGAACGAGGAGGAGAGCCCCTGGGAGCCGCTGTCGGTCGACGGGGGCCTGGGCGCGGGCGTCGACGCGGTGTCCACGACGCTGCTGCGCACGAGCGAGTACGTCGACAACCGGCACACCTCGGATCCGGAGCAGCTGCTCGTCGACTTCGCCGACACGATCTCCCGCACGGGTAGCTGGATCTTCCGGCACGCGTCCGCCGGGGTCGTGTTCTGTCCCGAGCACGCCGAGCTTCTGGCCGGCGCCGGCATGACCAAGGAGGACGTCCGGTCCTGGCTGGTGGCGCGCTGCGGCCGGACCAAGGCCGACCTCAGCAGGGCCGGCAAGGGGATGTCGGAGAAGGGCATCCGCGGCGACCACCCGCCCGACGATCCGGACGGGTTCGACCCGCTGTTCGCCGAGAACTCCCCCAAGCACCTGCCCATCGTGGTGGCCGGCGCGCGCAACGCGGGCATCTCGATGGTGGTGCGGCTCTTCACGAGCTGGTCCGGCATCTCGGCCCGCGTCGACCCGCCGCCGGCCGGCTGGTCCTGACCCGGCGGTGATCCTGGCGCCCGGGTCACTCGGTGCCAGGGGTGGTGCCGGTGCCGGTGTCGGGGCCGGTGCCGGTGTTACGGCGCAGCCATGACTCGACCACGCGGGCGGGCCAGTCGGGCCCGGGCGGTTGCCCGGCACTGTAGGCGGCGTACAGGGACCCGACCAGCATCGAGATGGCGAGCTCGACGTCCGCGCCCGGGTCGAGCTGGCCGTCGGCCAGCCCCGCCTCGAGGATCCGCCGCAGGTTGGCCCGGCGCGGGGCGATGACGTGCGTGCGGAACAGGTCGAGCAGCTCGGGGTTGGTCTGCTCCTCCGCAAGGACGGCGGCGAGCATCGTGACGCCGCCCCGCCGTAGCGCGCCGGAGCGCAGCAGCGACAGCTCCTCGACGAGGTCGGCGCGTACGTCGCCGGTGCGGTGCCGCGGCGTGCGCTGGCGCAGCGACTCGAGCGCGCGCGCCGTGAGCTCGGCCTTGCTCGGGAACCGGGCGTAGACCGTCGGCTTCGTGGTGTTCGCCCGCTCGGCGACGGCCGCGATCGTCATGCGGGTGTAACCGACGCTCGCCAGCTCGTCGAGCGCCGCCTGGAGTATCGCCTGGTCGAGGCCTTCACGCCGCGGCCGGCCGACCGATTTGGCCGACTTCTGCACCTTTCATATGTTAGATTACTTTCCTCGCAAGTAAAGAAAAGGGGAATCGTATGCGGGTCGGAGTCGTGGGCGCGGGCAGGATCGGCGGAAATGTCGGCCTCCAGCTGGCGCGGTCAGGCCACGAGGTCGTCTTCAGCTTCTCGCGCGACGCCGACAAGCTGGCGCGCCTGGCGGCAAGCTCGCCCGGCGCCCGTGTCGGCACCCCGGCGGACGCGGCCGCCTTCGCCGAGGTCGTCGTCTTCGCCGTGCCGTGGACCGCGGTCGACGACGCACTCGGCGTCATGGGTCCGCTCGACGGCAAGGTGGTGGTCGACACCACGAACCAGTTCGGTCGCGGCGGTGTCGATCCGCTGCCCGGCGGGCTCAGCGCCGTCGAGTTCAACGGGCGCCGCATGCCGGGAGCGGCCCTGGCCAAGGCGTTCAACACGCTGACCGCCGGCTACCAGGTGTCGGTGGCGAGCGGCGAGCAGGGCGAGGTGGCGATGTTCTTCGCCGCCGAGGACCCCACCGCGATCGACGCCACCCGGGTCCTCGTCGAGGGATGCGGCTTCGTGCCCGTTCACGTCGGCGGCTGGGACCGCGTCGCGCTGATGGAGGCCCCGCGGCGCCCGGGTTCGGTCTACGGAGAGGCGTACCGGCCTGAGGACGCCCGCCGGATCGCGGCCGCGCCGCTGGACGAGGCCGCCCGGCTGGCCGGCGAGCTGAAGATCTCCGCATGAGGGGCCGCACCGCCGGGTTCTGGCTGCTCGCCGCCGTGCTCGGCCTCCTGCTGGCGGCGGCCAGCGCGCCGTCCCCGCTCTACGCCATCTACGCCGAGCGATGGGGCTTCTCCTCCACGACGCTCACCGCCATCTTCGCGGTCTACGCGCTCGCGCTGCTGGCCGCGCTGCTCACCACCGGCAGGCTTTCCGACCGGCTCGGCCGCCGGCCCGTGCTGGCCGCTGGGCTCGCCGTGATGGCCGCGGCCATGGCGGCGTTCGTGCTCGCCCACGGCGTCACAGCGCTGTATGTCGCGCGCATCCTCCAGGGCGTCGGCACCGGCATCGCGACCGGCGCCATCAGCGCCTGGCTGCTCGACCTCGAGCCGCCCACCCGCCCCGGCCTGGGCAGCGTCGCCGGCGCGATCGCGCCCATGGTCGGGCTGGCCGCGGGGGCGGTCGGTTCGGCGGTCCTCGTCCAGTACGGTCCCGACCCGCTGCGGCTCGTGTACTGGGTGCTGACGGCGGCCTTCGTGGCCGCCCTCGTCGCGCTGCCCCTGGTGGCCGACGACGTACGCAGGACGCGCGGCTGGCTGGCCGGCCTGCGCCCGCGGGTCGGCGTCCCGCCGGAAGCGCGGGCGCTGTTCGCCGCCTCGGCACCATCTCTGATCGCCACGTGGGCGCTCGGCGCGCTCTACCTCTCGCTCGGCCCGTCGCTCGCCGTCAACCTGCTCGCCGATGACAGCCGGCTCGCCGGCGGGCTGGTCATCGCGGCGCTGGCCGGCGCGGGCGCGATCGCGTCCGTGGCGGCTCGCTCACGCCCGCCGCGCGCCATCGTGGTCGGCGGGTCGCTGGTCCTCATCGTCGGCGTCGGCATGACGCTGCTGGCCGTCGCCACCGACATACCCGCGCTCCTGTACGCCGGGAGCGTCGTCGCCGGCGTCGGGTTCGGCCCGGCGTTCTCCGGCGTCTTCCGCAGCCTGGCGCCGCTGGCGGAGCCGCAGGAGCGCAGCGGCCTGCTCGCGGCGATCTACGTCGTGTCCTACCTGGCCTTCAGCCTGCCGGCGGTCGCCGCGGGCGTGGCGGTGACGCGCTGGGGCCTGCACCCGACCACGTACGCCTACGGGGCCGCGGTCATGACGCTCGCGCTGGCCACCACCGTCGCCGTCAGTGGCCGCCGCGCATAGATCCGCATCACTGTACGTAGTTATACGGATGCCCTTTGTGACGATCAGGGTTAGCGTTGCAACCGTTCCGCCCGCCACCGCGCCACCGTCGGCGGGCCGGCGCGAAACACGAGGAAGAGGAAGGAGCAGCAGTGCAACGCAAGACCCACCTCAACCTACGGACGATGCTCGCCGGGCTCGGCTTCACCGCGGCGGCCACCGTCGCCCTGTCCGCCGTCACCCTGTCCGCCGGCACGGCGGTCGCCGCCACATCGGGCATGACCGCCGCCAGGGGCGACTGCCCGTCCGGGTACGTGTGCGTCTACCCGGGGAATGACGCCGGCGGCAGCCCGGACACGTACTACCGCTACGGCTCCTACAACCTGTCGAACATGTTCGGGGTGCATCTGGTCGTCAACAACCAGACCGGCGGCGCCGGGCTTCGCCTCTGCACCAGCTACGGCGGGCAGAACTGCGGCGAGCGCCTGGGGCCCGGGTCATATCACCCGAACCTCACGCCGATCAACTCGATCATGCTCGAGCCGTAACGGCACTCCCGCGTGAGCCGCTCGGGCCGGACCGCACACTCCCTGGTCCGGCCCGAGTACCGTCTCGTGCCCGTGTTTCCTCAGCCGGCGAGCGCCTCGGCGGCGGCGTCGAACCGTACGCGGAACTCCTCGGCGGCCGCCTGCCCGGTCGCGGCCCGCAGCGGCCGCAACTTGTTGAGGATGCGAGCGGAGGTCAGCCGCTCCCCCACGTCGGCGAGCACGGCGTTCCCCTCCGCGAACGCCTGGCCTCGGTCGCCGCCCGCGAGCAGCGCGGCGGCGAACCCAGCCCGGCGCGACACCTTGTCACGGCGCGACCGGGAGGGGTCGTCGAGCTCGGCCGCGTACAGGTCGGCGGACCGCCTCGGCTGGCATAGCACGAGTCGTCCCTCGGCCTCGTGGTGGGAGATCTTCGACTCGGTCACGAAGCCGCACCACCGCGGGTCGGCCAGCGTCCGCTCGGACTTCATGAAGCCATCGTGTCGGTGATCGCTCGCAGGTCGCGTGCGGCGGGGAGCGCGCGGGCGCGGTCATCGGGCAGGACATCGAGGAGTTGGCCGACCAAACGCAGGATGCTGGGACGGCGTCGATGGCTGTCGTCGGGAAGGGTCGCGAGGGCAGCCATTGCGTGCTCCAGACCGCCTGCAGGATCGCGGTCACGGATCAACGTTATCGATTGGAAGAGCTTCGCTCTGGTCACCTCGGTGTGCCATTGGGGCGGATAGAGAGAAAGGGCGCGTTCCTGGGCCGAAGACGCCTCGGGCGCAGCAAAGCTGGTGTAAACCCAGCTGTCGGCCATGTACATGATGCGTTCCGGCCAGCCCCAGATGGAATCCTCATCCGACGTGATATGTGACGACAACGCTTCGAATGTGGTGCGCATATCTTGGAGGGCAGCCCGGGCGCTGATCTCGTCGCCGCGTTTCATCATGCCGTACGCTCGATTCTTGTGCGCCTCGGCCAGACCCGCGGAGGCGGAACCCCCGGCCAAGCGCACTGCCGCTGTGGACAGCGTAAGGACGCTCTGCGTGGGTCGCATGCTGTTGAACGCGTTGATCGCCTCGCGAGCGAGTACCCATACGCGCAAGTCGCGGTCGCCCGAGTGGTCCGCGGCGCTCCGCGCCGTCCGCCACCAGCGCCAGGCCGGGCCGAACTTGCCCAGACTATGCAGTTCGTCCGCCATTAGGGCCGAGAGCCGAGCGCTCACCCTCATTAACTCGGCTCGGCGAAGTGGAGCCTTCGTTCGCTTGACGAGCCTATGGATCTCGTAGATGTCAGCCGCCAGGTCGCCAATTACCTCTTTCGCCGGCTGGACGACAACGCAGTGCCCATATTCGGTGGCAATTCGCTCCCAATCTTCCACTGCGAAGTCTTCGCGCGGTTCGATTGACGCCTCCAGCCCGTAGCGAAGCCGTTCCAGGGCATCAACAGGAATCGTGCCCCCGACGCCCAGCGCGGCCAAGAGTTCCAAGAGCGCACGCCGCTCCACGTCGTCCTCCTCAGCGGGTTCAGGCGAGAACCCCTGTCGAAGGGTATGCGCTGAGTCGGCGTCGGCGTGTGCCCTGTCTACGCGGTGGCGCCGATCCACGCTGGCCAGATCCTCGAGGTCACAGGCGGCTGCAACGAGCGCACCGGAGGCACTCACGGCAGCGTCGCAGCTTCGCCAGAAGTCAACAGACATCCGCTGGCGGCCGGTCTCGACATTGGCGATCGTGCTGCGGCTGTAGCCCAGGCGGGCGGCCAGCGCCGCCTGGGTTGTGCCGATCGCGCCGCGGCGCGCGGCCAGTTGCCGGCCCAGCGCGCGGCGAGCGGTTGCAACGACGCTGTCATCGGCCACGCTTGCCTCCGTTTGGTGAGCGGGACTGCCTGCATGGTGTCACACTTCGCAGCCATATCGACACAGACTGTCCGCGCTGTGTCAGCGAAGTGTCGGACATGCTTGTCAGCGCTTACCGACATCGGGGGCGGCGGGGTTGGGTCACTTCCCATCAGCCATGGGTTCTCTGGAGGGAGGCCGCCCGTCGATGACGATCACCGAGATGTCCATAGACGCGAGCCATCCGGCCGTGCTGGGCGTATGCCAGGTCCGGGCCTGGTCGTTGCCCGCCGGCTCAGCCCACCAGGCCGAGCGCCACGCCCGTTCGATCATCCGTTCGGTGCTTGGCGCCGCCCACGTACGGCGCGACGACGTACTCGACACGGAGATCATCGTCGCCGAGCTGGCGGTCAACGCCGTGCAGCACGCGGCGCCGCCGTACGAGCTGCGGATTATCTCCGTGGGCGCGGTCTGGCCGGTTTGGTGCGAGGTGGCCGACAGCGGCGCCGGGCTGGAACGCGTCCGGCAGCGCCTGCGCGGCCCGGCCGCAGTGTCGGCCGAGGCGATCCCGGAGCTCGCCGAAGGTGGCCGCGGGCTGCTGATGGTCGGGGGCCTTGCCGGCGGCCGGTGCGCCGCCTACCCGACGTCGCTCTGCCACAGCAATTCGGCGGGAAAGGCGGTCGGGTTCGCATTGCCGGGCGTGGGAGCGGAACGGCCATGAAAACGCGCCGCAACCCACCTAAATCTCCGCTCGATCATGAGCCCGCCGCGGTCACGTACGCCCCTGCGCCGCGAGGCGCTTTGTCTTATTCCCGGCTGAGCCGGGAGGAACTGGAGGGAGGTTTCTGGGTCTGATGGCTTACCTGGACCCGTAAGGGTGAAGGGGACAATAGCATGCCAGAAATCAGTGGCCGTGTTCAGATGTGGAAGCGGCGCGCTGTGGGACCCGCGTGATATGGCGAAAGCTGGATTGCCTGAACCCTAATCTTCAGAAGATGCAATGTGTAACATCCGCCGGTAATCCACATCTGATACCGACGCCACCCCCTGCACCGGATCGCGTGCGTTATGGTGCACCCTCCGGGGTGTGGAGCGATTCCCAGTGAGGGAATTCAAGAAGATGAGTAGGGCGCCTAAGTCACGCTAGAAACGTAAGGCAAAGACGAACGCGGGATCATCTGGCCGGGCGCGAGCCGGGCCAGATGACGGAGGCCCCATAGTAGTCGTGGGAGTAACGCCCCATCAAGGAGAGCGGGAAGGCCGCTTGCAGGGCGAAGGGGGCCAGGTGATTGGACGTTACAGGGTACTGGGAGGTATGCGTAAGTGCAGAACGCCGAAACGGTTCTGGACGTCCTGCGTGAACGCGGCAGGCGTGGCCTGCCGCTGGAACGGCTGTATCGACAATTGTTCAATCCGCATCTGTATCTACTGGCCTACGGGCGGATCTACTCCAACAAGGGAGCGATGACGCCCGGGGTGTGCGGGGAAACCGCGGACGGCATGTCCACGACGAAAATCGGACGCATCATCAATGCGCTGCGTCACGAACGCTACCGATTCCAGCCGGTCAGACGTGTCTACATCCCGAAAACCAATGGGAAACGCAGACCGTTGGGGCTGCCGTCCTGGTCGGACAAGCTGGTGGGGGAAGTAGTTCGCCTGCTCCTTGAGGCGTACTACGAACCCCAGTTTTCCGACGACTCACACGGTTTCCGTCCCCGCCGAGGCTGCCACACAGCCCTCCGCAAGATTGCGGACACCTGGACGGGGACGACCTGGTTCATCGAGGGCGACATCGCCGATTGTTTCGGGACGCTCGACCAGAACCTCATGGTCGACATCCTGGCGGAAAAGATCCACGATAACCGGTTCCTGCGGCTGGTGCGCAACATGCTCCACGCCGGATACCTCGAGGATTGGGAATGGAACGCGACGCTATCGGGTGTGCCCCAAGGCGGAGTGGTCTCCCCGATCCTGTCCAACATCTACTTGGACCGACTGGACGATCTCGTCGAACGACGCCTACTACGGATGCACAACCGAGGCGCCACACGGCGGAAAAACCCCGCCTACCGGGAGATAGAACTGGCGATCGATCGCCTGCGAAGGGGCCCCGCCCGTTACACCACGGACGACCTGCCCGCCCGGTTGCGCACGCTACGGCGACAGCTGTGGGACCAGCCCAGCGGTGATCCACAAGATCCCCACTACCGGCGACTACGGTACGTGCGCTACGCCGATGACATCCTCCTCGGTTTCGCCGGACCAAAACACGAGGCCGAAAGCATCAAACAGCGACTGACACAGATCCTGCGTGACGACCTCAGGCTGGAACTGTCGAAGGACAAGACGCTGATCACCCACGCCCGCACAGGCGCGGCTCGCTTCCTCGGTTATGAGATCACCGTGCAACACGCCAACCGGAAAATCACCCGCGGCACAAGCATCCAACGCTCGGCCAACGGCAGGATCCGGCTGCGTGTCCCCGTATCGGTGATCAAAACCAAATGTGCCCCCTACCTCAAGCGCGGCAAACCCGCGCCGCTGGACCTCCTACGAGACCGCACCGACTACGACATCATCGGTCTTTTCGGAGCCCAGTACCGGGGCATCGTCCAGTACTACCAGCTCGCCGGCGACGTCTGGCGGCTGGACCGGCTCAGATGGGTCATGCAGACCTCAATGCTCAAAACGCTGGCCGCCAAGCACGGCTCAACGGTGAAAAAGATGGCCACCAAGCACAAAACGACCATCCCGACACCGCACGGGCCCCGCAGGTGCTACGAGACCCGCGTCCACAGAGCAGGCCGGAAACCACTGGTCGCACGGTTCGGCGGCATCCCCCTCAAAAGGCAACGAAAGGCGGCCATCACCGACCGCCCCGCCGACCCGATCATCCCGCGCCGCCAGGGCAGCGAACTCCTCGCCCGGATGGCGCAGGGACGCTGTGAACTCTGCGACAAGCGGACCAACGTACAAGTACACCAAATCCGCAAACTCGCCGATCTCACAACATCGGGCCGACCACACACCGCGTGGATGGAACTCATGCGCAGAATGCGACGCAAAACACTTATTGTCTGCACACCCTGCCACGAAACCATCCACACGGAATAACCAGCCGCAACAACCACGCAGTAGTCACTGGAGAGCCGGATGCATCGAAAGGTGCACGTCCGGTTCGGACCGGGGGCCACTGGAAAAGGACCCGCCACCCCGGCGAGCACCTCGCCAGTGGCCTACCGGTGCGCGAGCAGTCGGGATTGACCAAAACGCAGCTCGCCCGGATGTGCGGCGTTTCGCTCAGCCTGATCAGCGAAATCGAGTCGGGAACCCGAAACGCGACCCCGGCAATGATCCTCAAGCTGGCGAGCGCGCTCAACTGCCCCCGCGTCGTTCTCGAACGCAAGCGGGACATCGCCGGCGCCCGGCGGAATCGCTGAGGACCTCCATGCTGCTCGGACCGCACGACATCGCCCGGCGACTCGAATATCAACACAGCCCCGGATGGCTGGTCTGGTACGGCCGCCACACGCGGCAGTATTGGGCGCTTGCTCGCTGGGCGCGCACCCAGGACGGCATGCTCGCCGCCGCTACGCCTGAAGCGCTGGAGGCGGCCATCGCCGCGTTCGAGATGTTCCACCCCCGACCCGGCCACCAGCGCTGACCATGCCATGGATCATTCAGGAATCCGAGGACTGCGGCGTCCACTGGCGCCGCGCTGACGTGACCGGCTGCTACTGGCACCCTCGCGTCGCCGTACTCGAGGCAGTCGCGATCATTGAAGACGAATGGCGGCCGCCGCCCGGTGCGATGCATGAGCTCACCGCCGCACTCAACGAAGATTTCGTGGCCCACTACTGGCACAACGCGATCCGCGTCGTCCGCGCCGGGTAGCCACGCCTTGTCGTATTCGGCGGCAATATGAACCTATGTGCGTAAATTAACGGCGGCCGCGCCGGCTTCTTTGCTTTTTTTCCGGATGGCCGCTCACTGGCCGCTGTTTTGTCGGTGCCCCTTGTTAACGTCGGCATATGAAAAAGACACGGCAGCCGATACCGGCCGGCCTGGCGGAGATGCCGCCCGGGCCCGCCTTGGCGGCCGTGCTCGCCGGCATCGACCCCACCCGCCTGAGCGGGCTCGACTGCCTCACCGTGCTGCGCGCCCAGCACCGGCAGACCTCCCACGAGGCCGCCCGGCTGCTCGCCGTGATCGTCGAGGTCGCCCGCTGCGACATCGGCCCCGACGACCAACTCCCCCGCATGGACGCCCCCGATGAGTTCTCCGCCGACGAGATCCGCGGCGCCCTCGCCTGGACCCGCGCCGCCGCCGACGCCCAGGTATCGCTCGGCTGGGATTTGCACATCCGCCTCCCCCAGGTCCTCACCGCCCTGCACCGCGGCACCATCGACCTCCCCAAAGCCAAAGTGCTGTCGGAGTGGACCAGCGAGTTGACCGACACCCAGGCCCACCACATCTGCGACGAACTACTCCCAGCCGCACCCGACCTGACCACCGGGCAACTCATCGACCGGATCAAAAAGATGGCCATCGCCATCGACCCCGACTGGGCCAAACGACGCTACGAAACAGCCGTCCGCGACCGCACAATCATCGGCTACCGCAACGACGACGGCACCGCCAACCTCTGCGGCTACCAACTCCCCGCCGACCGCGCCGCCGCCGCCTGCGCCAACCTCGACACCCTCGCCCGCAAAATCAAACGAGCCGGCGACCGCCGCCCCATCAACCACATCCGCGCCGACCTCTACCTCGCCATGCTGGATGGCAGCTACACCGGCTGGGCAGAACAGGCAATCGTCGACCACATGCTGGCCACGGCACGCACCACCGCGCACGAGGCAGCCGGCGCATCCGGCCGGTCCGAGGCGACCGGCTCGCGCAGGCCAGCCGCCGCCACCCACACCGCGGAACAATGCGATCACGAGCCCTCCGGCAACAAGCCGGTCACCGCAGGCACACGGCGACCGCACCATGGACAGCCAGCACAGCGAGCGGGCGTGGAGATCCGCGCCGAGCTCACCACCCTGCTCGGCCTCAACGACCACCCCGGCGAGATCGCAGGCTCCGGACCCGTCCACGCCGACCTCGCACGCCAGCTCGTAGCCGAACAAACCGCAGCCGAATGGCGCTACGCCATCACCGACCCCGACGGCCGCCTGCTGCACGAAGGCATCACCAGACGCCGCCCCA
>DASUWU010000074.1:0-99908 GCA_036378315.1 Streptosporangiaceae bacterium | reverse complement strand
GGGGAGACGGCGACGGGCGACGCGGGTGGTCCCTCCCCGCCGCGGACTGTCGGCAACCCGCGGCGGGGAGGCGCTCGGTGGCGGCCGCCCCGCCGCGGTGGGTCAGGCGCCGGCCGTGGCCACCGCGTGCGCGGCGGCGTGCCCGACCGCGATGCCGCTGTCGGGGTCGAAGAAGTGCAGGTTGTTGGTGTCGACCGCCAGCTCGATGTTCTCCCCGGGGCGGACGTGCGAGCGGGCGTTGACCCGTGCCGTCCACAGCGCCTTGTTCTCGGCGAGCGGGATCGCGGCCTCCTCTTCGCCCTCGGTGGCGTCGTGGGCGAGGTCGGCGGTGTCCTTGTGGACGACCGGCGGCGCGTCGATGGTGAAGATGACGTTGATCTCGCTGCCGAGCTCTTCGGTCACGCTGACGTGTACCGGGATCCGCGCCCACGTGGGGTTGGCGTGCCCGGAGTCCTCGAAGTCCGACGGGCGGACGCCGACGATGATCTGGCGGCCGAAGTAGTTGTCAAGCCCGGGCTTGGCCGTGAACACCTGGTCGGGCACGGGGAGCTTCTCCCCGGCGAAGGCGATGTGCGGGCCGCCGTCGCGGACCAGTTCTGCGGTGACGAAGTTCATCGCGGGCGAGCCGATGAACCCGGCGACGAACAGGTTCACCGGGTTGTCGAACAGGTGCTGCGGGGTGTCCACCTGCTGCAGCCTGCCCTCGCGCAGCACGCAGACCCGGTGCCCCAGCGTCATGGCCTCGATCTGGTCGTGCGTGACGTACACCGTGGTGACGCCGAGCCGGTCGTGCAGCTGGTTGAGGCTGGCCCGCATCGACACCCGAAGCTTGGCGTCGAGGTTGGACAGCGGCTCGTCCATCAGGTATGCCTGCGGCTCGCGTACGATCGCCCGGCCCATGGCCACCCGCTGCCGCTGGCCACCGGACAGCGCGGCCGGCTTGCGCTTGAGGTACTGCTCGAGCCCGAGCATCTTGGCCGCCTCGGCCACCCTCTTCTTGATCTCCGGCTTGGGGGTGCCGCGCAGCTGGAGGCCGAACGCGAGGTTCTGCTCGACCGTCATGTGCGGGTAGAGCGCGTAGTTCTGGAAGACCATCGCGATGTCACGGTCTTTGGGGGCGAGGTCGTTGACGACCCGCTCGCCGATGGAGATGGTGCCGGCGGTGATGTCTTCCAGGCCGGCGATCATACGCAGCGCGGTGGACTTGCCGCATCCGGACGGCCCGACGAGGACCATGAACTCGCCGTCCTTGATCTCGAGGGTGAGCCCGTCCACGGCGCGCACTCCGCCGGGATACACCTTGTCGACATTGTCCAGCACGATCTGTGCCATCGGGGCGTCCTCCGCCTCCTCGTTCGCCGTCACCGCCGACCGCGGCCGCTCTTGAATACGTTTCCAAGAGACTCCATCAGGAGGTTCAATGATCTGTCAAGACCCTGCCCCATGAGCTGCCATCCACCAGCGCGTTCACCATGGAAGCTGGAAACGCGCGAGGTCGCTGACCGGGCCGTTCCGCCCGCCCGATTCCGCTCTTGGGGTTGGAAACGTTTCCAGTTACAGTACGTGGAGGACGTCGGACCCGGCCCGGGCCGGCCGGAGGAGGTGCAGCCGCGGTGACCAGCCGCCCGATCACCATCAAGGACGTCGCGGCCGCGGCGGGGGTCGGCGTCGCCACCGTCTCGCGGGTGCTGTCGGGCTCTGGGTCGGTCAGCCCGCGCACCCGTGAACGCGTGCTGGCCGCCGCCAGGGAGCTCGACTACCGGCCGAGCGCACTCGGCCGGAGCCTCAAGCTGCAGCGCACCGGCGGCATCGGCCTGCTGATCCCCGATGTCACCGATCCGTTCTGCGCCGAGTTGGTGGCCGGGGTGCTGGCGTGCGCGAGCTCCCTCGGCCAGCACGTGATCGTCGACGCGTCGCTCGGCGATCCGGCCAGGGAGGCCGAGATCGTGGACCGGCTGGTCGAGCAGCGCGTGGAGGGCATCATCGCGCTGCCCACCCGCGGCGACGCCGCGCACTGGGCCGCCGCCCGCCGCGTAGGCCTGTCGGTGGCGTTCGTGGACCACGCGGTCGGCGGCTCGGGCGCGGTGGGGGTGCCGGCCGTGCTCACCGACGACCGCGCCGGAGTGCGGGCGGCTGTGGAGTATCTCGTCGGCCTCGGCCACCGCCGCATCGGCTTCCTCGGCGGCCCGGCCGCCACCCCCACCGGGCGGTTGCGCGCCGACGCGTTCACCGAGGCACTGGCCGACCTCTCGGTGACGCCCGACGCCGGCCTGCTCGTACGGGCGAGATCGAGCCGCGACAGCGCCTACGCGGCGGCGGCCAGCCTGTTCCAGCGCCGCGCCGACCTGACCGCCGTCCTGGCCGGCAACCACATCCTGGGCGAGGCGGCCGTGCTCGTGGCCAGGGAGTTCGACCTGCGGGTACCCGCGGACGTGTCGATCGCGATGATCGAGGACGTGGCGTGGGCCGAGCTGTGCGACCCGCCGCTCACCGCGGTCGCCCGGCCCGCCCGCGACATGGGCTACCGTGCCTGCGAACTGCTGCTGCGCGACCCCAACCGCCCCGGCGACCGGACCCGGCGCGAGGGCGGGCGTCCCGTGATGCTGCCGACCGAGCTCATCGTGCGCGGAAGTTGTGGCCCGCCCGCGCGCACACGTTAGGTTTTCTTCGTGGAAGAGATCGATCGGCGCATAGTCGCGTTGCTGGCCGACGACGGCAGGATGAGCTTCACCGATCTCGCCAAGGCGACCGGGCTTTCCGTCTCGGCCGTCCATCAGCGGGTGCGCCGCCTGCAAAAGCGCGGAGTGGTGCGCGGCTTCACCGCGCGCCTCGATCTGGAGGAGATCGGGCTGCCGTTGACGGCGTTCGTGTCGATCAAGCCGATCGACCCGGCCGCGCCCGACGACGCCCCTGAGCGCCTTGCCCACCTCGACGCGATCGAGGCCTGCCACTCGGTGGCGGGGGAGGAGAGCTACATCCTCAAGGTGCGGGTGGCCTCGCCCGGCGCGCTCGAAGAGCTGCTCCAACAGATCCGCGCCGCCGCCAACGTCGCGACGCGCACCACCGTGGTGCTGTCCACCCCCTACGAGGGCCGCCCGCCCAGGATCTGACCGGCCCGCTCAGGCCCGCTCAGGCCCGCTCAGCGGCCCGCGGGCGGGTCAGCCGGGGGCGAGGGCGTCGAGGATGTCGGTGGCGCCGGCCAGCGCGCGGCCCGGGTCGGCGGCCAGCCCGCCGATCTCGGGGTCGAAGTTGAGGTCGACGAACAGCTCGGTCACCCCCCGTGCGGCCAGGTCGTCGATGTCGGCGCGGATCTGGTCGAAGGAACCGGTCAGCGGCCGCCGCCCCGCATCCGAGCCGGCCGCGGTGTCGCCGGCGCCGACCCGTACCACGCCGCGGCATACGAAGCGCAGGGCGCCCGGGTCGCGGCCGGCCTCGGCCGCGGCCGCCCTGACCGCGCCGATCGACGCGCCGATCGTGGTGAGGTCGGCTCTGCTCGAGCTGACCCAGCCGTCGGCGAGCCGCCCGGCCCGGCGCAGCGCGGGCTCCGACATGCCGCCCAGCAGGATCGGCGGGCGCGGGCGCTGCACCGGCTTGGGGTCCATCCGGACGGACGGCAGCTCGTAGAAGGGGCCCTTGTGGTCGCTGACCTCGTCCGTCCACAACGAGTCCAGGGCGGCCAGGAAGTCTTCCGCGCGGGCGCCGCGCCGCTCGTACGGTACGCCGACGGCGGTGTACTCCTCGCGCATCCACCCGATGCCGAGGCCGAGGTCGAGCCGCCCGGCCGAGACGTGGTCGAGCGTCGTGGCCTGCTTGGCCAGCAGCGCGGGCGAGAAGAACGGCATGTTGAGCACGGCCACCCCGAGCCGCACCCGGCTGGTGTGCCCGGCCAGGTAGGCCAGGGTGATCAGCGGATCGGCGGCGCCCCGGTAGGTCTCGTCGGTCGAGGCCGCCGGGTTGACCAGCCGCTGCAACGTCCACACCGAGTGGTAGCCGCGCTCTTCGGCGCGCCTGGCGATGGCCACCTGGTTGGCCGGAACGGCCCAGGCCCCGGTAACGGGGATCGCGAAACCCATCAGCACGGTCGCAGGATACGCGACCGTCTGGTCAGGATTGGGCCGGTACGCGACGGACTCGCCGGACGGCCGCCGGCAGGCCCCTGGGCTGCGGCGATGCCGATGCCCTCGCGCGGACGTCGATTTTCCGCGCCCGCCGCGCGATCGTGTCCGGCATGGCTGCACGACGTCGCGGCGGCTGCGCCGCCGGGCCGACCGACTGGCTGCTGGTGTTCCTCCACGGGCGCGACCGGCGGCGCGACGGCCCCCGGGCGCGCGCCGCCGGCGCCGGGGACGCCGGAGGTTCGGCCGGGTGGCTGTCGGCATTCCTCGCCGCGGCCGCGATCCCCGTCTCGGCCGCGGTCGCGGCCGGCGCGGCGCGGCCGGCGGGCCGGGACGGTGGGGACGGTGGGGACGGCGACCTGTGCGACCCGCGCGCCGGGCGCGGCCCGGCCTACGCCGGCGACGCGTTCGCCGGTTTCGAGGGGGACACCACATGATCATCAAGCTGCTGTGCGCGGCGGTCATCGGCGGGCTGATCGGCGCCGCGGAGCTGGTCGCGCGCTACCGCGACCGGCCCGGCGAGGCGGCGCTCTCGCCGTCCGGCCTGGTGTACGTGTCGGTCAACGCGGTAGCGGCGCTGGTCGCGCTGGTCGTGGTCGTGACGGCCGGTTTCCGGTTCGGGCTGCCGGCGGTGGCGCCCGCCGCCGGCCTGTCGGTCGTCCAGGTCGTGACCGCGGGGCTCGGCTCGGCGGCTGTGCTGCGCGCCTCGGTCACCGTCGTCCACGACCGCGGGATCACGATGGGTCCGATCTCGCTGCTGCACGCCCTGCTCACGATCGTGGACGCCGCGATGGCGCGCAAGCGGGCGCTGGCCCGGCTGTCGGGCGACGAGCTCGACGGGCTGTCGTTCGCCCGCGACCACGTCGCGCTCGCGCAGTTGGCCTGCCACGCGCTGCCGCGGTTCGACCTCGCCGAGGCCAGGCGCCTCGGCGAGCTGGCCGCCGACCTGCGGTCCCGCGACGACCTGACCGACGCCGACAAGCTCGACTGCTTCGGCCTCGAACTCGCGTGGCTGGTCGGCGACCGCGCGCTGGCCAAGGCGGCCGACCGGCTGCGGGCCAGGCCGGAACCGGCGGACGAGTCGCGGGAACCGGGGGAGTGGTGGCACGCCACGGCCGGCAGGTACGGGTCGGCGGCCTGGGCCGATGACGAGCGGCGCCGGCCGGCCGAGGCGCGCCCGGGGCCGCGGGCGGCGGCCGCGCTGCCGAGAGGAAGCGGCCCGGCCAGGCAGGCGGGGCCGGCCGGTCGGGCGGACGGCGAGCGCCGGTCGTTGCTCGACACGCGCGAGGACGTGCGCCGCCCGGCGGTGCCGGCCGAGCCGCGGCCGGGCGGAGCGGGCGGCACGCGACCGGTGCGCCGCTCGCGCTCCGTGTCGTGACGGCGCCGGCTCAGAGCTCGGCGCGGATCTGGCGCAGGATGCCGGCGGTCGCCCTGGGCTGCTCGGCGCGCATGCCCAGGTCGTTGAGCACCTGCCAGTAGGTCGCGACGGCGGCCGGCTTGTCCACGTAGACGGCGCTGATGAGCTGCTCGAGGTAGACGATGTCGGGAAGGCCGCCGCCGGGGAAGCGCAGCAGGGTGATGGGACCGCCTGCGGCCGGGTGCCCGCCGGTGCTGAACGGTATGACCTGGACGCTGACGTGCGGCAGTTCGGCGATCTCGATGAGGTGGGCGAGCTGCCGGCGCATCGCGGCGCGACCCCCGATCGGGCGGCGCAGCGCGGTCTCGTCGATGACGGCCCACACCCGGGGCGGGTCGGGCCGGTGCAGGATCTGCTGGCGGCCCATCCGCAGGGCCACCCGCCGTTCCAGCCGTCCGGCGTCGTCGTAGGGGTGGCCGAGCCGGAGCGCGGAGCTCGCGTAGTCCTCCGTCTGCAGCAGGTCGGGGACGAACTGCACGGCGTAGGTGCGGATGAGGGCGGCGGCGTGCTCGAGCCCGAGGTAGGACTCGAACCACCCGGGCACGGCGTCGTCGAAGCGCTGCCACCAGCCGGGCGCGTTCGCCTGCTCGACCATCTCGAGCAGCGACTGCCGTTCGTCCGCCGCGGTCACGCCGTACAAGGTGAGCAGGTCGGCCACGTCGCGCCGCTTGAAGCCGGTGCGGCCCAGCTCAAGCCGGCTGATCTTGGAGTCGGAGCTGCGGATCGCGGTCGCCGCTGCCTCGCGGCTGACCCCGGCCTGCTCGCGCAACCGGCGCAGCCGCGCCCCCACCACCATGCGGGCGGCGGTCGGCCCCGGCCGGCGGCCGTCGGGAGCCGGATCGAGAGCGTTCTTCGCGGCTCGCACCACGTCCATGGCGCCCCCTTGGCCGCACCCTGCCGAACCGGTCGATGCCCGGGTCGATGACTCGACGACAAGGCTACCCCGGTCAGGTGCGCGGCCCGCTCCGGTAGCCGAAAGTTCACGTGCCGGAACCGGGGATAGGCTGGTCGGACAGATTGGCCCTCCCGCGTCGGAGCGCAGAGAAAAGAGCTGTCCGTGACCGACGATGCCACCTCCCGTTCGCCCGGCGGGCAGCCGCCCCCCGGAATCGACGACACTGTGCCGCAGTCCGCCCGGATCTGGAACTACTGGCTGGGCGGAAAGGACAACTACCCGGTCGACCGCGAGGTCGCCGACCGCTTCCGCGAGGTGTACCCGCCGATCGTGGACATCGCCCGCGCCCAGCGCTACTTCCTGGCCAGGGCCGTGCGGTTCCTGGCCGGTGAGGTGGGGATCCGGCAGTTCCTCGACATCGGCACCGGGCTGCCCACCGTCGACAACACCCACGAGATCGCCCAGCGCGTCGCTCCCGAGTCGCGCATCGTCTACGTCGACCACGACCCGCTGGTGCTCACGCATGCGCGCGCGCTGCTCACCAGCCGGGCCGAGGGGGTCACCGACTACGTCGACGCGGACCTGCGCGACCCCGGCGTGGTGCTGGCCGGGGCGGAACGGACGCTCGACTTCTCCCGGCCGATCGCGATCAGCATGCTCGGCATCCTCGGGCACATCACCGACTACGACCAGGCCCGCTCGATCGTCCGGCGGCTGCTGGACGCGGTGCCGTCCGGCAGTCACCTGGTCATCGCGGACGGCACAAACCAGTTCGGCGGCAAGGTCTACGACGACGCGATGCGGATCTGGAACGCCTCCGCCGAGCCTCCCTACCTGCTGCGCACCCCGGAGCAGATCGCCGGGTTCTTCGAGGGCCTGGAGCTGGTGGAGCCCGGCGTGGTGTCGGTGCCGCTGTGGCGACCCGACCCCAGCCCGTTCGAACCCTCGGCCGAGGTCGACAACTTCGGCGGCGTGGGCCGCAAGCCCTGACCCACCGGCTGTAGGCCGCCCTAGCGGTCGCGGCCGAGGACGGCGCCGGTCGACATGGGCTGCACGGACTGCCGGTAGATCTCCAGGTAGCCCGAGGCGCGGGCCGGCGGCTGGTCGACGTGGCCGGCGCGGCGCGCGGCGAGCTCGTCCGCCGGCACCCGCAGGTCGAGGGCGCGCCGGTCGAGGTCGATGGAGATCTCGTCGCCGTCGCGCACCAGCGCGAGCGGGCCGCCGGCGGCGGCCTCCGGGGACACCTCCCCGACGACGAGGCCCTTGTTGACCAGACCGGACAGCTGCCCGTCGGAGACCACGGCGACGTCGTTCTGCAGCCCGGCCGCATACAGCGAGAACACCACGCTCGACACCGACCCGGCCATTCCCGGCCCGCCCTTGAGCCCGTTGCCGCGCAGCACGAGCACGGCGCCCGCCGTGAGCACGCCCTTGTTGATCGCGTCGATCGCGTCGGCCGGCCGCTCGTACACCACGGCCGGCCCGGTGAAGGAGGTGCGGCGGCCTGGCTCGCGGGCGCCGATCTTGACGATGCCGCTGTCGGGGGCGAGTGAGCCGCGCACGATGACGATCGGAGCCTGGGTGGAGATCGGCCGGTCGAGCGGCCGGATCACCTCGTCGTCGGTGACCGCGACGCCGGCGAGGTTGTCCCGTACGGTGCGCCCGGTGACGGTGAGCGCGTCGACGTCGAGCAGCGCCTCCAGCCGTTTCATGATTGCCCGCGCGCCGCCGGCGGCCTCGAACGCCTCGATGGAGGTCTCGCCGTTCGGCCGGACGGCGGTCAGCATCGGGACGGTGTGGGACAGCTCCTCGAACAGGGCGAAGACGTCGACCGGCACGCCGCCTTCGGTGGCGATCGCCTGCAGGTGCTTGACCGTGTTGATGGAGCCGCTGACGGCGAGCACAGCGGCGACCGCGTTGCGGAACGCGGCCGGGGTGAGGATCCGGCGCGGCCGCAGGTCGTCGAGCACCATGGAGACGATGCGCTCGCCCGACCGCCGGGCGAAGTCGGTCATCTTCCGGCTGTTCGCGAGCACGGGGGCCGCGCCCGGCAGGCTCATGCCGAGGGCCTCGCACACGACATGCATGGAGTTGGCCGTGCCCATTCCCGAGCACACGCCGGGGCCGCGCACCGCGTTGTCGCTCATGCCGGTCAGCTCCTCGCGCGACAGCGTGCCGCGCACTACGCTGGCCGAGCTCAGGAACACCTCTTCGATGTCGACGTGCCTGCCCAGGTAGGTGCCGCTCGGCTGGTAGCCGCACACGACGAGGATGGTGGGGATGTCCAGGCGCGCCGCGGCCATGAGGTGTCCGGGCGGGGTCTTGTCGCACGAGGTCAAGCAGATCATGCCGTCGAGCTGGGCGCCCTCGACCGGCACCTCGATGTCGTTCACGATCAGGTCGCGGGAGGGCAGGATGTAGCCTCCGCCGCCGCCCGCGCAGATGATGAAGTCGCTCGGCGCGGTGGTGCGGATCTCGAACGGCAGGCCGCCGGCGTCCCGCACCGCCTGCTTGACCGTGGCGGCCACCCCGTCGAGGTGGCTGAAGCAGATCGCCAGTTCCGACGAGCTGTTCACCACGGCGATCTTCGGTTTCTCCATGTCCTCATCGGACAGGCCCAGCGCCTTCCACTGGGCCCGCCGCACAGCCCACAGGGGTGAGCCGGGCTCGAAGTTGCTGCGCAGCCGCGGCTGCCCGTTCGTCGGCGTGTCCATCGGGGTCTCCTCGGACCTCGTCCTCGCTCCTCCGTCAGCCGGCGGGCTTGACCGTCACGATGCCGTTGTCGGCGTCGACGCGGACCCAGTCGCCGGTCCTGATCACCTCGACCGGATCCCGGTCGAGGTCGGTGACGGCCGGGACGCGGGTCACCACCGCGCCGAGCGCCACCTTCGTCGTCATCCTGGTGAAGATCATGCCGAGTGGGGCGCAGCCGTTCAGCCGGGTGGTCTGGAAGAACCCCGCCCACCCGGACGACCCCTTCGCCCCGGGGAAGACGAGGATCTTGCCGGCGAACGACACCCCGTACAGCTCGTGGCGGGGCTCGATGATGACGCCCCTGGCCGGGTCGATGCCCCCCCAGCCGGAGATCGTCTCGCGGGAGACCAGGGCCTCGCCCTCGGCGACGCCGGGCACGACCCGCCGCCCGCGCAGTATCAACGTCATCGCAGTCCTCCCCGCCACCGGCCGGTCACGGCGGCGTCGACGCAGTCCTCCAGCGAGCCGAACCACGCCTCGATGCCGAGGATGGCCGGCAGGTAGTGCGCCTGTTTCGCCGAGTCGGTCGCGAACACCCGGGTGCCGGCGGGCGCCGCCCTGGACATGGCCGGGCAGGAGTCGCCGAGCACGCGCGCCCCGGCCCGTTCGATGACCTCGGTGTAGCCGCTGCGGTCGGCCATCGCCTTGAGCGCCCGCGGCACCATCATCCACAGCTGCGTGCCGGCCGCCAGCCGCCGCCCCTCGAGCAACCGGGCCGTCTGCCGCACCTGGTCGAGCGATGCGTGCGGGCAGCCGAGCAGGACGAAGTCGACGTCCTCGCTGGTGCCCTGGGAGTTGAGGTCGGCGTAGACGCGGCGCCGTTCCGCCGGCCCGTAGGGGACGGCCTCGGGTGCCGGCCGGCCGCCGAAGGCCGCCTCCACGGTCGGCGCCTCCGGCGTGATCCCCGGGATGTGGTACATCTCGACGCCGCCGGATGAGGCGGCGGCGGCGCCGAAGTGCTTGAGTTCGAGCAGGTCGGGGCGGGCGAGGTCGCCCGTGACGACAGGCCGTTCCTCCTGCACCAGCGCCCCGACGAAGTAGCCCAGCATCCCCCAGTCCATGGGGCCGGCGACCGGGGTGCGCACGTCGACGAGGTGGGTGCCGTACCGGTTGTCGTCGTGATGGTTGCCCCAGCACGGGATCTTGCCGGTGAGCGAGGCCGCCCCGGTGGACGCGGTGCCCTCGCAGTTGGTGCGGGCGCCGAGCACGGAGTTGGCGTACACGACCGCCGATGACTCCATCCACGCGCAGTGCTCGCCGCGGACCGGGATGTTGCCGACCTGGTAGGGCGTGCAGGTGGCGAGGATGTTCACGCCGCGGCGCCCGTAGAACGCCTCGGCGTCGCTTTGCAGCCGCACCATCTCCTCGGGGTAGGGGACGACGCCCGCCGAGTCGGGGCCGAAGCCCTGCTGCAGCTGGCACGTCGGCACCCGCATGTCGGGGATCTCGATGTCGTCGTCGCAGTCGAGGTTGATCACCGCGTACGCCTTGTGCCAGCCGCCCTCGCGCACGAGCCTGGCCTTGGCCGGCGACGGCTGGGTCATCGTCCCCGCGACGTTGCGCACGTCGCACAGCCGCTCGCAGTCGAGCGCCTCGCCGTAGCGGACCAGCAGGTCCATCGCGGCCGCGACCGCCGGCCCCTCGGCGCCGTCGAGCATCGCCTTTTCCTCGTCCGACAGCCGCACCGCTGAAAACTCCCTGGGTTCGAGGTGGTCGGGTGGACTAGGTGGTCGTGGTGTCGGAGGCCGACACCGACTCGTGCCAGGGGATGAACAGCCGCTTGAGCCCGAGGACCGCGAGGAACAGCAGGAAGCCGATCAACGTCAAGATCACGATCACCGCGAACAGCTGCTTGGCGTTGAGGTTGTTCAGGCTGACCACGACCAGGTACCCCAGGCCCTGGCTGCCGCCGAGGTACTCGCCGACCACCGCGCCGATGATGGCGAACACGATGCCGATCTCCATGCCGGCGAAGACGTAGGGCATCGTGCTGTGGTAGTCGAGCCGCCAGAACGTCGCCCAGCGGCCCGCGTTGAGGCTGCGCATCACGTCGCGATGACCCGGCTCGACGGACCGCACGCCCAGCAGCGTGTTCAGCATGATCGGGAAGAACGCCAGGATCGCCACGATCACGATCTTCGACGTGATGCCGAAGCCGAACCACACGATGAACAGCGGGACGAGCGCGACCTTCGGCACCACCTGCGAGGCCACGACCAGCGGCCGCAGCGCCCGCTCCAGCCAGTGCACGCGGCCCAGGATCGCGCCCATGGCCACCCCAAATGCCAGGGCGATGCCGAAGCCGACGAGCGTCTCGGTCAGGGTGACCCGCAGGTGGGTGGTGAAGCCCTTGGACGAGGCGACGTCGACCATGCCGCCCAGCACCTGCTCGGGCTGCGGCAGCACGTAGGGCGAGATGTCGAAGACCGCGATGATGAGCTTCCAGACGGCGATCACGGCGACGAGCAGGATGGGCGTGCTGATCCAGGGCAGCAGCCGGCCGCGCAGCAGCTCGCCGGCCGAGGCGCGGCCCGACGCGGCGCCCGCGCGGCTGAGGGTCGCCTGCGGCGCGCTCATGGGCGCTCCTCGTCTTCGTAGAGTTGGTGCCGCAGTTCGCGGACCGTGTCCTGGAACACCGGGTCGCTTTGCAGCTCGAGGTCGCGCGGCCGGTCGATCTGGATCTGGGTGACCGACCGCAGCCGGCCGGGCCGCGCCGACAGCAGGACGACCCGGTCGGCGAGGAACACGGCCTCGGTGATCGAGTGGGTGACGAACACGACGGTCGCGCCGGTGGCCGCGGCGATCGACTGCAGCTCGAAGTTCATCCGGTCGCGGGTCATCGCGTCGAGGGCGCCGAACGGCTCGTCCATGAGCAGGATCTCGGGGTTGTAGCTGAGCGCCCTGGCGATCGCCACCCGCTGGCGCATGCCGCCGGACAGCTCACGCGGGTAGGCCCGTTCGAAGCCCTTGAGCTGGACCAGCTCGCTGAGCTCGTGCGCCTTGGCCCGCCATTCCTTCCGGCCGGCCCCGCGCAGCCGGAGCGGCAGCCCGATGTTGTCCTCGACGGTGTACCACGGGAACAGGTTGGCTTCCTGGAAGACCAGGCCGAGCATGCGCAGCGCCTGGTCGTCGCGCCGGGGGCCGTGCCACAGCGGGTTCCCGTCGATCTCGACCGTGCCCTCGGTGGGCCGGATCAGCCCCGCGAGGATCCGCAGCAGCGTCGTCTTGCCGCAGCCGGACGGCCCGATCACGGAGACGAACTCCTTGCGGGCCACGGAGACGTTGACGTTGTCGAGCGCGACAGTGGAGCTCCGGCGGGTGGTGTAGCGCATGGTGAGGCCGGCGGCGGTGATGAACTCCTCGCCCGCCGGCGCGCGACCGTCCACGCCGCCGCGGGCCGGCTCGATGTCCGGGTCTTGGGCTTCGCCGACCGTAGTGGTCTTTCTCATGGCATCACCTGGTCAGGTCTTGGCTACGAGTTCGTTGGTGAACCACTCCTGGGGGTTCTTCCCCGCGTCGACAAGCTTGGCATGGACCAGCTCGTCGTAGACCTTCTGCCAGCTGGCCGGCACGGTCTTCAGGTCGGGCTGGGCGCCGCCGTACGACCACGCGTCCACCTGTCCCTGGATCACGCCCTGCGCGACCTTGTCGTCCTTGAGCTCCTCGAAGTCGTACTTCTTGCGGAGGGCCTGGATGATCGTCATGTACTTCTTGTCCTTGTCGTTCAGGACATCCTGCATCGTCGTTTTAACGACGTTCATGTACGCCTGCAGCTGGTCGTGCTTTTCCGAGAGCTGCCGCCGCGAGGTGAGGTAGCACTGGCCCTCCTCCACCCACCGGGACGGGTCGATCATCACGGCTTCGGGCCGTTGCAGCGGGAACAGCACGGTCTCGACCGAGCCGATCACGTAGCCGTCGATCCTGCCCTTCTGGACCAGGTCGTAGGTGCCCACGGAGAAGCCGGTGACCTGCCGCCGCACGCTGTCGAGCGGGATGCCCGCGTTGGCCAGCATGAGGTTGAAGGTGATCTCGCTCGTGCCGCCCTTGGACGGGATGCCGATCTTCTTGCCGCGCAGGTCGGCGGGCTGGCGGACCGGGTGCTTGGGGGAGGACACGAAGCCCAGCGGCGACTTGCGCCACTGCATGCCGATGTTGACCAGCGGCGCGCCGGCGGAGGCGTTGTGCAGCACGGTCTCGATGGCGCCGGCCCGGGTGGTGAGCGCGCTGCCCTGCAGGATCGACTGCAGCGCCTGCGCGGAGCCGCGGGTGGACTGGATCGTGACGGACAGACCCTGCTGCTTGAAGCGCCCGTTGACATCACCGAGGATCTCGGAGATGAAACCGAGGTTGAGCGGGATGATGGTCAGGAACGTGACCTTGTCGAGGCTGTTCGACCCGCCCGCCTTGGCGTCCTTGCCGCCGCACCCGGCGACCAGGAAGCCGGTGGCACCGCCGACGGCGAGCGTTCCCGCCACCCCTCCCGCCGTGGTCCCCAGGAACGACCGCCGGCTCATGACCGCTCGGTCCCCGATCTGATCCCCCGTCCGATCCCCCGTCCAACTGTTTCTCCCCATGTGCTCCTCCTCGGGCTATGCCAATGGGCGCTCGTGGACGCCGCTGGTTGTCGGACTCCGGCCGGCTCCTCGCTGTGTCCTCCGCTCGGTCCTCTCGGTCCTCCGCTCGTTCCTCCGCTCAGTCCTCGAGGTTCTGGCGCAGCCGCTCGCGCAGCTCGGCGAGGTCGACGTCGTGGACGCTGTCCTTGCCGGCGAGGTCGAGGGCGTGCGCCGCGCCGGCGCCCATGGCCGCGCACGGCCCCATCACCCGGACGCTGGACAGGGCGGCGGGGTCGCCGTCGACGCAGCGCCCGGCGGCGAGCAGGTTGTGGACGTCGGGCGGGGTCATGGACCGCAGCGGCACGTAGTGGACATGGTCGGCGTCGAAGGTCTCCCAGACATACCCGGTGACCCGGTCGTGCAGCTCGATCGGCCAGGCGGTCCGCGCGACCGCGTCGTCGAACTTGGTGCCGGCCCGCACCTCCTCCACGGTGAGCTGGTGCCGGGCCTTGATCCAGCGGGTCTGGCGGCGGCCGGGGAAGCCGTACGCCCGCATCCGCGCGGCGCCGAACGCCTCCGGGTACTCCCGGCGCAGGAACTCCAGCGCCCTGTCGGCCTGGGTCCGCCCGTCCAGCTGCGCGTCCGACGCCCGGACGGGATCGAGCGGCGCCTCGATGTGGGTCATGTTCAACACCGCGGTGGCCCGGCCGGGGAAGTAGAACGCCAGCCCGTCCCGGCGGGTCAGCCCGTAGTCGGCGTGCCGCTCGGCCAGCCGTGCCGCCATGTCGGCGTGCTCGGGGATGTGGGTCTCGTCGATGCGCTCGATGATCGCCTGCTGCGACCCGTAGATCGGCCGGTCCGGCAGCCGGCACGGCAGCCCGGCCTCCCAGGCGAGCGCGGCGTCTCCCGACGCGTCGACGAACCCGGTCGCCGCGATGGTCACGTCACCGTAGCGGGTGGCCAGGGACACCGTGCGGATCCGCCCGTCGGCGACCTCGACCCGCTGGATGACGGCGCCCACGATGGCGCGGACGCCCAGCTCCCTGACCTTCTTCTCCACCCACCGGCCGACGGCGACCTCGTCGAAGTGGACGATGCAGGTGTGGTGCTTGGTGAAGTGCAGGTAGCCGGGCCCGAGCGCGCCGAGATCGGTGAAGATCTCGTCGAAGATGCCGTGGGTGAGCTGCCGGTATCCCGGGGCGTTGCCGAAGACCCCGGCGAACAGCCCGATCAGGGAGTTGACCATCTGGCCGCCCAGCACCGGCAGCGCGTCCACCAGGACGACGTCGCGGCCCAGCCGGGCCGACTCGATCGCCGCCGACGTGCCGGCGATGCCGGCGCCCACGACGCAGACGTCGGCGCTGATCTCGTGGCCCCGGGTCCCGCCGGCCGGCTTGACGACGGTCTCGACCTTGAGTGTCGTGAGCGGGTGCGGCATGGCCCTCCTCGCGTCGGGAACCAGGGAACGGGCAGGCTGCGTTGCCCGAGATGCTATGAACTGCGCTGACGCGGCCGGAAATAAAGAAAAGACCTGTCCGCTATCAACGCCATTGATGGGACCGCCGGCCGGCCGGTGATGACGGGGCTGTCGCGGCCCCCGCTCGGCGGGCCGGCCGGCCGCCGCCCGCCGCCGGCGGGTCACAGCGCCCGCGCCGCCTCGACGACCAGGCCGCGCAGCCACGCGTGTGCGGGGTCGTGCTCGTGCTCCTCGTGCCACCACAGCGTCTCGACGATCGGCTCGAGCTCGATCGGCGGGTCCACCGCCGCGAGGCCGAGCTGGTCGGTGACCTGGGCGACGAGCCGCTCGGGCAGCAGCGCGATCCGGTCGGTGCCGGCGACGAACTGCGGCACGGCCTGGTAGCTCTCGACCCGGACGCCGAGCCGCGGCCGGATGCCGAGCAGCGCGAGCTGGCGGGTGATGGGCGCCGACGACGAGGGGGAGTGGTCCTGGTGGTACGGCGTGACCCAGGTCAGCCGGGCCAGGTCGTCCAGGGTGGGAACGCCGTTGTCCAGCAACCGGTTCGCCCGCGACACCACGCACACCCACCGGTCGCGAAACAACCCGGCCGACCTGATGTCCGCCGTGCGCAGGCGGGTGACCGGCGGCGCGACCAGGCCGTCGATCAGCCTGATGGTGTCGGCGATGTCGGCGGCCAGCGACTCCCTGACCAGCCGGACGTGCAGCTTGACCCGCGGCGCCGTGACTTCGAGCAGCTGGGACAGCCGCCGGCCCATGACCGCGATGGTGTAGTCGGCCATCAGGAGGGTGAACTCGCGCCCGGAGGTGGCGGGGTCGAAGTCGGTGCCCGTGGCGAACAGCCGCTCGACCGCGGCGCAGACCTCCTCGACCTGCTCGGCGAGCTGTTCGGCCAGCGGCGTCAGCCGGTAGCCGGAGCGGGAGTCGGCGCCCTTGCCCCGCACCAGCAACTCATCGCCGAAGTGCCGGCGCAGCCGGCCGAGCGCGGCGCTGGCCGCCGGCTGCGTGACGCCGATGCGTTCGGCGGCCCGGGTGACGTTGCGTTCCCTGATCAGCTCGCGCAGCGCCACCAGCAGGTTGAGGTCCAGGTTGGACAGGTGGGCCGAGGTGCGGTGCATCTGGCGCGGCCGGCCGGCTAGCGGGGGGCGACGACGAAGGTCAGGTCGCCGAAGCCGACCTGGTCGCCGGGTCGAAGCGGCGCCGGTCCGGTCAGCCGCCAGCCGTTCACGCGGGTGCCGTTCATCGACCCGAGGTCGGAGATCAGCCAGGCGCCCGCCGGCTCGGACCTGTACAGCTCGGCGTGGAAGCGCGAGACGGTCAGGTCGGTGAGCACGAAGTGGCAGCCGGGCGCCCGCCCGATCAAGATCCTGGTCAGCTCGGCCGGCGGCAAGACGAACCGCGGCAGCCGCGGCGTCCGCCAGGCAGCGCCGAGCTGCGCGGTGGCGGCGGACACCGACGCCACGACGTTGGTCAGCGCGGACACGAGCCGGCCGCGCGGCGGCAGGTCGTGCACGATGTCGTCGAGCTCCGAGCGGCTGCGGGCGCGCAGCACCTGGTCGACGCGCCGCTCGAAGGTGTCGGTCGACATCCTGCCCTCGGCGACCCGGTCACTGAGGGCGCGGAGCACGCGGTCGCGCTCCCCGTCGGATGCCCGCACCGGGTATGCGGGCGGTCCGTCCATGATTGGAGTATTCAGTCCGGATGAGCCGGTGTCCAGCGGACGTGCAGGGCCTGCGGCTTGCGGAAAACCAGCCCGCGGACGTCGCCGCGGCGGGCGGGATCCAGACCCAGGCCGGGCAGCCGGTCCAGCAGCTCGGTGAGCATCGCGCGGGCCTCCAGGCGGGCCAGCGGCGCGCCGAAGCAGAAGTGCGGACCGTGCGCGAACGCCAGGTGGTCGCCGAGGCCGGCGCGCCGCACGTCGAACCTGTCGGGGTCGGGGAAGACCGCCGGGTCGCGGTTCGCTCCGGCGAGGGAGACGCGGACCAGGTCGCCGGCCGCCACCCGGGCGCCGCCGAGCTCGACGTCGCGGGTCGCGTACCGGTCGAGCACTGACGCCGCCGGCTCCAGCCGCAGCGACTCCTCGATCGCCGTGGCCAGCAGCGCGGGCTCGGCGCGGACGAGGTCGAGCTGGTCGGGGTGGGACAGCAGGTGCCGCACCGCGTTGGTGATCATGCCTTCCGTGGTGTCGATGCCGCCGAACATCAGCACCGCCGCGTTGGCCACGACGTCGGCGATCGGCAGCACGCGGCCGGCGGCGACCAGCAGCGACGGCTCGCCGGCGGCCAGCGCGGCCTCGACGCCGGCGCGCAGCTCGGCGTAGGCGCGCTGGTGCGCCGCGCCGAGCTCGTCGGCGCGGCCGGCGGTGATGCCGGAGATGGCCGCGACGAATGCCTCGTACCACGATCGCACGGTGCCGGGGTCGGCGGCGGGCAGCCCGAGCGCCCTGGACACCACGGAGACGGCCAGCGGTCCTGCCAGCTCGGCGCGGACCTCGGCCGCGCCGCGCGGCGCCAGCGCGCGCACCAGGCGGGCGGCCTCGGCCTCGACGTGGGCGGTGAAGGCGGCGCGGGTCGCGGCGGGCCGGAAGGCGCGCGCGAACGGGTCGCGGTGCCGGGCGTGCACGGCGCCGTCGAGGGACAGCATGCTCGGCCCGATCACCTGGGCGGTCGAAAAGCGCGGGTCGTCAACCGTGAAGGTCGCCGCGTCGCGCAGTACGGCGAGCGCGAGGTCGTGCCGGCTGACCAGCCACCCGCCCAGGACGGGCAGCCAGGAGACCGGCTCGCTCGCCCGCAGCCGCGCCAGCAGCGGGTGCGGGTCGCGGTCCAGCTCCTCGAGGCTCGCCGCCGCCCCGATCGGGAACCCGGCCGCCGGGCCGGCCGCTGTCGGCGGTGCCATCAGCCGGGCCTAACCCGCGGGCCCGCCAATAGCGCCGGCCCTCCGCGGGCAGGGTGTAGATCGGGTCGTAGTACTCGTAGCGCCGGTCGAGGGCGTCCGGATCGCCGGACTCGATGCCGGTGCGGTAGTTCTTCGTCCAGTAGGAGATGCCGCGCTCGCGGTCGTAGTCGGCGACCTGGTGCACCCACCGCTTGCCGACGTACGGCACGTCGCAGACCAGGCGGGGGGTGGCGAAGCCCGGCAGGTAGCCCATGATGGCGTGCTGCAGCCGCTGCGCCTCCCACACGGCCAGCCGCCAGTGCTCGCTGCCGGGGATCATGTCGCACATGTAGAAGTAGTACGGCAGGATCGCCGCCTCGTCGAGGAGCGCGAAGGACAGGTCGAGCAGCGCCTCCGGGCTGTCGTTGACGCCGCGCATCAGCACGCCCTGGTTGCGGACGTCGCGGATGCCGGTCTCCAGCATGGCGCGGGCGGCCCGGGCCACCAGCGGGGTGACCGACGCGGCGGCGTTGACGTGCGTGTGGATGGCGATCTGCGCGCCGCCGGCGCGTGCCTTGGTCGCCAGCCGTTCCATCCCGGCGCGCACCTCGTCCTGCAGCCAGTGCTGGGGCAGCCCCATGAGGGCCTTGCTGGCCAGCCGGATGTCGCGGATGTTCTCGATGTCCAGCAGCGCGGACACGAACGCCTCGAGCCGCGGCCAGGGCATGTTGGCCACGTCGCCGCCGGAGACCACGACGTCGCGGACGCCGGGGGAGCGGCGCAGGTAGTCGAGCATCGCGCCGAGCCGGTCGGGCTGCCGGAGCCCGAACCGCAGCTTGGTGATCTGCGGTGTGGAGGTGCCGACGAGGTCCATGCGGGTGCAGTGCCCGCAGTACTGCGGGCAGGTCGGCAGGACTTCGGCGAGCACTTTGGTGGGGTAGCGGTGGGTCAGCCCCTCTACGGCCCACATCTCGGCCTCGTGCAGCGAGTCGCGCGAGGCGTACGGGTGCGATGGCCAGTCGGCCCGCCGGTCGCTGAACAGGGGGATCATGTAGCGCCGCACGGGATCGGCGTAGAACGCCGCGGTGAACGCCGCGGTCCTCATCGGCCCTGCCGGCACCATGGTGTTGATCATCTGCGGCGGGACCAGCATCGACATGGTCGCCCGCTCCGCCTGGTCGCGCTCGAGGTCGGCGTAGCAGGCGTCGCTCAGGAGGTGGCCCATGACCTGGCGCAGCTGCCTGACGTTCTTCACGCAATGCGCCCGCTGCCACTGAGCCGACTCCCACTCGGCGCGGGAGACGCCGGCCCACCCGGGGAAGCGCCGCCAGTCTGGCTCGACCGGCGGCCGCCGCCGGTAGGTGTAGGGCTGGTCGGCGGGGCCGGGCTCCGCCACGGTCGCACGCGCGCGAACGTCTGTGGTCATCTGGCCCCCTACATGCAAGAATTTCGCTATATGTGCTCCTACCCGCAACAATTTACATGTCACGCGATCTACGGGCCAGGGTGGATCACCACCGCCGCGGCGACGGAGAAGGCGCACAAGACGCCGAAGACGGCGAACACGGAGAACACGGAGGACGGGGTGTGGCGATGATCGAGCGACCGGCGCCGGCCGCCGGGCGGGAGCGGCCGGCGGTCGCCGCGCCCGCCGCGCCTACCGACCTCCGCGCGGCCGCACCGGCCGGCTCGCCCGGCTCGGCGGTGGGGGCACACCGCGTCCTGTCTCCCGCCGGCGTGCTCCCGCAGGCCGCGGAACGGCTCGACACCGACCCGGCCATCAGGCCCGACGAGGTGCGGCTGCGGGTCGAGCGGCTCAACCTGGACGCCGCCTCCTACCGGCAGCTTTCCGGCAAGCACGGTGGCGACCCCGCCGCCATCCGCCGCGAGGTGCTGGACATCATCGAGGCGCGCGGCAAGATGCACAACCCGGTGACCGGCTCGGGCGGCATGCTCATCGGCACCGTCGATGAGGTCGGGCCCGAGTCGCCGCTCGGTCTGGCCCCCGGCGACCACGTCGCCACCCTCGTCTCGCTGACCTTGACCCCGCTGGCCATCACCGACGGGCTGGCCCGCTGGGACGGCCGTGGCGAGCAGATCCCCGCCGACGGGCACGCGATCCTGTTCGCCCGGTCGGTCGCCGCGGTGCTGCCCACCGACCTGCCCGGCGAGCTGGCCCTCGCGGTCATGGACGTGTGCGGCGCGCCCGCGCTGACCCGGCGGGTCGTCAGGTCCTACGACGCCCCGGTCGTGGCGGTGCTGGGCGGCGCGGGCAAGAGCGGCTCGCTCGCTCTCGCCGCCGCCCGCCGCGCCGGCGCGCGCGCCGCGATCGGTGTCGTGCCCACCGAGGAGGAGGCGGCCCGGCTGGCGCGGGCCCGCCTGGCCGACCGGGTGGTGGTGGCCGACGCCCGCGACCCGCTCGCCCTCGGCGCCGCGGTGGCCGGCGCCGGCGGCCCGGCCGACGTCACCGTGGTGTGCGTGGACGTGCCGGGCTGCGAGCACGGCGCGATCCTGGCCACCGCCCAGGGCGGCACGGTGATCTTCTTTTCGATGGCGACGTCGTTCCCCGCCGCCGCGCTCGGCGCCGAGGGACTGGCCGCGGATGTGACGATGCTGATCGGGAACGGGTACCTACCCGGACATGCCGCGATGGCCCTCGACCTGCTGCGCGCCGAGCCCGGCGTACGGCGGCTGTTCGCCGAACGGGTGCCGGGCGCGCCGGGGCCGCCGCCGGCCGGGAACGACCGGGAACGGCGTGGGAAGTGACGCGTACATGAGGCAACTGACAGGCAACGGAGCCTGGCCGGCAGCCGGGCCGGGACTCAGGGCAGGGAGGTGGCAGGGATGGCCGGCGTGACGGGCTCGACCCGCCCGACGAAACTCGACCTCGACCCCGCCGTGGTGCGGAAGGCGCGGCTGCTCGCCGCGCGGGCGGCCGAGCCCATCATCGAGCTGGCCCGTACCCACACGACCGTCTCGGTCGAGCGGGCGGTGCTGCGGCTGGCCGGGCTGGCCGGCGCCGACGGCGAGGGCATCCCGTGGGTCAACCGGCTGGCCGACGAGGTGGCCGTCCAGGTTGGCCTCGACCACGGCGTGGCGCTGCCGGTCTGGGACGCGCTGCGCACCGGCCCGTACGGCGACCTGGCGGCGCTGGCGGCGGCCGCGGCGCGAGGCGATGCGCGGTTCCGCGTCCCCACGGGGGAGGCCGCCGCTGCGGCCGGGCGGGACGCCGGCCGGGCCGTCCGCGCGGGCATCGCCAGGATCGACGCCCGCCGCGCCGAGCGTGACCGGATGCTGCGGGAGGTCGGCGACCCGGCCGAGCCCTGGATCTACCTGATCGTCGCCACCGGCGACATCTATGAGGACATCCCGCAGGCCCAGGCCGCCGCCAGGGAGGGCGCCGACATCATCGCGGTGATCAGGTCGACCGGCCAGTCGCTGCTCGACTACGTTCCCGAGGGCGCGACCCGGGAGGGCTACGCCGGCACCTACGCCACGCAGGAGAACTTCCGGCTGATGCGGGCGGCGCTCGACGAGGTGTCGCGGGAGCTGGGCCGCTACGTACGGCTGACGAACTACGCCTCTGGCCTGTGCATGCCGGAGATCGCGACGCTGGCGGGCCTCGAGCGGCTCGACATGATGCTCAACGACTGCATGTACGGGATCATCTTCCGTGACATCAACCCCCGGCGCACCTTCATCGACCAGCGGTTCTCCCGGCAGATCCACGCCCGCGCCGGCATCGTCATCAACACCGGCGAGGACAACTACCTGACCACGGCCGACGCGGTCGACGCCGCGCACACCGTGATCGTCAGCCAGTTGCTCAACGAGCGGTTCGGCCGGGAGGCCGGGCTGGCCGACGGGCAGCTCGGCCTCGGCCACGCCTTCGAGATCAACCCGGAGATCCCCGACTCCTTCCGGCTGGAGCTGGCGCACGCCCAGCTGGTCCGCGAGCTGTTCCCCGACGCGCCGCTGAAGTACATGCCGCCGACCAAGCACATGACCGGCAACGTCTTCGCCGGCTACCTGCTCGACGCGTTCTTCAACCTGGCCGGAATGATGACCGGCCAGTCGATCATCCTGATCGGCATGATGACCGAGGGCATCCATACGCCGTGGCTGTCCGACCGCGACCTCGCCCTGGAGAACGTCCGCTATGTACGGAATGCCGCCGGCCGGCTCGCGGAGGACTTCGTGCCCCGCCCCGGCGGGCTGATCGCCGAGCGCGCCCGGCGGGTGCTGTCGGAGGCCGTCGAACTGCTCGAGCGGATCTGCGACCGGTCCCTGCTCGCGGCGATCGCCGAGGGCACGTTCGGGGTGACCCGCCGCCCGCCGGACGGCGGCAAAGGCGCGGCCGGCGTCGTCCGGCGCGCCGACGGCTACCTCAACCCGGCCATCGACATCCTGGAGGCGGACGACCCGCATCGCGTCAACGCCGAGGAGGTGCCCGCGTGACCGCCGACACCGCCACCAGCGCCGACACCGCCACCAGTGCCGACACCGCCAAGGCCGAGCGCCGGATGATCCGGCCGTACGGCGACACCACGGGCGACGGCATGGTGCAGCTGTCGTTCAGCCTGCCGGTGCCGGCCGGCGCGCGGGCCGAGGCCGCCGCGCTGCGGCTGGCCGGGCAGATGGGGCTCGACCCGGCCAGCGTCGTGCACGCCAAGGCCATGGGCCCGGACTTCACGTTCTTCATCGTCTACGGCCGGGTGAACCATCTGATCGACTACGCGTCGATCCCGGTGCCGGAAGGGCGGGCCTACCCCCTGCTTTCGGCCACCGAGGTCAACCTCGCGATCCGCTCGGCGCTGAACCGCAGGCTCGTCGTGGTCGGCGCCTGCATCGGCACCGACGCGCACACCGTCGGCATCGACGCCATCCTCAACGTCAAGGGGTTCGCCGGTGAGAAGGGCCTTGAGTACTACCGCGAGATCCACGTGGTGAACCTGGGCGCCCAGGTGGCGGTCGATGAGCTGGTCGCCCGCGCCCGCGCCGAGGGCGCCGACGCCGTGCTGGTCTCCCAGGTCGTCACGCAGCGCGACGCGCACCTGAACAACACCCGGCGGCTGGCCGCCGCCTTCGGCGCCGCCTACCCCGAGGACGACGACGTCGGCGGCAACGACGGCGGCGGTGACGCGGCGGGCCCCGCCCGGCGCCGCCGCCCGCTGCTCGTCGTGGGCGGGCCGCGCTTCGGCTCCGTCCGGCCCGCCGAGCTCGGCGTCGACCAGATCTTCGGCAAGGGCACCACGCCCGCCGAGGTGGCCAGCTACCTCGTCCACGCCCTTCTTCCCGGGCCGGCCCGATGAGCGAGCGAGCCGGCGGCGAGGTCGGCGCGGGTACGGTGACGCACCGGCGGTACGTGCCGTACGCGCACGCCCACTACGGCGGCAACTTGGTGGACGGCGCGTACGTGCTCGGGTTGTTCGGCGACGTGGGCACCGAGCTGAGCATCCGCTGCGACGGCGACGAGGGGTTGCTGGCCTCCTACTCCGACGTCCAGTTCCTGGCCCCGGTCCGGGCCGGGGACGTGCTCGAGGTGACCGCCACGCTCACCAGGAAGGGGCGGCGCAGCCGTGAGATCCGGTTCGAGGCGCGGGTGCTGTGCCGGGCCAGGCCGGACCGGGGCGCGTCGGCCGCCGAGGTGGTGACCGAACCGGTCCTCGCCGTCACCGCCGTCGGCACCATCGTGGTGCCGTGACCGGTCCGCAACCTGCTTTATCCGCGCCGGTGATGTGGGCGCTGACCTGCGAAAACGGGGTGTCGGCGCAGAGTACGGGCCGGTTGACAAGGCCGAATGTGGACTCGGTAGGTTTGCTCGAAGTCCAGCACGGACTCACCGGCCGGTCGGCCTTACGCCACTGGCCGCTGCGTCAGGAGCCAGACGCGGCGGCCCGTGTCGCGTCTGGGGTGTCGCCCGGCCGCGCGGGGGGTTGGACCCGGGAAGGGTTCGGACATCCAGTAGACAACGGATCGCAGATCTCACCGCCTGTGAGACGGTTCCGGCCCGAGGGGTGTCCGGGCCCTCCTCCGCGTCCGCCCGAGCATGCACTCCGCGGGCGCCGGCACCGGCGCCCGCCGATGACGGGCGCGGGCGGAACCGGCCGGCCGCGCCCGTCGGCGTCCCGCGGAGTCACGCACACTCTCTTTCGCCGGAGACCTGCCCGCGGCCCACCGGCACGCCGCTCGTACGGCCCGCCCGCGCGCCGGCCGCGCCGCCCGGATCCAGCACCATCCGCCCAGGTCAACGAGCCGCCCTGCCGCCGAAGGTCCTGATGCGCCGGGGCGGGAACGAACGCGGCGCGCGGGGCCGCGACGGGCCGGCGGGTGCGGCCGTGTCGTCGGCGGCGCGCCGGCCGGGTACCGTTCCGACCAGGACCGGACGCCGGCAGCGGCGCGCCCGGGCCCGGTCAGCGAGTTCGACGGCGAGGAGCGAGGGTGGCGGGCGAGATCGTGTCCCGGGCCGAGACGGCGGTGCGCTCCGTCACGGCACCCGACCTGCCGGACCGGCCGGCGAGCCGGAGAGCGGCGCGAGCCGGCGGCGATCACCGGCGCGGGCCGGCGCCGTGGACGCGGGCGGCCACGGCGGTCGGCGGCGCGGTGCTGGCCTTCCTGGCCTTCCCGCCCGACCAGCTGACGCTCCTGGCGACCGGACGCGCCACGACCTCGGGGATATGGGCGCTGGCACCGCTCGGCGTCGCGGCCCTCACCCTCGCCGTCCGCGGGACGCGGCCGCGCACCGGCGCATGGCTGGGTCTCGCCTTCGGGCTGCCGTTCTTCCTGGCCACGCTGCAGGGCATCGTCAAGATCGGTGCGGACGGCTGGATCATCTTGAGCGTCGTCGAGGCGCTCTACCTCGTCCCGCTCGGCGCGGGGATCGCGCTGGCGACCCGGCTGCCGGGCTGGCCGGTGTGGACGGCGGCGCTGTGGGTGGCCGAGGAGTTGGTGCGCGGGCGGGCGCCGCTGGGCGGGTTCCCCTGGGCGCGGCTGGCCTTCAGCCAGACCTCCTCCCCCTTCACCCCCTACGCCGCCCTGGGCGGTGCGCCGCTGGTCACGTTCGTCACCGCGCTGGCCGGCGGGCTGCTCGCCTACGCGGCCGTCGCCGCGCGCGGGCGGCGGTGGACCCCCGCCGGCGTGGCCGCCGGGGGAGCGGCGCTCATCGCGGTGGCCGGGCTCGCCGTCCCGACCCCGACCGGCGGCCGTCCCGTGACGGTCGCCGTCGTCCAGGGCAACGTGCCCCGGCTCGGCCTCGACTTCCTCGGCCAGCGCAAGGCCGTCCTCGACAACCACGCCAGGGCCACCCACGAGCTGGCCGCGCGGATCCGCGCCGGCCAGGTCGCCCGCCCCGACCTGGTCATCTGGCCGGAGAACTCCAGCGACCTCGACCCCTACGCCGACCCGGACGCGCGCGAGACCATCGACGCCGCGGTCCGCGACGTGGGAGTGCCGGTGCTCGTCGGCGCGGTGATCGACGCCGGCGACGGCACCCACGTGGAGAACCGCGGCATCGTCTGGGACCCGCGGACCGGCCCCGGCGCCTACTACGTCAAGCGGCACCCGGTGCCGTTCGGCGAATACCTCCCGATGCGCGGCGTCCTGACCAAGCTGATCACCAGGTTCCAGCGGATCCCGGAGGACTACCTGCCGGGCGACCGGCCGGGGCTGTTGCCGCTCGGCCCGGTCCGCGTCGGCGACGCGATCTGCTTCGAGGTGGCCTACGACGGCATCGTGCGGGACGTCGCGTCCGCGCAGCTGCTGGTGGTGCAGACCAACAACGCCACCTACGGCCACACCAGCCTGCCCTGGCAGCAGGTCGCCATGTCCCGGCTGCGCGCCGTCGAGCACGGACGGTCCGTCCTCGTCGCGGCCACCAGCGGGATCAGCGCCGTCATCGGCCCCGACGGCCGGGTCATCGACCGGTCAGGGGAATTCCAACCGTACGTTCAAGTCGCGCGCGTCCCCGCCCGCACGTCGCGTACGCTGGCCGATCATCTCGGTGCGGCACCGGAGTGGCTGATCGCCTTCGTGGGCATCCTCGCGGTGGGCGTCGCGGGCCGCCGGGCCCGCGCGACCGGCCGCCCAGGGGAGACGGCCGCGCACCAGGGCGGCGACGGCGATCCAGGCGACGGCGGAGGGGAGGAGCGGTGACGGCTTCGGGGGGCACCGCCGGTGACGGCGCGGCCGGTGCGGGCGCGGCCGGCCACGACGAGCTGGGACGGGTGCTGGTCGTCATCCCGACCTACAACGAACGGGACAACCTCGAGCCCATCGTGCGGCGGGTCCGTACGGCCGCCCCGGCGGCCGACGTGCTCGTCGTCGACGACGCGAGCCCCGACGGCACCGGGGAACTGGCCGACCGGCTGGCCGCGGCCGACGGGCATGTCAAGGCCTTTCACCGCGTCGGCAAGGAGGGCCTCGGCGCCGCCTACATCGCTGGCTTCCGCTGGGCGCTCGACCACGGCTACGACGTGGTGGTCGAGATGGACGCCGACGGCTCCCACCAGCCCGAGGAGCTGCACCGGCTGCTGGACGCCCTGCACGCGGCCGACCTCGTGATCGGCGCCCGCTGGGTGCGCGGCGGGCGCGTGGTGAACTGGCCGCGGTCGCGTGAGGTGCTCTCGCGCGGCAGCAACGTCTACGCCCGCCTCGTGCTGGGCATCCCGCTCCGCGACGCCACCGCCGGCTACCGCGCGTTCCGCGCCACGACGCTGGAGAAGATCGGCCTCGACGACGTCCACTCCCGGGGTTACTGCTTCCAGGTCGACCTGGCGCTGCGCGCGTTGCGGCAGGGCCTGCGGGTGGTCGAGGTGCCCATCACGTTCGTGGAACGCACCCGCGGCGCCAGCAAGATGAACCGCGCCGTCGTCGCCGAGGCGATGTGGCGGGTCACCCTGTGGGGGGCCGGCCGGCGGCTTGCCCGCCTGCGCGGCCGGTAGCGGGCGCCGAGCGGCCGGCGCGGGTGCCGCGGCGGAAACGATCCCGGCCGCCGCGGCGTTGACCTAGACGTACATATCATCGGTTCCGCCGTGCCGGCACGTGACGAATGAGGCCCATGCTGCCCCTCGCGCTTTTCATCGGCTTCCTGCTCGTCCCGGTCCTCGAGATCTACGTGATCATCCAGGTCGGGCAGGCCATCGGCGGCTGGCCGACGGTGGCGCTGCTGCTCGCCGAGAGCGTGCTGGGCGCGTGGATCGTCCGGCGGGAGGGGCGGCGCGCCTGGCGGGCGCTCACCGGTACCTTCCGCATCGGGGAGCTGCCCGACCGGGAGCTGTCCGACGCCGCGTTGGTCCTCGTCGGCGGCGTGCTGCTGCTCACCCCCGGGTTCGTCACCGACGCCGTGGGCTTCCTGTTCGTGCTGCCGTTCACCCGGCCGCTGGTGCGCCGGCTCCTCGCGGCCTACGCGGCCCGCAGGATGCGGCTCGCGCGGCGGCGGATGGCGCGGATGCAAGCCGCCCGCGGGCCGGACGGCGGCGGCACGTTCCCGCCGTACGCCGGGGATGGGCACGACGGCGGCAACGGCGACCGCCCCGCCGGCGGCCGGGTCATCCGCGGCCAGGTGATCCGCGAGGACCGCGAACCGTAACCGCCGGCCGCAACCGCCGCGGCACCGCGCGGAGCGCCGGCCGGCCCCCGGCCGGATCCGGCCACGCCCCCGTCCCTCGGCCTTCGCGGCGGCGAAGTCGGAAGGCGAAGACGAAGGGACGCGGGCGACGAAAGAGCCCGCGCCGCCGGGTGGCGGCACGGGCTCGATGACGTTGTGGCGGCCGGCCGGTCGATCACGTCGTGGCCGGTCGGGCCTGCTCGCTCCGGTTACTCCCGGTCACGCCGTCTTGCGGCGCTGGGCGCGCAGCACCGCAAGCCGCTCGGCCAGCACCTCTTCAAGATCTTCGATGGTGCGCCGTTCCATGAGCATGTCCCAGTGGGTGCGTGCCGCCTTGCCCTTCTTCGGCTGCGGCATCTCCCCGTCGACCCGCAGCGCCGTCACACCGCAGTTGCGGCATTCCCAGGTCATCGGGACCTCGGCCTCGGCGGCCAGCGTCACGGTGAACCGGTGGCCCTTCGGGCAGGTGTAATCCACCTCCTGGCGCGGGGCCAGATCGGTGTTGCGATCGTTCTCGTAGCTGGTAGCTCCGAGTCGGGTGCCGCGAAGTGCGCGCTCGGCCATCGTCACGTGCCTCCCCTGACGGCTTGCGTTCCTGGGTAACAACGCTCGGTACCGTCACGAGATTCCCATCTGGCGCCTCCTCCAACCCTGCTGTTTTCGTGGCGCGGCGCGGTGGCGGAAGGATTTCGCCGCCGCGCCGCGGCCACCGCCGGCCCCGCGCGGAAGGCGTGCGCGCCGGGCCGGGGCGAGGGCGGGTCACTTGCGGCTGGTGATGATCTCGTCGATGAGCCCGTAGTCCTGGGCCTCGGTGGAGGTGAGGTACTTGTCGCGCTCGATGTCGGCGCGGATCTCCTCCTCGCCGCGTCCGGTGTGGCGGGCCAGGATCCCTTCCATGGCGGCCCGCAGCCGCATGATCTCCTGCGCCTGGATCTCCAGGTCGGAGGACGCGCCCCGGCCGCCTTCGATCGACGGCTGCGCCAGCAGGATCCGGGAGTTCACCAGCGCGGCGCGCTTGCCGGGGGCGCCGGCGGCGAGCAGCACGGCGGCGGCGTTGACCGCCTGCCCCACGCAGGTCGTCTCGATGGCCGGCCGGATGAACTCCATCGTGTCGTAGATCGCCATCATCGCGGTGAGCGAGCCGCCGGGGGAGTTGATGTAGATGCTGACGTCCCGCTCGGGGTCCTGCCCTTCGAGCGCGATGAGCTGGGCGATGACGTCGTTGGCCGAGGTGTCGTCGATGGGCGAGCCGAGGAAGATGATCCGGTCTTCGAACAGCTTGTTGTACGGGTTCATCTCCTTGACCCCGTAAGAGGTCCGCTCGACGTAGGAGGGGATGACGTAGCGTCCCTCGGCGCGCGCCGGCGCGGGCGTCACGAGGTCACCTGCTCGGCGTGGTCGATGACGTGGTCGACGAAGCCGTAGGCCCTGGCCTGCTCGGCGGTGAACCACCGGTCGCGGTCGGCGTCGGCCTCGATCCGCTCGAGCGGCTGGCCGGTGTGGAAGGCGGTGCGTTCGGCCAGCACGCGCTTGAGGTACAGCGACTGTTCGGCCTGGATCTTGATGTCGGAGGCGGTGCCGCCGATGCCGCCGGTGGGCTGGTGCATCATCACCCGGGCGTGCCGCAGCGCGTACCGCTTGCCTGGCGTGCCCGCGCACAGCAGCGACTGGCCCATGGACGCGGCCAGGCCGAGCGCGACGGTCGCGATGTCGTTGGGCAGGTACTGCATGATGTCGTAGATCGCCATGCCCGCGTCGACGACCCCGCCGGGGGAGTTGATGTAGATCTGGATGTCCCGCCTGGCGTCCTCGGCGGACAGCAGCAGCAGTTGCGCGCACACCCGGTTGGCCAGGTCGTCGTCGATCTCCCGCCCGATGAACACGATGCGTTCTCCGAGCAGCCGCTGGAACAGCTGGTCCTGCAGGATCTGGCCGGTGGGCAGCTCGGTGGCGCGGGCGTGGGTGCGCGCCGCGTAGGTCTCCGGCCCGCTGTGCGGCCGGCTGCCCGTCCGGTGATCACGGCTCGCCTGTCCCCGCGGGTCCGCCATGGTTCCTCCTAGAGATCAAATGTACAGAACGTACGTTTCGTACGTAATGCAGCGTACGCTGGACGGCAAGCGTCGATCCAGGGAGCGGAGGGGAGTTCGCTATATGCTGAACGCCGTGGATGTGACGGTGACACAGGCCAGAGCCGAGTTCGCCGACCTGGTCAACCGGGTCGCCTACACCGGCGAGCCGATCGCGCTCACCCGCCGCGGCAAGGTGATGGCCGCCCTGGTATCGGCCGAGGACCTGGAGTTGCTGCGGAGCCTGCGGGCGCGCCGCTTCGACCTGACCCACGCCGGGCCGGCGGCCCCCGCGGCCGAGGGCCAGCAGCCACGTCCCGACCGGCTGCGCATCGCCGCCGAGTACCGCCCGCCGGGCCCCGGCGGCCCGAGCGGGCCCGCGGGGTCGGGCGGTCAGCCAGGGCCGCCGCGGCGCCCGGGCTTCCGCAGCTGAACCCGCCGGGCCGGCCATACCAGCCGGGCCGGCCCGCGCGACGCCGCCGGCACCGTGACCGGCCCGCCCTCACCCGCGCGCACGGCGGCCACCCGAGCCGGGCCCGGCCCGGAACCGGGCGAACCTGTCACCACGCGCGGCGCCCACTGGCCGCGGGCCAGCAGGAGCTCCCGCAAACCCTCGACGTCGTCGGACATGATCCCGTCGACCCCCAGGTCCAGCAGCCGGACCATGTCCGAGTGGTCGTTGACGGTCCAGGCGTGCACCTGAAGCCCGAGCTCGTGGGCCCGATCGATGAACGCGCGGGTGACGAACGGGGTGCGCCCGACCGCGTGCGGCACCTGCGCGCAGGCCACGCCGGTCGATGCCAGCCGCACCAGCCTGGCCAGGGGTCCGCCGTAGGACTGGGCGCGCAGCGCCATGACGCCCCGCGGGCCGAGCGAGGTGCACACGTCGGCGCCGGTGAACAGGCGGATTCGCGCGCGCACCTGGATCAGGCGGCGGGTGGAGAAAGAGGTGATGCACACCCGGTGCCAGGCACGCGTCCTGTGCAGCGCGGTGACCAGCGGGCCGATGGCCGGCTCGTCCTTCACGTCGATGTTGACCCTGGCCAGCGGCCAGCTGCCCAGCACGTCTTCGAGCAGGGGGATGGGCTCGGTCCCGGCGATGCGGGCCTTGGCCACCTCCGCGTAGGGGAGCCGCGCGATCCGTCCTGAGCGGTCGGTGACCCGGTCGAGCGAGCGGTCGTGGAAGGCGAGCGGAACCCCGTCGGCGGTGGCGTTGACGTCGGTCTCGAGGTACCGGTAGCCGAGGTCGATGGCGTACTGGAAGGTGGGCATCGCGTTCTCCGGCCGCCCGGCGAACGCCCCACCCCGGTGGGCGAAGGCGATGATCCCCGGGTGGTCGAGGAACTCATAGGCGTGCGGCACGTAGGTGAGTATGGCCCGCGGCCTGCGCGAATCGCGAACCGGAGGGCACGCGGACCCCGCTCGCGAGTCCCGAAATATGCCCCTCATGGCCTGGTAAGTCGGGTGTACGGTGCTGTCGCGCGAACCCGTGGGAGGCATCCAAGTGGCCGACGTGACCGAATACAAGGCGACGTTCGAGCTCATCGACATCGACGGCGACGGCTTCATCTCCGCCGCCGAGCTGGTGCGGCTGCTCGCCGCCCTGGGCGAGGAGATCACGATCGAGCAGGCCGCGGAGGTGGTGCGCGCCGCCGACACCTCATCCGACGGCCTCATCTCCCTGGAGGAGTTCGCGAACTTCATGGCGACCAGGGCCCGCTGACGCCGCGGGACGGGCGAACGGCCGGTCAGTCGGCCGGTCAGTCGGCGGGCGGGGCGTCGGCCGCGGCCCATTCGCGCCGGCGCGCCTCGGCCATCGCCACCGCGGCGGCGACCGCGACGTTGAGCGATCCGACCCGCCCGACCTGGGGGATGTAGGCGACCGCGTCGGCCGCGGCGAGCAGCGCAGGCGAGCAGCCGTGGTCCTCGCCGCCGACCGCGAGGCACACGTCGCCGTCGAGCGCGGCCTCGTGCAGCGGCACCGCGTCGGTGGTCAGCTCGATCGCGACGATCCGGAATCCGGCGGCGCGGGCGGCCTGCGCCGCCGCGGCCGCGGTGCCGGCGTGCTCCCAGGGGACGAGCCGCTCGGTGCCCAGCGCGGTCTTGCGCGCCCCCTGGTGGGTGGGCGGCGCGGCGTTGCCGGCCAGCCACAGGCGGTCCACGCCGAACGCAGCGGCCGTCCTGACGATCGAGCCGACGTTGAACGGCTGGGTCACCGACTCCACGAGCAGGGCGAGGCGCCGGTCGGTGCGGCGCCGCCAGGTGCGGTTGAGGCGCTTGACGTCGGTCGGTCGCAGCTGCCGCCGCTCCCTGCCGGTCCCCGCCCCCGTCTGTGATCCGCCGGTCGCCCGGCTGCCCGTCGTCTCCTGGCCCGTCCGTTCCACGTCGGCCGACCGTACCACCGCGAGGCGCGGGTCAGGCGTCCGGGCGGCGGGCGGCCACGGCGAGGACGCGGTAGCCGGAGCGGGAGGCGACTCGCTCGGTGGGCCGGCCGCCGGCCACCAGCCAGCGGTGCAGGGAGTCGGCGCCGAGGTGCTTGTGGACGACGAGATGGGCGACGCCGCCCGGTTCGAGCCGGTCGAGCCAGGCGGACAGCAGGTCGTGGAGCGCGGCCTTGCCGATGCGGATCGGCGGGTTGGACCACAGCGCGGCGAAGCGCAGCGCGGGGTCGACATCGCCCGGCAGGAGGAACTTTACATTGTCAAGGCGGGCGCCCGTGGCGTTCCGCCTCGCCACCTCGATCGCGCGCGGGTTCACATCCACCCCGTACACCGTCGCCAGCGGCGACCTGGCCGCCATGGTCAACGCGATCGGGCCGTACCCGCAGCCGAGGTCGAGCAGGTCGCCGGCCGGCGGGGGAGCGGGCACGGTCTCCAGCAGGATCCGGGTGCCCGGGTCGACGCGGTCGGGAGAGAACATGCCGCGGTCGGTCTCCAGCCGCAGGTGCAGGTCGGGCAGCACGAGGTCGACGGCGCCTGGCCGGCTGGCCGCCTCGGTTCCTGGCGTGAAGTAATGGTCGGTCACGGTTTAGGCGTCTCGATCTTTTTGCCGACTTTTTGGTGGTTTATGGGGGAGCGTCAGACCGAGTCGCCCGGGTTCCCGCCGCCGTCGCTCTGGCTGGGGGACGGCGACACCGTCCGGGTGCGGGTCGGGCTGGGCGACCGCGGGGACGGGCGTGGACTGGGCGACCTGGAGGTCTGCGACGGCGTCGGGGACACCGGGCTGGGGGAGGGTGGCGGCGGCGGAGGCGTCGTGGGCTGGCAGGCGAACAGCAGCAGCAACAGCAAGGCCACCAGGACCAGCAGGGCCGCCACGGCCAGGATCGTGCCCACGATGCCCCGGTCGCGGGCCGGGTCGCGACCAGACCTCGGCGGGCTGAACGCCGGGTCGCGGGAGCCGAGCCAGTGCGGCTGGAACAGCGGGCCGCGACGGCGGGTGGCCGGGCGGTGCGCGGCGCCGAGCGCCACCGGGGCGAGGAACCGTTCGGCCCCGCGCGCGCCCCGCCGGTGCAGCGTCGCCACCCACGGCGTGGGGCCATCGGGCTCGGCCCCGACGATGGGGGCGGTGCCGGGCGGCGGGTCCGTGTAGAGGGGCTCGGCGAGGATGGCGGCGCGGAAGCGGTCCCTGGCGGCGGCGTCGGCGGCGGCCCCCTGGTTGAGCACAGCCAGGGTGATCTGGCGTCCGTGCGGGTCGATGCCGAGGTAGACGATGCCCGCCGGAGTCTCGGCCAGCCGCCCGGTCAGCTGATAAGGCCCCAGGCGCGACGGCTCCTGGATCGGCAGCGACCGCGACATGTTCGTCACCCTACAAGCCGTTACCCACCGGCGTTCGTACCACTTTCGGGGCGTGCCGCGCGGGACGGAAGGAAGACGTGCCCGCTGGCCGCCGGGCCCGATCGCATATGGTCGAAAGGCAGACCGACCGCCAGGGGGTTTGATGACCGTCACCGCGCATGATATCGACCAAGCGGCCGCTTTGTTGCAGCGGACGGTTACCGAGGTGAAGAAGGTCATCGTCGGGCAGGAGCACATGGTCGAACGGATCGTGGTCGCCCTGCTCGCCAAGGGGCACTGCCTGCTCGAAGGCGTCCCAGGGGTGGCCAAGACGCTGGCCGTGGGCACGCTAGCCCGGGTCGTCGGCGGCTCGTTCGTCAGGCTGCAGTTCACCCCCGACCTGGTGCCGTCGGACATCGTCGGAACCCGCATCTACCATCCGTCCACCGAGCAGTTCGATGTGGAGCTCGGCCCGGTTTTCGCGAATTTCGTGCTCGCCGACGAGATCAACCGGGCGCCGGCGAAGGTCCAGTCGGCGCTGCTGGAGGTCATGGCGGAACGCCAGGTCTCCATCGCCGGCAAGACCTTCCCGCTGCCCAAGCCGTTCGTCGTCATCGCCACCCAGAACCCGATCGAGTCCGAGGGCGTCTACCCTCTGCCGGAGGCGCAGCGCGACCGGTTCCTGATGAAGGTCAACGTCGCCTACCCCGGCGCGCACGACGAGCTGCAGATCCTGCGGCGCATGAGCGTCGACCCGCCGGAGGCCACCCAGATCCTCGACCCCGACCAGCTGATGGTCCTGCAACGGGCCGCCGAGGAGGTGTCGGTGCACGAGCTCGTCGCCGACTACATCGTGCGGCTGGTGATGGCCACCCGCGAGCCCGCCCAGTACCGGCTGGGGGAGCTGCGCGAAGCCATCGACATCGGCGCCAGCCCGCGCGGCACGCTGGGTCTCGTCGCCTCCGCCCGCGCGCTCGCCCTGCTGCGCGGCCGCGACTACGTGCTGCCCGAGGACGTACGCGACGTGGCCCGCGAAGTGATGTCGCACCGGATCGTGCTGAGCTTCGACGCGCTCGCCGACGGGGTGGACACCGTCGAGATCGTCGACCAGCTGCTCGCCGCGGTGCCGCCGCCGCGGGTGGTGTGGAAGAACGAGCCGGCGTCGCCGCTTTCCGGGCGGGGCTGATGCGCGCGACCCGGCGCAACAGGAAGCTGGCCCAGCTCGTCCCGGAACGATCGCTGCGCCGCCTGGAGCTCGCCGTCTCCCGCCGGCTGGAAGGGCTGCTGCACGGCGAGCACATCGGCCTGCTGCCCGGACCCGGCACCGAGCTCGCCGAGGCCCGCGTCTACCAGCCGGGCGAGGACGACGTGCGGCACATGGACTGGGCCGTCACCGCGCGGACCACCACGCCGCACGTCCGTGACCTCATCGCCGACCGCGAGCTCGAGGCGTGGGCGCTGGTCGACCTGTCACCGAGCATGGACTTCGGCACCGCCGCCATGCAAAAACGCGACCTGGCCGTCGCCGCGCTGGCCGCGGTCGGATTCCTCACCGCCCGTCTCGGCGACCGTTTCGGCGCCTACATCATGCACCGGGGCGCGATCCGGCGGATCCCCGCGCGGACCGGCAAGGCGGCCATGTACGCGCTGCTCCAGACGATCCTCGACGCCGAGCGGACGGCCGACCGGCCCGCGACCGGCACCACCCCCGCCGCCCGCGCGGGCGGCGGGGCGCGGCCGGCCGGCGGGTACGGCGGCCCGGAGCTGGCCGACGCGCTGACCGGGCTGGCCCGCGGGCAGACCCGGCGCGGCATGCGGGTGATCATCTCCGACTTCCTCGACCCGCAGGACGGGCGGACGCCTGCGCCGCGCTGGGAGCGGCCGATGCGCAGGCTCGCCGCCCGCCACCAGGTGCTCGCCGTGGAGATCATCGACCCGCGGGAGCTCGAGCTGCCCGACGTGGGCCTGGTGCACATGGAAGATCCAGAGACCGGCGCCGTACGCGAGATCGTGCTGTCGCGCCGGGTACAGGCCGCCTACACCCAGGCGGCCGCGGCCCAGCGGGCCCGCATCAGGGACGCGCTGCGCCGGTGCGCCGTCCCGCACCTGGTGCTGCGCACCGACCGGGACTGGGTGAGCGACGTGGCCAGGTTCGCGCTGCGCCAGCGGCGGGTCGCCGGCCGGCCGCAGGGGGTGCGGACATGACCTTCTTGTCGCCCGCCAGGCTGTGGCTGCTGGCGCTGATCCCGCTGGTGCTCGCGGTGTACGTGCTGTTGCAGCTGCGGCGCAAGCAGTACACGCTGCGGTTCACCAACCTCGACCTGCTGGCGCAGGTGGCACCCAGGAGCCCGGGATGGCGGCGGCACGTCGCCGCGCTGCTGTTCCTGATGGCGATCATCGTCATGATCATCGGCTGGGCGCGGCCCGCGTCGTCGGTGAAGGTGCCGCGCGACCGCGCCACGATCATGGTGGCGATCGACGTGTCGCTGTCGATGAAGGCCACCGACGTGGCGCCGACCAGGTTCGACGCGGCCAAGTCGGCCGCCAAGTCGTTCATCCAGAACCTGCCGATGCGTTTCAACGTCGGCGTCGTCGGCTTCGCCGGCAGCGCCAACGTGATCGCCGCGCCCTCGGCCGACCGGGAGTCGGCGATCGCGTCGATCGACACGCTGGAGCTGGACAAGCGCACCGCGATCGGGGAGGCGGTGTTCACCTCGCTGCAGGCGATCCGGTCCTTCGACGCCGCCAACGGCGGGCCGACCGGGGCGGGCGCGCGGCAGGACCCGCCGCCGGCGCACATCGTGTTGCTGTCCGACGGTGACAACACCACGGGCCGGTCGGTGCCGGAGGCGGTCCAGGGCGCGCTCGCGGCCAAGGTGCCGGTGTCGACGATCGCGTTCGGCACCCCGTACGGCACGGTCGACATCGACGGCGAGGTGACGCCGGTCGACGTGAACAAAGAGGCGCTGCGCAGCCTGGCCGAGCAGACCCACGGCAAGGCATACGAGGCCACCGACGGCTCGGAGCTGTCGGAGGTCTACCGGCACATCGGCAGCTCATTGGGGTTCCGCATCGAGCACAGGGAGGTGGCGGCGCGGTTCTCCGGCATCGCGCTGCTGTTCGCGCTGGCGGCGGGCGCGGCCTCGCTGGCCTGGTTCGCGCGGCTGCCCTGAGGCGCCTCAGAGATGGCGGGCCGGTCGATATGGGGTGTTCGGGCTTAACGGTATGTGAACGGTCTTCGTCGCCCTATTTCGCGATCAAGAGGGTTGACCGTGCGATCGGCTGAGCCGACAATCCAGGCAACGTATGACATTGTCGATAGGTCGGTTCGATGGTGTTGACGGCTCACCTTCGGTGCTGCCGCCCGCCAGGTGACGACGAAATGAGGCAGCGGCGGGCACCGGCTGCTCGCCGCGGTCGTGGGTAGGGGCGGTGCTCTGACACCACTGCGGACCAACTCGCCCGTAAAGCACCGAAGACCAGCCAGCAAGGGGGCACCAGTGACCGCGCCGCAACAGCAGTACGTCGCCGCCATCGACCAGGGAACCACCTCGAGCCGCTGCATCATCTTCAACCACGAAGGCGACATCGTCGCCGACGCGCAGGAGGAGTTCGAGCAGATCTTCCCCCGTCCCGGCTGGGTCGAGCACGACCCGATGGCCATCTGGGACAGCGTCGTCCACGTGGTCGAAGGAGCGCTCGCCGCCGGCGGCATCGACCGCTCCCAGCTCGCCGCGGTCGGCATCACCAACCAGCGCGAGACCACCGTGCTGTGGGACGGCGCCACCGGCGAACCCGTGCACAACGCCATCGTCTGGCAGGACACCCGCACCGACCGGCTGTGCGACGAGCTCGCCGGCGACGCCGGGCAGTACCGCTTCGCCGAGCGGTGCGGGCTGCCGCTGGCCACCTACTTCTCGGGACCGAAGGCGCGCTGGCTGCTCGACAACGTCCCCGGGCTGCGCGAGCGCGCCGAACGCGGCGAGATCAAGTTCGGCACGATCGACACCTGGCTGATCTGGAAGCTCACCGGCGGCCCCGACGGCGGCGTCCACGCCACCGACGTCACCAACGCCAGCCGGACCATGCTGATGAACCTGCGCAGCATGCAGTGGGACGACTCGATCCTGTCCGCCATGGACGTGCCGCGGGCGATGCTGCCGGAGATCCGCTCGTCGGCGGAGGCGTACGGCACCGGGCGCGGCGTGCTCGACGGCGTCCCGGTGGCCTCCGCGCTCGGCGACCAGCAGGCCGCGCTGTTCGGCCAGTGCTGCTACGACGTCGGCGACGCGAAGAACACCTACGGCACCGGCAGCTTCCTGCTGCTCAACACCGGCACCGAGCCCATCTTCTCCAAGAGCGGGCTGCTCACCACCGCCGGCTACAAGATCGGCGACCAGCCGACGGTGTACGCCCTGGAAGGCGCCATCGCCATCACCGGCGCGCTCGTGCAGTGGGTACGCGACAACCTGGGGCTGATCTCCTCATCGGGGGAGATCGAGACCCTCGCCGCGAGCGTCGACGACAATGGCGGCTGCTATTTCGTGCCCGCCTTCTCCGGCCTGTTCGCGCCGTACTGGCGCAGCGACGCCCGCGGTGTCATCGTCGGCCTCACCCGCTACGTCACCAAGGGCCACCTCGCCCGCGCGGTGCTCGAAGCGACGTCGTGGCAGAGCCGCGAGATCGTCGACGCCATGAACGCCGACTCGGGGGTGACCCTCAACTCCCTCAAGGTCGACGGCGGCATGACGGCCAACAACCTGCTCATGCAACACCAGGCCGACGTGCTCGGCGTCCCCGTCGTCCGACCGATGATCGCCGAAACGACCGCGCTCGGCGCCGCCTACGCCGCCGGGCTCGCCGTCGGCTACTGGGACAGCGTCGAAGAACTGCGCGCCCATTGGCGGCAGGGCGCCGAGTGGCGACCGCGGATGGACCCGGCCACCCGCGACCGGGAGTACCGCCGGTGGAAGAAGGCGGTGGAACGCACCTTCGACTGGGTCGACCGCGACGACGCCTGACCACCACCCCCGGCCCGGCCCACCTCTCCGGCCGGGCCCGCGAGAGCCCTGTCAGCCCATCCAGGCGAACGTGGCCGGGTCGGGCCCGTACCGCGTGCCCGAGTCGAGGGCGGCGATCGCGGCGAGGTCGTCGGTGTCGAGCTCGAAGTCGAAGACATCGATGTTCTCGGCGATGCGCGACGGCGTCACCGACTTCGGGATCACGACGTTGCCCAGCTGCAGATGCCAGCGCAGCACCACCTGCGCGGCCGTCTTGCCGTGCTTGGCGGCGACAGGGCCGAACACGGGGTCGTCCAGCAGGCCCTTGCCCTGCCCCAGCGGGCTGTAGGCCTCGGTGGCGATGCCGTGCCGCGCGTGGAACTCCCGCAGCTCGGCCTGCTGCAGATAGGGGTGCAGCTCGATCTGGTTGACCGCCGGCACGACGTCGAAAGCGTCCATCACCCGGGTGAGATGCTCGGGCAGGAAGTTCGACACCCCGATCGCCCGCACCCGGCCGTCGGCATAGAGCCGTTCGAACGCCCGCCACGTGTCGAGGTAGCGGTCCCGGCTCGGCACCGGCCAGTGGATCAGGTACAGGTCGAGCTGCTCAAGACCGAGCCGGTCCAGGCTCGCGTCGAACGCCCGCAGCGCCTCGTCGTACCCCTGGTCGGCGTTCCACAGCTTCGTGGTGACGAACAGCTCCTCGCGCGGGACGCCGCACGACTTCAACGCCCTGCCGGTGCCCTCCTCGTTCCGGTAGATCCGGGCCGTGTCCACGCTGCGGTAGCCGTCCTCGACCGCGATCGCGACCGCCCGCTCGGCCTCGCCGTCGGACACCTGGAAGACGCCGAACCCCAGCCGCGGCATCGCCACGCCGTTGTTCAACCCGACATCGGGGATGGTGTTCATGGTGGGCCTCATTTCCCGATCCGCGGCGGCTACACCGCCCCGATCCGCGGCCAGGACCGTGGGCCGCGGCCGTAGGGTGGCGGGCATGACGAACGTGGACGAACTGTCCGACCGGTACGTCGAGGTTTTCGCCGAGCTCGACCCCTGTGCCTCCTCGCTCATGGGCATCACCGGGCACGACGGCGCCCTCACCGACTACAGCCCCGAAGGGTTCGACGCCCGCGACGCGCTGAACCGCCGCACCCTGGCGGACCTGGCCGCGCTGCCCGACCCGGCCGGCGACCGCGGCCCCGCCGGCGACGGCGCCGCCCGGGCGCGGCTCGCCGCCCGGCTGCTGCGCGAGCACCTCGAACGCGAGATCGCCTGCCACGAGGCCGGCGTCACCACGTCCGGCCTCGCCGCCATCGACAGCTCGATCCCCGCCCTGCGCCGCTCGATCGAGCTGCTCGACCGCGGCCCGGCCACCCCCTGGCCCGACCTGCTGTCCCGACTGCGGGCGCTACCCGACTCGCTCGCCGGCCTGCGCGCCACCCTCACCCGCGACCGGCAACTCGGCCGGGTCGCCGCGCTGCGCCAGGTGCTGAGCACCGCCGTCCAGTGCGAGCGCACCGCCGGCTACCTGCCCCGGCTGGCCGCCGCGCACGGCGACGGGCCGCTGCGCGAACCGCTCGGCGAGGCCGTCGCCGCCGGCGCCCGGGCGCTCACGGACTTCACGGACTTCCTCCGCGACGAACTGGCCGCCCACGCGCCGCGCCGCGACGCGCTCGGCCGCGACCGCTACCAGCTCGGGGTCCAGTACTACCTGGGAACCGCGCTCGACCTGGACGACACCTACGCCTGGGGCTGGACCGAACTCGCCGCGATCGAGGCCGAGATGAGCGCGGTGGCCGGCGAGATCACGCAAGGCGCGACCGTCGCCGAGGTCACCGAGGCGCTCGACAACGACCCCGGCCGGCGCCTCGTCGGCGCCGACGAGGTCCGCGACTACCTCCAGCAGCTCGCCGACCGGGCCATCGCCGAGCTGGACGGCGTGCACTTCGACATCCCCGAGCCGCTGCGGCGCATCGAATGCCGCATCACCCCGACCACGATCGGCGGTGTCTCCTACCTCCCGCCCGCCGAGGACTTCACCCGGCCCGGGCAGGTGTGGTGGACCCTGCCCGGAGACGAGCTGCCCACCTGGACCGTGCCGTCCACGATGTACCACGAAGGCGCGCCCGGCCACCACCTGCAGCAGGGGACCGTCATGTGCCGCGCGGACCTGTTCAACCGGTTCCAGCGCGCCGCCACGGAATGGTCGTTCTCCGGGCACGTAGAAGGCTGGGGCCTGTACGCAGAACGGCTGATGGGCGAGCTCGGCTACTACGCCGACCCCGCCGACCGCCTGGGCATGCTCACCCAGCACAGGTTCCGCGCCGCCCGCGTCGTCCTCGACATCGGCATGCACCTCGAGCTGGAGATCCCGCGGGGGAGCGGCTTCCACGACGGCGAACGGTGGACCCCCGACCTCGGCCGGGAATTCCTGCGCGCCCGTTCCGGCCTCGACGACTTCACCGTCCGGTTCGAGATCGACCGCTACCTGGGCCGGCCCGGGCAGGCGGCCGCCTACAAGGTGGGGGAGCGGGTGTGGCTGACCGCCCGCGCCGACGCCCGCCGCCGGCTCGGCGCCGCGTTCGACCTGAGGGCGTTCCACGCCGCGGCGCTCGACCTCGGCACGATGGGCCTGGACGCCTTCCGCGACGAGCTCGCCCGGCTCCTCGCCGTGGGCGCGGGGGGTGCTGAATGACCCGTCTGGCGCGAGCGGGTGGATCAGGCACCGCCTCACCCGGCGGAGGAGGGGCGACCCGCCGTACGGCGAGGCGCCGCCCGGGCGACGCGCGGCAACGCGGCGGGCATTCAGCACCCCTCTGAAGTTACGGCGGACCGCCGCCCGCGGATTCCCCGACGCCGGGGCCAGTGCCGATGCCGGCCGGTCAGGTACGTCCCGCCGCCCGGCCAAGACCCGATCAAGATCGGGGGACAGGGGACCCGGTGGGTGTGGCGACCGCGCCCACCGCGGCAACCTGAGCGATCATGGCCTTCGACGGGACCGGGAGGACCCGAGGGGGACCGATGGGGGACGACCGCTCCAGGCCGGGGGAGAAGACGCCGCGCGGCCCGCGCCGGCGCGCCGCGCTGGCCGGCGGAGCCTTCGTGGTCCTGCTCGCGTGCGCCGCGGCCGGCGTCGCACTCGGCCACGGCCACGACCGCGTCCAAAGGCCGGCCACGGACCGCCGGTCCGCCGCGCCGGTCACCGGGCGGACGCTCCGCCACGCCTTCGCCGTCGGCGGGCGCGCCCAGCCGCCGCGGGTGCGGGTGCCGTACGCCGCCGGCGGCAGCTACGCGATCGTCCCCGGCGCGGCCCGCCCGCCGCGCGGCGGGCGCGGCGAGCTGGTCGGCTACATGGTGGAGGTCGAGCGGGGCCTGCCGTTCCGCGGCGTGGACTTCGCCGCCGCCGTCCACCGCATCCTCAACGATCCGCGCGGCTGGGGCGCCGGCGGACGCATGCGGTTCGCGCGCACCGACCATGGCCCGGTCCGGTTCGTGGTGTCCCTGTCCAGCCCGGCGCTGTCGGCGACGCGGTGCCTGCCGCTGAACACCGGGGGACAGCTGTCGTGCTGGCACAGCCCCCGCGCGATCATCAACGCGATGCGGTGGGGCACCGGCGCCGCCAGCTACGGCGATGACCTCGCCTCCTACCGCGAATACCTCATCAGCCACGAGGTCGGGCACGCCCTCGGGCACGGCCACGAGCCCTGCCCCGGTCCTGGCTGGCCCGCGCCCGTCATGATGCAGCAGACCAAGTCCCTCGACGGCTGCGCTCGCAACCCCTGGCCCAACCCCGGCGCCGCCCCGGCCTCAGCGGATCGCTGACCGGCGCCGGCCGGCCTCGTGATCAGCGGTCCTGGGCGGTGTCATGTGTGGTCGAGCATCGTGGCGAGCTTGTGGGCGGGGGAGCGGGACAGGCGGCGGCCCGACCTGCGGTCGTAGACCTTGGTGGTCCGCACATCGGCATGCCCGGCGAGCTCGGCGATCAACTCGATCGACACCCCGGCATCCAGCAGGAGCGTGATCCCGGTCGCCCGGAGGCTGTGCGGTGTGATTTTCGACAGACCCGCGAGTTCGGCGACCCCGGCGACGGTGGTGAACACCTGCGACGGCGCCATGGCCTTGCCCGCCGAGGTCTCCAGGAGCGGGCCCGGATGCCGGCCGCGCACCGCCAGATGCGCGTCGACCGCCGCCAGCGCGAACGGGGGGAGCGGCACCCGCAGCCTGCGGCCTCCTTTGACGGTGAGGTCGAGCGTGTCGTGGCCTGAGTCGTGACCGAGGTCGTCCACCCGGATCGCCCGCAGGGTCGCCGAACGGGCGAGGGTCACCACGGCCAGCGTGATGAGCAGGCGGGTCCTGGTGCGGGTGCGCGGATGCCCGTACCGATCCGCGGCGGCGAGCAGATCCTCGACCTGGCGCAGGGTGAGGCCGCGGGCGCCGCGCCCGGCGGCGTCGACCGACGGCCGGTCCTGTCCGGCGAACGGGTTGCGGTCGGCGGCCTCGACCCGGATGAGGCTCGCGATCCACGAGGAGGCGGCCGCGAGCCGGCGCGCCTGGGAGGCCCTGGACAGGCCGCTGGTGCCGAGCGCGGCGGCGTAGGCGTCGGCGGCCAGCGCGGTCGCGGCGGTGGGGTCGATCCCGTGGTGCGCGCACCAGGCGGCCCACCACCCGCAGTCGCGCACGTAGCCGCGGACCGTCGCGGCGCTACGGCCCTCGTAGCGGGCCAGCCACACCGCCGTCGCGTTCAACACGGACTCGTCCAGGCCGATCGCCCGCAGCAGCCGCGCCAGGTCCGCGGCCGTCCGCGCGGGAGGCTCCCCGGTCAGCAGATACCGTCCCGGCGACGCGACGACCGCCGGGGACGGGGGACGGACAGAGGGCTGCACGGAGGGTTGCGGGGCAACGGTCATGCCACAGAAGGTAGCGCCGGTACATAGACGATAACCGTCGTTAACGTCTATAACTACAACCGCGTAAGTCATACGAGAAACCCTTAACCCGTACGGCTTACCGAGCATCTTCACTACTCTTGCCCGCATGGGCCCCACAGACGAGCCGGCCGCCATCGCCGCCGACCCGGCACCAGCACCCGAGCCAGCACAGGAACCGGTGGCGCCGCTGCCCGGCGAACGCGCGTTCGCCCCAGGACAGTGCGGCCTCAACGCCTTCGAGGACTGCCCCAACCCGCTTCCCGAACCCGCCACCGACCACGACGGCAAACGCAAGGGCGGCCAGCCCCCGCAATACTGCTCACCCCGCCACCGCGACCGCGCCGCCTACCTGCGCCGCAAAGCCGCCGCGACCACCACCGACGCCGGCGTCGCGCACGCCGAGCGGCTCGCCACCAGCCTCAGCCCGCTCCTCGAAGCACTCACCGGCCAACTCGCCGCGATCAACGACGGCGCGCTCCAACGCGCCGTCACCGCCGAACAGCAGGCCGAACGCGCGGAGAAGGCGGCCGCCGTCGCCCGCCACGACACCGCCGAGGCCAGGGCCCGCGCCCGCGCCGCCGAACACAAGGCCGCCGCGGCCGCCGGCGCCGCGAGGGAAGCGCAGGCCCGCGAGAAGGCGGCAGACGAACGCGCCGTCGCCGCCGAACAGCGCACCGCGGCCGCCATCGCGGCGGAACGGGCCCTTCAGGCGCGGCTGACCGAGACCGCCAGCGCCCTGCACACCGAGCGACACGCCCGCGACTCCGCGGAGGCTCAGGTGGCCGCCTCCGCCGAAGCGCTGAGCGAGGCACAAACCAAGATCACCGGACTGAGTGCCGACCTCGCCGCCGCCGACGCGCAGGTCGAACAGCACCGCCAGACCGTCACCGAGCTCCAGGCCGCGCACGCGGCGGCGTCAGCGGCGGCCGACCGGGAGCGGGACGCCAGGACCCAAGCCGAAACCGAGGCGCACACCCTGCGCGCCCTGCTCCAACAGGTCACCCATGACCGCGACGCCCTCCATCGCGAGGTCGAGCGGCAGCGGGAACGCGCCGACGCCGCCGACCAGGAGGCCGCCCGGGCCCGCCAGGAAGCGGCGATGGCCGCCGCGGAGAACAGTGCGCTCCAGCGCCTTGTCCGGCATGCGGAGTCCGAACGTGACCGCTACCGGGCCGAAGCCGACGCCCAACGGGACCGCGCCGCTCTCGCCACCGCCAAGCTCCAAGCCTCGGCCATCGACGCGGACAGCCAGGTGCTCGCGGCGGAACCAGGAGACGGGGACAAGGTCTCTACTTAACATAATGTGCATTATCGACCATGGGGTGGGCCCTGGTCGGGCGGGGCGTCCTGGGCCGGGTGGAAACGGACGCAGCAGTGTTCCGGGGCTGGTTCGAGGCGTGCGGTGACGTCATGTTCGGTGAGTCCGTCGAGCAGCCCGCCGAGGAGGCACAGGTTCATTCCGCACACCAGTTCCGTGTGCCGGCGCGCCAGGTTGTGGAAGGGACAGTTGGCGAGGACGATCGTGTCCCCCCTGGTGCGTGGCTCGAACCCGAGGGTTTCCAGCGCCCCCATGAGGTCCGCGTGGGCTTGCCGGTCCAGTTCCCGACCGAGCCGGCGGCCCAGTTCGCGGGCACGCCGGTCGAGTACGGCGCGCGGTGACTCTCCGGAGCTTTGCGCCTCGTGGACGGCGTCGGCGAGCAGCCGGGCGGCGAGCTCGTAGCGCCGGTCAGGCAGCGACACCGTGATCTGTTGGGATGCGCGCCGGTACAGCTTGGCCGGCCGGCCGGCGCCGGGGCCGGTGCGGCCGCTGCGCCTTTCGTAGACGACTTCGAGCAGTCCTTCGGCGACCAGCTTGTCCAGGTGGAAGGCGACCGTGGGGCGTGGCGCCCCCACCGCGTCGGCGGCCTGGTCCCGGCTCACCGGCTCGGGCCTGCGCACCACGAACTCATACAGGCGGCGCCGGGTCGGTTCGTGCAGCGCCGCGACGGCGGAGACGTCCGCCAGCCACGTCCCGTCGACCTCACCCATTCTAAAAATCACCTTCGTTGACTAAATCCGGGCCACCTTCTAATGTTAACTCAAGTCATCGATAGAAGGAGGAGTCGTGGTGGATGTCGAGGTGTCCCCCGCCGAGCCGGCCGGACGGGTGTCGTGGTCCGACCCCGCTTACCAGGCATTTGTCGTTCTACGGAGCGTGTTCACCGTGGCGCCCGTGCTGTTCGGGCTGGACAAGTTCGCCAATGTTCTGGTCGATTGGCCGCAGTACCTCGCCCCGTGGATCGACGGGATCGTGCCGGGCACGGCGCAGCAGGCGATGTACGCCGTTGGTGTGGTGGAGATCGCGGCTGGTGTCGTGGTGGCCGCGGCGCCGCGGTTCGGCGGTCCGCTCGTCGCCGCCTGGCTGGCCGGGATCGTCGTCAACCTGCTGACGGTCCCCGGCTTCTACGACGTGGCGCTGCGTGACTTCGGTCTGTTGGCCGCCGCCGTGGCGCTCGCCCGTTTGGCGGTGCGGTACGCGCCCGCCCACCGCGGGCGGCGGGCGGCATGACCGGCCCGGCGACGCAGTGGCCCGCGGCGCACTCCCCCGATTCCCAGCGGCACCTGCGGGTGGTCAGGGAGCGCGGCAGCGTCGATCTGGAGGCGGCGGAGCGCGCGGTGGCCGACCTGCTGACCGCCCTCGGGCGGGATCCGGCCGGCGAGCATCTGGCCGACACGCCGAGGCGGGTCGCGCACGCCTATGCCGAGTTGCTCGCGCCGCGCGAGTTCAACCTGACGACCTTTCCCAACGAGGAGGGCTACGACGAGTTGGTCGTCGCCCGGGGTATTCCGGTGCAGTCGCTGTGCGAGCATCACCTGTTGCCGTTCCATGGGGTGGCGCACGTCGGCTACCTCCCTGGTGAGCGCATCCTCGGGCTGTCGAAGGCGGCCCGCGTCGTCGAGCTGTTCGCCCGGGATCTGCAGGTGCAGGAACGGCTGACGAAACAGGTGGCCGACTGGCTGCAGCTGCATCTCGCCCCGCGGGGTGTCGGTGTCGTGATCGAGGCCGAGCACCTGTGCATGTCGCTGCGCGGCGTGCGAGCCGGCGGGTCCAGGACGGTGACGTCGGCGCTGCAGGGACTGCTCCGCGACGATGCGCGCTCGCGGCAGGAGTTCTTCGCCTTGGCCGGCGTCAGCACCTAGTCGGCGCCCGGTCGGAACACAGTCCACCCACCAGGCAGTCCACACAGTCCACACAGTCCACCAGTACGTCTTACCGAGTCGACGGGAGAACCATGATGTCGGCATCCGCCACGTTTGTTGTCGCCGGAGGGGGCCTGGCCGGGGCCAAGGCCGCCGAGGCGCTGCGCACCGAGGGTTTCGACGGCCGGATCGTCGTGATCGGCGAGGAACCGCACCTGCCCTATGAGCGGCCTCCGCTGTCGAAGGACTATCTGCAGGGCACGTCGGAACGCGACAAGATCTTTGTGCATGACGCGGCCTGGTACCGCGATCAGGAGATCGACCTGCGCCGCGGCATCGCGGTCACCGGCATCGACCGGGCCGCTCGCCGGGTCAGCCTGTCCGACGGCGCCGCGGTCACCTACGACAAGCTGCTGTTGTGCACCGGCGCCGCCCCGCGCCGGTTGACGGTCCCCGGGCATGACCGCGACACCGTGCGGTACCTGCGGACCGTCGACGACAGCGATCTCCTGCGCGAAACGCTGGCCGGCGCCGGCCGGATCGTCGTCATCGGCGGCGGCTGGATCGGCCTGGAAACCGCGGCCGCGGCCCGCGCCGCCGATGTCGAGGTCACCGTGATCGAGGCTCAGCCGCAGCCGCTGGCGGGCTCTCTCGGCCCGACGATGGGTGCCGTCTTCGCCGACCTGCACCGCGATCACGGCGTCGATCTGCGGCTGGGCGCACGCCTCGCCGAGGTCACCGCGACCGGCGTGCGGCTGGAGGACGGCACCCACGTCGACGCCGACGCCGTCGTGGCCGGCATCGGCGCCATTCCCAACACCGGCCTGGCCGCCGCGGCCGGACTGACCGTCGGCAACGGCATCGAGACCACGGCCGGCCTGCGCACGAGCGATCCCGACATCTTCGCCGCTGGGGACGTCGCCAGCGCCTACCACCCCCACCTGGGCAGGCATCTGCGCGTCGAGCACTGGGCCAACGCCCTCAACCAGCCCGCCGTCGCGGCTCGCGGCATGCTCGACCGGCCCGCCGTGTACGACCGGCTGCCCTACTTCTACACCGACCAGTACGACCTGGGCATGGAGTACACCGGCTACGTCCCGCCCGGCCTGAACGACGACGTCCTCGTCCGGGGCGACGTGGCCGGCCGGGAGTTCATCGCCTTCTGGCTCCACCGCCACAACGGCCACGACACGGTCATCGCCGCGATGAACGTGAACGTCTGGGACGTCACCGACCGGCTGGGTGAGCTCATCCGCTCCGCGGCCCCCGTCGACCGCGACAAACTCGCCGACCCCGCGACCCCACTCGATCAGGTCGTCCGCTCCTGACGGCCGGCGGCGTGCGGGGATGGAAGGGTTGGGGGTGGATGTAGAGAACGCCGTGGCCGCTCCGACTCCTTGGTGAAGGCGCCCGGAGGGGGCGCCGGCGGGTGAGGAGCGGACGATGAAATACATGTTGATGATCTACAGCAACCCCGAGACCGTCCAGGCGCTCGGCGAGGACCTCGACGCTGTGATGGCCGAGGTGGACGGCCTGATGGCCGAGCTCACCGAGTCCGGGGAATGGCTGGGCGGGGAGGCGCTGGCCGACCCGGTGAACGCCAAGACCGTCCGGATCCGCGATGGGGTGCCGGTGGTGACCGACGGCCCGTTCGTGGAGGCGAAGGAGCATCTGGCGGGCTACTGCCTGCTGGAGTGCGACAGCCTCGAGCGGGCGCTGGAGATCGCGGCGCGCTGGCCGGACGCCCGGTTCATGGGTGTGGAGCTGCGGCCGCTGATGAACGGGTCCGCCGATGAGGTGTGAGGCATGCCGGCGGCGGCCGCGCCGTGCCCGGATGCCGGTGCGGGGGCGCGGATGACCGTCGGCGCCGGCGTCGAGGACTTGCTGCGCGAGCTGGCGCCGCGGGTCATCGGCGCGCTGGTCCGCCGGTACGGGCATTTCGACGAGTGCGAGGACGCGGTCCAGGAGGCGCTGCTCGAGGCGGCGGTGCAGTGGCCGGCCCAGGGGGTTCCTGGCAGCCCCCGGGGGTGGCTGATCACGGTCGCGTCGCGGCGGCTGACGGACCAGTGGCGCAGCGACGCGGCGCGCCGCCGCCGGGAGGAGACGGTGGCGGCGCGTACCCCGCAGGAGGAGTTCTTCGCGCCGGGCCCCGAGGGCGAGCGGCCGCCGGACCAGGACGACACGTTGACGTTGCTGTTCTTGTGCTGCCACCCGGAGCTGTCGCCGGCGTCGCAGGTGGCGTTGACGTTGCGGGCGGTCGGCGGGCTCACGACCGCGCAGATCGCCCGGGCGTTCATGGTGCCTGAGGCGACGATGGCGCAGCGGATCAGCCGGGCCAAGCAGCGCATCAAGGCCAGCGGAGTCGGGTTCGCGCTGCCGCCGGAGCCGGAGCGGGCCGGCCGGTTGCGCGTCGTCCTGCACGTGCTTTATCTGATCTTCAACGAGGGGTACACGACCACGTCGGGTCCCGACCTGCATCGCGCGGAGTTGACCGGGGAGGCGATCCGGCTGGCCAGGGCGCTGCGCCGGCTGCTGCCCGATGACGGCGAGGTGGCCGGGCTGCTGGCGTTGATGCTGCTCACCGACGCGCGCCGCGACGCGCGTACCGGGCCTGACGGGTCGCTGATCCCGCTGGCCGAGCAGGACAGGGGCCGGTGGGACCGGAAGGCCATCGCCGAGGGCGTCGCGCTCATCACCGAGACGCTGGCGCGGGCGCCGCTCGGCCCGTACCAGGTGCAGGCGGCGATCGCCGCGGTGCACGATGAGGCGGCGCGGGCGGAGGACACCGACTGGCCGCAGATCCTGGCGCTGTTCGAGCTGCTCGAGCGCATCTCCGACAACCCGATGGTGACGCTCAACCGGGCCGTGGCGCTGGCGATGGTGCGGGGACCGCGGGCGGGTCTGGACCTGCTGGCGGCGTTGGACGCCGACGACCGGGTGGCGAGCCATCATCGGCTGGCCGCGGTGCGCGGGCACCTGCTGGAGATGGCGGGTGACGCGGACGCGGCGCGCGACTGCTACACGCTGGCGGCGCGGCGGACGACGAGCCTGCCCGAGCAGCGTTACCTCATGGGCCGGGCCGCCCGCCTGGCGCGGTGAGCCCGGCCGCCAGCTCGGCGAGCGCCGCGTGGTTGTGGTAGTCGCGTGAGGTCACGATCAGCCCGCCCCTGACGCGCATCACCTGGACGTTGGAGATGGTGAAGGTGCGGCCGGTGGTGGTGACCAGGCCGTCGTAGACGTACTCCCCGATGATGACCTCCGGGTCGGTGGTCTCGTGGACGACGATGTCGCGGGCCCGCAACTCCAGCGGCAGCCGCGATCCGGCGGCGAAGTGCCGCCGGATGGCCTGCCGCCCGTCCAGGCGCGCGGGTCGCGGCAGCGCGAAGGGATGTTCCACGACCGCGTCCTCGGCGTACAGGTCGGCGAGCCGGTCCCATTGCCTGCCGTTGATCCCGCCGATGAGGCGCTCGAACACCTCGCGCGGGCCGGCCGCGTCCTGCCGAGGATCCGATGCGAGCTCTGCCATGGGACGCTCCCCTGGTTGGCGGCCCGGGAGAACCGCACCGCCCCCGCCAATAACCGAAGTCTCCACTTCGGTTAAGGAGCGTACGGAGTGTCCACTCCGTTTGTCAATGCGGGCCCTGCGACTCCGCGTGACGCCGTCAGTCGGCACGGCGGACCGCGCCCACCACCATGCCGATCAGGCCGACGATGATGAAGACGCTCGCGGCGGTGCTCATGGCGGCGAACGTCGCGCCGAACAGGCCGGCGGTGCTGAGCAGGAGCTTGACCGGCAGCACGGTGGCGCCGGCGCCGATGGCGGGTACGACGGCGAACCGCCACGGATGCCGGTGCGCCCAGGCGCGGGCCCGGTCGCGTCCCTTGAGGAGCAGCGCGCCGATCGAGCCGATGAGGAAGAAGGCCATGAGGCCGGAGGTCAGCGGCCCGGCCACCGTCAGGTGCCCGCCCAGCACGTGCAGGGCCAGTTGGGCGCCGCCGACCACGGCGCCGCCCGCGAAGGCGAGCCCCCAGGGCCCCTGCGTGGCGGCCGCCGTCGCGATCCACAGCGAGTCGTTGCGGCCAGGGACATCAGGTGTGTACGACATATCTCAAGCGTGCGGCGCCGCGGGGCGGGCCGCCATCGGGGATTCCCCCGAGTGGTCCCTGAGGCTGCCCCGACCTCGCTCGGTGGCGGGGGGTTGATGGTCGCCGGCAGCGGCATAGGATTTAGTTGACGATTTGAATACATCGCGGGCGTTCGGTGAGCGCGACGCGGCGAGGGAGCGTACGGCGTGGAGATCAAGGAACTCGGGCACATCGTCCTGTACGTCCGAGACATCGAGCGCTCTGCCCGTTTCTACCGGGATGTGCTCGGCTGGCGGCAGATCCTGCCGGGCGAAGGGAACGGCGTGCGGCCGGCCCCGATCGCCGCGTTTTCCGCGCCGTCCGGGCGTACCCACCACGAGCTGCTGCTCATCGAGGTCGGGCAGGACGCCGCCGCGCAGCCGGAGGGCCGCCGCGTCGGCCTCTACCACTTCGGGCTGAAGGTCGGCGACAGCGACGACGAGCTGCGCGAGGCGCTGTCCAGGCTCGAGGAGTCCGGCACCACGATCCTGGGTGCCAGTGACCACACCGTCACCCACAGCCTCTACATCGCCGACCCGGACGGCAACGAGATCGAGCTGTACATCGACGTCCCGGGCGTGGACTGGCGCGCCGACCCGGCGCTGATCGGCGCCCCGGTCAAGCCGCTGCGGCTTTGATGCCCCGGCTGGCGAAGCACCACAGGGACTGATGGGAACCTGAAGCCGCCGGGGTGCGGGTGGCGTGCGCCAGGGTGGACGACGAGGACGGGCCGATGCGTGACGACCTGCGGAACCTGCCGGGTGAGCTGCCGGTGCCGGCCGACGACGGCGCGGCGGCGCACCTGCCGGGCCGGGCGATGCCCGGCCTGGAGCTGGCCTCGACGCGGGGCGGGGTGCTGCGGGTCGACGAGGTGCCTGAGCCGTTCTCGCGGCTGGTGCTGTACGCCTACCCGCGGACCGGCCGTCCGGGCGAGCCGCTGCCCGACGGGTGGGACGCGATCCCGGGTGCGCGCGGCTGCACCCCGGAGGCGTGCGGGTTCCGTGATCATTCCGCCGAGTTGGGCGCGCTGGGCGCGGCGGTGGCGGGGGTGTCCACGCAGGACACGGTCTACCAGGCGGAGGCGGCGCGGCGGCTGGGGCTGCCGTTCCCGCTGCTGTCGGACGCCGAGCTGCGGCTGACCAGGGCGCTGGAGCTGCCGACGTTCGAGGCCGCCGGGCTGACGCTGATCAAGCGGCTCACCTTGGTGGTCGGCGCCGGCGTGATCGAGCACGTCTTCTATCCGGTCTTCCCGCCGGACGGGCACGCCGGCGAGGTGGCGGCGTGGCTGCGCGCGCATCCGCGGTGAGGTGCCGGGTGGGGTGCCGGGTGACGACCTCGCGGGCTCAGACGTCGATCAGGTCGATCATGTCGAGGAGTTCGGCGACGGAGCCGACGACCTTCGACGGCCGGTAGGAGTACCGGTCGATGTCGGGTTCCTTGGTGATCCCGGTCAGGACCAGGATGGTGAAGAGTCCGGCTTCCATGCCGGCGACGATGTCGGTGTCCATGCGGTCGCCGATCATCGCGGTGGTCTCGCTGTGACCGGCGACGGTGTTCAGCGCGGTGCGCATCATCAGCGGGTTGGGCTTGCCGATGAAGTACGGCTCGACCCCCGTCGCCTTGGTGATCATGGCGGCGACGGCGCCGCAGGCGGGCAGCGACCCCTCGTGCGAGGGGCCGACGGCGTCGGGGTTGGTCGCGATGAACCGGGCGCCCTTCTCGATCAACCTGATCGCCTGGGTGATCTGGGAGAAGCTGTAGGTGCGGGTTTCGCCGAGCACGACGTAGTCGGGGCTGAGGTCGGTGAGCACGTAGCCGATCTGGTGCAGCGCGGTGGTCAGCCCGGCCTCGCCGATCACGTACGCCGATCCTTCCGGGCGCTGGTCGGCGAGGAACTGGGCGGTGGCCAGCGCGGAGGTCCAGATGGCCTCGGCCGGCACCTGGAGCCCGGCGGCGCGGAGGCGGGCGGCGAGGTCGCGGGGCGTGTAGATCGAGTTGTTGGTGAGGACGAGGAACCGTTTGCCGGATGAGGCGAGGCGGCGGATGAACTCGTCGGCGCCGGGCACGGGTCGGCCCTCGCGGACGAGCACACCGTCCATGTCGGACAGCCAGCACTCGATCGGCTTGCGTTCACCCATGGGGACCATTGTTCCCTGCCGGGCCGGGTGGGTCGTACCGGCGGGTGGCGGGGGCCGATCCGGACAGCCTCGCGCGGCCGTCAGCCAGGACCGGCGCGAAGCCGTCCGGACCGTATTCTCCCTGTCGCCTGCGCAGGGCGACGTCCGGAGATACGCGAGGCGGCGGGTGGCGGTTCATGGGGTTTTCTTCGTGAGCTACGCCGGCGCTCCCCCGGGCGGCGCCGGGTGATCCTCGCGGCGCTACGATCTGCGGACGTGTCGGATTTTCTCGAAGGGCTGTTTTCGCTGCGCGGCCGGGTCGCCGTCGTCACCGGGGGCAGCTCCGGCATCGGTCGCGGCATCGCCAGGGCGCTCGGCGGTGCCGGCGCCGCGGTCGTTCTCGTCGCCCGCCGGGAACGTGAGCTGGCCGAGACGGTCGCGGAGCTGACCGCCGGCGGCTGCCGCGCCGCCGCGGTGCGGGCCGACCTCGCCGACCGCGCGGAGGTGGCGCGGGCGGCGGAGGAGGCGGTCGGACCGTTCGGGGAGCCGGATGTCCTCGTGACCTCGGCCGGGGTCAACCTGCGCCCGCCGCTCGGCGAGCTGACCGTCGAGCAGTGGGACCGCACGATGGCCGTCAACCTGGACGCCCCGTTCCTGCTCGGGCAGCGGTACGGGTCGGGGATGGCGGCACGCGGTTGGGGCCGGATCATCCACATCGGTTCCCAGCAGGCCTACCGGGCGTTCTACAACAGCGGCGGTTACGGCGCGTCGAAGGGCGGCGTCGTCGCGCTGGCCAGGTCGCAGGCCGAGGCGTGGTCGCCGCGCGGGGTGTGCTGCAACGCGATCATCCCCGGTTTCGTGGTCACGCCGTTGACCGCGGCCGTGGCCGCCGACCAGCGTGTGGTCGAGGCGCTTGCCGCGCGGACGATGGTGGGCCGCAACGGCGTGCCGGACGACTTCGCCGGCGCGGCGGTGTTCCTCGCCTCGCCGGCGGCGGGCTACGTGACCGGGCAGGCGCTGTTCGTCGACGGCGGGTTCTCCGCGACCTGAGGAACGGGCGCGACGGTCACCGCGGGGCCGGCGGGCGGCGGCTGGCCGGTCGCCGGGCGGGTCACCACAGGCCGGTCAGGTCCAGGGCCTCGTGCGGGGTGCGGGCGTGCCGCACGCCGGGCGGCGGCCGCCCGGCGGGGTCGCTGATGTGCCAGCCGCCGAGCTGGACGACGGGGACCCGGCCGGTACGCATGGCGAGCGCGACCTCTGACAGGGTCCCCCAGGAGCCGCCGACGGCGATGACGGCGTCGCCGGCGTTGACGATGACGGCGTTGCGGGCTTGGCCGAGGCCGGTGGGTATCACGATGGACAGGTGGGGGTTGGCGTCCGCGCGGTCGGCGCCGGACAGGATGCCGACAACGGTGCCGCCGGCGGCGGCGGCACCGTGCGCGGCTGCCGCCATGACCCCGCCGTAGCCGCCGCAGATCACCACGGCGCCGCGGGCGGCGAGCAGCCGTCCCGTCTCGCCGGCCAGCCGGCGCAGTTCGTCGTCACAGTCGTGCGGCCCGCAGACGGCCACTTGAATCGTCATGTCTCCCATCCAAGCCGGCGCGTGCCCGCGGCCGGCGGGTCCGGGGTCACCGCGGCGGCGGGCGCCGGCGCGGCCACAGCCGGCGCCGGGCGGGCGGCCGGGCCGCGACGAGTGGGTGGTCCTCGACGTCGTAGCGGCGGATGAAGGTGCTGGTGAAGGCCTGGACGGTGGCGGTGATGGGCAGCGCGAGCAGCGCGCCGACCGGGCCGATGATCGCGATGCCGGCGAGGACGGTGCCGAAGGCCACCGCCGGGTGCATGTCGAGGGTCTGGGCGGTGATCCGCGGCTGGAGCAGGTAGTTCTCGAGTTGCTGGTAGGCGACGATGAACAGCAGCAGCCACAGCGCGGTCACCGGGCTGGCCGCGAGCGCCACCAGCACGGGGACCGCGCCGGCCAGATAGGTGCCGACCGCGGGGATGAACTGGGAGATGATGCCGACCCACAGCGCCAGGGTGAGCGCGTACGGCACGCCGAGCACCCGCATCGCGATGTAGTGCGCGATCCCCGACAGCAGCGCGAGCAGCGCCCGCGAGTAGATGTAGCCGCCGGTCTTGTCGATCGCGATCTCCCAGGCGCGCAGGACGTGGCGCTGGCGGTGCGGCGGCAGCAGCGCGCAGATCCCGCGGCGCACGTTCGGCCCGTCGGCGGACAGGTAGAAGGTGAACAGCACCACGCCGAGCGACTGGAACAGCACCCCCACGGCTGTGGCGCCGATGCCCAGCGCGTTGCCGGCCAGGCCGGACAGGTTCCGGCCGAACTGGGAGGTCAGGCTGGGCAGCCGGTTGATGATCGTTCGCTGGGAGATGCGGGTGTGGAAGGTGTCGTTGACCCAGCGGATGACGGAGTCGACGTAGTGGGGGAACCCGTTGATCAGGGTGGTGGCCTGCCTGGCCAGCAGCGAGCCGAGGACGCCGACGAACCCCAGGGTGAGCCCGATGACGAGCACGAGCATCAGGCCGGTGGCCAGGCCGCGCCGCCAGCCGCGGGCGGCGAGCCGGTCGACCGCCGGCTCGATCGCCAGTGCCAGGAACAGCGAGACCAGCACCAACAGCAGCAGGACGCGCAGCCGCGCGAGCACCCAGAGCCCGGCGCCGAACAGCAGTACGACGGTCGCCGCGAGCACGAAGGCCCGCGGCAGCCACGGCGGCATCTGCGGGCCGCCGGCCGCCGGCCCCCCGCGCGCCGCTGGCATGCCTGCAAGCTAGCCCGCCCCGTCCGTCACGGCCCGGACCGACACGGGACCGACACGGGCCGGCGGGGGAAGGGGTCAGGGCCCGGCGGGCCGTTCGGGTGGGCCCGGCGGGTCCGGCAGGTCGGCCGCGGTCAGCAGGGTGAGCCGGTCGGCCGACATGGTCGCGCCGTCGCGGACGATCCGCACCGACTGGCGGGCGAGGGTCTCGTCGAACAGGCGGCGGACCGAGTGGCCGCCGGCGTAGCCGGGGTCGGCGCGCAGCGCGGCCATCCGGGCCGGCAGCGCGGCCAGCAGTTCCTCTTCCAGGACGTAGCGTTGCTCGGCGGCATGGAGCCGGTAGATCTGGACGAGGTCGTCGTCGCCGAGGTCGGGAAAGACGATCACTTCGCCGAGCCGGTCGCGGAGCGTGGGGTTCGCGTCGACCAGCCGCGGCAGCTCCTCGCGGCCGCCGGTGACGATCAGCATGAACTCGTCGGGCCGGTCGTCCATCAGCGCGGCCAGCTCGGCGAGCGCCGCCGCGTCTCCGGCCTCCGCCGCGCCGACGGTCGTGTCCGCCCCGCCGGCCCCTCCCCCGCCGCCGCCGTCGCCGTCGGCGTCGGCGTCGGCGTCGCGGGAGCCGGCGGCCTGGTCCGCGGCCGGTTCCGGCGCGGGAGAAGGGTCGGGGGCGGGGGTGCGGTCGAAGTCGAGCTCGAGCACGCCGCCCAGCGCCTCGCCCACCTTGGCCTTGGCCTGGTCGGGGCCGGTCAGGTCGGCGAGGGCGCATCGCACCACGTGTCCGGACTCCAGCGGACCGATCACCGCGAAGAGCTTGCCGACCAGCCGGGCCACCGTGGTCTTGCCGGTGCCGGGGGCGCCGGCGAACCCCAGATGCCGGCGCGGCCGGGCGGCCGGCAGCCCGGCCCGGCGGCGGGCCGCCGCCACCCGTGCCTCGGCGACGAGGCGTTCCACGGTGTCCTTGACCGGGCCGAGGCCGGCGAGGGACCGCAGCTCGGCCAGGTAGGCGTCGACGTCCTTGAGGTCGCGCAGCGACGGTTCGAGCTCTTCGGCCACCCCGTCGACGTCGGCGGGCTCGAGGATCGGGGCTTCGGCGTCGTCGGCGGGCTCCAGCGCGGCGGCGTCGCCGGCGCGGCCGAGGTGCCGGGTGGCCGCCCGGTCCAGGTAGGTCTCGACGAGGCGGGCGCCGGCGAGCCGGCCGCGGCCGCGTACCCGGCCCATGTCGCGGCGGGCGACCAGCCAGGCACCCGGCGACAGCTCCACGCGGCGTTCGCGCGCCAGCAGGTCGAGCAGCGCGATCCGGGCGGCCGGGTCGGTCAGGTCGGGCAGCCGTACGACGCGGAAGTCGGTGAGGAGTTCGGGGTGGGCGGCCGACAGCCGGCTCAGCCGTTCGGGCCGGCAGGTCGCGACGAGGGTGGTGTGGCTGACGCCTTCGACGCGGGCGCGGTAGAGCGCGGCGGCGAAGGCGGCGCCGGTCTCGGTCCCGTCGATCAGCTGATCAAGGCCGTCGAGCAGCAGGGTGTGCCCGGCGTGTTCGTCCAGGACGGCGCGCACCTCGTCCGGGCCGCGGTCGCGCAGCCCGGTGGCGTCGATGCCGTGGAGCTCGCCGCTGCCGACGCCGACCTCGGCGAGCGCCTTGCCGACGATCCGGGCGAGGCGGCGTTGCCCGCTCGACGGCGTGCCGACGAGCAGCAGCCCGGGCGCCGACGCGCCGGACACCTCCTGGCCGCGCAGCCGGCGCGCCCACTGCCCGCGCCGCCGCATCTCGGCGAGCAGGCCTGCGACGTCGTCGAGCCCGCACAGGAACCGGGTGCCGTAGGCCTCCACGACGTGCGGCACGCCGAGGGCCGCCGGGTCGGGCGGCGGCGGTCCGGGGACCGGCGGCCCCACCGGCGGGTCCATCGCGGCGGCGACCGGCGGGCGCGGTTCGTCCACCGCCGCCGTGGCGGCACCGGCCGCCGGCTCCCCCGCCGCGCCAGGCGCCGGCGGCGGGTCCTGCCTGGCCCGGCCGGCGGCCAGGTGCGCCCTGGCGGCCTCGAGGATCTGCCACGCGGTCAGCTCGCCGGTCCGTTTCGGCGCGCGGGCGGCCGCGCCGCGCAGTTCGGCCGCCGCCGCGGCGGGGACGACGAACCCTGGGGTGGGCGGGGTGAGCCGGGCGAGCCGGGAGCAGGTCAGGCCCAGCGCGTAGGAGGTGGCCAGCAGCGCCGCCAGGTGTCCGGCCCGTTCGGCGGCGGTCTCCGGGTCGTCCTGCTCGCCGCCGGCCGGGCGCAGCACGTCGGGCAGCCGGCCGTTCGCGGGCCACAGCCGCCGCAGCGGGTGGTCGTCCTGGGCGAGGACCGCCTGCAGGGTGCGGGCGCCGGCCGGGTCCAGCCACGGCAGCAGGGGCGACACCGCCGCAGGGGTCGCGGGCCGCAGGTCGGCGGCCAGCAGCGCGAGGGCCGTCTGCCGGATCCGCGCCGGGGTCGGCGGCGGCCCGGCCGAGCCTGGGTCCGGGTCCGCGGCGGTGAGGGCGCGGATGGTCTCCTGCAGGTCGTAGAGGGCGAGCCTGAAGAACTCCCCCGGCGCGGCCTCCCGCATGACGGCCGGGGCGAACTCCGGTGGGCAGCGGCGGCGCCACTGTTCGGCGACGGCCGCGTCGCCGAACCCGATCCCGCCCATGTCGTACTGGATCATCTGCGTGGTGGCGGCGGTGATCGCGTCCAGCGCGTGCGCGCCCGGCCGGAACGCCTGGTCGGTGCGCAGCGCGGCGGCGACCTCGGCGATGACCCGCAGGACGTGGGCGGCGCCGACCGCGTCGCCGGCGCGCAGCCGCTCGCAGTAGTACCCGGCCAGGTGCGCGAGATCGGGCGCGGTCATCCAGCGCAGCTCGCCGCGCGGGATCGTCAGGTAGGGCGCGATGAGCTCGATCAGCGGGTGTTCGGCCACCGCGACCGGGGAGCCGGCGCACCACAGCAGCGCGCCCCAGGCGGCGGCGACGGTGCTCGGCGTGCCGGGTGTGAACGCGGGGTCGCGGAGCGGGAACTGGGTGGGGTCGACCGACAGCGCGGTGATGAGGGCCTGCTGGAGGCGGGCGACGACGGCGGTGGGCGGCGGGCCGGACAGGAATCCGGTCGGGGCGACCCGGCCGGCGGCCAGGTCGGGGCCGGCGGGGATGAGCTGCGGCGGCACCGGCGGGTTGCCGGCGCCGTGCGGGGCGATGCCGACGGCGCGGCGCGCGGCCGGGTCGGCGGGGGCCGGGCACGGGTGCCAGCTGCCGTCGAGGCCGCTGCGGTACCAGCGCCCCCACGCCCCGTACAGCCACCACTCCCCGGCGCCGGCGAGCATGTGGGAGATGACCACGTCGGCTCGCTGCGCCGGCTGCGCGGTGCGCCACCACGGGGCGGCGACGAGCGCGCGGATCGCGGCTTCGGTCTGGAGGAAGAGGTCGCGCGCCGTCCCCGGCGGCGGGGGGCCTGCCTGCCAGTTCACCCAGCGAATGGTAGCCCGCCCGGCGAACCATGATATGTAATGAGCGATATGGACGAATGCTCATTAGCGGGGGTTCGCGGCGGCGGGGAGGCGGCGGTGGTGGAGCAGCATCTGACGAGGCGCGCGAAGTCGCTCGCGCTCGGGCTCGCGGTCCTGTCGTCGGTGTGTTTCGGCAGTTCCGGGCCGTTCGCCAAGGCGCTCATCCATTCGGGATTCACCCCGCTGCAGGCGGTGTGGCTGCGGGTCGCCGGCGCCGCCCTGGTCCTGGTGCCGCTGACCCTGGCGCTGCGCGGCGTCGCGGGCTTCCGTGCCGCCGGGCGCGGCTGGCCGTCGCTCGCGCTGTTCGGCGTGACGGGCGTGGCGGGCTGCCAGGCGTGCTACTTCGTGGCCGCGGCCCGGCTGCCGGTCGGGGTGGCGATCTTGCTGGAGTTCACCGGCCCGGTGCTGGTGGTCGCCTGGATCCGGCTGGTCAGGAGGGCGCCGGTGGCGCGCGCCGCGGCGGCAGGGGTGGCGGTCGCGCTGGCCGGTGTGGCGTGTGTCGTGCAGGTGTGGCAGGGGTTGCGACTCGACGGTATCGGGCTGCTCGCCGGGCTCGGCGCCGCGGCCTGCCAGGCGGCCTACTTCCTGGTGGCCAAGCGGATGACCGCCGTGACCGACCCGCTGGTGTTGACCAGTTGCGGGTTCGTCGTGGGCACCGTCGCGCTCACCGCGCCGGCCGCGCCGTGGTCGATCCCGTGGCGGCTGTTGCCCGGCGAGGTGATGCTCGCCGACCGGCCGGCGCCGGCCTGGCTGGTCGCCGCGTGGATCATCGTGGTGAGCACGGTCGTCGCCTATCTGACCAGCGTGCTGGTGCTGCGGCGGCTGTCCGCGCCGGTCGCCGCCGCGGTGGCCTACCCGGAGGCGGCGGCCGCCGCCGTGTTCGCCTGGATCGTCATCGGCGAGCGGCTGTCCGCGGTGCAGATCGCCGGCGGGGTGGTCGTGCTGGTCGGCGCCTTCATCGCCCAGCGGGCGGTGTCGGCCGGCGCGGCGCCGGTCGCCGCCGGTCACGGAGAGCCCGCGCCGGCGCCGGTCGCGGCCGGCTGAAGACCGCCGCGCGGGCGTCTCGCGGCGAATCCGCGCGGCTTCGGCGTTGCTCGGACGCGGAGGGTAAAGCCAGAGTAAAGATGTGACCGTGACCCGCGACGAACGGTTGCTCATCATCGCCGCCGAACTGCGGGCCGCGGCCCCGGCGCCGCTGCGGGCGCGGGCCCTCGCCGAACGGCTGGCGGTGAGCGAACGGACCGTCCAGCGGGATATCGCGGCCCTGGCCCGCAGCGGGCTGCCGGTCCGCCGCGACGACTCGGGCGGCTACGCGGTGCGGCCGGCGGGCCGGCCCGGCGGCGACGTCGCGCATGTCGCGGTGGCCGACGGCGACGTCGTGCGGGCCCTCACCGAGGCCGTGCGCGGCCGCCACGTCGTCCGGATCGCCTACATCGACCAGGCCGGTGAGCGCACCATGCGCGAGGTGGAGGCGCACGGCCTCGTGCTCGCCCCCTACGGCGACTACCTCATCGGCTGGTGCCGGCTGCGGGAGGCGGCGCGGCAGTTCCGCGTCGACCGGATCGTCGCGGCCTCCCTCACCGGCGAGGCCGCCGGCCGGCGCGACCTCGACGATCTGATCGCCGCGCTGCGCGCCCCGGCCCCGCGCGCCCCGGCCGGCGGCCGCACCGCCGGATCGCCGGACCGGGCCCGGGCCTGGACGCTCGACAGGATCGGGCGGGTGCGGCTGCGGCTGGCCGAGGTCGCGGCCGAGGCGGTCCCGGCGCACGGGCAGCAGGCGGGCAGGCAGCAGGCGGGCAGGCGCCGCGCGGTCATCGGCCACCTCGCCGAGTGGACCCGCTGGCAGGTCGCGGCGCTGCGGGCCGTCGCCACCGGCCGGGACATGGAGTTCGACGGGCGGCGACCGGCGTTTCCGCGGGAGTTCGACCAGACGGCCGGGTACGCGGCACGCGAACGGATGATCCAGGACGCGATGGCGCCGCGGCGGTTCGACGATCTCGTCGCCGACCTCGACGAGGTGCTGGCCGGCGCCGCCCGCTGGGCCGCCGGCTGCCCGCGTGAGCTGTGGGCCGACCCGGTGCCCGAGCCGGGCCTGCCCGGCCGCAGCCGCCCGCTCGCCGACCTGCTGGCCGGGTGGTGGAGCCCGCTGTCCCACGTCGAGTGGCATCTCGACCGGCTGACCGCCGATGGCGGCGAGGGCGACGAGGGCGTGCCCGACGAGTGTGACCGGGGTCTCGTCACGCAGTGCCCGCTGCGCACGTGACCTGCCGCGCCGGTGCGGACCGCGGGCGGACGGGAATAGGCACCGCCGAAGAGCCGTTAGGCTGGGTGGTGCCGGTGTGGCATGTGTCCCCCGGGCCGCACCTATTGCCTTCGCGGAATACCGCCCGGCCTCGGCCGGGGCATGGAGCCGCGTTGTGCCTTTCGCCGTGAGGCGACCACCACACCGGCCCGAACGTGCGGCATCCCGGGCGAGCTGGCTCGCCCGGGATGTCTCACGTCTGGCCGCGATGGCCGTTCCCGCCCCTTCCGCGGCCGAAGTCGTGCCACGATTGGCCCCAATCGGGGTCAAAGCACGAGGGGGATGGGTTACGTGAGCCGACGCGCGACGGTGATCCTGGCGTCCTGCCTGGCGTTGGCCGGGATCCTCGCGGGCGTCGGGGCCTACGCGGTGCTCCGCACGAAGGGCAGCCCGCGCCAGACCGCGGCGGCGTTCCTGTCCGCCTGGGAGCAGAACGACTACGCGGCGATGTCCGCGCTCACCGTCGCCCCACCGCCCGACCTGGCGGCCAGCCTCACGGCGACGCGCACCGCCCTGGGCGTCACCAAGGCCGGCTACCGGCTGGGCACGGTACGCGGCGGCCGCGCGCCCTTCACGGCGACGCTCACCCTCAAAGGCATCGGGGACTGGACGTACCAGGGCGAACTGACCCTGGCCAAGCGCGACCGCCGGTGGCGGGTGGTGTGGAGCGCCGCCACCATCCACCCTCGGCTGCGGGAGGGGCAGCACCTGGCCATCAAGGCGATCTGGCCGCGCCGCGGCGCCGTCGTCGACGCGGCCGGCTCCCGCATCGACGTCCCCGGCGTGTCCGGGTCGGTGCAGCAGCTGGTCGGGCTCGTCGGACCGGCCACCGCGGCGGACCTCAAACGGCTCGGCTCCCCGTACAAGAAGGGCGACCTCGTCGGGCACGGCGGCATCGAGCAGGCGATGGAGCGGCGCCTGGCCGGCACCCCCACCACCGCCGTCCGCATCGTCGACCAGTCGGGCCGGCCGGTCGCCACGTTGCACACGATTCCCGGCCGGCCGGGCGCCACGATCCGCACCAGCCTCGACCCGCGGATCCAGGCGGCGGCCGCCAGGGCGATCACCAGCCAGGGCAAGCCGGCCGCGCTGGTGGCGCTACGTCCCTCCACCGGGCAGATCCTCGCCGTCGCCAACCAGCCGGGCGGTTTCAGCCGCGCGCTGCTTGGCCACTACCCGCCAGGCTCGACGTTCAAGGTGATCACTGCGGCGGCGCTGCTGGCCGACGGGCTGTCCCCGGCCGACCGGATCCAGTGCGCCAAGACCGCCAACATCGGCGGCCGGCTGGTCCGCAACTTCGAGCACGAGGAGTTCGGCGCGATCGACTTCCGTACGGCGTTCGCCAAATCGTGCAACACCGCGTTCGCGACCCAGGCCACCCAGCGGCTGACCAGACAGCAGCTCGCCGCCGCCGCCAGGCAGTTCGGGTTCAACACGCCGCTGACGCCCGGGCCGCCCGCCGCGCGCTCGTCCTTCCCCCTCCCCAGTGACCTGGTCGAGTTCGCGGCGGCGTCGTTCGGGCAGGCCCGCGTGTCGGTGACCCCGCTGTCCATGGCCGGGGTGGCCGCGGCGGTCCAGGCCGGCGCGTGGCGCCCGCCCCGGCTCGTCATCTCCCCCGCGCTGCCCCACCAGGCCAGGACGGTCGCGCTGAACCCGGCCGTCGACGCCAACCTGCGGTCCATGATGACCGCCGTGGTGACCTCGGGGACGGCGGCGAGCGCGCACCTGCCCGCCGGCACCGCCGGGAAGACCGGCACCGCCGAATACGGGACCGGCGCCAAGCCGCCGACCCACGCGTGGTTCATCGGCTACCGCGGGGACCTCGCGTTCGCCGTGATCGTCGAGGGCGGTGGGACCGGCGGCGACGTGGCCGCGCCGCTGGCCGCGACGTTCCTGCGCGCCGCAGGCTGACTTCCCGGAGATGTCCCGGCCAGGTCCGCGGGCGGACCGGGCGGACCCGCTAGGTCGCGGCGAGGAGGACGGTCACCGCGACCGCCGCGCCGATGATGACGACGGCGAGGGCGACCGCCACGACCAGACGCGCCCTGCCGCGGCGCCGACGGCGGACGCGGCCGAACCGGGCCAGCCTGCGGGCCAGCACCGGATCGTCCTCGCTGAGCTGAGATGCGATCTCGGTGAGGATCCGCTCCTCCTCCATCGAGAGCGCCATGCCGCACCTCCGGGGGTCATTGTTGACCTACTTCTTCCCCCACCTTGAAGGTCCTTATCCTCGCGGCACGGTAATAGTCGATCCGCGTGCCGGCGCGCTCTCCCGGTGGACCCGGTCGAGCGCCGTCACGTAGTAGGTGTAGGTCACGCCGGCCCGTACGGCCCGGTCGGTGACCGAGCCGCCGCCGGAGCCGCCGGCCGAGCCGGGGGCCGCGGTGGTGAGCAAGGTCGCTGGGTCGACCGCGGCGCAGCCGGGCCGCTTGCCTTCGACGCGGTACAGGGCGTACCTGGCGGCGCCCGAGGTGCGCCACCGCACGGTGATCGCGCGGCCGTGGACGGCCGCCGTCACCTTGGCCGGGGGCGCGGGCGGCGGGCCGGAAGCGCGACGAGCGGCCTCGGGAGGCAGGGCCGGCCGGGAGTAGTGGTCGGCGGCGAGCCGGCCGGCGAAGCCGCGCCGGTCGGCCGCCAGGTCTCGGGCGCTGAAGAAGACGTCGCCGCTCACCTCGGGGTGCCTGTCGTTGGCCGTCAGCTCGCGGGACAGCTCGGCCGGGTTCCGGTACGGGCCCGGCTCGCCGACGCGGTAGGCGGCGTGCCCGATCGCCAGCCGCACGCCGGTGCCGCGGACCTGCCGTGCCCACCAGGCGGCCAGCGTCCGGTAGTCGGCGCGCGGGTCGCCGATCGGCCAGTACAGCTGCGGGACGATGTCGTCGACCCAGCCCTTCTTCACCCACAGCCGCGAGTCGGCGTAGATGTCGTCGTAGCTTTGCAGCGCCTGGGTGGCCGAGCCGGCACGGTCGGTGGAGGCGTTGCGCCACACCCCGAACGGGCTGATCCCGAACCGCACCCAGGGCTTGGCTCCGTGCACCTCCTGCGATACCCGCCTGACCAGGGCGTTGACGTTGTCCCGCCGCCAGGCGGCCCGGCTCGCGAAGCCCTTGCCGTACCTGCGGAAGGTCGCCGTGTCGGGGAAGTCGCCGGACTCCGGATAGGGGTAGAAGTAGTCGTCGAAGTGGACGCCGTCGATGTCGTACTTGCGCACCACGTCGAGGACGACGCCGCTCACCAGGTCGCGCACCTGCGGCAGCCCCGGGTCGTACCACAGGCCCGAGCCGTAGCGGCGCACCCAGTCGGGGTGCCGGCGGGCGGGGTTGGTGGCGGCGAGCCTCTTCAGGTCGGGCTGCCGGCTGACGCGGTAGGGGTTGAACCAGGCGTGGAACTCCAGGCCCCTGGCGTGCGCCTCGCGCACCATGAACCCCAGGACGTCGTAGCCGGGGTCGCGGCCCTGCCTGCCGGTGATCCACTGCGACCAGGGCTCGTACGGCGAGCGGTAGAAGGCGTCGGCGGTCGGGCGGATCTGGACGAACACCGCGTTGAGGTGGCGCGCCGTCGCGGTGTCGAGCAGCCGGCGGAAGTCGGCCCGCTGCCGCCCCGCCGGCCCACCCGGCCGCCCCGGCCAGTCCAGGCCGGTGACGGTGGAGATCCACATGCCGCGCAGCTGGCGGCCGGCCGTGCCGTCCGGCGCCCTTCCGGCCGGGCACTCGGCGCCCGCGCGGGCCTGGCCGGGCCCGCCGGAACGGCCGGTGCCGCTGGCCGCCGGCACGCATCCGGCCGAGCTCACCGCCAGGCTCACCGCCGCGCACGCGGCCGCCAGCCCGGCCGGCGCCGCCGCCGCCCAGGACCGCGGGCTCGCGCCGCTCCCCCATCGCCGCCACATAGGCGCCCATTCTTACCTACCTTCGGGAGTGGTACGGACGGAACGCGCAGGTCGGCACGTCCTTCACGTTGCGATCATCGAACGTGCGTTCTATCGTCGGAGGGTTGGAAGATCGTGACGGCCGGCGGAGGGGGCGGGCATGCGCTGGGACAACCTGCGACTCGACGACGCGCTCGCCGACCCGGGCGACGACGACGCGGGCGGCCGTGCCGGCGCCCGGCGCGACCCGCCGCTGTTCGAGCGCGGGGCGGTGACCCGGACGTTCGACACACCGGGCTTCCGCGGCATCACCTGCTACGAGATCCACGCCAAGTCCATCATCAACAAGGTCCCCGCCGCCGCGCGGCTGCCGTTCACCTGGACGATCAACCCCTACCGCGGCTGCGCGCACGCGTGCGTGTACTGCTTCGCCCGCCGGACACACGAGTACCTCGACTTCGACGCCGGCCACGACTTCGACTCGAAGATCGTGGTGAAGGTCAACGCGCCCGACCTCGTCCGGCGCGAGCTGGCCGCGCCGGCGTGGCGAGGCGAGCACATCGCGATGGGCACCAACGTCGATGTCTACCAGCGGGCCGAGGGACGCTACCGGTTGATGCCCGGCATCCTGGCCGCGCTGCGCGACGCCGCGAACCCGTTTTCCATCCTGACGAAGGGCTCGCTGATCCTGCGCGATCTGCCGCTGCTGGTCGAGGCGGCCGAGCGCACCGAGGTGAGCACCGCGGTGTCCGTCGGTTCGGTCGACACGGAGCTGTGGCGGCAGGTCGAGCCCGGCACCCCCAGCCCGCGCAAGCGCCTGGAGGTGTGCGCCGCGCTCAACGAGCACGGCATCCGCTGCGGCGTGCTGATGGGGCCGGTGCTGCCCTACCTGTCCGACTCCCCGGCGCAGCTGGAGGCGACCGTCCGGCGGATCGCCGAGGCGGGCGCGACCTCCGTTTCGGCCATCACCCTGCACCTGCGGCCCGGCGCGCGCGAATGGTTCTTCCGGTGGCTGCACGCCCGCCACCCCGAGCTGGTCGGCCCCTACCGGCGGCTGTACGGGCGCGGCGCGTACGCCCCCAAAGACTTCCAGGAAGCCATCAGCCGCCAGGTGCGCGAGCTGGCCGCCGCCTACGGGATCGACCGGCGCGACCGGGGCGACCACCGCCGGGGGCCGCACCGGCGCCCGGCCGGTCCGGCGCCGCCGCCGCCCGTGCCGCCCGCTGCCGAGCAGCTCACCCTGCTGTGAGGCGCCCGCCCGCGCGGCGCCCGTCCGGGACTCACCGCCGGCCGCAACCGCGCGGCGGCCGGCGGTGTTGACTTCTCCAGGGGCGGCCCGGCGCCGCGGGCGCCGGCCCCCGCCGTACCTCGAGGAGGGAGACACGATGGACGTCCGGGTCCGCGGCGACGCGGTCGGCCGGCGGGACGCGCTCGACTGGGAGCTGGCCGAAGCGCAGCTCGAACGCACGGGCATCGCGGTGACGCCGCCGCTGCTGTCCCCCGGCGAGTGCGCCGACCTGATCGCCTGCTACGAGGCCGACGAGCTGTTCCGCAGCACCGTCGTCATGTCCAGGCACGCCTTCGGCGAGGGTGACTACCGCTACTTCCGCGACCCGCTGCCCCCCGTGGTGGGCGAGCTGCGGGCCGGGCTCTACCCGCCGCTGGCGCGGCTGGCCAACCGGTGGGCGGAGCGGCTCGGCGGCCCCGCCCCCGCCGGCGCGCCGCCCGGACCGGGGCCGGCCTTTCCCGAACGGCTCGACGAGCTGCACGCCAGGTGCGCGGCGGCCGGGCAGCACCGGCCGACCCCGCTGCTGTTGCGCTACGGCCCGGGCGGCTACAACTGCCTGCACCAGGACGTGTACGGCGACATCACCTTCCCGCTGCAGGTCGCGATCATGCTGAGCACGCCCGACGCCGACTTCACCGGCGGCGAGAGCGTCTTCGTCGAGCAGCGGCCGCGGGCCCAGTCCCGGCCGGTCGTCGCCCGCCCCGGCCTCGGGCAGGGCGTGATCTTCCCGGTGCGCGAGCGGCCGGTGCCATCCGCCCGCGGCCACAAGCGGGTCGTCATGAAGCACGGCGTCAGCACCGTGCACAGCGGACGGCGGTTCGTGCTCGGCGTCATCTTCCACAACGCCCGCTGACGGGCCGCGCCCCCAAGTACGGGGACGCGGGTACGGGGACGCGGCGTGGTGCCGCCGAGGGTCAGCGGGCCTCGCTGGTGAGCTCGACGGGTTCGGCGATCACGTCGACCATGGCGCCGTTGCGCAGCACGGTGATCTGAAGCGGCCGGCCGATCGCGTCGGCGAACATCAGCCGCTGCAGGCTCTGCGCCGCGCTGACCGGCACCCCGGCCGCGGTGAGCACCAGGTCGCCGCGCCGCAGCCCGGCCCGGTCGGCGGGGCTGCCCGGGACCACCTCGGCCACCCGCAGCGCCTCGCGCTGACCGGTGCGGCCGCGCAGCGTCGCCGGAACCGGCACCGGGTTGGTGACCAGCCCGAGGAAGGCGCGGCGCACCCGGCCGTCGCGCATGAGCGCGCCGATGATCCGGCGGGTGGTGCCGTTGATCGGCACGGCCAGGCCGAGCCCGACTCCGGCGACCGCGGTGTTGATACCCACCACGCGGCCGCGCGCGTCGGCCAGCGCACCGCCGGAGTTGCCCGGGTTGAGCGCCGCGTCGGTCTGGATGACGTCTTCGATCACCCGCATGGCGCGGCCGCTGCGGGCCGGCAGCGACCGGCCGAGCGCGCTGACCACGCCGGCGGTCACCGAGCCCGACAGGCCGAGGGGGTTGCCGACGGCGACCACCAGCTGGCCCACCACGAGGTTGTCGCTGTCGCCGAGGACGGCCGGCGGCGGCGTGGCGCCGTCCGCGCGGACCACGGCCAGGTCGGACAGCGGGTCGGAGCCCACGACCCGGAACGCCGTCGTGGTGCCGTCGACGAAGGCGGCCGTGCCGTCGCGGGCGTCCCCGACGACGTGGGCGTTGGTGAGCAGGAAGCCGTCGGCGGTGAAGGCCACCGCCGATCCCGTCCCCTCGCGGCCATGCTGGCGCACCCGCACGCTGGCCACGCGCGGGGTCAGCTCGCGGGCGACTGACGAAACGACCTGAGAGTAGGCGTCGAGGGGTTCGGCGCCGGAGAGGTCACGCGGCTCGGGATCCATCTACCACCTCCCGATGATTACAACGTTACAAGGTAACGCCGCGCTGGGGCGAGGTCTTCCCGGCGCCGAGAGGGGGGACGGACCGCGGCCCGCATGCATGACGCGGCCGGCTGCTCACGCCGCGGGGGGCGGGTCTTCAGTCGGCGCTGCCGCCGCGCCCGAGCCGCCGCTCCGCCTCGGCCTCCCGGTCGCGCTCCACTTGGAGGCGGCGCTCTCGCCTGCGCCGGTCGCGCTCGCTCCGCGACGGTTTACGGACGACGCCGACGCCGCCCCAAAACGCCAGGCCGGTGACGACGATGCGCGGCGCGCCCGGCGCGCCCGGGCCGCTCGCCCGGTCGTCGAACCCGCCCATGATCCCGATGCCGCGGACGTGGACCTCCGCGTCCTCGGGGACGACGACGTTCACGCCGCCCATCACCGCGAACGCCCGGATGGTCACCTCGCGCTCGGCGAACCGTGCCTCCCGCAGGTCGATCTCACCGCCGCCCATCAACGCCACGGCCGTGAAGTCCCGCGGCGCGACCCACGCGCCCTTGCGGCTGAACCCGCCCATGATCCCGATGCCGACGCTCGAGGTGGGGTGGCCGCCGATGCGCTGCGCGGCGGGCGCCGCCGCGCCTCGGGGCCCGGCGGCCGGCGCCGGAACGCCGATCGGCAGGTCGCGGGTGATCGGCTCGAGGTCGCCGTAGGTCTTGGCGGCGTACACGGCGCTCAGCCGCTCTTCGAGCTCGTCGAGGGTCAGCCTGCCCTCGCCCGCCGCCTCCCGCAGCACCTCGGCGACCCGGTCGCGATCATGGTCGGCGGCGCGCAGCTCCCGAGGGTCGTTCCCTTCGGGGAGGTTTGTCATGGCCCCACCCTAGACCGGGGCGGGGGCACCCACATCCTGCCCGTCAGCCGAGCGCCGCCGCGATCGCGTACGACCCGGCGGCCGCGGCCAGGCCGAGCAGCAGGCTGCCGAACGCGTTCACCGCGGCCTCGAGCACGGCGCCGTCCTCCAGCAGCCGCACGGTCTCGTACCCGAAGGTGCTGAAGGTGGTGAGCGCGCCGCAAAACCCGGTGCCGGCGACCGCGGCCGCCGGCGGGGGCACGCCGGCCCCCAGCAGCGCGCCGAGCACCGCGGACCCGACCACGTTCACCGTCAGCGTCCCCCACGGCAGCGCCCCGCCGGCCCGCCGCTGCACGAGCCGGTCGAGCAGGTACCGGGTGGGCGCGCCGATCGCGCCGCCCAGGAACACCAGCAACGCGGTCATGGGGTCTCGCGCCCGACGTAGCGGTACACCTCGACCTCGTCGATGATCACCAGGCCCTCGTCGATGAGCTCGTCCAGTTGGGCGACGAACTCGGTGATCCGCTGCTCGTCGTCGACGATCACGACGGCCAGCGGCAGGTCCTGGCTGAGGCTGAGCAGCCGGCTGGTGTGCAGGTGGGACGAGGCGCCGAAGCCCTCGATGCCGCGAAAGACGCTCGCGCCGGCCAGCCCGGCCGCCCGGGCCCGCTGGACGATCTCCGAATAGAGCGGCCGGTGATGGTAGCGGTCGTCCTCCCCGATGAAGATCGTCAGGCGGGTGGCCCGTCCGTGCAGTCTCATCGCCCGTTCACCCGACCTCCTCCCCCGACGCGGCGCAGGCGGTGCCGCGAGGCCAGCCGGGCCGCCGCGACGCCCCCCCACAGGGCCGCCACCCCGGCCGCCAGGCTGCCCAGCGCGTACCCCGCGGCCAGCGGCACGGCGCCGCGCCCCATCAGGTCCCTGATCTCGGCCGTGTAGGTCGAGAACGTGGTGAAACCACCGAGGAACCCGATCGCGCACAGCGGCCGGACGTACCGGCGCGGCGGCCACACCTCGAGCAGATACACGTTCAGCGCGCCCAGAACCAGGCACCCGACCACGTTGATCACGAGGGTGGCCCACGGCATCGCGCCCGGCCGCACCGGGATCGCCTGGTCGATGAGGTAGCGGGCGAGGGCGCCGCAGCCGCCGCCGACCGCCACGGCGGCCAGCACCCCCCACTCGCGCCGCAGCCGGTGCCGCAGCCGCCGCCGCGGGAAGACGGCGCTCGCCTCCGGAGCATAGGTCTGATCGGACGCCCGCACGCCGGCACTCCCTTCTTCGTCAGGGACCGTTGGCGGGCGTTTCCCGCGGTTGTCGGCGAGCCCCTCCGCCCTCATCCGAACAGGTTCGATGATAGAGGGCGGGCGGCGGCTATCGTGACGGCCATGGTCGCTGAGGCGCACGGCGGGGTCCGCGGGCGAGGGCGGCCCGGCCCGGGCGGCGCCGGCGCGCCGCCCGTCGTCGTCGAGCGCGCCCCCGGCCGGGCCGGCGGCGAGCTGGTGCTGCGCCGCGCGGGCGCCGACCACGAGATCATCAGCAACGGCGTCTTCCTCATGGACACCCGCGGCGGGACGTCCGAGCGGCTGCTGGTACGCGGCGCGCTGGCCGGCGCGGCCGGGGCCGCGCGGGTGTTGATCGGGGGGCTCGGCGTCGGCTTTTCCCTGGCCGAGGCGGCCGACCATCCCCGGGCGGCCGTCGCCGAGGTGACCGTGGTCGAGCTGGAGCCGGCCGTCATCGCCTGGCACCGCACGCATCTGCGTGGCTGCTCGGCCGGCGCGCTGGACGATCCCCGGGTCACCGTGACGTGCGCCGACCTGCTCGACTGGCTCCCCGCGACCCCGGACAGGTTCGACGCGATCTGCCTCGACATCGACAACGGCCCGCACTGGACGGTCACCGAACGCAACGCCGGGCTGTACGGGGACGCCGGCCTGGGGCTGCTGGCCGAGCGGCTGGCACCGGGTGGCAGGCTGGCGGTGTGGAGCGCGAACGCCGCACCGGCCTTCGCCCGCCGGCTGCGCGCCCGGTTCGGGCACGTCGAGGTCCGCGCCGTCCCGGTCGCGCGCGGCGAACCCGACATGATCTACTTCGCCGGAGCACCCACCCTCGGCATTTGAACGAGTTCAACTCTCCCGTAGAGTGGCCTGCGTGAGGTCCGCCGTGGAAGCCAGGGAACGGCTCGTCGTCCGCTCCACCCCCATCGCCGACCCGGTCGACCTGCTGGCGAGGCTGCCGAATCCGGCGGCGCTGGCCTGGGTGCGCGGCGGCGAGGGGCTCGTGGGCTGGGGCGAGGCCGCCAGGATGGCCGTCCCCGGCGCCGAGGACCGGTTCGCCCGCGCCGGCCGGTGGCTCGGCGAACTGTTCGGCGCCGCCGACGTCGCCGACGAGGTCGGCCTGCCCGGCTCCGGGCCGGTCGCCTTCGGCAGCTTCAGCTTCGACCTCAAGTCCAGCGCCAGCGACTCCGTCCTCATCATCCCCCGGGTCGTCCTCGGTCGCCGTGGCGGGCGGGCCTGGCTGACCACGATCGGCGGCGACGCCGACGCGGTGACCCTGCGGCGGCCGTCGCAGCCGCCGCCCTGGGTGAGCTGGAGCGATGGGACGCTGAGCGCGCCGCAGTGGCAGGAGGCGGTCGCCGCCGCCGTCCGCCGCATCCGCGCGGGCCGGCTCGGCAAGGCGGTGCTGGCCCGTGACCTGCGCGCCAACGCCGGCCGCCCGATCGACATCCGGGTGCTGCTGCGCCGGCTCGCCGCGCGCTTCCCCGCCTGCTACACCTTCGCCTGCGCCGGCCTCGTCGGCGCCACCCCCGAGCTGCTCGTACGCCGCACCGGCGACCGGGTGGACTCCTACGTCCTGGCCGGCACCACGGCCCGCGGCGCCAGCCGGGCCGACGACCGGCTGCGGGCGGCAGCCCTGCTCGCCTCCACCAAGAACCGCGAGGAGCACGCCTACGCCGCCGAAATGGTCCATGGCGCCCTCGCCCCGCTGTGCACCGAGCTGCACCTGCCGGCCGAACCCGAGCTGTTCACCCTCGCCAATGTCATGCACCTCGCCACCCCGGTGCACGGCCGGCTCGAAGAGGAACGTTCGGTTTTCGACGTCCTGGCCGCCCTGCACCCCACGCCGGCGGTGTGCGGGACCCCGACCGACGTGGCGATGGACCTGATCCGCGAGCTCGAGGTCATGGACCGGTGCCGCTACGCCGGACCGGTCGGCTGGGTCGACGCCCGCGGCGACGGCGAGTGGGGCATCGCGCTGCGCTGCGCCGAGATCGACGGGCCACACGCCCGCCTGTTCGCCGGCTGCGGCATCGTGGCCGACTCCGACCCGGAGGCCGAACTGGCCGAGGCCCAAGCCAAGTTCCGCGTCATGCAGTACGCCCTCGAAGGCTAGGGCGCCAGGGGGCCGCGGTTATGGTCGAAGCATGCGGTGGATCGACCTCGACGGGGCCGTCAACGTCCGGGACCTCGGCGGACTGCCCACCCACGACGGCGGGCTGACCAGGCCCGGCCGCGTGCTGCGCGCCGACAACCTGCAGGACCTGACGCCGGGCGACATCCGGCGGCTCGTCACAGAGCTGGGCGTACGCCATGTCATCGACCTGCGCAGCGATCCCGAGGTGTCGCTGGAGGGGCCGGGCCCGTTGACCCGGGTCCCCGAGGTTCGCATCCACCACCTGTCGCTGTTCACCGAGGGCGGCGTGTACACCGACGTCGAGGCCGACCGGCCACCCGCGCCCGACGATCCGGCCGATCCGCCGGAGCCGGCGGAGGCTGCCGCGGCGGCCGTCGACCTCGACGCCGTGCTGCCCTGGCAGACCCGCACCGACACCGGGCCCGAGGCCGACCGGTCGCTCGGCCACTACCTGGCCTACCTGGAGGACCGGCCGGACTCGATCGTCACCGCGCTGCGGGTGATGGCCGGCGAGGACGGCGGAGCGATCGTGCACTGCGCCGCGGGCAAGGACCGTACCGGAGTGGTGTGCGCGCTGGCGCTCGACGTGGCCGGCGTCACACGGGAGGCCATCGTCGCCGACTACGTCGCCACCGGCGATCGGCTGGAGCGGGTGCTGGCCCGGCTGCGGGCCAGCACCACCTACCGCGCCGACCTCGACTCGCGGCCGGCCGACAGCCACCTCCCGCACGCCCACACGATGGAGAAGTTCCTCGCCAGCGTCGACGAACGCTACGGCGGCTCGCTCGGGTGGCTGGCCATGCACGGCTGGACCGGCGCCGACACCGCCGCCCTGCGCGCCCGCCTCGTCGCGGCGGACGCACCCCGGTGATGACCCGAAGATGACCTCGAGGTGCGTCCGGCCGGCTACGGCCCCCTGTGCGATGCCGCGAGCGGGCGTCAGCCGGCCGCGCCCCGCAGCGCCGCGGCCACCGGCATGCTGTAGACGCCGCGGCCGAACGTCGCGGCGAACAGCCGGCCGGCGGCCATCTCGATGTCGGTGACGGAGGCCAGCGGCAGCGTGCCCAGCCGGATCCAGTGCCCGCCGACCCCGGCGAAGACCCCGGCGTCGGTGCCGACGACCAGCACCCCGCGCGGCCCGACGATCACATCGTTCACCGGCGCCTGCGGCAGGTTGCCGGTGATGTCCCGCCAGGTCCGCCCGCCGTTGGCGCTGGTGAGCACGTGCCCGTCCCCCGTTCCGGCCCGGTAACCGGACAGCGTGACGTAGATCCGGCGCGCGTCGGCCGGGTCGCCCTTGACCCGCGTCACCCACTGCCCGCCGGGCAGCAGCGCCGACCACGACGCGCCGAGGTCGCGGCTCAGCTGCACCCGCCCGTCGTCGGTGCCGGCGATGATCTCGCTGCCGCGAGCCCAGACGCTGGTCAGCGTGCCGAACGGGTAGACCGGGTCGTCGCCCGGGCCGCCGGTGAGGTCCGGGCTGATCGGCGTGAAGGCCAGCCCGTCGGTCGAGCGGAACAGCCGCGACCCGCCGAGGTAGACGACGGCCGTGTCGTCGGCGGCGAACTCCAGCGGGCTGAACCAGCCGAACCTGTCGTCGCCGGCCGCGGCCACGTTCAGGTCCTCCAGGGTGTCGCCGCCGTCGAGGGAACGGGCGCAGTTGCCGAACTGCGAGCAGCTGTAGACGCGGTTCTGGTCGGCCGGGTCGATCAGGTTGGCCACGCCGTCGCCGCCGTTCCATGAGTTCCAGCGCGCGCCGCCCCAGGTGCGGTTGGAGCCGTTGTCCTGCGCGCCGCCGGTGATCCGCGTCGGGTCCTGGGCGCTGACCGCCACGCTGTAGAACTGGGTCCACGGCTCGTTGGTCGCCTTGACCCAGCTGCCCGAGGCCGCGTTCGCTTCGGAGCGGTAGATGCCGCCGTCGTTGCCCTCGTACACCCGGCCGGGCACGTTCGGGTCCCAGGCGATCGCATGGTGGTCGACGTGCGTGCCGGCGTCGTTGGTCCAGGTCCTGCCGCCGTCGGTGGACGCGCGCAGGAACTGGCCGGGCACGAACACGCGGTCGCGGTCGGCCGGGTCGACCCACACCTCGCCGCCCCACCAGCCGAGGGCCGCGCGGTGCTGCCCGCCGGTGGTGAAGGAGTCGCCGCCGTCGTCGGAGACGTAGAACCCCTTGTCGTCGCCGAACGCGCCCCACGTCGACGTCCTCACGTAGACGCGGCCGCCGGGCGCGGCGGCCACCCCGGCGCGGCTGAAGCTGTCGTCGGGCTTCAGCCCGGTGGTGTCGCCCGGGGTGAGCGCGGTGACGTTCTCCAGCCGCGTCCACGTGCGCCCGCCATCGGTGGAGCGGTAGATGCCCGAGCCTGGGCCGCCGTAGCGGCGCAGGCTCGGGGTGCGCTGCCGCTCCCACATGGCGGCGTAGACCGTGGACGGCCGGTCGGGGGCGATGGCCAGGTCGACGGCGCCGGTCCACGCGTTGGCCCCGGCCAGCACCCGCCTCCAGTGGGCGCCGCCGTCGGTGGTCAGGTACACGCCCTTGTCGCCGCCCGGCCGGAACAGCGAACCGGTCGCCGCCACGAAGATCCGCCGGGGGTTCGCCGGGTCGACGGCGATCCGGCCGATGGTGGCCGAGGCGGTCAGCCCGAGGTTCTTCCAGGTGCGGCCGCCGTCGGTGGAGCGGTAGACGCCGTCGCCTTCGTAGGTCAGCGAGCCGCCGCCGGGGTTGGCCTCACCGGTGCCGACGTAGATGGTCCCGTCCGGGGTTGCCGCGATCGCGCCGGTGGCCTGCGGGAACCGGTCGGGCCACACGGAGGTGAACGTGGTCGCCGCGTCGGTGCTCTTCCACACCCCGCCGCTGGCCGCGGTGAGGAAGACGGTGTCGGCGTGCGTCGGGTCGACGGCGATCCCGGTGACCCGCCCGCCGATGTTGGCCGGGCCCTCGAAGGTCCAGCGGCCCACCGCGGGGATCCGGTTGGCCTGCGCGCCCGCGGCCAGCAGGGCGCGCGCCGGCAGCCCGGCGCCGCCCGAGGTGTCCTGCAGCGCCTTCCACTCCCCCGGGGCCAGCGGGCCGCACACCTCGGGCTCCTCGTCGGCCAGCAGCCGCGGCGACGCGGCCTTCGCGGCCTTGACGTCAGGTTCCTCGCAGTCCTCGCCGAGCGCGGCCGCCCGCGCGCCCGCCGCCCGGGCCGGGAACACGCCCGCCCGGGAGACGGGCGACAGCATGGCCGCGACCAGGGTGACCGCGAGCACACAGGACAGGCCGATGGTCCGGCGCAGCAGCGTCGCCAACGCGCACCTCCGAGATCACTTTTGTGGGAAACCTCACATCTGGGCGCGGCGCCGGCAATCCGCCTCGCTGACCGTATTTGGCCATAGGCTCGGCGCCATGGAGCAGCGCGTCCTCGGCCGGACCGGCCGCACCGTCGGCGTGGTGGGTCTGGGCGCCTGGCAGCTCGGCGCCGACTGGGGCGAGGTGAGCGAGGCCGACGCCCTGGCCACCGTGTCCGCGGCGGTCGATGCCGGCGTCACGTTCATCGACACCGCCGACGTGTACGGCGACGGGCGCAGCGAGCGCCTCATCGGGGCCCTGCTGCGCGAGCGCGGCGGCGCCGGCCTGACCGTCGCCACCAAGATGGGGCGGCGGGCGCCGCTCGACCCGGCGCACTACACCCTCGACAACTTCCGCGCCTGGACCGACAGGTCCCGCGCGAACCTCGGCGTCGACGTGCTCGACCTCGTCCAGCTGCACTGCCCGCCGCCCGCCGTGTACGCGGCGGACGCGGTGTTCGACGCGCTCGACGCGCTCGTCGCCGACGGCGGCGTCGCCGCCTACGGGGTCAGCGTCGAGACCTGCGCCGAGGCGCTCGCGGCCATCGCGCGGCCCGGCGTCGCCACCGTGCAGATCATCCTCAACGCCTTCCGGCTCAAGCCGCTCGACCAGGTGCTGCCCGCGGCGCGCGCCGCGGGCGTCGGGATCATCGCGCGGGTGCCGCTGGCCAGCGGCCTGCTGTCGGGCCGCTACGACGAGTCCACGCGGTTCGGCGCCGACGACCACCGCACGTTCAACCGGCGCGGCGAGGCGTTCGACGTCGGCGAGACCTTCTCCGGGGTCGACTACGCGACCGGGCTCGCCGCCGTCCGCCGGCTGGCGGACTACGTGCCCGATGGGCACGCCATGGCCGGGTTCGCGCTGCGCTGGATCCTCGACCAGCCGGGGGTCAGCGTCGTCATCCCCGGCGCGCGCAGCCCCGAGCAGGCACGGGCGAACGCCGCCGCCGGCGACCTGCCGCCGCTGCCCGCCGCCGCCCACGACGGGGTACGCGCGGTCTACGACGAGCTGATCCGCCCGCTGGTCCACGACCGCTGGTAGCCCCCAGGTCCGTGGCAGGTCCACGGCTGGGAGCGGCCTGCGCACGATCATCAGCCCTTCGGCGGGGGGACGGGCCTACCCGGTATTGGTCGGGTGTCGTCGGCCATCTGAGGGTAGATGCGGGGCTCGGGGTGGTCAACAACCCGGCATTCGTCCCATGGGTCGGCCCGGGTGAACAAGCGGAGGACGAAGCGGGTGGAGGCGCAGGTCAGCCGTGGAAGTCCGGCCCGGCGTGCGTCAGCGTCACCTGGACCAGCACCCGCCGGTCCCGCTCCATCGCGGCGCGGTAGTCGGCCCAGTCGGGATGCTCGCCGGAGATCCGCCGGTAGTAGTCGACGAGGAGCTCCATCGCCTCCGGCAGGTGCACGACCGTCGCCTCGCCGTCGAGCTGCAGCCAGTCACCGAAGAACGCGTCGGTGGTGACGCAGAACGCGACGCGCGGGTCGCGGAGCAGGTTGCGCACCTTCACCGCCGTCTCCCGCGTGCTCACGATCGCCCGCCCGGCATCGTCGACCCCGATCGTCACCGGCGACAGCTGCGGCCGGCCATCGGGGCGATAGGTCGCCATCACGGCGCGGTGGTTGCCGCGCAGGAAGTCGCGGGCTCGGTCCAGGTCCATCGGTGACCTCCAGGTTGCCGGTGGTGAGGTGGTCCCGTCATCCGCCGCCCCGGCCGGTGCGGACGGCGAGGACGGTCCTGACCGCGGCGTGCGCGGCCTCCCGCAGCCGCGCGTGCAGGGCGGCGTTGGCGGTCCGGTCGGTGCGCGCCTCGACGATGCGCAGCCCTTCGCCGGCGAGCGCCTTGGGCAGGTCGCCCATCGCCCGCACCAGCGTGTACGGCAGCCCGTGCGCGGCGGCGACGTGCGCCAGGTCGACCTGGTGGGGTGTGCCGAAGACCCGCTCGAACGGGCCGGGCAGGGCCGCCTGCGGCAGCAGCGAGAAGATGCCGCCGCCCGCGTTGTTGACCACCACGATCGCCAGGTCCGGCCTGGCCTCCTCGGGCCCGAGCACGAGACCGTTCTGGTCGTGCAGGAACGCCAGGTCGCCGAGCAGCGCGTACGCCGGCCCGGCATGCGCAAGCGCCGCGCCGATCGCGGTCGACACCAGCCCGTCGATCCCGCTTGCCCCCCGGTTGGCGATGATCCGTACCCCCCGGCGCGGCCGCATCACCTGGTCGAGGTCGCGGATGGGCATGCTCGACGCCGCCAGCAGCAGCGCCCGCCCCGGCAGCGCGGCGACGAGGTCGCGGGCCAGCCGCGGCTCGGTCACCTCGACCGCCTCGTCGAGCACCGCGTCGACGGCCGCCGCGGCCGCCGCGTCGGCGGCCCGCCATGATTTCAGCCAGGCGTCGTCCCCGGCCACCACGGGGATCTCGGCCTCCTGGGCGACCTGCGTCGCCGACCGGACCGGGTCGGGCCAGCGGGCCAGCGCGGGCGCGACCACGATGTGCTCGTCGGTGCGGTGCAGGAACGACAGCAGCGGTCTGGACAGGCCGGGCTTGCCGAGTGTGACGATCACCTCGGGGCGGTGCCGTTCCACGAACTCCGGCACCCCGAGCAGGAAGTGGAACGACGACATCGCGTGGTCGCCGTAACGGGCGTTGCCGGTCGGCTCCGACAGCACCGGCCAGCCGGCCATCGACGCCGCCGCCACGTACCGCTTGACGTTCACCGCTCCGTCGCCGACGACGAGCACGCCGCGGCGCGTCGGCGGCACGTGCAGCACCGAGCCGGGCGTGGCCGCCCGCACCTTCGTCCACGCGCCCGTCAGGTCGCCGTCCAGCGACTCGCACCACGGCGCGTCGTCGCCCGCCGGGACGAGCGGCTCCCGGAACGCCACGTTGAGGTGGACCGGCCCAGGATCGGGCGCCCCGGCCGCCGCCCACGCCCGGCTGGCCAGCGACCGCCAGTAGGCCACCATGCCGGGCCGCTCCTCGGGCGCTCCCACCTCGCAGTGCAGGCGCACGGCCGAACCGTACAGCTTGAGCTGGTCGATCGTCTGGTTCGCGCCGGTGCCGCGCAGCTCGGGCGGCCGGTCGGCGGTGAGCACGAGCAGCGGAACCCCAGCCTCGTGCGCCTCCACGACCGCGGGGTGGAAGTTGGCCGCCGCGGTGCCCGAGGTGCACACCACGGCGACCGGCCGGCCCGCCTGCTTGGCCAGGCCGAGCGCCAGGAAAGCCGCCGACCGCTCGTCGATGCGGACGTGCAGCCTGACCCGGCCCGCCCGCGCCGCCGCGTGCAGCGCCAGCGCCAGCGGCGCCGACCGCGACCCGGGCGCGAGCACCGCGTCGGACAGGCCGGCCCGCAGCAGCTCGTCGACGAGCACCGTGGCCAGCGCGGTCGCCGGGTTCACCGGGCCACCCCGATCACCGGCGGGGGATCCATGAACGCCTGGGCGCCGGCCACCCGCCGGCGCCAGGCCGCCCCGCCGGGGGTGGCGCTGATTTCGTAGTGGCCCAGCGCCGCCTCATCGAGCCGCGGCCGCCGCACCTCGATCACCCCGCGGGCCGGGGCCAGCGGGTCGGCCACCACGTCGCCCTCCAGCAGGGACAGGGTGCCGAGGCCGCAGGCGTACGGCAGCTCGGGCAGCGCGGCGGCCAGCGCGAGGCCGCCGGCCAGCCCGATCGAGGTCTCCACGGCGCTGGAGACCACCACCGGCAGCGCGCACGCCTCGGCGACCCGCAACGCCGCCCGCACCCCGCCCAGGGGCTGCACCTTCAGCACCGCCACGTCGGCGGCCCCGGCCGCCCGCACCTTCATGGGGTCTTCGGCCCGGCGGATCGACTCGTCCGCCGCGATCGGCACGTCCACCCGGCGGCGCACCAGCGCCAGCTCATCGAGCGTCGCGCACGGCTGCTCGACGTACTCCAGGTCGAACCGGCGCAGCGCGTTGATCATCTCGACGGCGTGCTCGACGCTCCACGCGCCGTTGGCGTCGACGCGCAGCCTCCCGCCGGGCCCGAGCGCGTCCCTGACCGCCTCGACCCGGGCCAGGTCGTCGCCGTCGCGCTGCCCACGCTCGGCCACCTTGACCTTGGCGGTACGGCACCCGGACGCCTTCACCAGATCGTGCGCGCGCTGCGCCGGGACGGCGGGGACCGTCGCGTTCACCGGGATCCGGTCCCGCCGCGGCGGCGGCCAGCCGTCGAAGGCGGCCTCGCGGGCGGCGGCCAGCCAGCGGGCGCACTCCTTCGGGCCGTACTCGGGGAACGGGGAGAACTCCCCCCACCCGGCCGGCCCGTGCACGAGCACGCCCTCGCGGCGGGTGACCCCGCGAAACCGCGTCCGCATCGGGATGGAAAACACCCGCACGCCGCCGTCCCCCTGTCCGTCGCTCGCCTGCCGCCCGCCTGTCTGTCCCGCGGATCTCTGCATTAATACCAGGGGAACGGCGACCAGTCCGCGACCCGCTTTTCGAGGAAGGCGTCCCGGCCCTCCGCGGCCTCCGCCGTCCCGTACGCCAGCCGGGTGGCCTCGCCGGCGAACACCTGCTGGCCGACAAGCCCGTCGTCAATGAGGTTGAAGGAGAACTTCAGCATCCGCTGCGCGGTCGGGCTCTTGGCGTTGACCTTCCGCGCCCACTCCAGCGCGACCTTCTCCAGCTCCGCGTGCGGCACCACGGCGTTGACCATGCCCATCCTGTACGCCGCCGCCGCGTCGTAGGTCTCGCCGAGGAAGAAGATCTCCCGGGCGAACTTCTGCCCCACCTGCCGGGCCAGGTACGCCGAGCCGAAGCCGCCGTCGAAGCTGGCCACGTCGGCGTCGGTCTGCTTGAAGCGGGCGTGCTCGCGGCTGGCCAGCGTCAAATCGCACACCACGTGCAGGCTGTGCCCGCCGCCGGCCGCCCAGCCGGGCACGACGCAGATCACCACCTTGCCCATGAACCGGATCAGCCGCTGCACCTCCAGGATGTGCAGCCGGCCGGCCCTGGCCGGATCGATCGTCTCGGCCGTCTCGCCCGTCGCATACTTGTAGCCGTCCGCGCCGCGGATCCGCTGGTCGCCGCCGGCGCAGAAGGCCCAGCCGCCGTCCTTCGGCGACGGACCGTTGCCGGTGAGCAGCACGCACCCGACGTCACCGGTCAGCCTGGCATGGTCGAACGCGCGGTAGAGCTCGTCGACCGTCGCCGGCCGGAACGCGTTGCGCACCTCGGGCCGGTTGAACGCGATCCGCACCGTCCCATGATCCACGGCCCGGTGATAGGTGATGTCCTTGAAGGCGGGCCCTGGCACGTCATCGACCGGCGCCCACGCGTCAGGATCGAACAGCTCGGAAACCATGTCGCCGCCTTCTTCCGCCTCTTCCCACCGGATCACTGCCGTCCATTCAAGCGTCCCCGCGCCGGGCGGCGCCGCCGGGGTGCGTCCACAGGACCTACCCTGATCACGACATGGAACGCCTCGTGCACGCCGTCGCCCTGCCGCCAGGACGGCCGCTCTATCAGGCGCTGGAGACCGCGCTGGACGGCGGCGGACCGGCCATCTGCCCGCTGCCGCCCGACCTGCCGGCACCCGCGCTCGACGCGGTGCTTGCCGCGCTGCGCCCCGCCGCCGTGGTCACCGCCGCCGGCACGCGGGCCTACGCACGGGCGGGCGAGCGGGCGCCGGCGCCGCCGGTCCCCGATGGCACGGCCGTGCTGATCGCGACGTCCGGGTCGACCGGCGAACCAAAGATCGTCGAACTGTCCGCCGACGCGCTGCGGCACTCGGCGACCGCCAGCCTGCGGCGGCTGGGCGCCGGGCCGGGCGACGGCTGGCTGTGCTGCCTGCCCACCAGCCACATCGCCGGCATCCAGGTCCTCGTCCGCTCGCTGGTCGCCGGCACCGAGCCGATCATCCACGAGCGGTTCGACGAGGCGGCGGTCGCCCGCCGCGCCGCCGGCCGGCACGTCGCGCTCGTCCCCACCCAGCTGCGCAGGATGCTCGACGCCGGCGCGGACCTGGCGGCCCCCGCCACGATCCTGCTGGGTGGGGCGGCCGCGCCGCCCGGGCTGATCGAGGCCGCCCGGGCCGCCGGCGGCCGGGTCGTCACCACCTACGGCATGACCGAGACATGCGGCGGCTGCGTGTACGACGGGATGCCGCTGGACGGCGTCTCGGTCGACGTGGGCGCGGACGGCCTGATCCGGCTGGCCGGTCCCGTGCTGTTCTCCGGCTACCGGCTGCGGCCCGACCTCACCGCGGCGGCGCGGCGGGGACGATGGTTCATCACCGGCGATCTCGGCACCATCGACGGCGACGGCGCCCTCCGGGTGCTCGGACGCGCCGACGACGTGATCAACACCGGCGGCGAGAAGGTCGTCGCCGGCGCCGTCGAGCGGGCGCTCGCGACCCACCCCGCGGTCAAGGACGTCGCCGTGGTCGGCCGCCCCGACCCCGAGTGGGGCCAGCGGGTCGTCGCGGTCGTGGTCCCGGCGGCCGCCGGGACCGGCCCCGCGCTCGACGAGTTGCGGGCCTGGGTGCGCGCCCGGCTGCCCGCCTGCGCCGCGCCCCGCGAACTCGAGCTGACCGACGCGATTCCCCTGCTCCCCTCCGGGAAGCCGGACCGGGAGCGGCTCCGCCGCCACCGGCACCCCTAGCGACACGACGCCGACCCGCACGCCGCACCTCGGGAGAGACGATGGCGGAACAGAAGGCGGAAAGCAGGCTCACCGTCCTGCTGGCGCTGGCCGCCAACCTGGGCATCGCCCTTGCCAAGATCGTCGCCGCGATCATCACCGGGTCCGCGGCGATGGCCGCCGAGGCCGGCCACTCGGTCGCCGACACGTTCAACGAGCTGCTGTTGCTGGCCGCGCTGCGCCGCAGCGCCCGCCCCGCCGACCGGCGCCACCCGCTCGGCTATGGCAAGGAACGCTACTTCTGGTCGCTCCTCGTCGCCGTCGCGATCTTCGGCATGGGGGCGCTGTTCGCCTTCCAGCGCGGCGTCCAGGTATTTCTCGGCGAGGGCGCCGCCGAGGCCGACCCGCTGGTCGGTTACGCCGTGTTGGGCGTGGCGTGCGTGCTGGAGTCGGTGTCGTGGCGGCAGGCGATCCGGCAGGTCCGCGCCGCCCAGCGGGAGCACGACCGGACCTTCGTGGGTCACCTGCGCTCCACCGACGAGCCGACCTCGGTGAGCGTGCTGCTCGAGGACTCCGCCGCGCTCGTCGGGCTGCTGCTCGCCTTCGCCGGCCTCGGCCTGCACCAGCTGACCGGCGACGCCGCCTGGGACGGTGCCGCGTCCATCCTCATCGGCATCGTCTTGACGGGCGTCGCGTTGCTGCTCGGCCGCATCAACCGCAACCTGCTCATCGGCAACCAGGCCGACCCGCGGCTCGTCCACGGCGTACGCGACCTGCTCGCCGCCGCGCCCGAGGTGGACTGGGTCGTCGACATCATCACCCTCACCATGGGCACCGACCGCGTCCTCGTCTGCACCCGGCTCGACTTCGACGACGCCCTCGGCGCCGGGGACGTCGAACACGCCGTGGTCCGCATGTCCGCCGAGCTGCGCGCGGCCTACCCCGCGATCGACGAGGTGTTCATCGAGCCGGTCCCCCGCGACGACCGGCGGCTGCGCGAGCGCGTCATCGCCCGCTATGGCCGTTCGGCGTTGCGCCCGCCGGACGCCGGATGAGGCTGCTCACCAGGGCCGGCGCCTTTACGCTGTAAGGTAAGGTCAGCCACTATCATCGCGGCCCATGCACGGAGCCGTCCATCACGTCGAACTCTGGGTGCCGGACCTCGCCGCCGCCCGCGCCACCTGGGGCTGGCTCTTCGACCGGCTTGGATACACGCCGTTCCAGGAGTGGGAGCACGGCCGCAGCTGGCGGCTCGGCGACTGCTACATCGTCATGGAGGAATCCCCCGCCATGCGGCACGAGCCGTACGATCGGCTGCGCCCCGGGCTCAACCATCTCGCCTTCACCGTCGGGTCAAGGGCCGCCCTTGACGCGATCGTGAGTGACGGGACGCGCCACGGGTGGCGCCTTCTGTTCCCCGAGCGCCATCCCTTCGCGGGCGGACCCGGCCACTATGCCGCCTACCTCGAGGACGGCCAGGGGTTCGAGGTCGAACTGGTCGCGGAGGACCCGCCGGCAAAGGCTTGAACGCTGAATGATCTGCGGTGGTCGGGAACAACGAGCATGGAGGACGGCGTTTCCGATAGTGCGCACTTATTTGGCATGTACACGTCTCGTGCCGCTCTCACATCGAAGGGAGGGAGGTGGCCTCATGCCGCAAGCCGCCGCAGTGACTTCTCCTGAGGAGTCGCTCACGCTGCCGCTGGAGGAGCTTCTCGAACGTGGCCGCACCCAGGGGCGCCTCTCGCTCGACGAGGTTCGTCGCGCCTTCGGCGCGGCCGGGATCACGCCCGCCCAGGGACGCTCCATCCTGCGCGACCTGTCCGAGGCCGGCGTGCGGGTGGCCAGCGACCACGAGCCGGGCCCGGACGACGGGCCGGCCATCGACGCCGCTTCCGTCGACGCCGCGGATGCGGTGCACGGAACCCCGCTGGCCGACGAGGACGTCGCGGCCGACGCCGACCCGGGCGCCGACATGGTGGAGGGCCCCGACGACGCCGGCGCGCAGAGCGCCGACGAGGCCGACGCCGAGGCCGATCTGGACGACCAGACCACGGCCATGGGCGACTCGGTGCACACCTACCTCAAGTCGATCGGCCGCCGTCAGCTGCTCACCGCCGAGCAGGAGGTCGAGCTCGCCAAGCGCATCGAGGCCGGGCTGTACGCCGAGCACAAGCTGGAGACCGCCAAGCGGCTGACCCGCGCGAACCGCGAAGAGCTCGAGTGGGTCGCGGAGGACGGCCGCCGCGCCAAGGCGCACATGCTCGAGGCGAACCTCCGCCTGGTCGTGTCGGTCGCCAAGAAGTACTCCGACCGCGGCCTTTCGCTGCTCGACGTCGTGCAGGAGGGCAACCTCGGGCTCATCCGCGCCGTGGAGAAGTTCGACTACACCAAGGGGTACAAGTTCTCCACGTACGCGATGTGGTGGATCAGGCAGGCGATCCAGCGCGGCTTCGCCGACTCGGCCCGCACGATCCGGCTGCCGGTGCACGTCCTGGAGATGCTCAGCAAGCTCAGCAGGGTCGAGCGGGACATGCACCAGCGGCTCGGCCGTGAGCCGACCCCCGACGAGCTGGCGCTCGAGCTCGACAAGAGCCCAGAGCAGGTCATGGAGCTGCTGCGCACCAGCCGCCAGCCGATCAGCCTCGACTCCACGATCGGTGAGGACGGCGACACCCGCATCGGCGACCTCATCGAGGACACCGACACGCCGGAGGCGGCCGAGCTGGTGGACCGGCAGATCATGGCCGACCAGCTGCGCCGGGCGCTCAACGTGCTCTCTCCGCGCGAGTCGAAGATCATGGCGATGCGGTTCGGCCTGTACGACGGCACGCCGCGCACCCTCGACGAGATCGGCAAGCACATGGGCCTGACCAGGGAGCGCATCCGGCAGCTGGAGAAGGAGTCGCTGTCCAAACTGCGCCACCCCAGCAACGCCCAGCCGCTGCTCGACTTCGCGGTCTGACGTCCGCGCCGGCGAGCGCGATGGTCCCCGCATTCTCCGAATGCGGGGACCTGTTCACTCGCTGTTGCGGAACTCGGCGATCGCCACCGACAGCAGCACGATGCCCATCGTCACCACCATGAGCACCTCGAGCTGCACCGGCACGTGCCAGCCGTTCCAGGTGACGCCGGGGTTGAACGACCTGGCCAGCGCCGGGTCGACGTCGAGATGGCTGAAGACGGCGTGCCGCAGCGGGTCGACGGCGTAGGTGAGCGGGTTGAGCCGGGTCAGCACCGACAGCCAGACCGGCAGGCCGCTCAGCGGATACAGCGCGCCGGACAGGAACATCATCGGCATCATCGCCATCTGCATCATGGCGAAGAAGGACTGCATGCTCTTGATCCGCGCCGCCATCATCACCCCGAACCCGGTCAGCGCGAAGGCGCCGAGGAACATCTCGCCGATCAGGGTGAGCAGCAGTACCGGGTCGTACGGCACCCCGGCCAGCCCGGCCAGCGCCACGATGACCACGCCCTGGCAGGTCGCGACGAAGGCGCCGCCGAAGCACTTGCCGATGACGATCGCGCTGCGGCTCACCGGCGCGACCAGCATCTCGCGCAGGAACCCGAACTCCCTGTCCCACACGATCGACCCGGCCGAGAACATCGCCGTGAACATCACGGACATGGCGCACACGCCGGGGAAGATGAACGTCTTGAGGTCGACGTTGCCCCCGTTGCCGCTGCGCATCAGGTTGGACAGGCCGGTGCCCATCACCAGCAACCACAGCACCGGCTGCAGCAGGCTCGCGATCATGCGCATCCGGTCGTGCCAGAACCGCAGCAGCTCGCGGTGCAACACGATCTTCATGGCGCGCATGTCATGTTTGACGCTGCGCTCGGGCACCCGTACCCGGACGACGTCGCCGGCGTACGCCGAGGTCCCCATCTGGTCCCCTACCTCCTCGCGCGGAAGGCCATCCGCATCCAGTCGTTGGCCGAGCCCTCGGCATCGCGGATCGTGGTGCCGGTGTAGGACATGAACACGTCGTCCAGCGAGGGCCTGGAGACGCTGACCGACCTGATCGGTACGCCCAGCTCGGCGAACAGCCGCGGCACGAACGCCTCACCCGAGGGCACGGCGAACGTGACGGCCCCCTCGTGCACGGCGGCCTCGATGTCGAAGATCTGCTTCAGCTCGGCGATGGCGGCCTCGTCGTCGGCGGTCTCGATCTGCACGCGGTCCTTGCCGACGCTGGCCTTCAGCGCCTGCGGGGTGTCGAGCGCGACGATCCGGCCGGAGTCGATGATCGCGATGCGGTCGCAGTACTCGGCCTCGTCCATGTAGTGGGTCGTCATGAAGATGGTGATGTCTTCGTTGTGCCTGAGCTGCTGGATGTAGTCCCAGATCGACTTGCGGGTCTGCGGGTCGAGGCCGACGGTCGGCTCGTCGAGGAACAGCACCCGCGGCGAGTGCAGGAGCCCGCGGGCGATCTCGAGCCGGCGCTTCATGCCGCCCGAGTAGGCGAGGACGCGGTCGCCGCGCCGGTCCCACAGCCCCACCATCTCGAGCACCTGGCGCATGCGGTCGCCCACCACGGACTTGGGCACGCCGTACAGCTCGGCGTGAAACCGGAGGTTCTGCTCGCCGGTCAGGTAGCCGTCGACCGTGGGGTCCTGGAACACCAGGCCGATGTTGCGGCGCACGTCGTCGCGCTGGCGCGTGACGTCGAAGCCGGCGACCTGGGCGGTGCCTGATGTGGGGGTCAGCAGGGTGCACAGCATGTTGATCGTCGTGGACTTGCCCGCGCCGTTGGGGCCGAGAAAGCCGAAGACCTCGCCCGCGGCGACCGTGAAGTCGACGCCGCGCACGGCCTCGACGTCCCCGAACCGTTTGGTCAGCCCCGCGACGGCCACCGCCGGGTCCGCTCGCCGCGGGGCGACCGCCCCGGCGGCAATCTCCCCCGTTGACATTCAAGCGCCTCCAAAAGGATGGTAATTGGGCAAACCAACGGTAGGAGTACCCTACGGACTAGGTCAAGGCAATTTGGCACCCGGACAGCGGAAGGGAGTTGCCACCGCGATGGTCACAGGCCCCCACGAACAGCCGGCACGGCGGCCGTCCGCACCGCCCGATCCCGGGCCGGTCGACCCGTTCCTCCGCCTGCCCAGCTATCTCATCTTCGAGCTGATCAGGACGGCCAGGCGCACGGCGATGGAGCTGTTCCCCGACGAGCACCTGCGGCTCCCGCACGCCGCGGTGCTGGCCTGCCTGGCCGACCGCGGGCCCATGTCCCAGCGCGAGGTGAGCGAGCTGCTGCGGTTCGACCCTGGCGACCTCGTCGGGATCATCGACGCGCTCGAGGAGATGAGGTACGTCGTCCGCGAACGCGACGGCCGCGACCGGCGACGGTACGCCCTCCAGCTCACCGACGCCGGCCGGCTGGCGTTGCACGAGCGGCGCAACCGCGGGGTGCGGCTCAACGAAGCCCTGCTGGCGCCGCTGTCCACCTACGAGCGCGACCAGCTACAGGCTCTGTTGCTGCGCGTGCTCGCCCACCACGACCCGCGCTTCGCCCAGCGGGCCGCATACGCCGAGCAGGCCGCGCAGGCCGAGCGCGCGGACCCGGTGGTCGCGTGCCAGGTCGAGGCGCCGGTGGGCCGGGACGCCGGCCGGTCCACCCGCCCCACATGATCGCCTGTCCGCGGCCGCCGCGGCGTCAGACGCCGGACTCGGTCAGCCTGATAATGTGGAAGTGCGCGCCCTGCGGGTCGTCGATCACGGCGAAGCGGCCCACCGGGATGTCGGTGGGCGGCATCGTGACCGCACCGCCCAGCTCGACCGCCCTGGCCGCGGTCGCGTCGCAGTCGTCGACCGCGAAGTAGACCGACCAGTACGGCGGCAGGTCCTCCGGCCACTCCTCGTCCATCTGCACCATGCCGGCGACCGAACGGCCGTCCACCTGCCATTCGGTGTAGGTCGACGCGCCGAAGGCGTGGGTGTCGGGTTCCCAGCCGAACACCCTCGGATAGAAGGCCTTCGCGGCCTCGATGTCGCGGCCGGCCAGCTCGCTCCAGCAGTAGGTGTTCGCCTCGTTGGCCACGGCCGCGCCCTGGAACTGATTGGGCTGCCAGGCCGCGATGACCGCGCCCTGGGGGTCGGCGAACACCGTCACCCGGCCCTCTTTCAGGATGTCATCGGGTTCTATCAGGATCTGCCCGCCGGCAGCCTGGACGTCGTGCGCGGTGGCGTCCACGTCGGACACGCTGACGTAGGTCGTCCAGACCGGCGGCTGGCGCTCGTCCGTCAGCGGCATCGCCCCGGCGACCTCCGTGGCGCCCCCGTCCAGCGTGAAGAACGTGTAGAAGGACGTGTAACCTTCGCTCTCCGGGCCGGCAGACGTGCGCGCCACCCAGCCGAACAGCGATCCGTAGAAGGCCTCGGCCGAGCCGATGTCGGGCGTCGCCAGGTCCACCCAGCAGGGCGTTCCCGGGTCGTACGACCTGATCTGAGGCATGATCCGCTCCCCTCGTGCGGTCTCACGCTCAGCGTAGGTCCGGCTACGCAAATGCCATCAAACCTGGCGGAAAGGACGTGCCAAAGCTCGCGCTGAGCCGGGGAGTCAGCCCGTGAGTCAGCCGGCGAGCGCGCCGGCGCGCTGCGCCGCCTCGTCGAACCGGCGCAAGATCAACGCCGCGGCCGCGTCGTGCGCCCCGATCGGCGGGCTCACCTCGTCGGCGCCCGACCGCAGCATCCGCTCGTGGAAGAGCCCTGGCGCCAGCAGATAGGACGCCACGGCCACCCTCCGCGCCCCGCTCCTGCGCAGGCCGGCCACGACGTCCGGCAGCGCCGGCCGGCCGGCGGCGACGAACCCGTACGGCACCGGGCGGCGCAGCCGGCGGGCCAGCAGCCGGGCGGCGAGTCGCACGTCGATGACGCCCGCCGGGCGGGCGGAGCCGGCGGCCCCGAGCACGACGGCATCGGCGCGGCGCGCCGCGCCGAGCCGGTCGGCCAGCGCCGCGGCGAGCAGCGCGTGCGGGCCGAGCGGCCGGGCGACCACCGCGTCGCGGCGGCCGGCCACCCGACCGGGGATGTCGTCGCGCGCGTGGTACCCGCCGGCCAGGACGAGCGGGACCACGACCACCGGCCCTGCCGTAACGGCGATGGCGTCCTCGAGCGTGGGCGCGGCGAGTTCCGCGTACGCCTCGGCGACACGGAGCCAGGGCCGCAGCGCGCGGATCCGGTCCAGCAGCGCCCGTACCGCCGGCGGCCCGGCCGGGTCACGGGTGCCGTGCGCCACCGCGAGCAGGACCGGTTCCGCTGGATCGTTCCACCTCACCACGGCCCGCACCTCGGGCACATCCCGCGCCTCACCCGCCCTCGACCCGCACCGCCGGATCGCAGGCGAGCCGGTAACCGCGCTTGACCACCGTCTCGACGATGCCGCTGCGGCCGAGGCCGCGGCGCAGCCGGGCGACCGCCATCTCGACCGCGTGCTCGTCGGCCTGCGGGCGGTTGTCGCGGATCGGGACCGATCCGCCGGGCAGCACCCTGCTGGGCAGTACAGTGCACAGCTCACCGCGGGAGACGACATGTCCCGGCCGGCGGGCCAGCGCACGCAAGATCGCCATGGGCGCCGGGGCGATGGGGCGCAGCTGCCCGTCCAGGACGACGGCGTGGCCGCGCAACTCCAGCGCGTGCCCGCGGACCTTGATCCGCCGGGACCTGCGGCGTGGCAGGTCGGAGATGATGGCGCGCACCAGCGCGCCGATCCTGGCCCGTTCGGGCTGCACGGTGGGCACGCCGCGGGCGACGAGGTCCTGCGCGGTCACCGGCCCGACGCACGCCGCGACCACGTTGGAGCGCAGCGCCTCCACCAGCGCGCCTTCCAGGCCGTCCTCGGCGGCGACGGCGAGGGTGGCGGCCACGGCGGGGGCGCTGGTGAAGGTGATCGCGTCGACCGTGCCGGCCACCGCCTGCCCGACCAGGCGGCGCAGCGGCGTCGGGTCCTCGGCGCGCGACCAGCGGTACACCGGGATCTCGACCACGTCGGCGCCGGCCCGGCGCAGCGCCCCGGTGAACTCCGGCAGCGGCTGGCCGTACAGCTGGACCGCGATGCGCCGGCCGAGCAGGTCCCGCCGTAGCAGGTGCGCGAGCACCTCCTCGCAGCTCTCCGACTCCGGCGACCACTCCTCCACCAGGCCGGCCCGGCGGATCGCGCCGCGGGCCTTGGGGCCGCGGGTGAGGATGCGCACGTCGCGCAGGCCGTCGACCAGGTCGTCGTGCAGCCCCCAGCCGTCGGCGGTCTCCAGCCAGGCGCGAAACCCGATGCCGGTGGTGACGACGAGGTAGTCGAGCGGCTCGGTGACGCACTCCTTGGTCACGCGCAGCAGCGCCGCGTCGTCGGCGAGCGGCACCAGGCGGATCGCCGGCGCCAGCACCACCCGCGCGCCGCGCCGCTCGAGCAGCGCGGCCAGCTCCTCATGTCGACGGGCCGCGGTCACCCCGATCGCGAACCCCGCCAGCGGCTCGCCCTCGGACCGCGCGTCGGTCACGATCTCGTCACCCCCGCGGCCGGTTCCCGCGCGGCCGGCTCGGGCGCGGGCGGATCGGCGACTTCGACCCGGCCGGCCGCGCTGCGGCGGACCCGGTAGACCGTCACCGTGTGCCGCGGGTCGTCCAGGCACCGGCCGGTGTGCAGGTCGAAGACCTGCTTGTACATCGGAGACGCCACCGTGGGCGCGCCGCCGCGCGTGCCCAGGATGCCGCGCGCCATCACGTACGCGCCGCTGAACGGATCGCGGTTGGACACGGCGTACAGGGCGCCGTCGAAGGCGCGGAAGACGGCGACCTGCCGGCCGCGCACCAGCGCGGCCACGCCCCGTTCCGGGATCAGGTCGTCGTAGTGGCACACGTCGACCCACGTGGGCCGCGAGAGCGACACGTCCGCCGTCACCGGCTCACCACCTCCAGCTCGGGACCGGCCACCAGCACGGGCTTGATCTGGTCACGCTCCGACTCGAAGGCGATGCTCGGATCCGGGATGTCGGGCGCGTTCACGAACGACACGAAACGGCGCAGCTTGTCGGGGTCTTCGATCGCCGCGCGCCACTCGTCGGCGTAGGCGGCGACGTGCCGTTCCATGGCCGCGTCGAGCTCGGCGCAGATGCCGAGCCGGTCCTCGACGATCACCTCGCGCAGGTAGTCGATGCCGCCGTCGAGGCTCTCCAGCCACGACGCCGTGCGCTGCAGCCGGTCGGCGGTCCTGATGTAGAACATCAGGAAGCGGTCGATGTAGCGGATCAGCGTCTCATCGTCGAGGTCGGTGGCGAACAGGTCGGCATGCCTGGGTCGCATCCCGCCGTTGCCGCAGACGTAGAGGTTCCAGCCCTTCTCGGTGGCGATGACCCCGAAATCCTTGCCCTGCGCCTCGGCGCACTCGCGGGCGCATCCCGACACCGCGGACTTGAGCTTGTGCGGCGAGCGCAGGCCCCGGTAGCGAAGCTCCAGCCGGATCGCCATGCCCACCGAGTCCTGCACGCCGTAACGGCACCAGGTCGACCCCACGCAGGACTTCACGGTGCGCAGCGCCTTGCCGTAGGCGTGCCCGGACTCGAACCCGGCGTCCACCAGCCGCCGCCAGATCGCCGGGAGCTGCTCGACACGGGCCCCGAACATGTCGATCCGCTGGGCTCCCGTGATCTTTGTGTAGAGCCCGAACTCGCGGGCCACCTCGCCGATCACGATCAGCTTGTCGGGTGTGATCTCCCCGCCCGGCACCCGCGGCACCACCGAGTACGTGCCGTTCTTCTGCAGGTTGGCGAGGAAGTGGTCGTTGGTGTCCTGCAGGGCCGCCTGCTCGCCCTCCAGGATGTGCTCGCCGCGGCCCTCCATGCTGGCCAGGCTGGCCAGGATGGAGGCGACCGCGGGCCGGCAGATGTCGCAGCCCCGGCCCCGGCCGTGCTCGCTGATCAGCTGGGTGAAGGTCGTGATGCCGCACACCGCGGCGATGTCGAACAGCTCGGCGCGGCTGAAGTCGAAGTGCTCGCACAGTGCCCTGCTGACCTCGATGCCGGCGGCGGTCAGCTCGGCGTCCAGGAGCTTTTTCACCAGCGGGACGCAGCTGCCGCAGCCGGTGCCCGCGTTGGTGCACCCTTTGACGGACGGCACGTCGGTCAGCTGGTCGCCGCGGATGGCGCACCTGATCGTCTCGGCGGAGACGTTGTTGCAGCTGCAGATCGTGGTCGCCCCCGGCAGCTCGCCGGCCGCCGGCTCGGCTCCGCCGAACAGCAACTGGTCGGGCGGGCCCGGCAGCTCGGCGCCCACGTACGCGCGCAGCGTCGGGTAGGCCGTCGCGTCGCCGACCAGGACGCCCCCGAGCAGCGTCCTGGCGTCGTCGCTGACCACGAGCTTCTTGTAGATGCCGGCGACCGGGTCGGTGTAGGTGACGTCGAGCGCCCCCGCGCCGCCGGCGGCGAACGGGTCGCCGAAGCTGGCGACGTCGACCCCCATCAGCTTCAGCTTGGTCGAGGCGTCGGCGCCGGTGAACGCAGCGGAGCTCGCGGCGCCGGCCGCCTGCGCCAGCAGCCGGTCGGCGACCACCTCGGCCATCGAAAAGCACGGACCGACCAGGCCGTACACCTGGCCGCCGACGAGCGCGCACTCGCCGATCGCGAAGATCGCCGGGTCTTCGGTGCGGCAGCCGTCGTCGACGACGATGCCGCCCCGCTCCCCCACCGCCAGACCGCAGCCCCTGGCCAGCCGGTCGTGCGGCCGGATGCCGGCGGAGAAGACGACCACGTCGACGTCGATGACCGTGCCGTCGGCCAGCCGGACCCCGCCCACCCGCTCGCCGTCGCCGCCCGGCGCGGGCGGTACCAGCGCGGCCAGCGGCGTGCCCGCGTGCACCGTCAGGCCGAGGTCCTCGATGTGCCGGCGGAGCATCGCGCCACCGCCCTCGTCGAGCTGGCGGGGCATCAGCCGCGGCGCCACCTCGACCACGTGGGTCTCCAAGCCGAGACCCTGCAGGGCGCGCGCCGCCTCGAGGCCGAGCAGCCCGCCACCGACCACCGCGCCCGCCGGGCTCCTGCCCTCCGCCCGCGCCCGCCCCTTCGCCTCGGCGCAGCACGCGCGCAGCGCGTCGAGGTCGTCGATGGTGCGGTAGACGAACACGCCGGCGAGATCCCGCCCGGGGACGGGCGGCACGAACGGCACCGAGCCGGTCGCCAGCACCAGCGAGTCGTACGGGACCACCCGGCCCGACTCCGTGGTCACGGTGCGGCGGGCGCGGTCGATCGCGGCGACCGGATCGCCGTGACGCTGGATCACGCCGGGGTCGTGCGCCGGGTAGCCGAGGTCGGCGCCCTCGGTGAGATAGGACGTGAGGGCGACCCGGTCGTAGGCGGGTCGCGGCTCGCCACCGAGTATCGTCACCTGCCATGACCCGCCGGAGTCTCGCTGCCGCAGCGCCTCGACGAGCCGATGCCCGGCCGGTCCGTGACCGACGACGACGAGCCTTTTTTGACTGGCGGATCCGACTCCCATGTGCCCGATATTCAGCAGGAGGCGTTTCGCGACTGGGTCTCCTTTGTCACCCCCGTGTTAAAAGAACCTCACGGCGCGCGGCGCCCGACGTCATGTGCGGAATGTGAAGAATGTCGGCTATTTACGCTGATCTGGCGTTCGTCGGCGGGGTCGTGCGTGCCGGCGGCGGAGGGGTCGCGCCTCCGGTCGCCGTCAGGGACGGGGTGATCGTCGCCGTCGGGCCGGACGCGGCCGGCGACCTCATCGGTCCGCGCACCGAGGTCGTCGACCTGCGCGGCGGCGCGTTGCTGCCCGGCTTCCAGGACGCGCACGTCCACCCGGTTTTCGCCGGCATCGCCATGCTGACCTGCGACCTGACCGGCGCCGCCGGCGCCGCCGACGCGCTGGCCAGAGTGGCCGGGTACGCCGCCGCCCATCAGGACCGCGAGTGGATCACCGGCACCGGCTGGTCGATGGAGTGGTTCCCCGGCGGCACGCCCGGGCGTGCCGCCCTGGACGCCGTGGTGCCCGACCGCCCGGTGTACCTGGCGAACAGGGACGGGCACGGTGCGTGGGTGAACACCCGCGCGCTGGAGCTCGCCGGGGTGGACGCCGCCGCCCCCGACCCGCCCGACGGCCGGATCGAGCGCGACCGGGACGGCGCGCCGCAGGGCACCCTGCACGAGGGCGCCACGCGGCTCGTGGCCGGCCTCGTGCCCCCGACCACACCGCGCGAACGGCTCGACGGGCTGCTGCTCGCCCAAGACCACCTGCACGCGCTCGGCGTCACCGCATGGCAGGACGCGATCATCGGGCCGTACCTCGGCTACCCCGACCCGTTCGACACCTACCTCGCGGCGGCGGCGTCCGGGCGGCTCACCGCACGGGTGGTCGGCGCGCTGTGGTGGGACCGCGACCGCGGCCTCGACCAGCTCCCCGGCCTGCTCGCCCGCCGCGAACGCAGCCTGGCCGCGGGGGGACGGTTCGCCGCCACCAGCGTCAAGATCATGCAGGACGGGGTGGCGGAGAACTTCACCGCCGCGCTCACCGAGCCCTACCTCGACGGGTGCGGCCACCCCACCACCGGGCGCGGGCTGTCCCATGTCGACCCGGAGGCGCTGCGCCGCTACGTCACCGCCCTGGACGCCCAGGGCTTCCAGGTGCATGTGCACGCCATCGGCGACCGCGCCGTCCGGGAGGCGCTCGACGCGTTCGCCGCCGCCCGCGGCGACGCCCGTGCCGGCGCCGGGACCAAGGCCGCCGCGAGCAACGGCGCGGCGGCCGCGCCGCAGGGCGGCCACCGGCCGGGCGACTGCCGGCACCACATCGCCCACCTGCAGGTCGTCCATCCCGATGACGTGCCGCGGTTCGGCGCGCTCGGCGTGGCCGCGAACATGCAGGCGCTGTGGGCGGCGCACGGCCGGCAGATGGACGAGCTGACCATCCCGTTCCTCGGCCGGGAACGCGCCGCCTGGCAGTACCCGTTCGCCGCGTTGCGCGCCGGCGGCGCGGTGCTCGCCGCCGGCAGCGACTGGGCGGTGAGCAGCGCCGACCCCTGGTGGGGCATCCACGTCGCGGTCACCAGGACCGCCCCGCCGGGCCGCGGCGGCACGCCGGGCGCCGGCCCGCTGCTGCCGGCGCAGGCGCTCACCCTCGACGCGGCGCTGACCGCCTACACGGCCGGATCGGCGTACGTGAACCACCTCGACGACGCGACCGGCACCATCGAACCCGGCAGGCTGGCCGACCTGGTCGTCGTCGACCGCGACCCGTACGCGGTGCCCGCCGGCGAGCTGCACGCCATCAGGGTGCTGCAGACCTTCGTCGGCGGCGCCCGCGTCCACGCCGCCCCCGACGCCTGACCGCAGCCCCACGAAAGCGACCCCCGAGAAAACCCACCCGCACGAGGAACCGAGGTCCGCCGATCTCCGCGATGACGTTGAGCACCCTCGCCGTGGCCGCCCTGCTGGTGGGCGTCCTCATCGGCATGGTCGGCATCGGCGGCGTGGTGCTCCCGCCGGCGCTGATCCTCATCGGCGGGGTCGAACCGCACCGGGCCACCGCGATCAGCCTGATCAGCTTCACCCTGACCGGCGTGGTGAGCGCGGCGCTGCAGCTGCGCGCCGGCGCGGTCCCCCGGTCGCTGACCAGGAACCTCGCCATCGGCCTGCTGCCCGGCGCGCTGGCCGGCGGCTGGCTCAGCGCCCGGATCCCGCAGGGCATCATCTTGGGGGGGCTGGCCGCGATCTGCCTCGGCTCGGCGCTGTGGGCGGTGGCCAGGGGCCGCGCCGCCGCGGCCGCCCGGCCAGGGCGCGAGGACATCGGCGCCGCGGTCGCGGCCCCGATCGGCGTCGTGGTGGGCCTCGGCTCCGCGCTCACCGGCACCAGCGGCCCGGTCCTGCTCACCCCGGCCCTGATGATGGCCCGCCTGGCGATCGGGCAGGCGATCATCGTCGGCCAGGTCATCCAGGTCATCGTCACGCCCGCGGGCGCGCTCGGCTCCGTGCTGCGGGCACGCCCCGAACTCGGGCTCACCGCCGTCCTGGCCGCGGCCACGGCGGCCGGCACAGTCCTCGGGATCGCCGGCACGCGCCGGCTCCGGCCGCCGGAGACGGTGCTGCGCCGGGTCGTGGCCGGGCTGCTCGCCGCGACGGGCATCCTCGTCGCGCTCAGGCTGGCCGCCTGACCACGCGCCGGCCCCGCCGGCGGGTCAGTCCCCCGCCGGCGGGTGGTGCCAGGGTGTCCCGGCGAGACGCAGCCGGCCGGTCGTCACTCGGGAGCCTGGTCGGCGAGCCAGCCGACGATGCCGGTGACGGCGTCCCTGCAGGTGCCGCAGCCGGTCGTGGCCCGGGTCCTGGCCACCACCTCCCCGACGGTGCGCGCGCCGCCCTCCCAGCACGCCCTGATCTGGCCCTTCGTGACGCCGTTGCAGTTGCACACCTCGGCCGCGTCCGGCATCCGCACCGGCGAGTCGGCGGCCACCGCGCCCGACAGCCCCTGGAACAGCAGCGCGAGGCGGTCGGACGGCAGCGGCTCCGACCGGTCGTACAGCTGGACGAGGGTGCCGGCCGTGCTCGTCTCGCCGAGCAGGATCGCGCCGATGAGCCGGTCCTCGCGGATGACCACCTTCTTGTAAGTGCCGCGGGCGGCGTCGGCGAACTGGACGACCTCGACGTCCTCGTCATGTGAACCGTGGTGGGTCTCCCCCATCGTGGCGAGCTCGACGCTGGCCGCCTTGAGCCGGGTGATCTGCCGTGACCCGGTGTACCGGGCGGCCGGGCGGGTGCCGCTCAGCAGATCGGCCAGCACGCTCGCCTGTTCCCACGCCGGGGCGACCAGGCCATAGACGACGTCTCCGTACTGCGCGCACTCCCCGATCGCCCGGACGGACGGATCGCTCACCGAGCGCAGCGCCTCGTCCACGACGACACCCCGGTCGACGGCGAGACCGGCGGCCCGGGCCAGCTCCACCTCGGGCCGCACCCCGCAGGCCAGCACGACCAGGTCGGCGTCCACCACCTCCGCGTCCACCACCTCCGCGTTCACCAACTCGGGGGCCGGCGCATCGGGGGCAAGCGCGACCCCGGTGACGCGCTCGCCGTCCGGCCCGCGCCCGGTACGCAGGGCGGCCACCCGCGCCGCCAGCCGCACCCGGATGCCGAGAGCGGCGAGGGTACGCGCCAGCACCCGTCCGGCCTCCGCGTCGAGCTGCCGTTCCATGAGATGCCCGGCCATGTGGAGCACCGTCACCGCCAGCCCGCGGCCGGCGAGACCGCGCGCAGCCTCGATGCCGAGCAGGCCACCGCCGATCACCACGGCGTGCCGCGCGGCCCGCGCCGCCTCCAGGATGGCCGCGCAGTCGTCGAGCGTGCGGAACGCCACCGCGCCGCGCGGCAACCCGCCCTCGGTCCCGGGGATGGGCGGCACCAGCGGCGCGCTCCCGGTGGCCAGCACGAGCGTGCCGTACGGCGTGATCGTGCCGTCGGCCGCGACGACGACCTTGGCGTCGCGGTCGATCCCGACGACGTCGACGCCGAGGCGGGCGTCGATGGCGTGCTCGCCGTACCACGCCGGGTCCACCAGACCGATCTGGTCGGGCCCGGCGGTGCCGGCCAGCACGCTGGACAGCAGCACCCGGTTGTACGGCTGGCGCGCCTCGCGGCCGAACACCGTGACCGGGACCTGCGGGTCCCGCGCCCGGATCTCGGTGACGAACCGGGAACCGGCCATGCCGTTGCCCACGACGACGATCCGCCGCGTCGCCCGCTCCGCCCCCCGGGGTGGGGTGAGGGCAGGAGCCTGCCGCACGACCACGTGTGTCCTCCCGTCGGACCTGCCGGACCTGCCGGCCTTGATAGTGAATGTTTTCCGGGCCGGCGGGCCGAGGCCGCCCGACCCCCTCAGACCGCTTCCAGCCGTACCGCGCACACTTTGAACTCCGGCATCCGCGACGCCGGATCGAGCGCCGGGTTGGTGAGGGTGTTGGCCCGGCCCGTCCCCGGCCAGTGGAACGGCATGAACACGGTGTCCGGGCGGATCGTCCCGGTCGGCCGTGCGCGCACCATCGCGACACCGCGGCGGCTGATCACCCTGACCAGCGCGCCGGGCTCGATGCCGAGCCGCTCCGCGAGGTCGGGGTGCATCTCGACGTACGGCTCCGGCGCCGCCCGGACGAGCCGGCCCACCCGGCGGGTCTGCGCGCCGCTCTGGTAGTGCGCGAGCACCCGGCCCGTCGTCAGGTAGAGCGGGTAGTCGGTGCACACGTCCTCGACCGCGCCGCGATGCTCGACCGGCGTGAACCTGGCCCGCCCGTCCGGCGTGGCGAACCGCTCGAGGAACGGGCGCGGCGTGCCCGGGTGCCCCTCGTCCGGGCAGGGCCAAAAGACGCCGCCCTCGGCGCTGATCCGCTCGTAGGTGATGCCGGAGTAGTCCGCGATGCCGCCCGCACTGGCCCGCCGCAGCTCATCGAAGACCTCGGCCGGCTCGCTGCTCCACTTGCCGGGCGCGTTCAGCCGGTCGGCCAGCGCCGCCAGCACCGCCAGGTCGCTGCGCACGTCCGGCGGCGGCGCCACCGCCTGCCGGCGGCGCAGCACCCTGCCCTCCAGGTTCGTGATCGTCCCCGACTCCTCCGCCCATTGCGTGGTGGGCAGCACCACGTCGGCGCGGCGGGCGGTCTCCGAGGGGACGAAGTCGGCGACGACGAGGAGCTCCAAGGCGTTCAACCGTTCCTCGACCGCGGTGGCGTGCGGGGCGGACACGACCGGGTTGGAGCCGAACAGCAGCAGCGCCTTGGGGCCGCCGTCCGTGCCGAGCGAGACCAGCAGCTCGTACGCGGAGCGGCCGGGGCCGGGGATCCGGGCGGGCTCGATGCCCCAGACCGCCGCGACGTGCGCCCGCGCCGCCGGGTCGTCGATCTTGCGGTAGCCGGGGAGCTGGTCGGCCTTCTGGCCGTGCTCGCGTCCGCCCTGGCCGTTGCCCTGGCCGGTGAGGGTGCCGTAGCCGCTGCGGGCGGAACCGGGCAGGCCCAGCAGGAGGCTCAGGTTGATGGCCGCCGTTGCGGTATCGGTGCCGTCGACGTGCTGTTCCACGCCGCGGCCGGTGAGGATGTAGCTGCCGCCCTGGCGGGTCCCGGCGGCGAGCCGGCGGGCTGTTTCCCGAATGAGTTCGGCCGGGACGCCGGTGAGGGACTGGACGCGTTCGGGCCAGAAGGAGTTGACGCTGCGGGCTACGGCGCTGTAGCCGGAGGTGCGTTCCTCCAGGTAGGAAGTGTCCACCAGGTTCTCGTGGATGACCACGTGGGA
>DASUWU010000073.1:0-5453 GCA_036378315.1 Streptosporangiaceae bacterium | reverse complement strand
GCCGATTTCGCGGCAGAAGACGATGGCCTGCCGGGCGAAGATGATTGCCCGCGTATACCGTCCCAGTTTGCGAAGCAGCCAGGACAGGGCATAAATGGCTCTGCCTTCACCCAGCCGGTCGCCGATCGCCTGGCTGATCGCCAAGGACCGCTGGGCGTAGCGGACCGCGCGGTGGGAGTTTCCCAGCTTATGGCTGAGAAACGCGAGCGTATAAAGAACCTCGGCTTGGCCCGGGCGGTCCGCGCAGGCACGCAGGGCCCGCAGACCGCGACCCGCGTCATCAGCGGCCTGCCGGTACTGCCCCAACCACCAATGGCGCATCGCCGCCAGGCGGTTGAGCGTGATGGCCTGGCCGCGGCTGTCGGCGATCTCGCGGTGGATGTCGAGCGCGCGTTGCAGGCAGTCGATTGCGTCGGCAGGGCGGCCAAGATCGCGGTAGACCATGCTCATCACGGTGAGCGTCTCAGCCTCGCCGCGGTGGTCGGCGAGCTGCCTGCTGCGCGTCAAATCCATTTCGAGGACACCAAGAGCTTTGGCGTATTGGCCGGTGCGGAAGTGTGCCGACCCGACGAGGCGGCGGGTGTGCAAGATGTCTGCGGTGTGCACGTTGAGCCGGAGTGCCTGCTCGCCAACTCGCCGTGCTTCCTCGTACCGCCCCATACTTAGATGCAGTTCAGCGAGATGCTGCAGCATATGCGCCTGGGCGGCGACGTCCTTTTCTGCCCTGGCGGCGGCGAGGCCGAGTCGATGCGCGTCGATGTTGTCCACGTCGTACCTGCGAAGGCGCATGAAATCGTAGGCCGCGTCGGCCAGTTCCCAGACCACCCGGCCCATTCGCATGAGCCCGCCTTGGCGGATGACGCTGAGCAGCCCGGCGCGCTCCGCTTCGAACCAGGTGAGGCTGGCGGTCAGATCACGGGACGGCGCCTTCGGTGCCGGGGTGATCCTCGGCCGGCGGGGATCGAGGCAGTGTCCATGGTCCGCCGCGACGTCGGCGTACCACAACGCGAGACGGCGCAGGGCCGACTCCAGGGACCCTGGGGGCTCCTCGGCTTGCGCACGTTCTCTGGCGTACTCACGTAGCAGGTCGTGCAGGCGGAACCGGCCCGATGTCCGCGGCTCGATGAGGTGGGCATTGGCCAGGATGCGCAAGGAGCGCCGGACGCCCTCGACCGGGGCATCGAGGAGGGCCGACACGATCTGTGGGGTGAAGTCGGCCCCCTCGATCAGGCCGGCGTGGCGGAACGCCCGGCGTTCGGCCTCAACGAGGTGGCAGTACGACAGATCGAAGGCGGCCCGGACCGCGAGATGCGGGTCGTCATCGCATTCCAGCGTCGCGAGGCGGTCGCCGGCCGCCAACTCAGTGGCGAGCTCGGAAATCGATTCGTACGTCCCCATGGCGACGTGCGCGGCCGCGATCCGCAGCGCGAGCGGCAGGTAGGCGCACTGCTCCGCGAGCAGGTCGACGGCTTTCGGCTCGGCGGTGACGCGGCCCGTGCCCAGCATGGTAGTGATCAGGGCCTTGGCCTCGTCAGAAGAGAGCACGTCGATGGCGAGGGCGTGCGCCCCGCTCTGCGCGACAAGCGATGACAGCTGGCGGCGGCTCGTGATCAGCGTCAGGCACGTGCGGCTGCCCGGCAGCAGCGGGCGGACCTGCTGCGGGCTCGCCACGTTGTCCAGAATGACCAGAACGCGTCGGTCGGCCAGCACCGATCTGTAGAGGGCGGCCCGTTCGGCCTCACCCTCCGGGACCCGTTCGTCGGGCACGCCCATGGCGCGGAGAAAGCGCCCGAGGACCGCGGCCGGTTTCAGCGCCGCGGTGGGCGAGTGGCCGCACATGTCCGCGTACAGCTGCCCGTCAGGAAACAGACCCGCCCGCTGGTGTGCCCAATGGATGGCCAGAGCGGTCTTTCCGATGCCCGCCATACCGTGGATGGCGGTGATGACGGCGGTACGCGGGCCGCGCTGCGCGACGAGGGCGTCGAGCCGCCCGAGGACGCCCTTGCGTCCGGTGAAGCCGGAGATGTCGGTGGGCAACTGGGCAGGGAGCATGCGCTGCTCAGGCGGCAGCTGGATGATTTTGTTGCCGGCGACGACATCGCCCTGGATGTTGGCCTCTCCGAGAAAAGCCGTACCGGGTCTGTCGTGATCACCTCGCTCTTGGCCGAGCGGTCGGAGGCCGCCTGAGACATCGCCCATCGAGGTTCTCCCACCACCGGCGGAACGCGATGCTCTCGAATGTGCAATGCCCCAGCACCCCGGCGCAAGGAACCGAGCGGGGTCAGCGGAACAGGGCCGCCGTGTCCAGCGTGATCCCGAACGGCTCCGGCAGCTCCAGCGGTTCGCCGGCCTTGACCTGGAGGTCTTCCTGGTAGTCGTAGGCATCCCCTATCGGATCCACGAGTTTGGGGGTCTTCAGCAGGACTACTCGGCTCGGTGTCTGCAGCGGGTCCAGGATGAGGTAGAGGGGCACCCCGGCTCTGGCGTACTCGCCCGGCTTGTGCCCGTAGTCGTCTTCGACGCTGCTGGGTGAGACAACCTCGACCGCCATGATGATGCCGTATCCGTACACCTCGTTCTCGCTGTATTTCGGCGGAGCAGGCGGACCCACGATCAGGTCGGGAACGCGCTTATCTCCCCGGATGGGCGGTATGTGTATATGCCATCCCGTGTAAAGCTCCCAGTCCCGCTCGAGAGAAATCGCGGCCAGCTGCTTGATGAGCCTGCTCAACGCGCTGCTATGACGGTGTCCGGGCATTGGCTTCAGAACCAAGTGGCCGTGGACGATCTCGGGGCGAAGGTTCCTGGCATCAAGGTCGGCCCAGAGAGCCTCGACCTCCCGGACTCTGGCCTCCGCGATGTCCGCCGATATCGGCACATGGAGCAACGCCACCGCGCCACCATCCTTCCCGCCTCTTCCTTCTTATGAGCGAATTGTACCCGTACGACTACAGAGTGTATGGCGTCGTGGCGCGCCTTGTGATCGGTTTTCCGGACGTCCGGGACGGTTAGGCTCGCTGCTGGCAGGCAGTGACGATCAAGGAGGCGTCGTGGGCGAGTTCGTACGCGTCGAGGTCGAGGACGGTATCGGCACGATCCGGTTGGACCGGCCCAAGATGAACGCGCTCAACGTGCAGGTGCAGCGCGAGCTGGCCGACGCGGCCCGTCAGGTCGGCGCGGACGGGGACGTGCGGGCGGCGGTGATCTACGGCGGCGAGCGCGTCTTCGCGGCCGGCGCTGACATCAAGGAGATGGCCGACCTGTCGTACGCCGAGATGTCCGCGCACTCGGTGCTGCTGCAGGAGTTCACCAATGCGCTCGCGCGCATCCCGAAGCCGGTCATCGCGGCGATCACCGGGTACGCGCTGGGCGGCGGGCTCGAGATCGCGCTGTGCGCGGACTTCCGGGTGGCGGGGGAGAGCGCCAAGGTGGGGCAGCCGGAGATCCAGCTGGGCATCATTCCCGGTGCCGGCGGCACCCAGCGGCTGGCCAGGTTGATCGGCCCGGCCAGGGCCAAAGACCTGATCTTCTCGGGGCGGCACGTGCCGGCCGACGAGGCGCTGCGCATCGGCTTGGTCGACCAGGTCGTCCCCGACGCCGAGGTGTACGCCGCCGCGCGCGAGTGGGCCGGGCGCTACCGGCAGGGGCCGGCGATGGCGCTGCGCGCGGCCAAGCAGGCCGTCGACGCGGGCCTCGAGACCGACCTCGCCACCGGTCTGGAGATCGAACGGCTGCAGTTCGCCGCGCTGTTCGCCACCGAGGACCAGAAGATCGGCATGCGCAGCTTCGTCGAGAAGGGGCCGGGCAAGGCCTCGTTCGCCGGGCGGTGAGCGGCCGATGAGCAAGGTCTTCGTATCGGTGGACATGGAAGGCGTCTCTGGGCTCACCGATCCCGACGAGATGCGCGCGGGCGGGCGCGGTTACGAGCGGGGCTGCGAGCTGATGACCGGCGACGCGAACGCGGCGATCGCCGGCGCCTACGCCGCGGGGGCCGGGGAGGTGGCGGTCACCGACAGCCACAGCGGAGGGCGGAACCTCAGGGTCGACCTGATCGACGAGCGCTGCACCCTCGCCCGCGGCCCGTACAAGCCGATGCGCATGGGGGAGGGGCTCGACGCCTCGTTCGACGCGGCGTTGTTCGTCGGCTACCACGCGCGCGCCGGCACGCAGGACGGGGTGCTCAACCACACGTGGATGGGCAGGGAGATCCTCGACGTCCGCCTCAACGGCGAGGTCGCCGGCGAGATCCGGCTGATGGCCGCGTTCGCCGGCTCGTGCGGCGTGCCGGTCGCTCTCGTCACCGGCGACGCCGCCGCCTGCGCCGAGGCGCGCGAGGTGCTCGGCGACGTCGAGACGGTCGCGGTCAAGACCGGCGCCGGCCGGTACGCGGCGCGCCTGGTGCCTCCCGCCCGCGCCCGGGCCTCGATCGAGGAGGCCGCCTGCCGGGCCTTGAAGGGTGTCGAGCGGTTCCGGCCGTACGCCGTCCCTGCCCCCTTCACGCTGGCCATCGAGTGGGCATCGACCGCGATCGCGCAGTCGTGCGCGGTGATCCCGCGGGTACGGCTGACCGGGCCGCGCACCACGGAGTTCACGACCGACGACTACGCCGAGATCATGGGGCTGCTCGGCGTGTGTTCCACGATCGCCGGCGAGGTCGGGTGCACGGGGGCGCAGTATGGGTGAGCTGTGGGGTCTGTCGGTCGAGCCGGCGGAGCGCCGTGCCGACCTGCTCGCCGCGCCCGTCGCGCCCGCGGTGCGGGCATGGAAAGGGGACGGTCCGCTGGAGGTGGCGCCGATCGATCCCGCGCTGGCCGACACCGCGGCCTTCTGCGCGCGGTACGGCGTGCCGCTCGAGGTGTCGGCCAACTGCGTGATCGTCGTGGCCAGGCGCGGCGGCGCCGTCCGCATGGCGGCCTGCGTCGTGCTGGCGACCACGAGGGCGGACATCAACGGCGTGGTCCGCCGGCATCTCGACGCCCGCAAGGCGTCGTTCGCGGCCCAGGACGACGCGGTCGCCGGGACGGGAATGGAGTACGGCGGCATCACGCCGTTCGGGCTGCCGGCCGACTGGCCGGTCCTGGTGGACGAGGCCGTTGTCGCCGAACCGTACGTCGTGGTGGGCAGCGGGCTGCGCCGGTCAAAACTGGTGGTGCCTGGTCCGGCGCTCGCCCAGTTGCCCGCGGCCGTCGTCATTCCTGGGCTGGCGCGCGCCGCGGGCGGCTGACCCCGCCGGTACGCTGGGGAAAGTCCGAAATGCCGGGACCGCCATGAAGGGCCGCGGTTCCGGGAAGAAATCCGGGAACGGGCGGAGCGGTCGCGCCGTCGAAGAGGTCGGCGGTTCCGCGGGGGGCGGGCCCGCCACGTGAGGTCCATATGTTCTGATATCCGCCAGGTTTCAGCCGCGCGGGTAGGGTGGCGTTCGATGAAGGGGGTCGAAACGTCCGGCGATCGCA